>PBVH01000016.1 GCA_002728175.1 Flavobacteriales bacterium | reverse complement strand
TTTTGACAGGTAGTTTAAAACAATATTTACAGGGCAAATATCAAAAGCAAAAATTTGATTATTTTTTTTTATTGAAATATTAGCAAAACCACCTAGATTAAGACAATATTTATACTCTCTAAATAATTTCAAATCTCCAATTGGAACTAGGGGAGCTCCTTGACCACCCAGTAAAACATCACCAGTTCTAAAATTTGTGACTGTTTTAATGTTTGTTTGATTTGCAATTGTTTGTCCGCAACCAATTTGTAATGTTATCTTTTTTTTTTGGCTGGTGAAATATAGTGTGACCATGTGAAGCAATCAAGTCAACATTTTTTAAATCTGAAAATTCTTTGATTTCATTAGCTAAAAAATAGCCATATTGACTACTAATTTTTTTAATTTCATCATTGTTATATAAGTGTGCTTCATTCAGTTTTTTCTCCCAAAATTGTGAATATTTAATAGTTTTGGATTTAGAAATTGAAAAACTCCAAGTTTTATTTTTTTTAAAATTACATTTTACTAAATCGAGCCCATCTAAAGAAGTTCCTGACATTAGGCTCACAATGTTGTATGATAAATAATTTCTCATATTTTTCAAAGATATATTAAATTATGTACTTTTGTTTGTATAAAATACGTATATGAATTTAGATTTTACAGAGGAACATTTGATGATTAGAGATGCAGCAAGAGATTTTGCTCAAAACACATTGCTTGCAGGTGTAATAGCTAGAGATGAAACGCAAAGTTTTCCTAAAGATGAGATTAAACAACTTGCTAATCTAGGTTTAATGGGAATGATGGTCGATCCAAAATACGGCGGTTCAGGAATGGATACTATATCTTATGTATTGGCAATGGAAGAAATATCTAAAGTCGATGCCTCAACGTCAGTCGTAATGTCTGTTAATAACTCTTTAGTTTGTTGGGGAATAGAAACTTTTGGCACTGAAGAGCAAAAGAAAAAATATTTGGTTCCATTGGCAAAAGGGGAAATTATTGGAGCATTTTGCTTATCAGAGCCTGAAGCAGGTAGTGACGCAACTTCACAAAAAACCACTGCAATAGATAAAGGTGATTATTATCTTTTAAATGGCACTAAAAATTGGATAACAAATGGTAGTACTGCTTCAGTCTATTTAGTTATAGCACAAACAAATATTGANAAAAAACATAAAGGAATTAATGCTTTTATCGTAGAAAAGGATATGGACGGCTTTGTAATTGGTCCAAAAGAAAATAAATTAGGTATAAGAGGATCTGATACACATTCTTTAATGTTTACTGATGTTAAAGTACCTAAAGAAAATAGGATAGGAGAAGATGGTTTTGGATTTTCATTCGCAATGAAAACATTGTCTGGTGGAAGAATTGGTATAGCAGCACAGGCTCTTGGGATAGCTTCAGGTGCATATGAACTTGCACTAAAATATTCAAAAGAAAGAAAAGCATTTGGAAAAGAAATATATAATCACCAGGCAATATCGTTTAAATTAGCTGATATGGCTACTGAGATAGATGCTGCTAGACTCTTATGCTTGAAAGCTGCATGGCTAAAAGATAATCATCAAAACTATGATCGTGCCAGTGCCATGGCAAAAGTATATGCTTCTGAGGTTGCTATGCGTGTTACAACTGAAGCAGTTCAAGTTCATGGTGGTTATGGTTTCGTAAAAGAATACCATGTTGAAAGATTAATGCGTGATGCGAAGATTACACAAATATATGAGGGAACTTCCGAAATTCAGAGAATCGTAATATCAAGATCAATTCTTAAAGATTAATATATATGAAAAAATTATTTTTAATAGTTTTATGTTTAATTAGTATTGTAATATCTAAAGCTCAAATCGATATTTCAGGTAATTCCTTGAGTTCATTCACACATAATTTTATCCCATCCAATTTTAGCCCAAAAGATTTAAAGCCCTCAGATATTCCTTCTAAACAAGTTTTAATGCAAATGGGCTTAACAGAGAATGAAATTGAAGAAGCTTTAAAGTATAAAAAAGGTATTGGTAAATATGAAATGTCAAGTAATGATTCTGCAAATTCAAATATCCAAACACATGAACTAATATTACATAATATTTTTTCTGACAGTTTAGTTGATAGTACGATTTACCCAACAGCAAAGGTTTATGGACAAGATATTTTTAGAAATAGTAATATATCATTTTTTCAAAAATCATTAGATGCAAAAGCGCCAGAAAATTATAAGGTAGGTACCGGAGACGAAATTTCTATTTCTGTTTGGGGATACAATGAATTTTCAGAGAATTTATTAGTTGATGAGCGCGGATATATTTCTCCAAGTTCATATGGAAGGATATATGTAAAAGGTTTGACCTTCAAAAAAATGAGATCTATGTTAAAAAGTAGGTTTTCTAATTTTTTTGATATGAAAAATTCAGAAATAGATGTAACACTTTCTTATTCAAGAGTTATTACAGTAAATATTGTTGGTGAAGTTTATCATCCTGGTTCATATTCAATTCCAGCTATAAATACAGCATTTAATGCGCTAATTGCAGCTAAAGGTCCAACTCAAATTGGCTCGGTGAGAAATATTTACATCAAA
Organism: Flavobacteriales bacterium; assembly: GCA_002728175.1. GTDB lineage: Bacteria > Bacteroidota > Bacteroidia > Flavobacteriales > BACL11. The sequence goes on along the minus strand of PBVH01000016.1, from coordinate 131,256 downwards.
AGAGGTGGAAAAATTGTTGATTCACTAGATGTTTATAGTTTTTTATTTAATCCTTTGAAGGATCAAGATATATACCTGCAGGATGGAGATTATATATATGTTCCTCCCTCAGGAAACTTAGTTGAAGTGATGGGTGCCGTTAATAGACCCTATACATATGAATCAAAAAAAGGAGAAACTGTTGATGACTTAATTAAATTTTCGGGAGGTTTCACAAAGATGGCATACAAAGACATTATAACATTAAAAACTATAGATTATAACAAATTAAAGGTTAATGATGTTTATAAAGATGATAGAAAAACTGTAACTGTTAAAAATGGTGATGAAATAATTGTTAATTCAATATCAAATAGAATCTCAAATCTTGTAACTATTGATGGTTCAATAGGAGTAAACGGAGATTATGAATATATTGAAGGGGAAAGATTATTAGACTTATTAAAAAGAGCAAAATGTATTTCTGAAAAAACATTTCTTAAAAAAGTTTATATTATTAGATTAAATGATGATAAAACAAAATCTCATATCTCTGTTAATATTGAGTCAATTTTAAAAAACAAGAAACATGAAGATAATATTTTATTAAAAGAATATGATATTGTCAAAGTACTTTCAATTGATGATTTTACAGACGAATTTCATGTTTATGTAGAAGGTGCTGTTCGAGATCCGGGAACATTAAAGTTTGGTGAAGGAATTACATTACAAGACGTTCTATTACAAAGTGGTGGTTTAACACAACAATCAATCGGAAGTAGAATTGAAATTTCAAGAATTTTAGATTATGATATTTCTTCTAATAAAATACAACCTATTCGTTCATTTGTAAAGTCTTTTATTATTGAGTCAGATTTCATTTCAAGCGCTGAATCTAATTATGAGCTACAACCATATGACCAAATTTTTGTCAGAGAAAACCCAAATTATAATACTCCAAAAAACATAGTGATATCAGGAGAAGTTAAATATCCAGGTACTTATTCATTATTACAAAATGATGAGACAATTTATTCTATAATTAAGAGAAGTGGTGGATTAACAGAATTTGCACATATCTCAGCTGGAAAAGTTTTTAGAAAGAAAAAATCTAAAATATTTAAAAACAATCAGAATGACATGAACATTCCAGATTATATAATAGATACAATTGGAGATAATTATAAAATTTTAAATGCAATTTATTTACAAGAACTTAACAATAAAAACAATCTATATATTGATACTACCTTTTATGAATTAGTTTCTTTTGATTTGAAAAAAGCTTTATCAAAAAAATCATCAAAACATAATATAGTTCTAGAAGAGGGTGATAGTATTGTTATTACTAAAAAATTAGATGTTGTTCAAATTAAGGGAGATTTAATTAATCTTAAAAACTCCTCAATTAGCGCACCATTTTTAGGAAAAAGAGCACATTATTATGTTAAAAATTATGGGGGTGGTTACTCCACTGATAATAAAAAGTCTAATACAACAGTTGTGTATCCAAATGGAGCAACGAAGAAAACATTAAATTTAGGTTTATTTACTTTATCACCAAAAATTGAACCTGGATCAACAATAAAAGTATCAAATGATTATAGCGAGAAAAAAAAGAAAAAAGACATTGATTATGATAGACATATACAAAGCGTAATCACTAAAGTTACAGCAGTAATTTCATTGACACTACTGATTGAAAGATTAAATGGAAGTTTTTAAATGGATAAAACAGATGATATAACTTTAAAAGAACTATTAAGAACATTTTCTGAGTATAAATCAGAAATATTAAGTAGAAAAAAATTAATATTTATTACCGTATTAATTTTTTGTTTATTTGCTTTATTATTATCGAAAGTTACAGAATCAAAATATCAAGCCGATATCACATTTGTTGTACAATCACCAACATCTGAAGGCTCAGGCCTATCAAATCTTGGGAATATTGCATCATCTTTTGGATTTAATATTGGTTCATCGGAAAGCACTTTTAGTCAAGCAAATGTTATGGAATTGTTTAAATCTAGAAGAATAATTGAGGCAACACTTCTTAAATCAGCTGATATTAATGACAAAAAAAATATATTATTAATTGATTATTATACCAATGTTAAAGATTTAAGAAATTCTTCAGACTGGATTAATGATAAGATAGATAAACTGGATTTTAAAATCCGCACTAATAAACGAGATAGCATTGTTAGTTTGTTTTGGAAAGATATAGTTGAAGATAATTTAGTAGTTAGTTTTAACTCAAAAGATGCATCAATTATAACCTTAAGTTTTATTTTTCAAGATCAGTATTTTGCAAAGATTTTTGTTGAAAATATTATTGAAGAAATGAGTAAATTTTATGTAGGCTATAATACTTCTCAAACTAGAAATACATTAGAATTTATACAAGATCGTGCTGACTCAGTGTATTTAGAATTGAAATTAGCTGAAGAGGAATATGCCAAAGTACAAGATATAAATCAAAGAATAGTTAAGGCATCTGGACGACTTAAAGAATTACAATTAATGAGAACAGTACAGGTTTTGAATACAATGTATTTAGAACTTATAAAAAACTTGGAACTATCAAAATTAACGCTTCTTAAAGAAACACCTATAATTGAAGTTATGGATGGACCTGTTCTTCCTTTGGAAGATAAGAGAATTAAACCTTTAGTACTGTTTACTTTATTTGCGTTTTTGGCAATACTTTTTTCAAGTATTTATATAATATTGAGAAAAATAGTAATAAAAAATAAATAATTAGTTTATTACCAATTTAATATTTTACCAACTTTTACTTGTAAATCTACTGGAAAACCGTAGCTAAATAGCCAAAATTGATTTAGTCCATTCTCAACATCATAAAGTTTTCCTTCTAAATTTGCTGAATCATCGTAATCATTTCCATCTTCTTTAATCCAGTTTTTGAATTCTGTTGTAAAATAGTTAGGTCCCGCCCAATAATGATAGCCGGCAAATGCTTCCCATGTCCATCCTTTACATGTTACAACTCTATAACCATATGCAATTCCACCACCATAAGAGAGCCAAAAGTCGCTATTGTTAATTATTTCGATTTGATTGCCATCTGCATCATTAATTGGAATTCCGCTTGCATCAAATAAGCCTACATTTGTAATATCTGAGAAAGGATTTGTTAAGTATGCTGCGCCGACTTTAGCCTGAAGAAACCAATCTTTCCCATGCTTAATTGATTGATCCTTAAAATAGTATCTAGTAAAGAAAGATACTTTAGGTCCACTCCAAATATCCGTTTGGTTTAGTAAACCTAAATGATATTGAAGGTTTTCACCAATAGACCAATGTTGTGATCCTTTACTGCCAAGAAGATGTTCAAATTGAAGCTGGGGTTTTTGAATTATTGGATTATATGACCCAATAGTGATGCTAGTTCTTCTGTCGCTATGTTCATTTATTTGAGCATTAGAAGTTAACAAGATTGTTAAAGATATTATTAAAAGAAAACTTTTTTTCATAATTATTTAATTTTCACAAAAGTATAAAAAATAATCTATTTTTTAATTAAAGAGTTTAGATATAACAATGTATTTAAAGATATTTGACTAGTTTTTCAAGCTCAACACTTCTTGATCCTTTAATCAAAATTGTTTTATTTGATAAATTTTTTTTTGATAAAACTATTTCAAAATCTTTCCTACTACTAAAAGAGTCATTTAAAACTTTTTTAAATTCTTTTCCAACAAAAAAGGTTTTAAGATTTAGTTCATTAACTAGTTTAATAATTTCTTTGTGAGATGTGTAAGAATAATCTCCTAATTCTAACATATCACCCAAAATACATATTTTATTTTTTAATTTTTTTCTTGAAAAAGAAATAATCATTTCTTTCATGCTAGTTGGATTAGCATTATATGCATCAAGAATTACAGTATTTTTTGTAGTCTTAATTATTTCAGATCTATTGTTGGATGGAATGTAACTTTCTATTGCCTTTTTAATATTATTTGTAGAGATATTAAAGTGTTTGCCTACACTTATCGCCAGCATTATGTTATGAAATTGATAATCTCCAATTAGTTTTGAATTGATTTCAGTTTTGTCGTATAAAACTTTTGCATATAGTTTACTATCTAATAATGTGCCACTAAAATCTCCATAACTACCATAAGTAATTTTATTTATATTTTGAGATATTTTTTTTAATAAGTTGTCATCATTATTGTAAAATATTTGATGATTGTTAAGTTTAATATTTTCATATAGTTCTCCTTTAGCCTTGATAACACCATCAAGACTTCCAAAACCTTTTAAATGTGCTTTGCCAATATTTGTTATAATACCATAATTTGGTTTAGCTATATTTGATAACAAACATATTTCTTTAATATGATTTGCTCCCATTTCGATAATACTAATTTCTGTTTTTTTACATATTTCTAAAATACTTAGAGGTACTCCTATATGATTGTTTAGATTTCCTTTTGTAGCATGAGTATTATATTTTGTTGATAGAACAGAGAAGATTAATTCTTTAGAAGTTGTTTTGCCATTTGATCCAGTTATTCCAATAATAGGAATATTTAATTTTTTTCTATGAAATGAAGCAAGTTTTTGAAGTGTTTGTAAACAATCTTCAACTAATATAACTCTCTCATTTCTATCATCAATTTCTTCGTCAACTATAGCATATTTACATCCTTTTTTTAAAGCTTCTTTAGCAAATTTATTGCCGTTAAAATTTTCTCCTTTAATAGCAAAAAAAATACTATTTGATTTTGCCTTTCTGCTATCAATACAAATATTAGGATGGTTTAAATATNTTTTATAAAGATTGTGAATATTCATTTTGAAAAAAACCCCATAAGGANTGCTTATGGGGTGTTTTTTTNATTTNNAAACTTTACTGTTATCTCCTTTTTTTATTGTAATCAACTTTTTTTCTTTGATTATTCTTNCTCTTAGATGTTTGTGANCCAAGTCTATCCATTGCACATCTAAATCCAATGGCATCCGTAGATTGTGTTTCATCTAAAAATCTTCTACTTCCAGGAGTTAACCAGTAAGCTCTGTCTTTCCATGATCCTCCTTTNTAAACTCTGGCTCTGTCTGTAATTAAAGANGAAATACCATATTGATACATTTCATTACTATTACCTGAAACTCCATCTGCAAACATTTTTGCATCGTCTTGGTATTTATTTATTTTAATATTTCTATTATCCACTTCCCCTTTTTCGGTAATTTCTTTATTTTGCCAATACGAAGCACCTCCCATTTGAGATTCGATATCACCATCTAAATAATTTCTATTGTCTGCTTTTTTATAGTTTCTTCTATAAATATTCGCAGGATCTGTTTCATCAATATCTCTTTTTTCGATTCTTCCATCAATTTCGTTAATAATTGGAATCCCATCTTCAGTTGTATTGTATTCTTTGTATACATTACCTCTAAATTTTCTGTGGTCATTTGTTGATGTCTGTTCTATTTCAGCTCTATAAACATCCATAACCCATTCTGAAACATTACCAGCCATNTTATACANNCCNTAATCATTAGGCCAGTAAGCTCTNACAGTAGTNGTAATATCNGCNTTNTCATTNANATTACCAGCNACACCCATATTGTCNCCTCTACCTCTTTTAAAATTAGCCATTATTTCNCCTTGATTTTTNGAAGATCCNTTTCTTANAGAAGANCTTGTCCAAGGNTATATTTTTCTNTCTTTNGTGTTTTCTTCTTCAGTATTNCCTACATTTCCTAATGCAGCAAANTCCCATTCAGCCTCAGTTGGTAGTCTATATGGNGGNAATAATAGTCCATCATGAANNTTTACAGTTCTTTTTCTNCCATCTTCATCCATAGCCCATCCACTTAAATCTTTTGGAGGGTTGATATGATAAGATTCGTCGGANGCATCAAATACAGCATCAGGGTTTAGAAGGTATGCTTCTGTGCTAAATGCTTGATCTTCAATTCTGTTTTTAACATCTTCAGTTAAAACACAAGCNTCAATTAATATTTGTTCGTTTACTCTATCAGTTCTCCATTTACAATAATCNGTTGCTTGTAGCCAACTAACACCNACAACAGGATAATTTTTATAAGCTGGATGTCTAAGATAATTATTTACATATGGCTCATTATAACCAAGCTTNTCTCTCCAAACTAAAGTATCTGGAAGNGCTTTTGTATATACCCACTCTCCTTCNTCTGGCTTAGAATAAACTCTTTTAAGCCAGTATAGATATTCTAAATAGTCAATGTTTCTAACTTCAGTTTCATCCATGTAAAAAGAAGAAACAGTTACTCTTCTTGGAACATTGTTCCATTCCGTCATAACATCAGCTTCTACTCTTCCCATAGTAAAAGTACCACCTTCAACGAAAACTAGACCAGGACCAGTTTTTTGTTCAGTGAATTTATAATTATAATTTGTTTCAAAACCACCGTTTCTAGGATTATTGTACTCCCATCCAGTTGTTGTTGATCTTTCATATGAACCGCTATTTTTATTTGAACATGCNGTTAAAAATATGCAGGCTAAAACTAATATTATTTGATGTAATTTCATATTTAAATTTTTTAAAAATTAAAACTGAGGACAACTNATTGTATTGTATGATTTACTCTTTTGTCTACANGGTAAGAAGTAAGTAAATGATAGTTCATGTGCACCTAAAGTATTACTATTTTTGAGTTCACTAACAGTTATATCATAGCTATATCCAAATTTAAAAGTTTCTTGAATTATACCAGCCATTAAAATAAAGGAATCAAAATTTTCTTCACTGTGACGTGCCCAAAGTCCTCCAACAATTGGACCTCTATTTACATAAACTCCATAATTAAACTGTTGAAAATCTTGCTGTCTTTGNTAAAGAAAATTNGGTGAAATTGTTGTAANATTTCTACTGTATTTATTTAATGCAATATTTCCNCCGATNTGTGCAGTTATTTTTCTNGGNAATTCACTTTCACTAATAAAACCTTGATTAGGTTGTGTTAAATGATGTGCAGCAAAACCGAAATAAAAGTCCTTTGCATATACTACAAAACCAGTAGAAAAATCAGGATAACCAACATTGTTTGTGTTATTATCAATATCTTCTTGTGTTGGATATATAAACCCATATTGAGGGTCTATTTGATCTCCAAAAGTAAGTCTTGACCAATCTAATTGCAACATTCTATACGAGGCTTCAAAACCAGCTTTTAATGACCACTGCCTATTAATTGGAAGATGATAGGAGTATAGTAACGATGCTTGTGAAGTATTTAATCTTCCCGCTCCAGCTCTATCTTGAGTTACAAGAATACCTAGTCCTCCACCAACTGCATCAACATGTTGATCCCAAGAAGCAGAGTAGGTTACAAAAGTTCTATCAATACCAGGCCACTGGTCTCTGTAGTTAAAATTAACTCTTGGGCAACCTTTTGGTGTTGCGCCAGTAAATGCAGGATTTAAATATAAAGGATTAGCATAAAATTGACTAAATGCGGGATCTTGAGCATTACTTTGCATGCTAATAAACAACAATATAAAAACGCCAACAAATAATTTCCAAGTTCTACGCATTGTAATATTTTCTAAATTTCAATTTCACAAAAATAACAAATTATTTATTATATGATACTCTAGTATTAATTTTATGTAATATTTCACTTTTTTTATCGTTTAAATCTTAGTTTTGCAAAGTATGAGATTTGGTATTATATTTTATATTTTTTTTTGTTTTAGTTTTAATATAAAGGCGCAGTATAATTCAGTTTTGTCTTCCGGTGATTGGTATACTTTTTCAACTAGTGTCAATGGAATATATAAAATTAATTATAATGATTTATTGAACTTGGGAATTACTCAAGAAAATATAAATATTGACAATATTCATATTTTTGGTAATGGAGGAGGAATGCTTCCACATTTAAACTCTGATTTTCGACATGAAGATTTAGTTGAGAATTCCATACAAATTTATGATGATAATAATAATGGAATCTTTGAGCAAAATGATTATTTATTATTTTATGGACAGTCGCCAAATACTTGGTTTTACGATTCTTCATCAGGAAATTACAGCTTTAATCAACATCTATACTCTGATGAAGTATACTATTTTCTTAACATTAGTAGTTATGACAATAAAAAAATCATTTCTAAACATGTAACATCGACGCATTCAGAAGAAATAACCGAATTTCAAGATTATTTATGTTATGAAAATGAAAGTGAAAATCTAATTAGCTCTGGAAGATTATGGTTTGGTGATAGATTCATGTCAAATGAATCAAAAACATTTAGTTTTAATTTAGAAAATATAGTTGCAGAACACCCTGTGAAAATAAATACTGCTGTTGCTGCAAGATCTTTAGTTCCGTCAAATTTAAGTATAAGAGTAAATAATTCTGTAATTGAAAATTTATCAATATCAAATATTATCTCGACTCCCTCTACTGAGTATGCAAAGTTGGTTACATCAGAAAGTACTTTCTATTCAAATTCTGATAATTTAAATTTTGATTTATCATATTTCTCCATTGATAATGGAGCTCAAATGTGGTTAGATTACATAGAAATCAACGCCATTAGAAAATTAAAAATCACCAATAATATGTTGGAATTCAGAAATCCAAATATTAGTTCAAGTGTTGTTAAATATAAACTTGAGAGTAGCAATAATGTTGAGATATGGGAAGTCACTGACCCTCTCAACCCTAGAAAAATAGTTACAGATTTTGGGTCCGGCACAACTACATTTAAAGATTCCACAAATAAACATAGAAAGTATATTGCATTTTCTGAGTCATCATTCAAAAAACCAAACCTAATTGGTTACATATCAAATCAAAATTTACATAATTTATCATCTGAAGTTGAGTATGTTATAATAACACACGAAAATTTTGTTACACCAGCAAATCGTCTATCAAGTTTTCATCAAGCTAAGAGCAACTTAAACACAGTAGTCGTAGAGTTACAACAAATATATAATGAATTTTCATCTGGCATGCAAGATGTTACAGCTTTAAGAGATTTTTTAAGAATGCTTTATAAAAGACCTAACTCAAAATTGAAATACGTTTTATTATTTGGTGATGGATCATATGATCATAAAAATAGAATTTCAAATAACACCAATTATATTCCTACTTATCAGTCCTACAATTCAACACATCCCACACTAACTTATGTTACTGATGATTATTTTGGATTATTAGATGATAATGAAGGTTTATTTGTTAATGATTTGATTGACATTGGTATAGGAAGATTACCAGTTTCAAATATAGAAGATGCAAATAATTTGATAGATAAAATTGAGAGGTATTATCATAAACAATCTTTTGGTGCGTGGAGAAATGATATTGTTTTTATTGCTGATGATGGAGACGCTAGTGACGGTAATATTCATATGTCTCAAGCTGATAGTTTATCTAACATAATAGCAAATAAGTATAATGAAATTAATATATCAAAAATTTATTTAGATAACTATCTTCAAGAATCTACTCCAGGTGGCCCAAGGTCATCTGCAACTCAAAGTGCCATTAACAATAAGATTAATAAAGGAGCTCTTCTTGTTAATTATACCGGACATGGAGGACCTTTAGGATGGACACAGGAAAGAGTGCTTGAAGTTAATCAAATAAACTCTTGGGAAAATAATTACTTACCTCTTTTTATGACTGCAACCTGCAAATTTTCATATTTTGATGATCCAGAAAGAGTGTCAGCAGGAGAATATGTTTTGTTAAATCAAAATGGAGGTGCAATAGCATTATTAAGTACCACGCGTTTAGTTTATTCCTCTCCCAATTATACATTAAACAATAAATTTATTAATGTTTTATTCGAAAAAAATCAAGATCAATATCCAAGATTAGGAGATGTATTTAAAGAAACGAAAGTTTTAAGTGGATCAGGAACAAATAATAGAAATTTCACATTACTTGGTGATCCGGCATTACAGCTAGCATATCCTGAACATAATATAGTTACTAGCTTGGTTGATGATACAATTAAAGCTCTTCAAGAAGTATTTATTGAGGGATATATTGAGGATAATTATGGTCAAAAAGTTAATGATTTTAATGGTGAGGTTTTCGTTACAGTATTTGATAAAGAAATTGTTAGAACCACGCTAGGACAACAGTCATGTGAACCTATGCCATATAGAGATCAAAATAGTATTATTTACAAAGGTTCAGCTTCTGTCACAAATGGAAATTTTTCATTATCATTTATTGTTCCAAAAGATATTGCGTATAATTATGATAAAGGAAAAATTAGTTATTATGCAGTAACTGATGCAGAATCGCCAGTTGATGCGAATGGTAGTTTTTCTGACTTCATTATTGGAGGAACTGCTGATAATATAATTTATGATTATGATCCTGCTGAAATTACTTTATATATGAATACAAGATCGTTTACTGACGGAGGTATAACTAATAGAGATCCATTATTGCTAGCTGATATTTTTGACCAGAGTGGTATTAATACAGTTGGCAATGGGATAGGGCATGATATTGTTGCTTATCTTGATGGGGATAGATCTAATCCTTATGTCTTAAATGAATATTATAAATCAAATATCGATAATTATAGACAAGGTGTTATTGAGTTTCCATTTGAGAATCTAGAAATTGGAGATCATACTTTAACTTTAAAAGTTTGGGATATTTTTAATAATTCATCTGAAGCATCAATTAACTTTACAGTTACTGATTCTGAACTTTACATTGAAAATTTCAATTCATTTCCAAATCCATTTTCTGATCAAACACATTTTTATTTTCAGCATAATAAATCAAATCAAACTTTAGATGTGAACTTAAAAATTTACTCAATTGATGGAGTATTGGTTGCACAAGTTTCAAACACTTACACAGACCCAGGTTATCAAATTGGCCCAATAGTATGGCGTGCTAGAAATAAATATGGAGAAAATTTAAGTTCAGGTATTTATATTGCTCAGCTAAATATAAGTAGTAGCGATGGTGAATTTATAACAAAATCTAATAGAGTTATACTATTACCAAAATAATTACGTTAGACAATGTAAATAAACTATATTAGCAAACAAATATTAATGATGATTAAAATTAGTCACTATATTTTACTTTTAAGCCTTTTACATTTTTCGTTTTACACAAAGGCGCAAAACTTTGATGATTCTGATGGTAATCAGCAAAGCCTACAACTTAATACAATTACTACAGCTGTACCTTTTCTATTAATAGCACCAGATTCTCGTGCAGGTTCTATGGGTGATGTAGGAGTCGCTTCAAAGCCAGATGCAAACTCCATGCATTGGAATCCAGCAAAATATGCTTTTGTAGAAGATGATATGGGTTTTTCTATTTCATATGTTCCTTGGTTAAGAGCATTGGTGCCAGATATTAATTTATCGTATTTAGCTGGTTATAGAAAATTATCAAGTAACGAAGTGCTTGGTTTAGAAATGCGTTATTTTTCGTTAGGAGACATTACCTTTACAAATAATGATGGAAATACGATTGGTCAATACAAACCTAATGAATTTGCTTTAGGAAGCTCTTACTCGAGAAAGCTTGCAGATGCTTTTTCGTTAGCTATTGCAGGAAGATGGGTGTATTCTGATTTAACAGGTGGAACTAGCGTTGGTGGTATTGAAACAAAGCCAGGATCAACATTTGCAGCTGATATTGCTGCCTATTATTTTCTTCCACGTAGAATTTATAAGAAAGATTTTGATTTAGCATTTGGAATGAATGTGTCAAATATGGGAGATAAAATTTCATATACAGAAACAGCGGTTAGAGATTTTATACCTTTAAATTTAAGATTAGGAACCTCAATTTCTACAGAAATTGATGATTANAATAAAATAAGTTTTGCTTTTGATATAAATAAATTACTTGTGCCTACACCTCCTGAATACGACAATAGACCAAATCTNGGTANNGATTCATTAGGNAATCCANTTGATAATCCAAATTATGGGGAAATAATTTCTGGTAAGGATCCAAATGTTTCTGTTGTAAGTGGTATGTTTCAATCATTTAATGATGCNCCNGGTGGATTTAAGGAAGAAATGAGAGAAATAAATATTTCTATTGGNTCTGAATANTGGTACAACAANCAATTTGCNATNAGAGCTGGATACTTTAATGAACATGACACGAAGGGAGCTAGAAAATACTTTACTTTTGGATCAGGTGTTAAGTATAATGTATTTGAGTTAGATTTTTCATATTTAGTTAACACTAGTAGAGATGCAGGTGTAACNAATCCACTTGCAAACACAATGAGGTTTACTCTNCTATTTGATTTTGGNGAAATATAATCAAATGACAAACTTAAGAATTGGTTTCGGTTTTGATGTACATCAACTNAGTGAAGGGCTAGANTTTAANTTAGGTGGTATTATTATTCCTCATAAAAAAGGATCTGTNGGTCACTCAGATGCTGATGTTTTGATTCATGCTATCTGTGATGCTCTTTTAGGAGCTGCTAATCTTGGAGATATTGGTAAAATATTTCCTGATACCGATGCAAAATATAAAAATATTGATAGTAAGATATTATTAAAAGATGTTGTAAAGTTATTAGTTGATAAAAATTATTCAATAGTTAATATTGATTCAACAATTTGTTTACAAGTTCCTAAATTAAGTGGGTATATTCCAAAGATGAAAGGTGTTTTATCAGAGTGCTTAGGAATTAGTGCTGAGCTAATTTCAATAAAAGCCACAACAACTGAAAAATTGGGTTTTGTTGGTAAAGAGGAGGGAGTCTCCTCTTACGCAACTGTTTTAATTCAAAAAAATAATTAAGCTACTGTTTTGCTAAATATGCAGCGACGCTATCATGAGATTCTTCAATTGCTTCATCACCNTTTTCCCAATTTGCTGGACAAACTTCACCATTTTCTTCGTGGTGATGTAATGCGTCAACAATTCTTAAAGCTTCATCTACATTTCTTCCTAGAGGTAAATGATTAACAAGTTGATGTTGTACTATTCCGTTTTTATCAATTATAAATAATGCTCGAAATGCAATCATAGGACCAGTTGCAAACATATTATCATTTTCATCAACTTCATAATCACCAAATAAAACATCATAGTTCATGCTAATGGTCTTATCAATATCTGCAATAATAGGATAAGTAATTCCTTTAATTCCACCGTTATCTTTGTCAACCTGTAACCAACCCCAATGAGATTCTTCGCTGTCAGTTGAACATGCAATTAACTCAACATTTCTATCTTTAAAATCTTTTAGTTTTTCTTGAAATGCAAAAAGTTCAGTTGGACAAACAAAAGTGAAATCTTTTGGATAAAAAAATAGAACTACTGTTTTTTTACCAATAAATTGTTCAAGACTAAAATTTTCAACGATTTTTTCTCCATCAATTATTGCTTTTGAAGAGAATAGTGGGGCTTTTTTTCCGACAAGTACTGACATAATTTTATTTTTATANTTTNNGCAAAAATAAGAGATAAANTGATTATTAACAAGCTGAGATTAAAGAATTGTTTAAAATTATTTTTTACAAACCAATATTAATCTTTCAGATTTCAAAGCATTAAATGATTCAAGATGATAGTTACCAAAAATATCTATAATCTGTAATCCAGCTTTTTTGATATAATCTGAAAAATTATCTAAAGTTATAATGCTAACCTCTTCTTTAAAAAATAATTTTTCTTCCCCATCTGTAATNTTTATNGATTTTAAGATTTTATTATTTTTTATTGTTCTTGTGATATTAAACTCTATGTCGNCAATAATTTTTAGTTCAGATTTTATTAAATTCATTAAAACTTTTTTNACGTTCATAAAATCTATAACAACAAGCCCNTCAGNCTTAACATTGTTTGCTATGGAAAGTANTGCTTTTTCATTATCAGANTCTTTATCAAAATAACCAAAAGATGTAAATAAATTTACTGCTAAATCATATTCNTTTTGTTTAAATAATTTACGCATATCATGNACAAANAANTNTAGATTTTTTTTAGANGATTTNGAAGCTGNTTNTATNTTTTTTTTNGAAAGATCAATTCCTGTCACATCATATCCAAGANGATTTAAATAGATAGCATGTCTTCCATTTCCGCANGCAATATCAATGATTTTANTATTTTTTTTAAGNTTAAGNTGNGAAGCTAAATTGNTGATAAATAATTTAGCNTCTTNATAATCTCTATTNGCATATAAAATNTGATAGTATTTAGTATTAAACCATTTTTCATACCANTTCATAAACNAAGTCTTTGTCTAACTATCTCATACAATATCACACCACAAGCAACAGAAACATTTAACGATTCAATATTNCCNAGTNTNGGTATTTTNACTTTCTCATCACTAANCTTTAAGAATTNANTAGAAATACCATTTTCTTCNGATCCTAATATAATAGCTGTAGGGATTTGGTAATTCACANTNTANATTTTATTATTTGTTTTTTCTGTACATGAAACAATTTGNATTCCACTATCTTTNANCATTTGAAGAGTCATTTNNAGATTCCAAGTTCTGCAAATTTTTATANTATTGAGTGCTCCAGATGAGGTTTTCATAGCATCTGAGTTTATNGCNGCAGAGTTTTGTTCNGGAACTATAATACAATCTACATTTGAACATTCTGCTGTTCTAGCTATAGCTCCAAAATTTCTAACATCAGTTATTCTATCTAGGATTAAAATAAGTGGAGATTTTCCTTCTTCATAAAGATTTGGTATTACATCTTCAATATTATAAAAATCAATTGGTGATATAAAAGCAAAAACACCTTGATGATTTTTTTTGGTCAACCTATTCATTTTTTCTACAGGCACATGCTTATAGTTAATTCTATTCTCTCTAACTAATTTCCATAGTATTGCGAAAGATTCATTGTGTAACCCTTTTTGGATAAAAAGCTTATCAATTGTTTTTCCACTTTTAATTACTTCAATGATTGGTCTTATTCCAAAAATAGCTTCTTTATTTTTCATTATTTTTAAATTCGATATTTGCTTCAATATCTGGTATTTCTCTTAATTCAATTTCTTTTTTTATTTTNTCTGACTGATTTTTTANATCTTTTGTNAGTATTTGTTTTTTTCTTTTTTCCATNGGAGGATTCAATTTTTCTGCATTTTCAAATTGAATCACACTTTCTAATATTTCTCTAGGNAGTAAAGNACCTGTTTTACTTAGAGTATCTAAAAANTCATTAGCAAAAAATTGATCGATTTGAATTCTTCTTTTTGTTGTGTGTGCAAATTTTCCAATTATTCTACAAATATTATCTCTTTCTTCAGGACTAAGTTTATCAGCAAATTCGTATTCCTCAATNTTTTTTAANCTAAGAATTATTGGCTCAAGTGAATCCTTTGTGATAATATTAACATTGTAATCTCCNANATTNTATGTGTATTGATTAATTACNGATANTGTNTTTGAGGGAATAACTAAAAATANATCTTTTTTNACATTTTCATGTTTNGCATANTTTTTAAGATTCTCAGTTTGATCTTTTATATANTTTGGNAAATTANTNAANTCATNATTTGCNGGACTTTTGGCATCAAAAANTATCANTTGATCCATTATTTCAATGCAATTATCAGGTTTGTTTCTNGCNTGTGGAAAATCTTCTTGNCCAATGTA
The DNA here is from genome assembly GCA_002728175.1 of Flavobacteriales bacterium. Lineage (GTDB taxonomy): Bacteria > Bacteroidota > Bacteroidia > Flavobacteriales > BACL11. The sequence continues at coordinate 115,643 of PBVH01000016.1, read as the reverse complement.
TTTGATTANATGATTATTGCAAATCANCTGAATATATCTTTGAACATCTTTTTCATGTTCTNCCCAACTTTTTTTCATTTTTTCTTNCAGTTCTTTTTCTTTTTCTACTCTTTCATCATTTACGCGNGCTATCTCTGTTTGCAAATTTTGTTGTAAAGTATTTGTAGACGCAATAGATTTTCTTAAAGTTTCATTTCTACTTTCTTCATTATTAAGTAATTTATTTACTTCATTTTTTAAATTATTTTTCTCTTGTTCTGTAATTTTAAGTTTTTCATANACTTGTATTTTTTCAGTTTTTATTTGTTCAAAAGAAATCATTTTAGCATCTAATATTTTGATATCTTCTTCNAAATTTTTTATTTTTTCTTCTTTTTTAATTANTTCNCNTTNTAATATTTCAAGATTTTCTTTATCATNNTTTTCTTGTTTATTTTTAGATGTNTTAAAGTTAATTACTGAAATAATTATTAATATTATTAGTAAAATTAGAATGATNTNTNNCATTGTTTTTTTATTTATAAAATGAGCACCAATGTACCAACTTCTACTTTCTTGTACAAATCTATNACATCTTTATTTTTCATTCTNATACATCCATGAGANGATGGTATNCCNAGTCTTCCCTCTTCTGAAGTTCCATGAATATAAATATATCTTTTAAANGAATCAATGTTTTNNCCTTTNTTTANACCTTNCTCTANNCCTGANAACCANAGTATTCTANTTGTAATATCATCAGTATCACTGATAGTTTTNTCGNTAAATATTTTAGCAATTTCACCAGTAAATTTTCTACCNATCATCTTACCGTTNATTGGNGTATTATCACCAATCTTGTTTTTAATAAAATGTAATCCTTTTGGAGTTTTNTTACTTCCACTNTGATTNCCAACACCATATTTGGAGCTAGANATNACATATNTNGATATNATTTTTTGTTTTTTAAAATGATACATTTTTTGNTTATCNANTGAAACAAACAAAATTTCATCAAAATCAGTTTCGAGTTTATCAAGATAAGACTTTACTTGACTATTTATTAGTTGATTTGGATTATTTAAGAGAGATAAAAGTATAAAAATTAAAGAAAATTTCATAGTTGCCAATTAATAGTTTTTTTTCTCTGACTAATTAAGATAGTATTAGATTTTGAAAAATGTCTGCATCCAAAAAAGCTCCTGTATGCAGATAGAGGTGAGGGGTGTGATGCGATTAAAGTGTGATGTTTACTTTCATCAATCAGTTTAAGCTTATTTTTTGCATGATTACCCCAAATTATAAAAATAATTCCCTTTTTATTTTTTGAAATATAAGAAATTACATTGTCTGTGAATTTCTGCCAGCCAATGTGNTGATGAGAATTAGGTTTATTATGNTCTACAGTTAGTNNTGAATTAATTAANAGAACACCTTGTTTAGCCCAGTTTTCTAAATTTCCGTGTCTTGGAAATTCAATTTTTAAATCGTTTACTAGTTCTTTATATATGTTAACAAGTGTTGGTGGTAATTTTTTTGATTTAGTAGAAAATGCTAGCCCATTAGCTTGATTTATATTGTGGTATGGATCTTGACCAATAATTACTATTTTAAGTTTNTGATAATTACATAATTTAAAGGCACTAAAAACATCTTCAATTTTTGGAAAAATTATTTTTTTTTCACGAATTTTTTTTAGATAATCTGAAAGTTTACAGAAATATTGTTGATTTACTTCTTTCTCTAGTACTGAATTCCATCCGTTATTAATAGAATATATTTCCTTGTTCATATATTTAGCAAATATATAAACAGTTCTTATAATTATTTAATATTGTAATTATTAATATGTATTTTTGTAAAAAAAAATATGAAATTGTTTAAGTCAATACTACTAATTCTTTGTTTTTCCCTTTTTTTATCATCATGTGGAATATATAAAGAGCCGTGTGAAGGTGTAACCTCGTCAATTAATTCAAAATAGTTTTTGATGCAAGTGATTGAAAAACAAAGAAAGCCATCTTGGTTGAGAGTTAAGCTTCCTACTGGTGAAGCTTANAAAAAGGTCAGNACTTTAACTAAAGAAAATAAATTACATACTATTTGTGANAGTGGTAATTGTCCNAANATGGGGGAATGTTGGGGAGCGGGAACTGCTACTTTCATGATTTTAGGTAATATTTGTACAAGATCNTGTGGTTTTTGTAATGTNAAAACNGGNAGACCTNTAGAAGTTGATATTTTTGAACCNCTTAAGATAGCNAATTCAATCAAAATAATGAAGGTCAAACATGCAGTAATTACTTCTGTTGACAGAGATGATCTTAAAGATGGCGGTGCTAGTATATGGGTTGAAACAATCAATCAAATAAGGAGAAAAAACCCTAATACAACAATTGAAACCTTAATACCAGATTTTAAGGGAAAAGAAAAAGACATTCAAGAGATTATTAATGTTGCTCCTGAAGTTGTATCACANAATTTAGAAACAGTTAGAAGATTAACCAAGCAAGTTAGAATTCAGGCTAAATATGATAGAAGTCTATTTACACTGGAATGTCTTTCAAAAGCAGGGATTAGAACAAAATCAGGCATAATGTTGGGACTTGGAGAAACTAAGGAAGAGGTATTAGAAACNATGGATGATTTAAGAAAGGTTGGTGTTTCAGTAATGACTCTTGGACAATATCTTCAACCAACAAAAAAACATTTGCCAGTAGAAAATTTTATTACTCCTGAGCAATTTAAAGAGTACGAAACCATCGGATTGAGTAAAGGTTTTAGACATGTNGAAAGNGGACCNTTAGTTCGATCATCATATCATGCTGAAAAGCATATTTTGTAANATTTATTTAATGTTAATTCNNTCATAATTTATTTTTTATTTTTTTTTTCAATAACAACTATAATTAATTATATTTGTTTCCTTCAAAAAGATATAATATGATTAAAAGATTTCTATTCCTCGTACTTGCTTTTATTTTTTCATTCAGTTACNCTTATTCCCAACAAAACGTTTGTGGAACTTATCCTGGCTATTTGGAAGATGACAAAAAAAAATATCCTGAATTTTATAAATCTATTGAAGATAAAAATAAACAGCTAGATAGAGAACATAGAAATATTATTAATCGTCTTCCGATTTTAAATAATTTAAATCAAAGATCTACAAATACAAAAAAAATTATTCCTGTAGTTGTNCATGTTATATATGATGATCAGCATGGAGGTAATATTACAAATGAACAAATCCAAAATGCACTTGATATTTTAAATAATAACATTAATGGACAAGCAGATAATTTCCTTTCTAGGACACCTGATATTTTTGCGGCTTTTAGAGGAGATTTAAACGTTGAATTTAGATTAGCTAAGAAAGATCCAAATGGTAATCCAACTACTGGAATAAATAGAGTTTTTTCATCAAAAACATATGAGCCTTCACCTAGAAACGCTGTTAAAGCATTAAGTTATTGGAATTCATATGAATACTTTAACATTTGGACTCTTAAAAAATTTCTTCCACAAGATGATGGAAACACTTTACTTGGATTTGCTCAATTTCCTTTTTCAGGTTCTATGTCAACCGATGGAGTTGTTTTACTCTCTAGTCAAATGGTTAGTGGTGGTACACTAACACATGAGGTTGGCCATTGGTTAGGACTGAGACATGTTTGGGGAGATCAGGACTGTGGTAACGATAATATTGGTGATACACCNCCAGCCAGAGCNCCTAATTATGGAGTAGATNTAAATGATTNTCCATACCATGTAGGTCTNCAGAANCAGGGATGTATTGCTGATTCTTTAAATTGGGCAGGTGAAATGTTTGTTAATTACATGGACTATTCAGATGATGCTGATGTTACCATGTTTACNAAAGGACAGAATGATTTAATGAATACTGTNCTAGAAGGGGATGGAGTAGANCCAGGATATCGTCAATATTTATGGTCAGAAAAAAACTTAGAAAAAACAGGCNTATTAGCTAATGAGGATGGTAAGCTAAGTAGACCTCCTACATGTACACAAGTGGCTAGTTTTACATTTTCCAANGGAACTTCCCCAGTAGTTTGTCTTGGAGAAAGAATTTATTTGAAAGGAAATAAAAACCANTTTGGTTTAGGTAATGTANCATCTTTTGTTTGGGATTTTGGTAACGGNGAAACTAATAGNACTGGCGATAACTTTATATTTTATGAATACCCAGAANCTGGTGATTATGATGTATCTTTAACTGTAAACTACACTGAGGTGACAACAGTAAGAACATCAGATTTATCATTGATTCCTGATGCTGACATAGCAACTATAAACGAAGATGAGGTTGAAAAAATAGTTCAAGCTTCAACTTATGATGAATTAGCAGATATGGGTGCAATTAATATTCAAGAAATTATTATTGATAGTATGGGTGTGTATTATGATATGCAAGATTCTTCATATTTTAGAGGAACGTTGTTAGAAACAGAGTATGTTGCATCTTATACAAACTCTTGTACCTCAGTTGAAGTTAAAGAAAGTTTTTTTAAAGTAGGAAGTGGAAATAATAATGGTGAACCACCAACTAGTGCATATAGTTTTGAAGATGGGATTGATAGTGATTGGAGTTTAGATGTTCCAAATATAGATATTTTACCATGGTCATTTAATGTTCAAGANGAACCTAGCTGGGATGTATATGATGGANTNGCAAATAATGGNACAGCTTCCTTAAAAATAAANGCACAGGGAGGTGNAGGATANATATCATCGGANCAATCTACTTGGAAAAGACANAGTATTGTTTCCAAAGCATATGATTTATCAAATTTTAATACACCTGCTATTAAGTTTAGTTGGTCAGGTGCGGCTGTTAATACTTTTCCAGTAAATATACTTAACGTTCATTACTCTGTCAATTGCGGAGAAGATTGGCTTCCTTTAGTTGAGCTAGAACCTAGCGATAAGGCTGTATGTTTACTATCAAATGGTACATACTCAACTAATTTAAATCACTCTTCTTGTGTAGATACTGTTATTCAGTATGGAACTGCAAATTCACAATTACACAGTGGAGATTACCTGCCTAGATCAAGTGATTGGAGAGATACAGTTATTACAAAAAATCAGTTATCTAGCGATAATGTTAAATTTAAGTTTGAATATGTAGTAAAAGGTTCAGGAAATAATTTTTATTTAGATGATATAAAAATTGGTGAACAAAATGATTTGTTATTTGATCAAAATGTATCTTTAAGTTCAAAAATATCTATTTATCCAAATCCAACAAATGGATCAAGTAGTATTATTTTAGAAAATTTAAAAGATACAGATGTGCAAGTTAGACTAACAAACGTATTAGGTCAAGACATAAAATTGCTATTCAACGGAAAAGTCAGTAATAACAGTTTTGTAATAGATTTAAGTTCAGAAATTGTTACAGATAAAGGAGTTTATTTTGTAAATGTAATATCAAATGGTGATGTTATAACAACTAAAAAATTAGTTAAGGAGTAATTGTTATAATATACTTTATTTAACTTTTTTTAGTTCTATATTTCCATTTTCCATAACAGCATAACTGAAATTTTTTATCCAGTCTCCGGTATTAATATAGTATGATTTTTTATCAATTCTGATTTTTTCTGGATTGTGATGATGTCCAAAAATATAATAATCTAACTTGGTAGTCTTTTGATAATTTTTAGAAAACTCCAATAGTATATTAACATACTCTTTATTGTTTTTTTGTTTTTTTCTACTGAATGAACTCCAAAGATTAGCGATTTTGAAAGAAAAATTTACTGGAAGTACAGAAAATCCCCACACTAATAGTTTTGAAGAAAAAAGTATCTTAAGAATTTTATATTTAAAGTCTCCTTTACCAAGACCATCCCCATGCCCTATAAAAATTTTTTTATCGTGTTCATTAATTATTTTTTCTTTTCTGTGAATTATCACACCTAATTCTTCGAAAAAATAATTTTTGACCCACATGTCATGATTTCCTGTGAAAAAATGTATTTCAGTTCCGTCTTCAGTAAGTTCAGCTAATTTTGCAAACATTCTAATATATCCTTTGGGAACAACATATTTATATTCAAACCAAAAGTCAAATATATCTCCTATTAAATATATTTTTTTTGCATCATTTTTTATTTTGTTTAGCCAAGCAATAATTTTTTTTTCTTTTGCTTGAGATTTTTTTAATTCTGTATTTTCTAAATGAAAATCAGAAGCAAAATATATTTTATTTTTCAAGTTATTTTTCAAGTATATTTTTTAATAGAGTGTTTGCAAGCTTAGGATCAGCTTTTCCTTTTGATAATTTCATAACTTCTCCCATAAATAGACCAATTAGACCTTTTTTTCCATTTTTATATTCTTGTACTTTATCTGGGTATTTTTCAATAGCTTGTCTTATGTAATGATGAAGAACATCTTCATTGCTTTCTTGAATAAGATTATGTTTATTGGCTATATAATTTGCGGATAAATTATTTGATAGCATATTAGGCAATATAGTATTTGTGGCTGCTGTATTACTTATTTTGTTACTTTCTATTAGATCAATTAATTCTGCAATATCTTCGGCTTTCGTTTTAATTTCTAGAATATTCAGTGCATGTTCATTAAGATATGATTTTATACAACCAATAACTAAATTTGCACATATTTTATAACTATTTGTATGGTCGCATATTTTATCAAAGTACAATGCAATGTTTTTATCTTCAATTAAAATATCTGCATCGTATCTTGATAATTTATATTTTTCTGTAAATTTTTTATAAAGAAAATCTGGAAGAGGAGGTAAGCAATTTTGTATTTTATAAATATGTTCTTCACTAATATTTATTGGTGGAAGATCCGGTTCAGGAAAATACCTGTAATCATTAGCTTTTTCTTTATGTCTTAAACTTAATGTTATATTTTTTAAAGCACTGTAATTTCTTGTTTCATGAACAACACTATTACCACTTTCTAATAATTTAATTTGCCGCTTGATTTCGTAATCAATTGCTTTTTTAACATTAGTTGACGAGTTCATATTTTTGACTTCAACTTTCGTACCAAATTTTTTATCACCTTTTTTCCTTACTGATATGTTTGCATCACATCTTAGACTTCCTTCCTCCATATTTCCATCACAGATTTCAAGATATCTAACTAATGTTCTAATTTTATTTAAATAGGCATACGCTTCATCTGCACTTGAAATTTCTGGTTCAGATACAATTTCTAGTAATGGTACACCAGCTCTATTTAAATCTATCAATGAATCATAGGGATCTAAATCATGAATACTTTTGCCTGCATCTTCTTCCATATGAATTCTTGTGATGTTAATATCTTTTTCAATTTTATCAGTTTTGATTTTAATTTTTCCTCCTGAACAAATTGGTGTTTTATCTTGAGTAATTTGATATCCTTTAGGTAAGTCTGCATAAAAGTAATTTTTTCTTGCATATTGATTATAATTTCTAATTTTTGCTCCCACTGCAAGTCCAAGTTTAATTGCATGATTGATAACTTCATCGTTTACCTTTGGTAAAGTTCCGGGATGAGCTAGAGAAATAATGGATGTTAGACTGTTTGGAGCTTCCCCATATAAATTCCTATCAGAAGAATAAGCTTTAGTTTGAGTTATTAATTGCGCATGTACCTCTAGTCCAATTATAGCTTCATATTTATTTTTATTTGACATACTAATTGAATATTAGTTTTCCATATTCTATCGAATTATCGATATTTTTAATTTTGTAAAAATATACTCCACTTTTAATATTTTTTCTATCAATTGTAACTTGCTGTCCATTAATTTTTTTCTGCATCACCTTGTTTTGTGTAACATCAAACAATTCAAAAGTATTTATTTCTGATTGAATACTAAAATATTCATTAATTGGATTTGGATAAATAATTTTTTTGATATTATTTTCTGAAACAATTGTATTATTATCTAATTTTAAAACATACAAGCCTGTTTGCATGTCTGAAACTACAATATTTTCAGACTGAAAATATGGATATACTCCCCAAGCTCCTTTATATGATGCGTGTGAATTTGGTGAATAAGTATCATACATCCATGTTTGAATTGGATTAAATGGGTTTGAAATGTCAAACACTCTAAGACCATCGTGATAATAAGCAATAAACAACATATTATTTTTGATAATTCCATTATGTGCCATGGATTGTGAATTTACATTTGAGTTAAAAGTAGAAATAACACTAATATTATTAAAATCGGAAACATCAAGAATTTTAACATCGTAACCATGATTTTCATCCATCATAACGTATATTGTTCCATCATCATTTAACCACCCAGAGTGGTTGTAGCCAGCATCTGGATATGAAGTTAATGATGCTAATTCTACATGATTGTTGTTAGATGCTATATTTGAATTATTAAAATCTACAATCTTAAATCCATCATATCCACAATTTAGGTATGCTGTATCGTTTTTTACATAAGTATCATGAACATGTCCTACATCATCGTAAGAATATATGAGTGCAGGGTTAGTAGGATTTGTTAAATCATAAATATCCATGGCATAATTTGTTGATGCGCAAGAGTATAATTTTGCTGTTGCAGTATCAATAAAAATATTATGTGCTTTAGAAAATAAGTTATTAGAGTCATATACTACATTAACGGAGATTGGCAGATTACTTATGTCAATAATTTGTAATGTACTACTGCTTCCTTCATCACAAACCGCATATAAATAACCTTTATAATCATGATAATCTCGATGAATAACTCCAGGTCCAGTGTATGCTCCTTCAACAAATGCTACTTCTGAAATATTGTTAGTATTTGTGATATCAAAAAAATGTGTTCCTTCGGTTGACCCAATTATTGCAATTTCATGATTATTTATAGTTACACCCCAGCATTCATTATATGCATTATCATAAGCAGTTGAACCTACAATAGAAGGGTCGTCCCAATTATAGATTTCGTTAGCAATTTGTTGAGAGAAAATTGATGATGTTATCATTACGAAAGTAATTAAAACTAAATTCTGTTTCATTATATTTTTTTTATGAGTTCTTTAACTATAAAAGTTAGTTTTGGCTCAGATTTTTCAGCAGCTAATTGTACATCTTCGTGAGTAACTTTTTTAATTTTTCCTGGTACACCAAGATCAGTTATAACAGAAATTGCAAAGCAAGGAATTCCCATGTGCCTTGCTGTTATAACTTCAGGTACTGTTGACATGCCTACAGTATCTCCTCCAATGAATCTAAAATATTTATATTCTGCAGGAGTTTCTAATGTCGGTCCTGTTACAGCAACATACACACCTTTTTGAACATGCAAATTATTTGTTTTTACAATGTCGTCAACATAATTGATCATTTCACTACAATAAGGTTCGCTCATATCTGGAAATCTAACACCGAGTTCATTGATATTTTCTCCAATTAGAGGATTTGGTATTAAATTAATGTGATCAGTTAGTATCATTATATCACCAATTTCAAAATTTGGGTTTACACCTCCACTTGCATTTGAAACAATTAACTTGGAAACACCTAAAAACTTCATAACTCTTACAGGAAATACTACTTCTTTTATTTCATATCCTTCATAAAAATGAAATCTACCTTGCATCGCAATAATATTTTTCCCACTTAATTTCCCAATAATTAATCTTCCAGAGTGCCCTTCAACAGTTGAAGATTTAAAGTTTGGTATGTCAGAATAAGGAATTGAAAATTTAATATCAATTTCACTAACTAAACCTCCCAAACCAGTTCCTAAAATTATTCCAATCTCTGGTGTTGTATCTGTTACACTTTTTAAATACTCAACGGTTTCTTTGATTTGTTTTAACATAGTTGATTATTTTATTATAAAATTTTGAGCTTTCATTAATATTTATTTCGATAGGGCATACATATAAATTAATCTCCTTAAATAAACAACTAAATGATTTTAGCTTTACAAAATCTTTTTCAGTTGTTAAAATTAATTTATTTTCGTCTAAAATACTGCAATATGTATCAATTATTAATTTTATATCATTTTCTGAATAGGTGTGATGATCTGAGAATTTCAAATGTTTGAATACAATATTTGATTTTAAATATTTTATAAATTGATACGTCTTTGCAATACCAGTCACAAGTAAAATATTATACTTGTTAAAATCTTTGATTTTATTTTTGCCAAATGCACAATACCAACTATTATACTTAATGTTTGAAAAATAGATTTCTTGATTAATTTGTAAATTTATTTTTTCTGTAAATTTTCTTCTATTTATAATTGTTGGACATTTAGTTGCAATAATTATATCTGCTCTCTTGTATGATTTTTTATTATCTCTTAATGTGCCAAATGGAAGCATAAAATCACTAAAGAAAGGATAGTCGTATTCTGTAAGTAAAATATTTAACCCCGCCTTTATTTTTCTATGTTGAAAACCATCATCTAAAATTATGACTTCTGTTTTAGGATAGTCAACTAATATTTTTTGAATTCCTTTTTTTCTGTTATTATTAACCGCAACAATTATCTCAGGGTGTTTTTCTTTAATTAGAAAAGGTTCATCACCATAATTTTTTGCATGGTCATTTTCATTAACGTACAAGAATCCAGATTTTTTCCTTTTGTAGCCTCTACTTAATAATACAATCTTATATTTTTTTTTCAATAAATTTATTAAGTAATCTACTTGCGGAGTTTTTCCTGTTCCCCCAACCGCTAAATTACCAACGCAAATAATTGGGATGGTAAATTTTTTTTCTTTTAAAATGTTGACATCATAAAGCCAGTTTCTTATTTTAATAACTAAGCTATAAATTATTGAAAATGGATATAATATATATCTCATATTACAAATATAGTTTTTTGTAATAAAAGAGTTTTGTATTTTTGAAAAATGAAGGTAAAAGATTTTACAAATTATTTAGAACAGTTAGCACCATTAACATTGCAAGAAGACTATGATAATTCTGGTTTAATAATTGGAGATTTTAATATGGAAGTAAAAGGAGTACTTATCACTCTTGATTGTAATGATAAAGTTCTTGATGAAGCAATAAATAATAAATGTAATTTATTAATTGCTCATCATCCAATTATTTTTAAGGGATTAAAAAAAATAAATAATGATAGTTTAACGGATAAATTAGTAATCAAGGCAATAAAAAATAATATAGCAATATATTCAATTCATACTAATTTAGATAATATAATTAATGGAGTTAATTCAGAAATTGCAAAAAGACTAAAATTAAAAAACTGTAGAGTTTTAAGTAGTAAAAATGAATGTTTACGTCAATTAATTTTTTATTGTCCAAAAGAAAGTACTACTGATTTAATAGAAAAATTGTGTTCAGTTGGGGCAGGAGCAATAGGAAATTATAATAATTGTAGTTTTAAAAGCAGTGGCGTAGGAACATTTAAGCCTCTAGAAAATTCAAACCCATATAAAGGTATGAAAGGTAAGTTATATAGTTCTGAAGAAGATAAAGTTGAATTAGTCTTTTTAAAAGATAAAAAAAATAAAATTCTCCAAACACTAAAAGAAAATCATCCTTATGAAGAAATAGCATATCAAATATATATTTTAGATAATAAAATACAGTCTATTGGCTCTGGTTTAGTTGGTGAATTAGATGAGCCAGTTGACAGTATTTTATTTTTAAAACAACTTAAAAAAATCATGAATTTAGATCTAGTCAGGCATACACATATAAGCATGAAAAAGATTAAAAAGATAGCACTGTGTGGAGGTAGTGGTTCTTTTTTGATAGACGAGGCTATTTATTCTAATGCTGATATTTTTATAACTTCCGATATAAAATATCATCAGTTTTTTGATATTGATAATAAAATTATATTGGCTGATATTGGTCACTATGAAAGTGAACAGTTTACAAAGAACCTAGTTTATGATTACCTTACAAAAAAATTCACTAAGTTTGCGATCCTATTATCAAAAGTTAATACAAATCCAATAAATTACCTATAATGGCAAAAAACACTAAAACTATTACTATATCAGTTGAAGATAAGCTAAAAGCCCTTTATGAATTGCAAAAAATTGATAGTTCAATTGATAAAATTAGAATTATTAGAGGAGAGCTTCCACTAGAAATTGAAGATTTAAATGATACTATTTCAGGATTGAAAACTAGACTAGAAAAATTTAATTTGGAACTTTCTAAAATAAATGAAGGTATAGTTGAAAATAAAAATACTGTATCTCTTGCTAGTGAGCTTATTAAAAAATATGAAAAACAACTGAAGAATATCAAAAATAATAGAGAATTTAATTCATTAACTAAAGAAATTGAATTTCAGAATTTAGAAATAGAGTTATCAGAAAAAAAACAAAAAGAAAATAAAGCAAAAGTATTACATAAAAAAGAGATAATTGATGCTTGTCAAGCACAAATTGATGAAAAGCAATCAGAGCTAGATTTAAAAAATAATGAACTTGATTCTATTATTAAAGATACTGAGAAAGAGGAAAATGCGCTGCTAAAAAAATTAAAGAAAGCAGAAAAATTAATTGATGGAAGACTTTTAGATGGATATAAAAGGATTAGGAGTAAAGTTTCTAATGGATTAGCTGTCGTCTCTGTTGAAAGAGATGCATGTGGAGGATGTTTTAGTCAAATACCACCTCAAAGACAATTAGATATCAAACTACATAAAAAAGTAATAGTGTGTGAACATTGTGGGCGAATTATGATAGATTCAAAGACATTTGAGGAATAATAACTTAACTAAAAAGGGCTCTGAAGCCCTTTTTTTTATTGTGAAATTCAAATTTTTATTAATTTTCTTTTTAAGTTGTATAAATTCTGTTGCATCTTTTGATATGAACAAAAATATGCAGGATGCATATATTTCAATCATTAATTTAGATTTTGATAATGCTATTAGCAAAATTGAAATTGAAAAAAAATTAGATAATAAAATAACTCTACTTCATGAAAACTATATTGATGTTTTTAAAGTATTTGTCTTTGATCAAAAAAAATATTATCGACAATTAAATTTAAATAAAAGTATTCGATTAGATCTTCTTGGAAAAATTAAAGAAAACACATCACCATATTTCTTATATACCAAAGCTGAAATTCATCTTCAGTCTGCATATTGCCATATTAAATTTAAAAATTATACAAAAGCTGTATTTGATATAGTTACATCTTATAATTATTTGTTAGAAAACAAGAAAATGTATCCAGAATTTGTATTAAACGATAAATGTATTAGTTTAATTAAAATTTTACTTTCTAATGTTCCAGAAGACTATAGTTGGACACTTGATTTATTTTTTTCAGATTTTGATGTTCATAGTTCTATTTTACAGATTGAAAATATTTTAAAAGACGATTCCTTAAGTATTTTTCATACCGAAATTTTATTTTTCATGACTATATTTCAATCAAAATTTACAAATAATAAGCAACAGCTAACTTTTTATTTAGATAAAATAGGTGATAATTATAAAACAAATCTTTTGTTGAATTATACTACTGTTTTAATCTTAAAGAAACTTGGAAATAACAATTTATGTATTGATGTGTTAAATAATAGACCAAAAAACAATAGTATACCCTTTTATTATTTAGACTATTTACATGCGCTTTCATATTTATATAATTTGGAACTTTCTAAAGCAAAACACTATTTTGAATTCTTTGTAAATAATTTCAGAGGACGTAATTTTATTAAATCTGCATATTTTCATTTAGCTAGCATTGAATACTTGAATAATAATGAAAATAAAATGAATAATTTTATAGTAAATTTAAGAGATTACGGAAATACATTTAGCAATAAAGATAAAATAGCTCTTAAGTATTCAACTAATCTTTCTTCATACAATAAGTTTTTATTGCGAGCACGATTTTTATATGATGGCGCATATTATCATAGAGCATTAGATGAGTTGAGTAAAATTGATATCGAGAGTAATTTTTTTTCAAATGTTAATATGATAAGTGAATACTGGTATAGAAAAGCAAGAATACTTCAAAAGTTAGAAAGTTCTAATAATGAAATTGTTAGTCTATTTAAAAAATCTATTGCCAGTAAATCTAATGCCTCAACACATTTTCGGCCAATGTCAGCTTTACAAATTGCATTAATATATGAACTTGAAAAAGATTATGATAATTCAAAAGTATTTTTTACTAAATGTCTTAAATACAAATCTTATGACTATGAAAAATCTATTAGAAAGCGAGCGAAAGAGGGCTTAAAAAGAATTGCTAATATCTAAATCCAAGAGTAAATATTATACTGTGATTTGTGTTAACTAAATTAACTGGACTGATAAGATCTTCACTATACAAATTATGAGAATCTTTACTTTTGTGAAGTACATATGCAAGGTCAAGAAAATAAAAATTATTATTTGTTCCTATTCCAAATGAATAATTTTCACTAGAGAAGTTGTCTTTAGTACTTTCATAAATTTTACCATTAAGTGCGATTCCTGTCCTTAGTTTCACGCCTTTAAATTCACTTAATATTTTACCTAAATCTAAATCTGCACCTAATCGAATATTTTGGCTCTGAACAAATAGTGAGTCAATGGAATTATTTTCATTTATAAATTCTGCATTTTTACTTGATAGACTTGCATAAGAGTAATTTATAATTTCAAAATCAGCATTCAATAACAATATATTTTTAATTCTTGTTGAACCACTAAAAATTATTTTTGCAGGAGTAAGCAATTCGTATTCAAAATAGTTATATGGAGAATTCCAATTATACCTGTTGGAATCAGTATATGTAACTATTTCAGTATAAAAGGTTTCTTCGATATTAAAAAGAGTTGGAGATTGGAGAGATAAACCTAAATTTGTATATTGATTTACTCTGGCTATCATTCCTAATTTTAGATTAATACCTTGTCCGTAGACTGAAAGATTTTCTTTTAAGTCATAAGATTCTAAGGCATTTTGACTTTCATCAAAATCAAATTCACTGTATTTAGAACTCTCATTATAATTAATTACAGGAAAACCAAAAGTAGTTCCTATGTAGAATTTGTCGTTCATTGAACTTGCAAAAGAAAATACCAACTCATTTTTATTTCCCCTAGATGAAATTATTTTTCTTTGGGTTTTGTTGGTAGTATTATTAATATTTAAAAAATATTGACCATTATCACCTACTCCAAAAGTAGTGTCTATTAAGTACGTCATAAATCCAGGATATGCATAAAAATCGTCTAACTCATTGATATAATTACCATTAGCTAAATCTAAAATTTTATCTGCTAGAGAATTAAATTTGTTTTGACCTTGAATGGTAATGTCTTGATCGTATGTGTTTAAAGTACTTACCCCAATTCCAAAATTAATTCTATTCCAATTTTTATTTTTAATTGGACTTGAAAATATTATTCCTAAATTTGAGATTGATAAATCTACTTTTTCTGATTCGATTTTTTGAGTATAATAAGATTTTACTTTATTTAAATGCATGCTAGGACTAATAAAAATTTCAGAATTTTGATATAGTCCTAATCCAGCAGGATTAAAATGTAAATTTGAAAAATCTCCTCCTAATGCTCCAAATGAACCTCCCATTGAAGTAAATTTAGCAGTCCCAAAAACTCCATCTTTCGAATACCTTAAGGCATCTATTTCGCTTTGAGCAAAAACTGATAGTGAGTTTAAAATTAAAACAATTAAAAATATTTTCTTCATATAAATTAAGGCCTAGAATTTATCTTGTTGTTACTTCTGCTTTTAGATCTTGAATTTGATTTAAAATTTGATCTAGAGTTTGATTTAAAATTTGATCTGGAGTTTGATTTAAAATTTGATCTAGAGTTTGATTTAAAATTCGATCTAGAATTATATCTATTATTTAAATTTTCATTTGATCTAAAATTTTTATCATCAAATTTTTTATTGCTATACTGATTATTTCTGTAAATATTATTGTTGAAATTAACTTGATTTTTTTTATTCAATGAAATTCTTTTTCCACTTGGATAATTTCTTCCTTTATTGTTGTTGGTTTGGTTGTTTATATAAGAATATGTATGGTGAGAATAGTAATTCCCAAAATAATAAGGAGAGTACCAATAGTGGTATGGATCATAATGATGATGCCATCCATAATGATAATTATTATGCCAATTATGATAATAACTTAATCCATGATAGTTATAATGAAAGTAGCTATTGTTTCCAAAATAAAAAGGATCGTTATATCCATAATAGATTCCTCCAAAATAGTTGTAGTTATAGAGAGGTTGATGAAACCTTCTTATTCTGTAAGAATAATCATTGTAATATTCGTCCTCATTCATTTCATTAATATTTTTATCAACTGTAGTATCTTCTATTAATGAATAAATTTTAGATTCTTGTAATTCAGAGTAAGTCTTAAACTCGCTTGGTGTTAAGTAATTTGGATCTACATATGTTGAATCATTGGTAATTGCACAAGAAGATAACAGAAAAAGAAGAATGTATAAAACATTATTTTTTTTAAGTATAATAAGAGATCTCAACATATAATTTCTTAGTTTTGTTTAGTAATTAAATTAAGTTCACACCATAATAACGAACAACTATTAAACAAAATTACATTTTTTAAAATAAAATGGCAAAAAAAATAACCCCTAGAAATAAAGATTATTCTCAATGGTATAATGACATTGTTCAAGGTGCAGACTTAGCTGAAAGCTCAGGCGTTCGAGGATGTATGGTCATTAAACCTTATGGTTATGCTATATGGGAAAAAATGCAATCTGAACTAGATAAGATGTTCAAGCAAACAGGTCATGTTAACGCCTATTTTCCACTTTTCATTCCAAAATCATACTTTTCTAAAGAAGCAGCACATGTCGATGGATTTGCTAAAGAGTGCGCTGTAATAACTCATTATCGTCTTAAAAATTCTGAAAAAGATAATAGTATTGTTGTTGATGAAAATGCTAAACTTGAAGAAGAACTTATTGTGAGACCAACATCAGAAACAATAATTTGGGATACTTACAGAAAGTGGATTCAGTCTTACAGAGATTTACCATTATTAATCAATCAGTGGGCTAATGTTGTAAGGTGGGAAATGAGAACAAGATTGTTTTTAAGAACAGCTGAATTTTTATGGCAGGAAGGACACACTGCGCATGCAACTAAAAGTGAAGCTATTGAGGAAACTGAAAAAATGATAAAGGTATATTCAAAATTTGCTCAAGATTTTATGGCAATGCCCGTGGTAATGGGAATAAAAACTGCTTCTGAGAGGTTTGCAGGTGCTGATCAAACTTATACTATAGAGGCACTTATGCAGGATGGAAAATCTTTACAAGCTGGAACTTCACATTTTTTAGCTCAAAATTTTGCTAAAGCATTTGATGTTAAATTTACTACTAAGGAGGGAAAACAGGAGTATGTTTGGTCAACCTCTTGGGGAGTTTCGACGCGTTTAATTGGAGCCTTGATAATGACACATTCAGATGATAGGGGCTTGGTTTTACCGCCAAATCTTGCTCCTTTTCAAGTAGTTATAGTTCCAATTTATAAAACAGATAAAGAATTAAATAAGATAAATAAAGTTGCTAATGATGTAAAGTTAAGATTAGAAAAAATTGGTATTTCAGTAAAATATGATAATAGAGATACACACAAGCCTGGCTGGAAATTTGCAGAGTACGAACTAAAAGGTGTTCCTATTAGATTAGTTTTGGGTTCACGTGATATCGAAAATAGTACCATAGAATTGGCAAGAAGAGATAATCTTGAAAAAATAACATATAACATTTCTAATATTGATAATAAGGTGAATGAAATTTTAGAAGATATACAGAAAAATTTATTTAATAAAGCACTAAGTTTCAGAGAAAAAAATTCATTTTATGTAGATACCAAAGAAGATTTTATCGATCAAATTGAAAAAGGAGGTTTTGTTTATGCTCACTGGGATGGTACATCTGAAACAGAAAATTTAATTAAGCAAAAAACAAAAGCAACGATTAGATGCATACCACTTGATTCAGCTGATGAGCAAGGATATTGTTTGTTTAGTGGCAAGAAATCAGAAAGGCGAGTAATCTTTGCAAAATCATACTAAATGGAAAAAGATATTATTAATATTTTAAACGAAAAGGCATCAACAAAGCAAGATGTTTATAGAAAAACTCAAGAAATATTTATTGATTTACAAAAAGTTCTTGAACAAAAAGCAAATAGAATTTTTAAAGAAATAAAAGAAAAAGACAAAAATATTGAGGTTTCATTTTCAAGTAAAGGAAAATTTGAAGCACAAATTAAATTTTCTGGTGAAACATTGTTATTTCACATGCATTCAAATATTTTTACGTTACCAAATAATCATTCTCTTTGTAAAACAAAATATATTAAAGAAGATCCTCTTAGATCCTTTTTTGGTGTTATTCATGTTTATAACTTTTTATCTGATTCCTTAAAGTATAATAGAATAAATGATTCAGGTTTTCTCATTTCAAGAATTTTTATAAACAAAGATTTGCAATTTTTTGTTGAAGGAGATCAAGAGATAGGTTACTTATTTAATGATTTTTTGAAACAAAAAATAAATAATGAGTATTTAAATAAAATTATTGATGTTTTAATGATACATGCTTTAAATGATGATCTAGTTGTGCCAGAATTTAATAGAGTACGTGAAATTTATGTGCATCAAATCTTAGATATGAATAGTAATCAAAAAATAAAAACTTCTAAAAGGTTAGGCTATAAATTTTCTTTTGAGACAAATAATGAATAAATTCTTGCAAAAACTTAAAAAAATTATAAATTTGCAACCTAAATTTTTAAAATAGACAGGCCCCGGTCGTCTAGTGGTTAGGACGCCAGGTTTTCATCCTGGTAACCGGGGTTCGATTCCCCGTCGGGGTACAAAAAATTATAATTATGGCAAATCATAAGTCGGCAATTAAAAGAATCAGACAATCAGAAACTAATAGGTTACTTAATAAATATCAGCACAAAACAACAAGAAATGCTGTAAAAAAGCTCAAGGAAACAACCAAAAAGAAGGACGGATTAGCTCTATTACCTAAAGTTTCATCTATGTTAGATAAGTTAGCAAAAAAGAACGTAATACATAAAAATAAGGCATCTAACTTAAAATCAAAACTTACAAAACACGTTTCTGAATTATCAAAATAGATAAATTAATTTTATAAATACATAAAAGGACTCAATTGAGTCCTTTTTTTATACTTTTATAAATACATGACAATAAAACATATTTTTTTTGATTTAGATAGAACTCTATGGGATTTTGAAAAAAATTCTATTGTTACATTAACAGAAATTTTTAACGATTTCAATTTATCAAAACTCGGTGTGAGTAGTGTTAACTTATTTATAGATAAATATAAGTACCACAACAATAAATTATGGGATTTGTATAGAGATAATAAAATTTCAAAAGAATATTTAAGAGATTCTCGCTTTGCTTTAGCATTAAACGAATTTAATATACAAGATTCTAACTTAGGTAAATCAATTGGAAGGACATATATTGAAAAATCACCTTTAAAGACTGGACTTTTTCCAAATACAGTTGAAGTCCTTAACTATCTTTTTAAAAAATATAAACTGCATATTATTACTAATGGATTTAATGAAGTTCAGCATATTAAATTAAAAGCATCATTATTAAATAATTTTTTTGAAAATGTCATTACGTCTGAGCAAGTTGGAGTTAAAAAACCAAATAAAAAAATTTTTAAATATGCACTGGAAAATGCTAATGCATTAGCAGAGGAATGTATCATGATTGGAGATGACTATATTGCTGATATAGTTGGTGCAGAAAATGCTGGTTTGAAAGCTATTTATTTTAATCCAAACCTAAATAAATCAAATGTAATTGGAGTACCTGAGATTAAGTCGTTGCTTGATTTAAAGAAGTTATTATAAATCCAGCTTTTTTCATGTCTTCCCAAAAGTTTGGATATGATTTTGTTACAACATCACCATTTAAAATTTCTATTTCCCCATATTTGAGAGACATTGGTGAGAAACTCATCGCCATTCTATGATCATTGTATGTTTTTATTTTTTTATTTGTTATAAGATTTTGTAGTTCTGTATCAACAGACTTAATTCTGTTAGTCTCTTTTTTATTTAATGTATTTAGTCCACTAATTTTACATTCAATATTTTGAGAAAACAAGCAGCATTTTATTGATTGATAAAGATCAGGTGTATTAATTAAATTGATTTTTTTGGGAAATTTATGTTTTGTATTACTTTTAGTAATTGTTAGAATATTATTTTTTAATTCCGATTTAATATTTAATCTTTCAAAGATATTTAACACTTCTTTGTCTCCTTGAATAGAGTTTTCATGAAGTTTCTTTAGCTTTATTCTACAGTTTTTAGATAGGTACGCTATTTGCATCCAAAAAGCTGCACTTGACCAATCACTTTCTACAGTTATATCCTTTGCAATGTAATTTTGAGGTTTGATAGATATTATATTTTTTTTCCATTCATATTCAACACCGAAATAATTAAGTAACGATAAAGTCATATCAATATATGGTTTTGATACTATTTCTTTTTTAATTTTTAAATTCAATCCGCTTTTAAGACTAGGAGCAATTAAAATAAGAGATGAAATAAACTGTGAGCTAATATTTCCAACAATTGAGGCATCTCCACCATTTATTTTTTTTCCTCTTATTCTTAATGGAGCGAAATTATTTTTTTTTACATAGGAAATATCAGCTCCTAAATCATTTAAAGTATTTACTAGTTGGTCAATTGGTCTATTTTGAATTCTATCTGAACCAGTTATAATACAATCNACACCTTCTTTGCATGCAAGATATGCNGTTAAAAATCTAAATGTTGTTCCGGATGCTCCAATATCAATTATATTTTCAGATTTTTTTAAATTAATTTTCAAAGCATTAGTATCATCTGAATCTGATAAGTTATCAATTTTAAATTTTTTTTTGGATAAAGCTCTTATTATAAGAACTCGATTTGAAATACTTTTTGAGCTTGGAAGCTCAATTTCACAATTGACATCTTTACTTGGATGAAATATTTTATAATTCATTTGTTTTAATCAAAACATCAAATTCACATTTTCCTATCTCTTTAAGCAATGAGAAGTTCACTTTCTTATCTTTATTTTTTTTGTCAAATTTAAGATACTTAGCTAATTTTTTTTTGTTTGGGAAATATGGTAGTTCGAAATTTGACAGAATATATTCTTTAATATCAATTTGATCTTCCTGAGTAAGTTTTGAAATTTCAGCTTCTAAAATCATCCCCATCATAATAGCTTCACCATGTAAAATAGGATTGTTTTTTTCTAAATAATAACTCTCAATCGCATGTCCGTAAGTATGACCAAAATTCAATATTTTTCTTAAGTTACTTTCATAAGGGTCTTGTAAAACAATATTATTTTTTATTGATATCGAATTGTAAATTACAGTTTCCCAATTCATATTGTTTAAGTCATTTTGTTTTAAATTTTTCCAAGCATTTTTATTTGAAATTAAAGTATGTTTTATTACTTCCGCATATCCTGAGTTAACTTGCTGTCTACTCAATGTTTTTAAAAAACAACAGTTTATTAAAACTTTAACAGGGTTTTTAAATAATCCTATTTGGTTTTTTAAGTTGTTGTAATTAACTGCTAATTTACCACCAATTGATGCGTCAACCATTGCTAGTAATGTNGTTGGAATATTTATAAAATCAATTCCTCTTTTAAAATTAGTAGCGCAATATCCACCGATATCACTTACAAGACCTCCACCTAGATTGATAAATAAAGAGTTTTTATCAAATTCATATTCAACTAACTTATCCCAAATGTAAATACAAGTTTGAATAGTTTTATTTTGTTCTCCTTCAGATATTTCAATAACATAATAATTTTTTGAAAAATTTACTTCTTGCAAAAATTTTGCTAGACAATTTCTCTTGGTATTTTCATCAACTAGTATTGCAATTTTTGAATAGCAAGTATAATTAAATGANTTTATAGAATTTTTTCCAATTATAACTTCATAGTTTTCGCAAGTTATAGTTTTCATTCTGTAACCTCAAAAATTGGATTTCCGGTACATCCATTTGGATATGATATTCCCAATAATAAACAAATGGTAGGAGCAATGTCTTTAACATAAATTTTTCTATCAGTTTTACCTTTTCTAACATTTCCACCCCAAAAAATTAATGGGACATGTGTGTCATAGCTAAAACATGATCCATGTGTTGTGCCACCTTGCCTCCAACTATAGCTAATCCATCCGCTTTGAGGATTAATAATAATATCTCCTGATCGTTTTTGATTGTATCCTTTTTGAACTAATGAACTTGGCAACTCATTATATTCATTATTATGTAATTGTGTTGAGGTATAGGTNTTTTTAATCCAATCATATTTTAANAGATAATCAGCACATAAATTTCTAGATTTTTCAATGAATTCATATCCTAAATTATTTTTAATTAAATCTTTATCAAGAAAAATTTGATAATTAGAAAAATTTAAGACATAGTTAAATTCTACACCCCATTCTTCGTTAGGCCAATTAAATTGATTTTGTAAATATTCATTAATATCTTTAATTATTTGACTTTTGTTATAGTATCCTCCTGGGATTTTTCTTTTGAGAAGCTCAGAAGGTTCAGAAACTACACCATGATCAGCTGTAAGGAATATTAAAGCATTTTCATATCCGATTTTATTTTCAATTTTTTTGATGAGATCTTCAAGGTCTTTATCTAACTTTATGTAAGTATTTTTAATTTCATCAGAGTGAGGTCCATATTGGTGTCCTATGTAATCAGTTGAAGAAAAACTAATAGTAAGAAAATCAGTTGTGTAAGATCCACCTAATTTTTCTTTATCAATAATTTCAACAGCTAAATCTTTTAGAATTGTATTTCCATATGGTGTTGATTTAATTGCGCCCCCTCCTTTTTGTGCGAATAAACTATCTAGGTCATAATTAAAACTATTTTTCATATTCCATTTACCTTTTAAGTAAAAAGTGGGATTAATTTTATTTTGATATTCAACTAACCANTTAGGTAAANAGTCCATATAAAAACTACTACTTATCCACTGTCCATCACTATTCATCCAATACGCTGCGTCAGCACTATGTCCAGCTGATAAGATAGCTCCTCTATCCTTTAGAGAAATACCTATAACTTTATTTTTTGTGTTAAATAACTGTAACTCGTCTCCAATTGTTGTAGTTAGCATATGATGAGGGGACATTTTCCCTTCATCAGATCCAACATCTTTCATTTCTTCTTCACAATTACATATAGTATGCATTTTCCCATCACCAGCACAATAAATAGATTTTTTTGTTTCTTTATCATACCAATTGTTAGCGATTATNCCATGAACTGAAGGGGTAGTTCCAGAAAAAATACTAGCATGTCCTGGTCCGGTGTATGTCGGCATATAACTATAATTAGTATTTCTACAAAAATGTCCCTGTTTTATAAGTTTTTTAAATCCATTGTTGCCAAAATCGTTCCAAAATCNTTCTATAAAATCAAAACGCATTTGATCAACTACAATCCCAACAACTAATTTTGGTTTTTTTTCAGAAAATAGATTTAAATAACTAAAACAAATAATAATTATTAAAAAGTACTTTTTCATTTGTTTTTTTTCTTAAGATAAATTACTAATAGAGATAAACCAACAGCTACAAATACATCGGCAATTGCTGGAGCATTTGACCATCCAAAGTTCCAGATACAAACTAATAAGAACCAAACTACCCATGTGCTGTCAAACTTTTTTAATTTCATTTTATAAACAAAATATACCAACAAACTTACAAATAGTCCCCAAAACATCCCGCATAAAACATCAAAAGGATAATGTACTCCTAAATAAACTCTACTATAACTTATTAATGTTGCCCATGAAAATAAAGAAAAGAACCACCATTTATTTTTCATTAATAGACTAATAAAAAAAGCAATAGCAAAAGAGTTGGAAGAATGTGATGATATAAAACCAAATTTTCCTCCACAATTATCAACTAAGCGTATATCTTGAAGAGCGTGACAAGGTCTAAGTCGTTGAAAGGTTTCTTTAAATATTTCAACTGATCCCATGTCAGCAAAAAATATTAGCAAGATTAGAGAAAACAAAATTTTATATAAATTTTTTTTGTGTAGTTTGAATAAATTATAAAGAATAAAAAGATATAAAGGAATCCATATGTATTTTGATGATATCATTATCATAATGTCATCCATTTGTTGCCATCCACTTGAGTTAATTAATCTAAAAAGATATTCATCTATTGTATTTAGTTTATTCATTGGAAATTAAATTTTTCCAAATCAAATCTTTTAATTTGGATATACCAAAATTTGTTACCGATGAAATAAAAATTGTTTCAGGTAATTTTTCAGATAATGATTCAGAAATTGCATTTTGTAACTCATCATCAAGTAAATCTTTTTTTGTAATAGCTAAAATTCTTTTTTTGTCTAGTAGTTCTGGATTATATTTTTTTAGTTCAGTTAACAAAATTTTGTATTCATTTTCTATATCATCTGCATCAGCTGGTACCATAAAAAGTAGTGTTGAATTTCTTTCAATGTGTCTTAAAAAACGATGTCCTAAACCTTTCCCGTCAGAAGCTCCCTCAATAATACCTGGAATATCTGCCATGATAAATGATTTATCATCTCTGTATGATACTATTCCTAAATTTGGTGTTAATGTAGTAAATGGATAATTAGCTATTTCAGGTTTAGCGGCAGATACTATAGATAGTAGTGTAGATTTCCCAGCATTTGGAAAGCCTACTAATCCAACATCAGCTAATACTTTAAGCTCTAGTATGTACCAGCCTTCTTTAAGATCAATGCCTGGTTGTGCATATCTTGGTGTTTGATTTGTAGATGATTTAAAATGAGAATTTCCTTTACCACCTTTACCCCCTTCAACTAAAATAAATTCTTCATCATTTTCAGTTATTTCAAACAAAATTTTATTTGTTTCAGCATCCTTCGCAACTGTTCCTAGTGGCACTTCAATTATTTTATCTTCTCCATCTTTCCCATGTTTGTGATTACCACTACCAACTCCACCATGTTCAGCAAAAATATGTTTTTTGAATTTGAGATGAAGTAGGGTCCACATTTGTGAATTTCCTTTAACAATAATGTTACCTCCATTACCGCCATCACCGCCATCAGGTCCTCCTTTAGAAGTAGTTTTGCTTCTGTGGAAATGAGTTGAACCAGCACCACCTTTTCCAGATCTGCAAAATATTTTTACATAATCAATAAAGTTTGAGTTTTTAACCTTCATAAATTACTAAAGATTTTCAATAACTTGATTTAAATTTGATGCTATTTCTTGAATTGATCCTACACCATCTATTTCTTGTAATTTATTTTGTTTTGAATAATAATCTTTAAGTGGAGCTGTTTTATTATTATATTCATTAATTCTATTAGCAATAATATTTTCATCTTGGTCATCAGATCTTCCAGAATCTTTTCCTCTATTTAATAATCGTTTAATTAACTCTGAATCTTCAACTTTTAGAGATAACATTATATTAATTGATGTATTTTTTTCTTCAAGCAAATTATCCAATGCTTTTGCTTGAGCTGTTGTTCTAGGAAAGCCATCAAATATAAACCCATTAGATCTAGGACTATTGTCTAATTTTGAAGCAATCATACCAATTACAACTTCATCTGGAACTAAATTTCCTGCATCCATTAGACTTTTAGCTTCTAAGCCTAATTTTGTTCCAGCAGTAATTTCACTTCTTAATATATCTCCGGTTGAGAGGTGTGTTAAGTTGTATTTATTAATTAATAAATTTGCTTGAGTTCCTTTTCCAGCTCCCGGAGGGCCAAATAATACTAAGTTTAACATGTTTAATTTTTTAGTTTATAAATATGTGGTAAGTTACGACCTATTTCATTATAATCTAATCCATATCCTACTACAAAATCATTTTCAATAGAATTTCCAATATAATCAATATTTAAATCTTTTTTGTAAGCGTTTGGTTTAAAAAGTAATGTAGCTACTTTTATATCTGCTACTTCTTCTTTTTCAAGTAATGTTATTATTTTTTCTAAAGTAATTCCTGTATCAACGATATCTTCTAGAATAATAACATTTCTACCTTTTATATTTTGACCAATTCCAATTAGCTCATTTACCTCACCGGTTGTCTTTGTGCCTGAATAAGAAGAAAGTTTTATAAATGATATTTCCGCATTTGGAATCGTAATTTTTCTCATGANATCTGCTGCAAATAAAAAAGCACCATTCATTACAGCAATAAATAGAGGATCTTTAATTTTTGTTGCATTTATGTTATTTGCAATTGTTTCTACTATTTCTGCAATTTCAGTATTAGTAATAGAAACTTCAAATTTTTTATTATGTAATATTATATTCTTCATTTTTCAACTGTTATATACTCAGCATTTGATTTAATATTTTCCTCATTTAATTTTCCAAGTTGAAGAGTTAACATCTATACTTACTGTTTCTTCTGCTATAACCTTTACAGATTTATAGTTTGTACCATTTTTATCATTATAATCTCTATGTTCATTATCACAAAAGGGTAGGGTTTTACTCAATCCACAAGAGCATATACTATATTTTTTTCCTTTATGTAATTTTATTTTTTTCATAATTAGCTNNCCCATACTTTTCTTAAAGCACATTGTTTNTTGGTAGCATTTTCTTTTTTAACGAATTCNAATAGTTTATAGTGATTNCCAATAGCTAAAGATATTGTTTNTTCTGAAAATTTCTTTTTTATNCTGAATCTCACTTCATCTTTACAGTNTTTTAANATATCTGATATTTTACCTTCTATNTTTTNNTCATTAATTTTAGTGATTTCATCTTCAGGAGCAATTCCGTTTTNATCTGTTACAGAATTAGGTTCTACTTTTTTAATAATANACTTACCATCNTCCATTATNGCAACAAAACCAAAATATTGAGCAGANAGATTAGGATTCTTTTTTTCTATTAATTCTAANCCTATAACTTCTAANGANGTTTTAAGANTAGGAATNTAATNTTCAGTTCCATAAATATGNTCTTCAAATATTTGAGCTACTTTTAGTCCTCCAAATTTTACACAAATATTTCTAAAATCATCTTCAGAATATCCTTTGTTTTTGAGTGCGAAATCTTCATAAAGTTCTTTCATTACAGAATTTAAACTTGCTTTTCCATCTGTATTTTTTATTATTTCCAAATCAATCATTAGCATACATAATGCTCCATCAGGGTAAATAGAAACTTTTCTGTTAGGAGCTCCTAATTTATATCCGTCTAACCAATTATCAAAGCCACTATCTGCAACCGAAAGATTAAACCTACCATAGTTCATGAGGTGTCTTTCCAGGTTTTGATTTTGTGTTTTGACAAATTCTTTCCAATTAAAAACTGCTGATTTATATAGCATCAAATCACCCATGTATGTTGTTACTCCTTCGGCTACAAAACCAGTTCTAAAATAATTTTCTTTTGTATAATCATATGGAAACATCTCTTTTGGCCTTATTGCTTTTATGTTCCAAGTATGATAAAGTTCATGAGAACAAACACCAAGTAAATCTTCATACTTTTCATTCATAATTTTATCATTTGGACCCAATAATAGTACCGTATTTTTTGTATGTTCAACCCCATGATAACTTNTATATGGAGTAATCTGAAATAGAAAATGATATTCGTCTACTGGAAAANCATTAAAATGTTCGATTTGAGTCTTTGTAAATAAGTAAAAATCTTTTTTTATTTTTCCCCAATCTATTTTACATTTTCCTTGAAACCAAAGATGAAAATCTATATTGTTAACACTGTATTTGTTGTGTTGAAGAGAATTAGAACAAATAAATGGAGATTCTGCTAATTCATCATAGTTATTTGCTATTAATAAATTCTTATNTTTTTTTAGAGAGGTGGCTATTTGATAATCTTNTGGTAAATCAAGATTTACATTAAACATTTCATTTTCGCGACCTACAACATAAAAAATACAATGAACAGGGTTTAAATAAAGTTGATATTCGTCTAAATAGCAAGATCCGGCATCCAGTTGGTTAGCGTAAAAAGAATATTTTATTGTTATCTTTTTCGATGATTCTGTCTCTACTTGCCATAAGTCTTTTGTGATTTTTTTAAAATTTAAAAGCTCATTATTTTCATTTNCTACCCTCCAATTACTAATATTTTGAGAAAAATTTCCGAGTTCGTATCTTCCCGGTCTCCATGCAGCTAGTTGGAACTGAATTTTTTTTTCATTTTTTGTGTCAATTATTAATTTAAAATTAACATAGTGCCTGTGGGGCTTTTCGTATGAAATGTAGTAGTTTATCATCCTAATATGTTCATTTGCTAAAATACAAATTTCTAATAGTTATAAAGTTTATTTTTTTAAAAGCTAATTTTTTCATTTTAGCTTGCAATACAATGGATTTCTGCATAATATTGCATAATAAAAATTTTAAAAAATGAATTACGACGTTATTGTACTTGGAAGTGGCCCCGGTGGTTATGTCACCGCGATTCGTGCTTCTCAATTAGGCTTTAAAACAGCAATTATAGAAAAAGAAAGTTTAGGTGGAGTTTGTTTAAACTGGGGATGTATACCTACTAAAGCTTTATTAAAATCAGCACAAGTGTTTGACTATATAAATCATGCAGAAGATTTTGGTATTAAAGTAGACGGTGTGCAATCAGATTTTCCTGCTGTCATTAAAAGGAGTAGGGATGTAGCTGATGGCATGAGCAATGGAATAGCATATTTGATGAAAAAAAATAAAATAGCTGTTATTAATGGCTTTGGGAAGTTAAAAAAAGAAAATGTAGTTTCTGTTACTTCTGATGCAAAAACTACAGACTATTCAGCAAAACACATTATTATAGCNACAGGTGCAAGATCTCGAGTTTTACCTAACATACCTCAAGATGGTAAGAAAATATTAGGATATAGAGATGCTTTAGTACTAAAAAAAGCACCAAAAAAAATGGTTGTCATTGGCTCTGGTGCAATTGGGGTAGAATTTGCATATTTTTATAATGCTATGGGAGTTGATGTAACAATAGTTGAGTATTTGTCAAATATCGTTCCGCTAGAAGATAAAGATATTTCTAAGCAGCTCCAAAGGACATTTAAAAAGTCAGGAATAAATATTTTAACTAACTCTTCTGTTGAAAAAGTTGATACTAAAGGAGATGGTTGTAAAGTATCAATTAAAACCTCCAAAGGAAGTGAAATAATTGAATGTGATGTTGTACTTTCAGCAGTAGGTATTACAGCAAATATTGAAGGTATTGGTCTTGAAGATGTAGGTATAAAAACAGAAAACGGAAAGATTTTAGTTGATGACTTTTATAATACAAATGTTAACGGTTATTATGCAATTGGAGATGTTCTCTCCACACAAGCTTTAGCACACGTTGCTTCTGCAGAAGGAATAATATGTGTTGAAAAGATAGCAGGTCATAATCCTGAAAAGATTGATTATAAAAATATTCCAGGTTGCACTTATTGTAATCCTGAAATTGCATCAGTAGGTTATACTGAAGAGCAAGCAAAAGAGGCTGGTTATGAAGTTAAAACAGGAAAATTTCCTTTTACAGCATCTGGAAAAGCTTCTGCCGCAGGACATAAAGATGGTTTTGTTAAAGTTATATTTGATGCTAAATATGGTGAATGGTTAGGTTGTCATATGATTGGATATAATGTTACTGAAATGATTGCTGAGGCTGTCGTTGCTCGAAAATTAGAAACAACAGGGCATGAAATATTAAAATCTGTTCATCCTCATCCTACAATGAGTGAAGCTGTTATGGAAGCAGTTGCAGATGCATATGATGAAGTTATTCATATTTAACTACTGAATAATTAATTTTTTTTGTTCTTTATATCCGCTCGAGTTTACTTCTAAAATATAAATACCTTTTGGATATTTTGATAAATCAATTTTTTGAGTACCCTCATTAGTTACCTTATTATATATACTTTTTCCTAAGGAAGTAGATATTTTAACTTCATAATTATTTAAGTCTGTTCTTATTTTAAAATTCCCATTATTTGGGTTTGGAAAAATAACTGTATTAGAATTTGCTTGGTCATCAATATTTAGTAAGCTTTGACCGTTAATATTTATATTATCTAAATAAAATTTATTTCCATAATCATTAATTGCTGCAAATCTGAATATCATTGTATCACCATTTAAACCTAAGCTAGATAAATCAATACTATCTCTTAACCAGCTACCACATGTTGGATTCCACGGTCCAGTAACATAGTTAGTGGTTTGTAAATCTTGTCCTATTGCACCGTAAATAGAATCCCAAGTATTTCCACAGTCTAAAGACACATCGATTCTTAAACCGTCATTATAAGAACTAGAATATCCTGAATAGGCATAATCATATATTAGCCAATTTTGAGCTCCAATACTGCCATTTAGACTAATTTTTTTCGTTAATAAGTAAGCCTCCTTTCCTCTTTGGTTTATTGAATAATGATTAACAAAAGCAGTTGTTGTTGGAAGGCAATTGTAGCCAGAATCAACATTTATGCTTGTCCATGAAAAGGTCGCATTTGGAGTGGACCATAAATCAGGTGGAAAGTTGCCAGAATCAAAGCCTTCATGTAATGAATTGTTATTTGATATAGAAAATATAGTATCCGAATATTTGATAAAGTTTGAATAATATTGTGTTGAAGTACCAAAAATATCAGTTACAGTTAAACTAACATCATAATTTCCCGGTGATGAATAAACGACTATAGGATCTTCTAAATTAGAACTACTTGGATTGCCTCCAATAAAACTCCATTGCCAGCTTGCACTATTTTTTCTTAACGCCGAGTGATCAATAAACTGTACGGTATCATTTAAGCAATTAATATTTAATTTATTTGCTGCGATTTGTGCTGAAGGTGGAGAGTCTTCATAAAAATTAATTTCATATGCAGATCTATTTGTTCCATTTAATAGCAAACCTTCTCTGTAGTTTGGAATTAATTGAGTGGAAAATGTACTCTTAGGTAAATTATTGTTGTAAATTTCCCAATCTTGCATATTATTATTTTTGTAGTAAACAGTATTTCGTGTACCCAAGTATATACCGCCATTACTACCCCTTTGATGTACAATATTTGTAGCATTTATATTATCTAGAGTTGATGTTGTAATATTATTCCAATTTTGTCCTCCATCTACTGATTTAAATACTTCATAGCCTTGTGCGTCTTGAACACCACCATACATAGAACATCTTGCAATCCAAATTATATTTTCATCTTGACTACTTACTGTGATATCGTATGGTATCCAACCCTGGCCATTTATATTTGTTGGAGTAATATCAGACCATGTATTACCTCTATCTCCACTTCTCCATATTTTTTTTGTTCCCCACCATGACGGCCAAGTAGATAAATATATAACATTTGGATCGCTCCATGCAACTTCAATAGATGTTATTTTATCGTTAAAATGGTAAATAGGTATAAAATTTCCACCATTATTATTTGTATACCATAATATACTATCTTTTCCTGTGAAAAACCAGTTGGGACAACGAGGGTCAAATGCAATATTTGAAGATTCTCCAATAATATATGAAGCATTTGGAAGTTTATCTATGTTAAAGTTTGTTATTGGTTGGTTCCTATTTCCAGATAAAATTTTACCTCCATAGTCACTATAAGCAATTCTTGGATTACCAA
The DNA here is from genome assembly GCA_002728175.1 of Flavobacteriales bacterium. GTDB lineage: Bacteria > Bacteroidota > Bacteroidia > Flavobacteriales > BACL11. Next base: position 83,913 of record PBVH01000016.1, on the reverse strand, counting down.
AATTTACAAACCCCCTAACATTATCTCCTCCATCAGTTGATAACCAATCATTGATATATGTACTTCCATCTTTTAGTAGTGTTCCGTTATGGTATGTACCACCAAGCATAATATTTTTATCTTTAAATCCTACNCCAAATCCCCAAAAATCAGTTCCTGATATTCCTTTCATTTTTTTATAAATACTATCTCCTGAATTATTTGAATAGAATATTCCTCCATCGNANGCAAACCANAAATCATTATNAAAATAATTTATATCATGNATATCTGCGTGAACNTATCCTTTTTTATGAGGCTCACTCCATTTTGCNGGACANGAAAATGTAAGTCCATTNTCTNTTGATATCCAGTGGTTTACACCACCTACATGAATAATNTCNGCATTATTTGGATTTAATGCGAGAGCAAGGTCATANTAATATTGACCTCCATCGTCTGATCCATCAGGTTGCCATCCCATTAGATTTATATTATTTNTACTNGCNGGACCTGCAGGTTGTGNTCCGCAGCATTGNAANGTCCAGCTTTCACCACAATTNTAACTAATGTATATTCCATATAGACCGCTACCTCCATTAGCACTACCAGTGGCAAGAGCAACTACTTTGTTTGGTTCAGCAGGGCTAACTGCAATTTCTGTTCGTTTTTGTTCTTCTCCAGTATTAGGGCTTGGCCATCCATTTGAAAATGATACTATATTATTACCACCGTTAATAGATCGATAAAAAATTGTGCTGTCACCGCTGTTTTCTATAAAGTACATAGTATCTGTCGAAAATGGATGAAATTCTATTTCTTGAAATTTTCCAGACGATATATTTGAAAAATTATTTCCGCCATCAATTGATTTAAACAGACCTTGATTAGATGCAACATATAAAATTTGATTATTATCTGGATTCAATTTAATATCTTTAATTGAATGTGATAAATTTGTGAAACTAGTGTTCCCAATTATACTCCAAGAANTACCACTATTTGTAGATTTATATAATTTCTCATTACCACTTATATAAATGATGTCTGGATTTGTAAAATCAATTTCAATGGCATAAACACTATTTAAAGAAATTTCAGAAGTGATTAGCTCCCAATTATTTCCTTTATCATATGATTTCCACGCTCCAGCAGTTGCAGTTCCAGCATATAAAATATTGGGATTACTTATAGATTGTTCAACTGTATAAATATGAGAAGCTCCAGGAGCATAACTTCTGCTTTCGGCAAATTGATCAAAATCCCATGGTCCTACACACTGCCACTGATTACTACTATTGCTAATCTTGGAACCTACAGGTGCATTTGAATATCTACTGATATTTCTTAACCATCTTTTATAATATTGAGTGTGTTTATTTTTTTGTAGTTTATTTTTTTTATAATATAAATTGTATTCTTTAACTGTCTCAGCTATTTTGGGCTCTTTTGAGTACATTAAATTAACCCATTTAGGTAAGTTTTTGTTACCTACATCATATTTTAATTCTATTTGAGAAAATAATGGATAGTTTAAAAATATAAATAAACAAAAACACAGTTTTTTCACAGATTAAATGCTAATTTTACTTCATCTATACAGTCTAATTTCTCCCATGTAAATGTTTCGATGTCAATATTTTTTTTGGCACCATTAACATTNAAAGNAACTGTTTTTTTAACTGAATTTCTACCCATGTGTCCATATGCTGCTGTTTCCGAATACATAGGTTGAGTTAGTTTTAAACGTTTAATAATTGAAGCAGGTTTTAAATTAAAGCAAGGCATTTTTTCAATGATACGTGCAATATCTCCATCAGATATATTTTTTTTACTCGTTCCGTAAGTATCAACGAAAATTCCCATTGGTTCAGCAATTCCAATAGCATAACTTACTTGCACAAGTATTCTTTCACATAATCCAGCTGCAACAAGATTTTTTGCAATATGCCTTGTAGCGTATGCGGCTGATCTATCAACTTTTGATGGATCTTTACCAGAAAATGCACCGCCTCCGTGAGCTCCTTTTCCTCCATAAGTGTCAACAATAATTTTTCTACCAGTTAAACCTGTGTCGCCATGTGGACCTCCTATAACAAATTTTCCAGTTGGGTTGACATGATATTTTTCACCTCCAAATAATTTTTTATTTTCAGATGTTAGTGAATCCAAAACTCTTGGCATTAGAATACTTTTAACATCTTCTTCTATTTTAATTTGCATTGATTTTTCATCATCAAAATCATCATGTTGAGTTGACACAACAATGTCTGTAATTTTTTTTGGAGAATGATCATTATCATATTCAAGAGTTACCTGTGATTTTGAATCTGGACGAAGATATTTCATNTTTTTACCTTCTTTTCTAATAGCTGCTAACTCGATTAGTATTTTATGTGATATATCTAAAGCAAGTGGCATAAGATTTTTTGTTTCATTTGTCGCGTATCCAAACATCATTCCTTGATCTCCAGCACCTTGTTCTTTATTCAATCCTTCTCCTTCAGTTACTCCTTGTCTAATATCAGCAGATTGTTCATGGATAGCAGAAATTACACCACAACTATCAGCATCAAACTGGTACTCTGATTTAGTGTAACCAATTTTCCTAATGACCTCTCTTGCAACTTTTTGAACATCAACATAGCTATTTGTTTTTACTTCACCGCTTAATATAGTTAAACCAGTTGTAACGAGTGTTTCACATGCGACCTTTGAGTTTGGATCTTGAGCTAAAAAATTATCTAAAAGAGCATCTGATATTTGATCTGCTACTTTATCAGGATGACCCTCTGAAACAGATTCTGATGTAAAATAATATGACATTTTATTTATTTAAAAATTAATATGTTATTTGGCAAATTGTAATTGGAAATGCTTTTTTAGCATTTTTTTTAGTGGTTGCAATAGGCCAAATTTTTCCACGTTTGTTTGCAAATTTAATAAAAAGTGTTTATCATTTTGATTATGTAGTAATTTTTTGAAAATGGTTTTCTAATGTTATGTTATTAGTAAGGAAATATTTTATAGGTTTATCTTCTATTATATTTCCTTTATTTATTACAATAACTCTGTCACAAATTTTTTCAACTTCATTAAGTATATGAGTAGAAAACAACACAGTTTTATTTATTCCAATTTCTTTAATTAATTTTCTAATATCTTCTAGCTGGTTAGGGTCTAGTCCAGTTGTTGGTTCATCTAAAATAAGTATTTTAGGATCATGAATAAGAGCTGCTGCCAATCCAACTCGTTGTTTGTAGCCTTTTGATAGTTGTTTTATTTTTTTATGTTTTTCATTAGTTATATGAGTCTTTAATATTACTTCATCGATTTTCTTTTTTATATTAGAAACATTATGCATTTTAGCTGAAAATTCTAAATATTCTTTTACGTACATATACGTATACAATGGATTGTTTTCAGATAGATAACCGATTTCAGATTTAATTTTTTTGTGGTCTTCGTGGATATTTTTATTATTTATAATAACTTCACCCGAAGTTGATTCAACATAGCAAGTGATGATTTTCATTAAAGTTGATTTACCTGCTCCGTTTGGACCAAGCAAACCAACAATTTCTCCTTTTTTAATGTTTAAAGAAATACTATCAAGAGCTATTTGTTGGTTATATGTTTTTGATAAGTTTTTTATAATTATAGACATTTTACAAATATATAAAGACATATTTTAATTTTCATTTTATTTTTTTGTCTTTATAAATTAATAAATCATAGTTATCACAATTGTATATTTGCAAATATGAATGGTCAAGTTATTAAAACAATAGGCGATATATATCTAGTTAAAAATAAGTTTGGAAAAAAATATAGTTGTCGACTAAAAGGAAATTTTAAAATTAAAAATTTTAGAAGTACAAACCCTATAGTAGTGGGAGACTATGTTGAACTTTCATTTGATCTTAAAGAAATAATGATTGTAAAATTATTACCGAGAAAAAATAAGATTGTCAGAAAATCAGTTAATTTATCAAAAAGAACACACGTCTTAGCAGCTAATATTGATCAGGCTTTATTGATTATTACACTCGATGAACCAGTAACTACAAGATCTTTTATTGATAGATTTTTAGTTGCTGCCTATGCTAATAATGTAAATGTGGTTTTAATTTTTAATAAGAAAGATTTGTTAAGCCAAAAACTTTTAGAGAAGCAAAGTTATCTAAAGAATGTTTATCAAAAAATTGGATATGAGGTTTTTTGTATTTCATGTTTAAATGATGATTTGTCTAAGTTAAAAAATGTAATGAAAAATAAATTAAATATGATTTCAGGTCATTCTGGTGTTGGTAAATCTACATTAATAAATAAAATCCAACCGACTTTAAATATAAATACCAAACCAATTTCAACATCACATAATCAGGGTCAGCATACTACAACACATTCGGAAATATTTGATTTAGATTGTGGTGGATCAGTAATTGATACACCTGGAATAAGAGGATTTGGATTAATTGATATAAGTTTAGAACAGGTGAAAAGTGCATTTTTTGAGTTTTTAAATTATAGTAAAAATTGCAAATTTTATAATTGTCTACACAAAGACGAACCCAGTTGTGAAGTTAAGAATGCAGTCAGAGGCGGAAAAATTGATTTAGATAGATATAATAATTATTTGAAACTAATTGACGTCCGTGAAGATAAATATAGAAATTAAGTTCAGTATATGCGAGTAGTGATTCAAAGAGTAAAATCCGCATCAGTTTCAATTCAAGGTAATGTAAAGTGTCAAATAAAGGTCGGCTTACTTATTTTCTTAGGAATTCAAAAAGATGATACGGATAATGATGTTATTTGGTTGTGTAATAAAATTTCTTTGTTAAGAATATTTTCAGATGATTATGGTAAAATGAATCTTTCAGTTAAAGATGTTAATGGCGATATAATGGTTGTTAGTCAATTTACCTTACACGCAAAAACAAAAAAAGGAAATAGACCTTCATATGTAGAGGCTGCGCCTACAGAAAAAGCAAATTATTTTTATAAAATGTTTAAGTTAGAACTTACAAATATTTTAGAAAAGAAAGTATTTTCTGGAAAATTTGGTGCAGATATGCAAATTAAACTTGTAAATGATGGTCCTGTAACAATTATCATTGATACTAAAAACAAACAGTAAATTTACTTTGATTTTGATGGTTCTCCAAAAAAATGGATAATATCTATTTTACTTGATAGTGACATTTTTCCAGGATTAGTACCAAGCTTATTTTGAGGTACTTCACTTTCTAATTTCTTGTAATATTCTTTCCAGATTTCTAAAGTGTCATTGTCTTTTGGGTGTAAAAATGTCATAGGGAAAACATCAAAAATTTCATCTTTTTTAAATGCTTCATAAATTAGTTCAGAACAATAATATGAATCATTATTTAATAAAAAAAGATCATCATAAGGAACACCAAGTTTGCTTTTTAAAAAAATGATGGCATCATCAATTAAATTAGAATACTCTGGTTTTAATCTTCCAACAATTACTTTTGGATTATTATTTTTGTCAACAGATCTATTTAAAAAACTATCTAATTTTGTTGTAACTACTTTATCAGGAATTGCTTCTAATATTTTAACATCATTATTATAATTATAGTTAGGATATTTAATTTTATCTAGCTCTCCAGTTTCTACAACAATTCCGATGTGTGAAAAGTTTCGGTTATCATATCCTTTTGTGACAAGTTCAATAGCATNGCATAATGGAGAAGAATCTAAATCCTGAAAAAGTATATCGCCCTTCTTTAATAAAAATTTGTTCTCTTCAGTTTTGCAACTACAAAAGGCCAATAAAAGCAGAATAAAAAAATATTTCATTAAGAATAAATAGGATTTAACACTCTAATAAATCTTATTCAGCAAGTATAACAATTTTGTTTTTTTGCATTTCAATTACTCCAGATTTGATATTAAAGTTAAGTTCCTCTTCTTTATCATTAATTACTCTAATGTTTCCATTTATAAGTGATGATACTATTGATGCGTGATTATTTAATATTTCAAACTCTCCAGCGCTTCCGGGAACCTTAACAGATCTAACGGTTCCATTATATAATTCATTTTCAGGGGTAATTATTTCTAGAATCATAGTTATGATTTAGCTTCTGCGATCATTTTTTCACCTTTTTCAATAGCTTCTTCAATTGTTCCAACTAAATTAAAAGCGGCTTCAGGGTATTGATCTACATCGCCGTTCATAATCATGTTAAAACCTTTAATTGTATCTTGAATATCAACTAATACACCTTGTAGTCCAGTGAATTGTTCAGCTACATGAAATGGTTGTGATAAAAATCTTTGTACTCTTCTAGCTCTGTGGACAGCTAATTTGTCTTCATCAGAAAGTTCATCCATACCAAGAATAGCAATTATATCTTGTAGTTCTTTGTATCTTTGAAGTAATTCTTTTACTCTTTGAGCACAACTATAATGTTCTTCACCAACAATTTCTTCAGTAAGAATTCTTGATGTGGAATCCAGTGGATCAACAGCTGGATAAATACCAAGTTCAGCAATTTTTCTAGATAATACAGTTGTTGCATCTAAATGTGCAAAGGTTGTAGCTGGTGCGGGGTCAGTTAAATCATCAGCTGGTACATATACTGCTTGTACTGATGTAATTGATCCATTCTTAGTAGAGGTAATTCTTTCTTGCATGGCTCCCATTTCAGTTGCTAATGTTGGTTGATATCCTACAGCTGATGGCATTCTTCCTAGCAGTGCTGAAACCTCAGATCCAGCTTGTGTGAATCTAAATATATTGTCAACGAAAAATAGTACGTCTTTTCCTTTTCCTTTTCCATCCCCATCTCTAAAATATTCAGCTATTGTAAGTCCAGAGAGAGCAACTCTTGCTCTTGCTCCTGGAGGTTCATTCATTTGTCCAAATACAAAAGTAGCTTTAGATTCTCCTAGCTTACTTTTATCAATTTTTGATAAATCCCATCCTCCTTCTTCCATGGAATGGTTGAAATCTGATCCGTAATTAATTATTCCTGACTCTAGCATTTCTCTTAATAAATCATTTCCCTCTCTTGTTCTTTCTCCAACACCAGCAAAAACTGATAATCCACCATGGCCCTTAGCAATGTTATTGATAAGTTCTTGAATCAATACTGTTTTTCCAACACCTGCACCACCAAAGAGTCCAATTTTTCCTCCTTTGGCATAAGGTTCAATTAAATCAATTACTTTAATACCGGTAAAAAGCACTTCAGTTGATGTAGATAGATCTTCAAATTTTGGAGCTTCTCTGTGAATTGGTAATCCATCAGTTCTATCAAGATTTTCCATTCCATCAATAGCGTCACCAACAACATTGAAAACTCGTCCTTTAATATTTTCTCCAGTTGGCATTTTAATTGGCGCTCCAGTTGCAACAACTTCAGTTCCTCTACTTATTCCATCAGTTGTTTCCATTGATATTGCTCGTACTGTATCCTCGCCAATATGTTGTTGACATTCTAGAACTAATGTACTACCATCAGTTCTTTTGATTTCGAGTGAATCATAAATGTTTGGGAGCCCATCTTCATTGTTTTCAAATGTCACATCAATTACAGGACCTATTACTTGTGATACTTTTCCGTTTTTTTCTGCCATTTTGTGTTTTTTTTTTGAGAAATTTGTTTTTTTAAATTTGGATACAAACTTACTATTTTTTAATTGTTTTAAACTTAAAATAACTGAATAAAATTTATTGTTATTTTTGAACACTTTTTTAACAAAATAATTTTTATTTTTTGAAAATACATTACGAAATATCAGATTTTGATTCTAATATTAAAACAATTGTTGCTGTTGGTACTTTTGATGGTGTTCATCTTGGACATAAATCCATTTTTGATAAGTTAAATAAGTTAGCTGATCAAAATTCTTTAGAAATAGTTTTGTTAACATTCAGTCCTCATCCAAGACACGTTCTTTTTCCAGAGGATCAAAATTTAAAACTAATAAATACTGACGAAGAAAAAATTGAAAAAATAAAGCAATTAGGAGTGCAGCATTTAATTATTCATGAGTTTACAAAAGAATTTTCAAGAATGACATCAACTGATTTTGTAAAGAATATTTTAGTTAACAAGTTGAACATAGAGCATTTAGTTGTTGGTCACGATCATCAATTTGGAAAAAATAGAGAAGGATCCTTTGTAGAACTTATTAACCTAGCTGAGGTGTATAATTTTGATATTCATAGAGTAGAGGCTTTTAAAATAGAAAATATAAAAATTAGTTCAACAAAAATTAGAAATGCAATTTCATCGGGCAATATTGCTCATGCTAATAATTTGCTGGGTTCAAAATTTTTTATAATTGGTAAGGTTGAAAAAGGCGATCAATTTGGTCGTAAGATTGGCTATCCAACCGCTAATTTAAGCATAAATAAATATAAAATATTGCCTAGACCAGGCGTTTATTATGTCTCTATTATTTACAATGATGTGAATTATTTTGGTATGTTAAATATAGCTCATGATACCTTTAAAACAGAGGTTCATATCTTCAATTTTGACTCAAATATTTATAATCAAAAAATCAAAGTTTTTTTCTTTGATAGATTGCGTGATGAGATAAAGTTTGACAACCATTTGTTATTAAAGAAACAGTTGCAAATAGACGAATTAACTTGTAAAAAATATTTTAATTTATTAAGGTAACACTTTTTTACACTTTTTTACATTTTTATCTATTTTTACCGCATTTTTATCTAATTTTTTACATTTTTTTTCAATTATCAAGTATTTATTATAAATATTTTTTGAAATTTTTTTGATATTGTTATTACTTTAAAAAATCAATTTTTTTTGTAAAAAATTGTAAAAAATTGTAAAAAATTGTAAAAAATTGTAAAAAGTTGTAAAAAATTGTATTTTTTAAAATTTTTAATAAAATTAAAACTTTTAAACAATATAATATTTTTTAAAAAATTATTTGATAATTTCAAGTTTGGCAAATTTTAATAGTAGTTTTTTTTGGCCATGATCCTTAAAAAAGATAATTGCTTTTTGATTTTGATTTTCCCCATCAATTTTCATGACTTTTCCAACACCAAATATTGAATGTTTAACTTTCGTGCCAATATTTAAATCAAAAACTCTTTTCCCACTTACTTCTAATCTTGATAAATTTACTTTTTTTAATCTACTGTTTATTTTCGTTTGTTTTTGTTGAAATGTTGTTTTTCGTTTAGGAAATATTTTGTAATTCTTTTTTTCCTCTGTTTCTTTTTTTTCTGTAAATCTTTCGTCAATTTCTAGTAAAAATCTACTTGCGTCAGTATCTATATACTGTCCCCATTTAAATCGTGTATTTGCGTAAGATAGAAATAATCGTTTTTCAGCTCTAGTTATTGCAACGTAAAACAACCTTCTTTCCTCTTCTAATGATTCTTGCGATTCGTTACTTTGCATGGAAGGAAATAGATTTTCTTCCATTCCAACAACAAAGACATATTTAAATTCTAAGCCTTTTGCGGCGTGAATTGTCATTAGTGTTACTTTATTGAAATCATCTTCATTTTCCTGATCTTGATCTGTTAATAAAGCTACATCTTCAATAAAATCAGATAATGAGTTAAGATTATTTTCAGAACTATCAGAAAAATTCTTGATTGCGTTTAATAGTTCTTGAACATTTTCAAGTCTTGTAATTCCTTCAGGTGTTTTATCGCTGTACAATAAACCATAAATACCGGTGCTCTTTGTTATTTCTTCCGCTATTTCATACGCATCTTTCTTTTTTGAATTATTAATAAAATTATTAATCAAAATTTGAAAGTTAGAAAGTTTTTCTCTGGTTCCCTTGTTTACTTTAATTTCATATTTATCAATATTTGATAGTATTTCCCAAATACTCAAATTATATTTATTTGCCGCAAAATTTAATTTTTGAATTGTTGTTGTACCGATTCCTCTTGAAGGATAGTTGATAATTCTTTTTAATGATTCTTCGTCATTTACATTCACGCTCAATCTAAAATATGCAAGAAGGTCTTTAATTTCTTTTCTCTGATAAAATGATAGACCTCCGTATATTTTGTAATTTATATTTTTTCTTCTAAGCGATTCTTCTATTGCTCTCGATTGTGCATTTGTTCTGTATAATATGGCGAAATCAGAGTTATTTGCTTGAATTTTTGTTTTAATTTCATGAATAGTGTTTGAAACTAATCTTCCTTCTTCACTATCAGAGTTTGTCTTAATAACAATGATTTTTTCGCCATCTTCGTTTTCCGTCCAGACTTCTTTANAGATTTGTTTTTCATTATTTTTAATTACACTGTTGGCAGCATTGACAATATTAGCTGTTGATCTATAATTTTGCTCTAATTTATATTCTTTAAAGTCTGGATAATCGGTTTTAAAATTTAGTATATTTTGGATATTTGCACCTCTAAAGCTGTAAATACTTTGAGCATCATCTCCAACAACACAAATATTTTCATAGAGGGCTGCAAGTTTTTTTATAATCAAGTATTGAACAAAGTTAGTGTCTTGATACTCATCAATTAAAATATATTTAAATTTTTCTTGGTATTTTAAAAGAATATCTGGATTTTCTTCAAATAGCTCATATGTTTTTAAAAGTAAATCGTCAAAATCTAAAGCAGAAGATTTTTGACATCTTTTTTCATAAATTTGATAGATTCTTCCAAAATCATCTCTTTTTGCAATTTTATCAGTTTGAGTGAGTTCTGGTCTTTTATTATAATCCTTTGATTTTATAAAATGATTTTTTAAAGAGGAAATTCTGTTTCTAATAACATTTGGTTTGTAGATTTCCTTATCTAGTTCTAGTTCTTTGATGATACTCTTTACTAAACTTTTTGAATCTTCTGTATCATATATGGTAAAGTTTGATGGATAATTAAATCGATTAGATTCAATTCGTAAAATTTTTGCAAACATCGAATGAAAAGTACCCATCCAAAGACTTGCTGCTTTGTAGGGCTGTGTAATTTGATCGATTCTATTTCTCATTTCTTTAGCTGCTTTATTAGTGAATGTTAGAGCTAATATATTGTATGCGCTTATTTTGTTATTTAACATATTTGCTATTCTGCATGTGATAACTCTAGTTTTACCAGATCCAGCTCCAGCAATAACAATTAATGGTCCGTCAATGTGTAGAACAGCTTTTTGTTGCTCAGAATTTAGTTCTTGCAGATAATTTTTCATGTTTAAAAAATGAGACTTCAAATGTACATTTTTAATAGGTATATATATAGTAGGTGTTGATAAATTTTTTGTATGTTTGCAGGCTAGAGATAATACTCATAACTAAAACAAAGTTTAAGAAAATGAATTTTGCATGAAAAGACTTTTACAATTTTTTATATATATTTTCCTGGTTTCTTCCTTTAAATTAAATGCTGCTACCGACACAGTGTATACAGTTGGAAATACTGGTTTTACTCCGGATCCTTTGAATGTTAATGTTGGTGATACAGTAGTTTTCATGAATTCAGGAGGCTTTCATAATGTTAATTTTGCAAATCATCCTTCTCTTGGTACTAGTGGAAACCCTGTTGGAGCAGGTTATATTGGAACTTTCATTTTTAATACTACAGGCCAATACGATTATCAATGTGACCCGCATGTTCCCATGGGAATGTTTGGAACAATTGAGGTTAACTCTAATCCAACAATTGAAAATTTTTGGATAAAGCCGCCAGACTGTGCAAATGAACCAATCACATCTCCAACTGGTAATATAAGCGTTAAAATTGATAATCCATCTAATGTAGCTTGTTCACTTCAGTTATATTTTCAAATTCCTGCCTTTACGGGAAACTACATTGCTGGTCCATCACAACAAATTGGAGGGGCATTTGTTGACTCAGCTGGTTTTAATAATATTTTTCCAAACAACTATATAATTTATTTAGTTGATGAAGCTGATCCAACAATAATTTATGATTCCATAGTTCCCCCATCTATATTTGCTCCTGATTCACTTGTTATTCAACTTGTGTCTCTAATTGATCCTACTAGCATTCTCAACTCTGATGGTTCTATTGATATTTCTGTTAGTGGTGGGACTCCTGGCTATACATATTTTTGGGAGGAGACAATAAATAATTTTACTTCTTCCACAGAAGATATAAACAATTTACCAGTTGGCTTATATCAGTTAACAGTCACAGATTCTAACAATTGTACTATTTCCCAGAGCTGGACTTTGGAAGCTACACCATGTTTTGCAGGAAATGTTGAAGTTACAAATGTAAGTTGCTTTGGAGATCAAGATGGAGAAATTCATATTAGTGGGGCATATGGCACAGGTCCTTTAACATTTGCAATAGATACTGTAGCATATACAGATCCAAATTTTCCAACACAATTATATCAAAATTCTTTGCATACTAATACAACAGGTAGTGGTTCATGGACATTTTCAAATTCGTCCGGCCCTTCAAACTACTCAGTGCCTAGAAGAGTAGGAGGTGAGGTTTATTATTACTATTTTACAAGTGCTGACCCTGAGTGTGACATCGAAGATAATATCGGAGAAATTGAAGTTGATAGATTTGGTGAAATTTATTCAGTAGATATTGATACTACAAATACAGATCCTGGAGCATCAAACGGTAGTATTCAGGTTACCAACATTTCAGGTGGATATCCATTGATTGACACAATTAACCCTCCACTTTACGTAGGTTATTTGTATGAGTGGTACGATAGTGATACTAATTTGATTACAACTACAACAACAAATATTTTTTCTGGATTAGATTCAGGATTGTATCATTTGGTTATAACAGATAGTAGCGATTTTCGATGTGAAAGTCCAATGTACCAAGTAAGAGTGAATATTGCTCCACCATGTAGTCCTGAAATTGATACAATTATACATAATGTTTGCCCACAAACTTTTCAAGGTGAAGTTCATATTGGATCACTATATGGATATAATTCCTTTTTCTTAAGCGATTCATTAGATAATATCATAAATACAGGAGTAATTTATGATACAATTTATTCTATTGTCTTTGATAGTTTGTCATCCGGAGAATACACAATAACTTTATTAGATACAAATTTAGCTGGTATTTGTGATTCGTTTTCATTAGGACCAATTTTGATACAGGAACCAGTTGTTAATTCTCCAATAATTTTATCAGCTAATCCAAATGGATCTAATAATTTGTGTTCAGGAGACTCAACACAACTGCTAGTAAATGTAACAGTGCCTACATCAAATGTTAATTATAATTATTATATTTCAGGGGGTCCTATTCCTGGTACAAGTATCAATGATACAACAAATGAATATTATTTTCCAGGTAGTTATCAACTAGTTTTATTTTACAATGACTCAAGCTGTATAAATGATCCTAACTATATTCCATTAAGTTTTGATATTATTGAATATAAGTTAGAATTTTCTAGCATAAATAGCGTTGCTGATAGTTCATGTGCATCTCTTCCAACAGGTCAAATCAATGTTGTGTTAGATACAGTGACAAACCTTCCAGTAACCTATAACTTGTATAATTCCAATAATACACTTTTACAATCAGATATATCAAATAGTCTTAGTAATGACTATGACCAAATTATATACGGAACATATAATCTTACTATTGAAGATAATAATGGTTGTGTAGTGGAATCAAATACATCTGTTACGGTTGAAGAAATTAATAACTTGCAAGTACATGTTGTATATGAAAAAGAGACTTGCTATGAATATGATGGTTCCGTTCAATTGATTGTTGATACTAATCATTATTTCTTTAGCGCAGATAGTTTATATTATGATTTTTGCTTGTTAGATAGTTTGGGTAATCCTATTGTAACAATTACACCAACTGACACATTTGGTTATTATATTAATCCAATAACTAATGATACTTTATTATCTAATATAGTTGACAATGGATATACATACACATTTGAAGGTCTAACTGCTGGATTATATCACGTTTTAGTAAAGACTGATGCTTGTCATGATACCATTCCATTAACAATTGAAAAGGTAATTCAACCAACTATTACTGGACTTAATCTTCATCACGAAACTTGCTGTGGTTATGATGGTTCAATAGATGCTTTAGTAGATATTGGTGATGCCATGAATATTCAATACACAATTACTTTTGATACAACTGTTATAGCAATTGATACAATTAATGGAACTTACCCATACATGAACGGTTTAAATGCATGGCCATCACAATCATTTATTGATACATTTGTAAATGTTCAAGATAGCTCACATTTTGTAAATTTAACTAGAGGTTATTATCTAATTCATCTTTATGATTCAATAATAGGATGTGAAGATATATATTCTTCAAAAATTGATTTAGGAATCGACTCTAGTTTAGCATCTCAACTAGATATGCAATTATCATTTACAAATATGTTATGTTATGACTCAATAAATGCAACAGTAAAAGTTTTATATCCAAATGTGTGTTATGATTATCAGCTATGGTTGTATAATGATACTTTAAATCCAAATTTAATTTCTACTGATTTCTCAAGTAGTATAGATAGTTTTGTATATTTTAATGAACTTTACAAAGGAATTTATGGTGTTCAGGCTATTTCACATTCAAAATACAAAGGATGTGTAGTTAGATCTGATACTATTGAAATACTTGAACCGGAGATTATTTCTTACGACTCACCTTTAAGTTCAGCTGTATACTGTACCAATCCTGGAACTTGTAATGGTAAAGTTTGGTTGCCGAGTTCTCCAGTTGGAGGTGTTTTAGATACTTCATCAATAGTAAATAATGCGGTATATAAATATTACATAAATAAAATTAATACTTCTGCCAACTACTTTAACGGACCAATTTTAACAGATAGTATGTTTGTGGCACTCTGCCCTGGAGATTATGAAGTTCAAGTCACAGATGGAAATAATTGTATTGTAAGAGATACTGTTACAGTTCTTGATTCCTCACTCTATATTGATAGTTTTCATGTTACCACTATTTCATGTTTTGATAGCACAAATGCAACTGCTCAAGTATTTGCCCATGGTGGAAGAGAGCCGCTATATACATATGTCTGGCAAGATTCATCTTCTGTAGTTATTGATTCATCATATAATTCACTAGTATCAAATTTATCTACTGGAACATATTCTGTAACAGTATATGATTCTACAGGTTGTATGGCTGTAGATTTTACTGAAATTTTAAGTGCCCCAGAAAAATTAGTATTAGCAGCTAAAAGAGAAGATTACTCAACTGCGGAAAATTGTTTAGGTGAATCATATGATGGTAGTATAGGTTTTGAGATTAGAGGTGGTACACAGCCTTATATATTTAATTGGTCATTCTACAACGATCCTTCTATCTTCGGAACTGATACTGCTAATTCAGTATATTGTGATACATGTACATCATATCAATGGGATGATTTGCAAATTGATTCAGTGTATATTCTTGAAGGTTTAACTGCTAATTCTTACTTAATAAGTATTACCGATATTAACGGATGTATAGATACACTATGGTTACCTATTGACTCATTTAGAGTGACAGCAAGAAATCAAAACAATCCATTAGTTTTTGAAAATATAGTTCATACAGATTCAATTTGTTTTAACTCGCAAAATGGTGATGTAACAATTATGATAGATACTATTGCAAGTTGGCCTTTATCTTATTCCATTGATGATGGTGATACTTATAGTTCTGATAGTGTATTTAATAATTTAGCAGTAGGATCGTATGATATTAAAGTTAAAGATACCTACGGCTGTACAATTGACTCGTCATTTGTCATAAATGAGTACGATTCATTATTTATTCATCTGGATTCAATTCAAAATATAAGTTGTTATGGGGATACAAATGGAATGATTTCAATTACAAGTCATGGTGGAAGTCAACCACATACGTACCTTTGGACAGGACCTAACGGGTTCACATCAACAGCTACAAGTATAACTGATTTATACATCGGTACTTATTCTGTTATTGTTTCTGATATTAATTTATGCCTAATAGCTGATAGTTTTGAAATTAGTGAACCAACACCATTACAGTTAAATGTTATAAATACGTCAGTTCAAGACGTAAGCTGTAACGGAAAAGATGATGGTAGAGCAGAGGTTGAGGTATTATCGAATTCAGGTACATCTCCTTACGACTTCTTGTGGTCTAATGGAGTTGCAAATGCACTTAACTCGTCCTTGTCAGCAGGTATCAGTACTTGTACAGTCACTGATTTTAATGGTTGTCAAGAAGTGATTTTAGTGACTATTGATGAACCTAATGAACTTGTTTTAAACGTTTTAAATGTTGAAGATAATTTATGCGCAGGTGAGCAAATCGGAGAGATTTTTGTTTCAGGTTCTGGTGGTACTGAGCCATATCAATATATAATTAATAATGTATCTCAAAATGACCCATTATTTGAAAATTTAGTGTCAGGTTCTTATACTTTAAGTTTTGTTGATGCAAATGATTGTTCATCTGCTGAAATCATCCAAGATATAAAAGAACCTGGGCAAATTAATTTACCAATTTCTGTATTTAGAACGACATGTAATTCTTCTGATGATGGATTAATTAATGTTGTATTTAATAATGGTATTGCACCGTATGATTATAATCTTTATCGAAACGGTACTCTAATAAGCTCAGGAAATGTCTTTAATGTAGAAGATACTTTGGTTTTAACACATTTATCACCAGCTAGTTATTATATATCTGTTGAAGATTATAATGGTTGTACAACTAGCAGTAATGAAGTAGAAGTAATAGAACCAGAACTTATTGTGGCAGATTTTAGTTTATCTTCTGATTTGATTACAAAAGGTAGTGTACTTGATATTACAAATCTTAGTACGCCATCATCAGGAGATTGGCAAGCTAATGTTTTTGAATGGAATATTTTAGATGGTAATGGTTCCTTTGAATCTGGATATGATTTTACTTCTGAAAACCCTCAAATTAGCTACTCTAAACAAGGTATTTATACTATCACTTTAATCGCTAATAATATTGAATTAGATGCTTCATGTGAAAGTATCTTTTCTAAAGTTGTTGAAGTGCAAGGTTATGATGTTATTAACTTATTTAGTCCTAATGATGATCAAATAAATGATTTATTTCATTTCCAAGATCAATTATTAGATGAATTGTATGTTGAAATCTATAATAGATGGGGTAAGCGTGTTTATCATTGGCAGGGTCCTCAAGGTTTCTGGGATGGTAAAGGATATAATTCAGAGTTACTTCCTGAGGGAGTTTATTTCTTCGTTATGGAAGCTGTAGGTAAAGATGGATCAGAGTATACTGAAAAAGGTAGTGTAACTTTGGTTAGATAGATTAATTTAGATATTATGAGAAAAATAATTTTATTTTGTTTGGTTTTAGTTACCTCTTTAAATCTTAAAGCTACTCATATCATGGGTGGTGAAATAACATGGGAGTGTATTAAAGACGGTGTTGATGAAGGAAAATATATTTTTACTTTAAAAGTATACAGAGATTGTAGTGGAGCTAACTTATCCGCAACAACACAATTTATTGATGTTTGGAATCATCCGACAGTTACTCAAATTACTGCGAATTTTATTTCAAATAGCGATATATCTCCCAATGGAAATGCTCAAAATAGTGGTAATTCTTGCTTAGATTGTGCTGCTGGTAATCCAGGTTCAGTAGAAGAGTACGTCTACCAATCAGCTCCAGTAAATTTACCTGGCGTTCCGCCTGCAGCAGGTTGGAGTTTTACTTGGGATTTGTGTTGTAGAAATGGTGCAATTACTAACTTAGTTCTATCAAGTACAACAAGCCCAAGTGAAGGGTTTACGCTTAGAGCAACAATGTTTTCATATATTGATCCAATTTCAGGTCTTCCAGTAGATGGTGATCCATGCTTTGATTCTTCTCCTCTTTTTAATGAAGAACCTAAAACTATTATTTGTACTGGCTATCCTTTTTCTTATTCACATAATGCATCCGATCCTGAGCTCGATAGTATTGTGTATTCTTGGGACGAACCTTTAGATGACGCAGTTGCTTTTGGAGTTTTTAATCCTCCAATTGATCCTTCTCCGATTCCTTTTTTAGCACCTTATTCCTTTAATTCACCATTACCAGGTAATCCAAATTTAGATGCAAACACTGGAGAAATTTCATATAATTCAAATGTTTCAGGAAATTTTGTAACTGTTGTTAGAGTTGATGCTTTCAAGTGTGGACAAAAAGTAGCCTCTATTTATCGAGAGATTCAAGCAGTATTAATTGGTTGCCCAGCTATGTCAAATGGACAGCCTAATTCACCTCCTACAATTACACCACCAAATGGTCCTCAAAACTGGACAACTATTATTAATCCATCATCGGGGTTACCTTCATATTCCACAACTGTTAATGCTGGTGAACTTGTAATATTTGATGTAATAGGTCAAGATTTAGATATTTATGCAAATAATGTACCGCAAGATGTTGAAATGACAATTTCAGGTGGTCAAATGGCAGCAGATTATATAACAGATACATTGTGTAATAATCCACCGTGTGCAACCTTTACTGATAATAACAGTAATCCGCCACCAATTTTTGCACCATCACTTGTTCAAGGTCAGTTTCAGTGGCAAACTGATTGTAATCAAATTTTATCTGATGCTGGATGTGGAAATACAACAAATGTTTTTAATTTTTTAATCAAGGTTCAAGATGACTTTTGCCCAGCTAATGCGATTACAATTGCAACACTTAGCATAACAATACTACCTGCACTGGTTCAACCAGCACCAGATTTTCAATGTGTAACCGAAAATCTGAACGGCGATGTCACATTAACGTGGGATCATTTACTTGGTGCAAATAGTTCAACTACCTATCAAATATTTGGTGCTTCAAATTTAGGAGGACCATATACTCAATTAGATGACGTTAGTTATCCTGCAGATCTAGTAACAATTCCAAATTCTAATTTACCTATTGGTACACAATATTATTTTATGACATTAAATTCTTTGTGTGCAGATCAGTCGGAGCCTTCTGATACAATGATACCAATTAATTATAGTTTGACATCATCTAACGTCAATTGTTATAATGGAAATGATGGTAGAATAGTTATTGATATGCAAACGAATTTAATAAATCCTTTTTATTATTATTTGAATGGAGTTTTAAATACAAACCCAGTTGATTCTGTATTTGACAATTTGTCCGCTGGTGTGTATACAGTTGCGCTAACCGATAATATGAACTGTTATATTGAAGAGGAGGTGGTGATAAGTGTGCCAGGAAATCCTCTTCAAGTTTTAACAATTGATACCATAAACACATGTCATTCAGATAGTACAGCTTTCGCAGTTGCTGTAGGTATAGGCGGTACTCCTTTTGCTAATGGCACGTATCTATACAATTGGTATGATAGTAATGTTGGCTCAACTAATCCAACTATATCTACAAATGATACTGCCTTTAATTTATATACGGGAACCTATTTTGTTAGAATAACAGATGCAAATGGTTGTGATACTAACGCAAGCGTACAGATCATATCTCCGCAGTTACCACTTTCTAGTTCCAATCAGATTGGTCCTATTGTATGTAAGGGAGATAGTAGTGGTTACATTGTTGGTGATGCAGGTGGAGGTTTCCCTCCGTATACATATACTTGGTCTACTTCATTAGGTGGTATTATCCAGCAAACTTTTGGTTTAAATAACAAGGATACTTTAAAGAATATCTCTACAGGTGTCTATCTATTAGATATTGTAGATCAAAGAGGCTGTCAATCTTCACAGATAAGTATTACTGTAAACGAACCTTTATATCCTTTAGCTATTGATACAGTGATGCTAGTGGATGCGATAGATTGTTTTGGAGATAGTACTGGAAGAGCAGTAGTTTATCATAGTGGAGGAGATCCAAGTGGAATAGCTCCGGCATATCAATATTTATGGGATAATGGAGAGACAGATAGTCTTGCTCAGCATTTATACTCTGGTTATCGTTCTGTTACTGTTACTGATGGTAGAGGTTGTCAAGTTACAGATAGTGTTTTTGTACCTGAGAGTTCAGAGATAATTTCAATATTAACTATAGACTCTACTGTTAATTGTTATGGTAGTAATAATGGTATAGTTTCTGTAACTACTTCTGGAGGTCATCCAAATTATATTTATTCTTGGAGTAATGGTCAACCTTTAGGTTCAGGTAATGTAGATACAGCTTTTAATTTAAGTTATGGTTCTTATGCTTTAACTACTGAGGATTCTTGGGGTTGCTCAGTAGTAGATAGTGTATTTATGACAGAACCTGATTTGTTAACTATGGAAGCTATTGAGTTAGAGTGGATATCTTGTAAAGATTCTGCGGATGGTTTAGCATTTGCTGTAGCTCAAGGTGGTACAATGCCTTACACTTTTAGTTGGGGTGGTAATCAAATAGGAGATACAGTAAACACTTTATCTCCAGGAGTTCATTTAGTTACAGTAACTGACGCTAAAGGATGTACAGCATCGGATACAGTTGAGATACATGAGCCTCCTTATTTAGTTGTTAGTATAAGTAATGTTGTACCAGTGTATTGTAATGGTGTTAATACAGGAAGTTTAACTGCTACTGCATCTGGTGGAACACCTGGATATACGTATTTGTGGGATGATAATCCTGCTTTACCACAAATAACCGCAACAGCTAGTTATTTAGAGTCTGGTATTTACACAGTAACAGCAACTGATTCTAGAGGTTGTATTGCTACTGCTACTGAAGATATATCACAAGTAGTTCCAACTATGGAATTAGATACATCTTTTACTAATGTAAGTTGTCATGGTAATAATGATGGGTCAGCACTTGTTATAGCTAGTGGCGGTCATGCTCCATATACTTACACCTGGGTAGGTACAAACAGTTCGTTTGTAAGTTATACTTCATCTATATCTGGTTTATCAGCTGGAACATATTCTGTGACTGTTACAGATACAAATAATTGTACAAGAAATTCTAGTGTTGATATTTATGAGCCACTTCCAATTATATACAATGTATCTACTTCTGCAGATGAGTTATGTTTAGGAGCATGTAATGGGGAGATTCATATTGATTCTATTACAGGAGGAACGCCTCCTTATGTTGGTATGCTTACATCTAATACAACAGGAGCGATAACATATTTAACAATGTCAGGAGATAGTATAATAAATGGAGTTTGTGCTGGTGATTACACCGTTATGGTAACAGATTCGGGACTATGCTCTTCATCAATGCTGCCTTCTGGAAATAGTCAAGCGGTAGTGAATTCTACAGTTTCAGTACTCACAGATCCACAAATTGTTGTTACAGATAATGTAGATTGTTTTGGTGGTAGCACAGGGGAAATACAGATCACAAATCCAGATACTAATTACACTTATTATACGTATTTTATTCTTTCATCAGTACAAAATGTTTGGGTTGGTATTGGTGCTTCAGCTAGTAATTTACCTTCAGGTCAATATTTTGTTCGAGCAATACTTAACCAAAGTATGAATGTTCCTTTACCTTCTACGTCATGGTGTATTTCTTATTCAGATACTGTAACGATAGTTGAGCCGGATCCACTTTCTGTTAGTGGAGTTGTTAATGCTGCGGATTGTTTTGGTGGTANTTCAGGTTCGATATCTNTATCAGTAACGGGAGGGACTTCAAACTACACTTATCAATGGGATAATGGTTCTACTTTAAGTCAGCTAAATAATTTACCATCTGGAGATTATACTGTTACAATCACCGATGCAAATTCTTGTGTTTTAGTTGATACATTTACAGTGACTCAACCAAGTCCAATAAATGTTTCAATTTCTAGAGGTTCAAATAATGNAAATAATCCTGCTTATTTTGAACTTTCAGTAAANGGATCTAGCGCTTCGGGAGGNACANCTCCATATGTNTATACTTGGAAAAGAGAATATCCTGTTGGTNTATTTACAAATGTTGGTGGTGGAAATAATTATACTGTATATGCTGCTGGAACTTATAGTGTAACAGTTGTAGATGCAAATGGATGTACAGTTGCGTCAAATGACTTTACATATAATAATCCACCAACTTCTGTGGTAGAAAATACTGGAGTGATTAAGTTAGAAATTTATCCAAATCCATTTAATGATGTAGCTATTGTTGATTTTGGCAGATATATTTCTAATTCACAATTAAAAATATTTAATATAGTGGGAGAGTTGGTAGATGAGTATGAAGTAAGAGATACAGATAAAATAGAAATAGAAAGAAAAGAGAAGGTAAATGGAGTGTATTTTGCAGAGATAGAGATAGATGATAAGAAGATATTTAAAAAAATAATAGTAGAATAAAATGAATAATACTATGTAAATAATATACTGAAAGAGATCTGAATTAGGTCTCTTTTTTAATTATTAAAGTTTATTTATACATTTTAAGAAAAAATCGTTTTTAAAAAAAACATCTAACAATTTTACATTTTATGAATAAATTATTACATTTGCCGGCCATTTTATAGATATGATATGCCAACAATACAACAATTAGTAAGAAAAGGTAGGACTAGTATTAATAAAAAAAGTAAGTCATTAGCTTTGAAGAGTTGCCCACAAAGAAGGGGTGTTTGTACTAGAGTATACACTACTACGCCAAAAAAGCCTAATTCAGCTTTAAGAAAAGTTGCTAGGGTAAGATTAACTAACGGTAATGAAGTTAATGCGTATATTGGTGGTGAAGGACATAATTTACAGGAATATTCAGTTGTTCTTGTAAGAGGTGGTAGAGTGAAAGATTTACCTGGTGTAAGATATCATATTGTTAGAGGAGCTTTAGATACTTCAGGTGTTAATGAAAGAACACAAAGAAGATCAAAATACGGTGCGAAAAGACCAAAAAAATAAAAATTAATGAGAAAAAGAAGAGCAAAAAGAAGAATATTACTTCCAGATCCTAAATTTGAAAGTGTTTTGGTAACTAGGTTTGTTAATAACCTAATGTTAGATGGTAAAAAAAATACTGCTTTTAAGGTGTTATATAACGCTCTGGATGATATAAGTACTAAAACAGATGAAAATATCATGTCTGTTTTTGAAAAAGCATTGGAAAATGTTATGCCTCATGTAGAGGTCAGAAGTAGAAGGATAGGAGGAGCAACTTTTCAAATTCCTCATCCTGTTAGAGAAGACAGAAGAATCTCTTTAGCTATGAAGTGGACAATAGGGGCTGCAAGAAAAAGAAATGAAAAAACAATGACAGGTAGATTATCTGCCGAACTATTAGCAGCCTACAAAGAGGAAGGAGCTGCTTATAAAAAGAAACAAGATACACATAGGATGGCGGAAGCGAATAAAGCATTTTCGCATTTTAGATTTTAAATTATGGCTAGAGACTTAACATATACAAGAAACATAGGAATTGCAGCACATATCGATGCAGGTAAAACAACAACTACCGAAAGAATTTTATATTATGGTGGTGTATCACATAAAATTGGAGAGGTCCACGATGGAGCCGCTACAATGGATTGGATGGAGCAAGAACAAGAAAGAGGTATTACAATCACTTCTGCAGCTACAACATTAAATTGGCCATATAGGGGAAAAGATTATCATGTTAATATCATCGATACACCTGGTCACGTTGATTTTACAGTTGAAGTAAATAGATCGTTAAGAGTTTTAGATGGTTTAGTTTTTCTTTTTTCAGCAGTTGATGGTGTTGAGCCACAATCTGAAACAAACTGGAGATTGGCTAATAATTATAATGTTCCTCGTATAGGTTTTGTAAATAAAATGGATAGACAAGGAGCTAATTTTCTAGCTGTTTGTAAAGATGTTAAAGAAATGTTAGGTTCTTATGCACTTCCGTTACAAATACCGATAGGAGCTGAGTCAGAGTTTAAGGGAGTTGTTGATTTAATAAACTTTAAAGGCATTGTTTGGAATGAAGAAGACCAAGGAATGACATTTCAAGAAGTAGATATTCCAGCTGATTTGATTGATGAAGCAAGAGAACATAGAGCTAATTTACTTGAAGCAGTTGCTGAATTTGACGAGTCATTAATGGAAAAATATTTCGAAGATGAAGAGTCGTTAACTGAGAGAGAAATTTTAAATGCACTTAGACAAGCAACAATCACTGGAAAAGTTGTTCCTATGATGTGTGGTTCTGCTTTTAAGAATAAAGGCGTACAAGCGATGTTAGATATGGTAATGGAAATATTACCATCCCCACTAGATGTTGAGGCCATAACTGGTACAAACCCTGATACTGGAGCAGAAGAAAGTAGAAAACCATCAGTTGATGCTCCATTTTCTTCATTAGCATTTAAAATTGCTACAGACCCTTATGTTGGAAGGCTATGTTTTACAAGAGCTTACTCTGGTAGTTTAGACCAAGGTAGTTTTGTTTTAAATACAAGAACTGGTAAAAAGGAGAGAATTTCTCGTATTTATCAGATGCATTCTAATAAACAAAATCAAATTGATAAATTAAATGCAGGTGATATTGCTGCATTAGTAGGTTTTAAGGATATTAGAACTGGTGATACATTATGTGATTTGAATTCACCAATTGTATTAGAATCAATGGATTTCCCAGATCCTGTAATTGGTATAGCTGTAGAACCTAAAACACAAAAAGATTTAGACAAATTAGGAGTTGCACTTGGTAAGTTAGCCGAAGAAGATCCTACCTTTACTGTTAAAACAGATGAAGACTCGGGACAAACTATTATTTCTGGTATGGGAGAATTACATTTAGATATAATAATTGATAGATTAAAAAGAGAATTTAGTGTAGAATGTAACCAGGGAGCTCCTCAAGTTGCGTATAAAGAAGCAATAACTTCATCAGTTGATCATAGAGAAGTATATAAAAAACAGTCCGGAGGACGTGGAAAATTTGCAGATATAAAATTTGAGTTATCACCAATAGATTCTGATTTTGAGGGTGAGGGCTTGCAATTTATTAATGAAATAAAAGGTGGTAATATTCCCAAAGAATTTATTCCATCTGTGGAGAAAGGATTTTCTATGGCGATGAGCAATGGTGTCTTAGCTGGCTATCCATTAAATTCCATGAAGGTACGTTTGTATGACGGGTCTTTTCATGATGTTGATTCCGACCAACTATCATTTGAGTTGTGTGCTCAGATAGCATTTAAGGTTGCAGCTAAACAAGCTAATGCAAAAATTTTAGAGCCTATAATGAAGTTAACAGTAATAACACCTGAGGAAAATATGGGTGATGTTATAGGTGATTTAAATAGAAGAAGAGGAAATGTTGAAGGAATGGACGATAAAGGTGGGGCTAAGGTAGTTAGTGCTAAGGTACCACTTTCAGAAATGTTTGGTTACATTACAGATCTAAGAACAATAACATCAGGAAGAGCTACATCAACGATGGAATTTTTTGATTTTAGTGAAGCACCAAAAAATATTTCAGATGAGGTTATTAAAGCAAACAGTGGAGAATAAAATATAATAGATGGCACAGAAAGTACGAATAAAATTAAAATCTTTTGATCATACCTTAGTAGATCAATCTGCAGAAAAAATTGTTAAGACTGTAAAAAGTTCAGGAGCTATTGTTAGTGGACCAATTCCACTTCCGACTCATAAAAGAATTTATACAGTTCTCAGATCTCCACACGTTAACAAGCAAGCAAGAGAACAGTTTCAATTGGCAAATCATAAAAGATTAATGGATATATATAGTTCATCATCAAAGACAATAGATGCATTGATGAAACTAGAGTTGCCAAGTGGTGTTCACGTTGAAATTAAAGTAATTTAATATTTATAAAAATGCCAGGACTAATAGGTAAAAAAATAGCAATGACGTCAATATTTTCTGAAACAGGAAAAAACATACCATGTACAATATTACAGGTTGGACCATGTAAAGTCACTCAAATAAAGAGTAGTGAAAAAGATGGTTATGATGCACTGCAGCTAGGATATCTTGAACAAAAAGAAAATAGAGTTTCTAAGGCTTTAAAAGGTCATTTAAAGAAAGCGAAATCTGTTCCATTAAAAAAAATGGTAGAATTTCCTGCTGATATAGATGTAGAATTAGGACAAGATTTAAATGTTGAAATTTTTGAGGTTGGAGACTATGTTACTGTTTCGGGAACTTCTAAAGGAAAAGGTTTTCAAGGTGTTGTAAAAAGACATAATTTTAGAGGTGTTGGAGACGCAACCCACGGTCAACATAATAGAATGCGAGCTCCTGGTTCAATTGGTGCAGCTTCCTATCCTGCAAGAGTTTTTAAGGGAATGAGAATGGCGGGGCAAACTGGAAATGCTAAAGTGAAGATTGAGAACTTAGAAGTTCTTAAGATTATGTCAGATAAGAATATCATAGTTGTTAAGGGATCTGTTCCTGGCGCGAGAAATTCATATATAACAATAGAAAAATAATGAAAATAGTAGTACATAAGACTTCAGGTAAAGCAACAACTAAGAAAGTTGATTTAAATAATAATGTTTTTGGATTTACTCCAAATGATCATGCTATATATTTAGATGTAAAACAATATTTAGCTGCTCAAAGAACAGGCACACATAAAGCTAAAGAAAGATCCGATGTTAAAGGAAGTAGAAGAAAATTAAGAAAGCAAAAAGGAAGTGGAGCTGCTAGGGTCGGTGATATTAAAAATCCTTTATTTAGAGGAGGAGGAAGAGTATTTGGTCCTCGTCCAAGAAAGTATGATTTGAAAGTTAATAAAAAGGTTAAAAGAATTGCAAGAAAATCTGCCTTGTCATATAAAGCTAAGAATAAAAATATTATCGTTTTAGAGGATTTTACTATTGATACTCCAAAAACAAAGCAGTATTTAGATATTTTAACAAATTTTGGTTTGCAAGATAATAAAACTTTATTAGTACTTTCTCAAGCTAATAAAAATATATTGTTATCATCAAGAAATTTAAAAAAAGCTAGAGTAGTACTAGCATCAGAACTAAATACTTATGATGTTATGAATACTAATAAATTGATGCTTTTAGAATCATCAATAAAGGAAATTGAAAAAAACTTTTAGATATAAAAATGAATATTGTTAAAAAACCAATTATTACTGAAAAAATGACTGATCAAAGCGAAAAGTATAATCGTTTCGCATTTGTTGTTGATAAGAACTCCAATAAGATTGAGATAAAAAAAGAAGTTGAAAAAATGTACGATGTAGAAGTTATATCAATAAAAACAATGGTATGTATTGGTAAGAAAAGAGTTAGAGGCACCAAGTCAGGGATGATTGTTGGAAAAACATCTACTTACAAAAAGGCAATAGTTACACTTGCTGAAGGTGATAGTATAGATTTTTATAGTAATATATAATAATAAATATGGCATTAAAGAAATATAAACCAATTACCCCTGGGCAAAGACATAAAGTTGCTATAACTTTTGATGAGATTACAACCTCTAGGCCAGAGAAAAGTTTACTTCTCAAGAAGAAGAGATCTGGTGGTAGAAATGATACTGGTAAAATGACTATTGAGAATGTTGGAGGTGGACATAAAAAAAGGTATAGAATCATTGATTTCAAAAGAGATAAAAAAGATGTTGCATGTAAAGTAGCAACCATAGAGTACGATCCAAATAGAACTGCCAACATTGCGTTACTTCACTATGTTGATGGTGAAAAAAGATATATAATTGCTCCTGATGGTCTTAAAGTTGGATTGGAGTTGTTGTCAGCTAAAAATGCACCAATTAATATAGGAAACACTTTACCTTTAAGCGAAATTCCACTAGGTACAACTATACATAATGTTGAATTAAGGCCAAAGCAGGGAGGGATATTGGCAAGAAGTGCCGGTTCTAGTGCTCAATTAATGGCGAGAGATGGAAAGTATGCAACTGTTAAACTGTCCTCTGGTGAAATTAGAAAAATTTTGATTACATGTTTAGCTACCATTGGCTCAGTATCTAATCCACAACATCAATTACAAGTTTCGGGTAAAGCAGGTCGAAGTAGGTGGAAAGGAAGAAGACCAAACGTACGGGCAACTGTAAAAAATCCTGTAGATCACCCAATGGGTGGTGGAGAAGGAAAGCATTCAGGAGGTTTACCTAGAAACAAGAATGGTGTACCTGCTAAGGGATATAAAACTAGAAATAAGAAGAAGAGTTCAAATAAATACATAATAGAAAGAAGAAAATAATTTTATGGCAAGATCATTAAAAAAAGGACCNTATATTCATTANAAACTNCAAAGAAAAGTTGATGCAATGAATGAATCAGGNAAAAATTCAGTTATAAAGACTTGGTCAAGAAGNTCTATGATTTCACCTGATTTTGTNGGTAAAACATTTGCTGTTCATAANGGTAAACAGTTTATTCCTGTTTTTGTTACNGAAAANATGGTTGGACATAAATTAGGTGAGTTTTCTCCAACTAGAACATATAGAGGACATGGATCAAATAGAAAAAAATAAAAAATGGGTGCAAGAAAAAGAATAAAGTCAGAAAAAATAAAGGAAGCAAAGAAGAAAATTGCTTTTGCTAAATTAAATAATTGTCCAACCTCCCCAAGAAAAATGAGGTTAGTAGCTGATTTGATTAGAGGAATGGATGCAGACAAAGCTTTGTCTCAATTAAAACATAATCCAAAAGAAGCTTCTTCTAGATTGGAGAAATTATTATTGTCTGCTTTATCTAATTGGGAAGCGAAAAATGAAGGGTCAAGTATTGATCAGGCAAACCTATATGTTTCAGAAGTTAGAGTTGATTCTGGAAGGATGTTAAAGAGAATTCAGCCAGCACCACAAGGAAGAGCACATAGAATTAGAAAAAGGTCAAATCATGTAACTATAGTAGTTGACAGTAGATTAAAAAATAATTAGTAATTATGGGTCAAAAAACAAATCCAATAGGAAATAGATTAGGACTTATCAGAGGATGGGAGTCAAACTGGTATGGCGGCGATAATTTTGGTGAAAAATTATCTGAAGATGCTAAGATTAGAAAATATCTTAAGGTAAGATTGTCAAAAGCCAGCGTATCAAGAATTGCAATAGAAAGAACTTTAAAGTTAGTTACTGTAACTATACATACGGCTCGTCCAGGAATTATTATTGGAAAAGCGGGTCAAGAGGTAGAAACATTAAAGAACGAAATTAATAAAATCACTAACAAAGATGTTCAAATAAATATTTTTGAAGTTAAGAGACCAGAACTTGAAGCTACTTTAGTAGCTGATAGTATTTCAAGACAAGTAGAGGGTCGTATTTCTTATAAAAGAGCTATAAAAATGGCTATCGCATCAACAATGAGAATGGGTGCAGAAGGAATTAAAGTTCAGGTATCCGGAAGGTTGAATGGAGCTGAGATGGCTCGATCTGAAATGTATAAAGATGGCAGAACACCTCTTCATACTTTTAGGGCTGATATCGATTATGCTCTTTCAGAGGCCTTGACCCAATATGGGTTAATTGGAATTAAGGTGTGGATATGCAGAGGAGAGGTTTATGGAAAAAGAGATTTAATGTTACATTTTAAGAATCCAAAGAAAAAAAGTATTGGAAATAAAGCTAAAAATAGAAGAAAATAATTTAATAAACAATTTATAATGTTACAGCCAAAGAAAACAAAATATAGAAGAATGCAAAAGGGTAGAATGAAAGGCAACGCTCAAAGAGGTCATAGATTGTCATTTGGTTCATATGGAATTAAAGCATTAGAAGAATGTTGGATGACAGCACGTCAGATTGAAGCTGCTCGTATTGCGGTAACAAGATATATGAAAAGACAAGGTCAAGTTTGGATTAGAATATTTCCTGATAAACCTATAACTAAAAAACCAGCTGAGGTTAGAATGGGTAAAGGAAAAGGTGCTCCTGAATATTGGGCTGCTACTGTTACTCCAGGTAGAATCTTATTTGAAGTAGATGGTGTTGAAGGTAATGTTGCTAAAGAGGCATTAAGATTAGCTTCACAAAAGTTACCAATTAAAACAAAATTTATAATTAGAAGAGATTTGCAACAATAGAGATATGAAACAAAACGAACAAATATTAAAAGATATTCCAGATCAAGAGTTACAAGAAAAACTTGAGCAAGAAAGAGATAAATTGATAAAAATGAAGATGAGTCATTCAGTTTCACCATTAGAAAATCCAATGACTATAAAGTACACTAGGAGATCTATAGCAAGAATACTTACTGAAATCTCAAGTAGAAAATTAAAAAAGTAAAAATGGATAGAAATTTAAGAAAAGAAAGAATAGGTGTAGTTGCAAGCAATAAAATGGATAAGTCTATTGTAGTTTCAATTGAAAGACGTGTCAAACACCCACTATACGGAAAATTTGTCAAAAAAACGTCAAGGTTTGTTGCTCATGATGAAAAAAACTCATGTAATGAAGGTGATACTGTTCGTATTATGGAGACAAGGCCATTAAGTAAAAGTAAGAATTGGAGATTAGTAGAAATAATTGAAAGAGCTAAATAATGATACAACAAGAGTCAAGATTAAAAGTAGCAGATAATAGCGGAGCTAAAGAAATACTTTGCATTAGAGTTCTAGGAGGAACAAAAAAACGTTATGCCTCTGTAGGTGATAAAATAGTAGCAACCGTAAAGGAAGCAACACCATCAGGAAATATTAAAAAAGGACAGGTTGTAAGAGCAGTTGTCGTAAGAACAAAAAAAGAAGTTAGAAGAATTGATGGCTCTTATATTAGGTTTGGTGATAATGCTTGTGTTATAATTGATGAAAATGGACAAATGAAAGGGACTCGTGTTTTTGGTCCTGTTGCAAGAGAGTTAAGAGATAATGATTTTATGAAAGTTGTGTCGCTGGCACCTGAAGTATTATAATATAAATATATGAGTAAAATTAAGATAAAAAAGAATGATACAGTTTTAGTAAAAACTGGAAATTCAAAAGGTAGCAAAGGAAAAGTTATTAGAGTTTATCCTAAGTTAAATAGAGCTTTAGTTGAAGGTGTCAATATGGTGTCTAAACACACTAAGCCAAATGCTGAGAATCCACAGGGTGGAATTATAAAGAAGGAGGCTACGATACATATATCAAATTTAGTGTTAGTTGATCCTAAATCTGGTGAGCCAACAAAAATTGGTAGGAAAAAAGATGAAAAGACTGGAAAAATAGTAAGATTTTCAAAAAAATCAGGAGAATTAATTTAGTTATGAAATATATACCAAGATTAAAGAAAAAGTATAATGAAGAGATAGTTAATAATCTAAAAGTTAACTATAAGTCGGTTATGCAAGTTCCAAAGCTAGTTAAGATTTGTTTAAATCAAGGAGTTGGAAGTGCAGCTACAGACAAAAAACTTATTGAAGCAGCTCAAAATGAGATGACATTAATTACTGGTCAAAAAGCTATGCTTGCAAAATCAAAAAAAGATATTTCTAATTTTAAATTACGTAAAGGCATGCCAATAGGTGTAATGGTTACGTTAAGAGGTGAAAAAATGTATGAGTTTTTAGATAGATTGATTACATCTGCAATTCCAAGAATTAGAGATTTTAATGGAGTTCCTTTAAAAGGGTTTGATGGAAGAGGCAATTATACGTTAGGAATTAAGGAACAAATAGCATTTCCTGAAATTAGTATAGATAAAATAAATAAGGTAACTGGTATGGATATTACATTCGTAACGAATACTGATTCTGATAAGGAGGCATTACAACTTTTAAAAGAATTAGGAATACCGTTTAAAAAAGAAAAAAATAATTAAATATGGCTAAAGAATCAATGAAAGCTCGTGAAGTAAAAAGAGCAAAATGTGTTGAAAGATATGCAAAAAAAAGAGCAGAGTTAAAAGCTGCAGGTGATTATGAAGGTTTACAAAAACTTCCGAAAAATGCCTCGCCAATAAGGATGCATAATAGGTGTAAAATAACTGGAAGACCTAGGGGTTATATGAGACAATTCGGTATCTCAAGAGTAATGTTTCGAGAAATGGCGAATTTTGGGTTAATTCCTGGAGTTAAGAAAGCAAGTTGGTAAAAAATAAGAATTTTAAAGATTAGATATGTTTACAGATCCAATATCAGATTATTTAACAAGAATTAGAAATGCTCAAATGGCTGGCTTAAAAGTTGTGGATATTCCATCTTCAAAAATTAAGCAAGCAATTACTAATATATTACATGAAAAAGGGTATATCCGTAATTATAGATTTGAGGAAACAAAAAACAACCAAGGAAATATTAAGATTGCACTAAAATATAATATTAACACTAATATGCCTGCTATCAAGAAGTTAATTCGTATAAGTAAGCCAGGGCTTCGTAAATATGCCGATGCCAAAAACTTACCTAGAGTTATTAATGGACTTGGAATAGCTATAATTTCTACATCTAAAGGAGTAGTTACTGACAAAGAAGCTAGGTCTTTGAATATTGGTGGTGAGGTTTTGTGTCATATTTATTAAATTTTAAAAATTATGTCAAGAATAGGAAACAGTCCAGTTGAAATAAAAGAAGGCGTTAATGTAACAATAAACGAGAATATTCTTACTGCTAAAGGGAATTTTGGACAGATGTCATGTGTATTTGATCCTGTAATTTCAGTAGAAATTAAAGATAATGCTATATTACTATCAAGAAGTTCTGATGATAAAGAAACAAGATCGAAGCATGGTCTTTACAGATCCCTTTTTAATAATATGGTTATAGGTGTAGATAAAGGTCATAATAAAAAATTAGAATTAAGAGGAGTTGGTTATAGAGCTAGTGTACAGGGAGATATGTTAGATATATCAGTAGGCTATTCTCACAATATAATTTTTCAAATACCACCTAACCTTAAGGTAACGGCTGAAACAGAAAAAGGAAAAGCTCCGATTATTTCTATTTCAGGTTGTGATAAGCAAGTGGTGGGGGCATATGCAGCAAGAATAAGAGCTGAAAGAAAACCAGAGCCGTACAAAGGGAAGGGTATAAGATATGTTGATGAATATGTTAGAAAGAAAGCAGGTAAAACAGCTGCTTCATAAATAAATTTAAGAAAATGAATTCTAAAAAACAAGCAAGAAAAAAAGTAAGATCATCTATTAGAAGCAAAATTTTTGGCACATCTGATGTTCCAAGACTGGCTGTATTTAGATCAAACAAACAAATATATGCTCAAGTGATTGATGATACTGTTGGGAAGACGTTGGCAGCTGCTTCTTCAAATGACAAAAACCTTAATGATTTTAAAGGAACTAAAATTGATCAAGCTACAGCTGTAGGAAAATCAATTGCCGAAAACGCTAAATCAGCAGGTATAGAAGCTGTTGTTTTTGATAGGGGAGGTTTTTTATACCATGGAAGAGTAAAAGCATTAGCTGAATCAGCTAGAGAATCAGGACTAAAATTTTAAATATTATATATGTTAAAAATAGCACAAAATAAAAGAGTAAGGGTTTCTGCAGACATAGAGCTTAAAGATAGGTTAGTTGGTGTTCAAAGAGTAGTAAAAGTAACTAAAGGTGGAAGAGCATTTGGTTTTTCAGCAATAGTGGTTGTAGGAGATGAAAAAAGTATAGTAGGAATAGGGCTTGGAAAATCCAAGGATGTATCTACAGCCATACAAAAAGCAATAGAATCTGCAAAAAAGAATTTAGTAAAAGTACCTATTTTTAAAGGAACAATACCTCACGAACAGGCATCAAAATACAGTGGTTCACAAGTATTAATTAAGCCAGCTTCAAATGGTACTGGTGTTAAAGCAGGAGGGGCAATGCGAGCAGTTTTAGAAAGTGCCGGTGTTAAGGATGTATTAGCTAAATCTAAAGGTTCATCAAATCCACATAATTTAGTAAAGGCAACACTTAAGGCGTTATTAGAGTTAAGAGATCCTTTGACTGTAGCTACACAGAGAGGAGTATCTTTGGAAAAGGTGTTCAACGGATAAAATAATATAATGGAAAAGATTAGAATAGTACAAATTAAAAGTAAAATTGGAAGACCCAAAGATCAAAAAAGAACATTAGAAGCATTAGGTCTCAAAAAGATTAATGGTGTAGTTGAGCACAATGCAACACCACAAATTATAGGTATGATAAATAAAGTAAAACATCTTATCAAGATATTGAAATAATTTTATAATGGAATTACATAACTTAAAACCAGCAAATGGAGCTGTTAAAAACGCTAAAAGAATAGGTAGAGGTGAAGGTTCAAAGAAAGGAGGTACATCTACAAGAGGACACAAAGGAGCAAAATCAA
Source organism: Flavobacteriales bacterium (assembly GCA_002728175.1). Lineage (GTDB taxonomy): Bacteria > Bacteroidota > Bacteroidia > Flavobacteriales > BACL11. The sequence continues at coordinate 49,780 of PBVH01000016.1, read as the reverse complement.
GATCAGGTTACTCTAAAAAAATTGGTTTTGAAGGTGGACAACAACCTCTTCAAAGAAGAGTTCCAAAATTTGGTTTTACAAATCCAAACAGAGTTGAATATAATACTGTAAACTTGGACGTTTTACAATCACTTTATGATGCTAAAAAAATTAAAAATAAAGTTGTTAAAGATGATTTAATTAAAAATGGTCTTGTACAGAAAAGAGATTTAGTTAAGGTGTTAGCAAGAGGAGAATTAAAATCTAAATTAGAAGTTACAGCAAACGCATTTTCAAGCAAAGCTAGAGACATAATTGAAAAATTAGGTGGTAAAGCAATTATAATTGATAAAAAATGAAAAAATTAGTTTCTACAATTAGAAATATTTGGAATATTGAGGACTTAAGAAATAGAATACTAGTTACACTAGGAATTTTAGCGATTTATAGATTTGGATCGTTTGTTGTTATCCCTGGTATTGATGCTAGTGCATTAACTGCATTTAACGAAAGTCGAGGTAATTCTGATGGACTGTTAGGTCTTTTGAATATGTTTACTGGTGGAGCATTTAACCAAGCATCCATTTTTGCTCTAGGTATAATGCCATATATTTCTGCATCTATTGTTGTTCAATTATTAGGAATGGCAATTCCTTATTTTCAAAAATTGCAGAAGGAGGGTGAAAGTGGCAGAAGAAAAATAAATAATATAACAAGATGGTTAACTATACTGATTACAGGTGGTCAGGCTCCAGGTTATTTAGCTTACACGAGATCAACTTTTCCGCAAGAGGTATTTATAATACCGTCTGGAATGCCTGAATGGTTTTGGGGTTTTTCCGCTGTGATAATTTTAGTAACTGGTACAATGTTTGTAATGTGGTTGGGGGAGAAAATAACTGATAGAGGAATTGGTAATGGTATTTCGTTGCTGATAATGATAGGGATTATAGCTAGTTTACCTCAATCATTGATGCAAGAATTTGTACAAGCATTAAGTAGCACTGGTGGTGGATTAGTTATGTTTATGGTTGAAATGCTTGCTTTGCTTATAGTTATAACAGTCTCTATATTGTTAGTACAGGGAACTAGAAGAATACCGGTGCAATATGCTAAAAGAATAATTGGAAACAAACAATATGGTGGAGTAAGACAATTTATTCCATTAAAGGTCAATGCAGCTGGAGTAATGCCAATAATATTTGCACAAGCAATTATGTTTGTCCCTATCACTCTAGTTGGTTTTTCAGAATCTGAAGGAGCACAAGGAATTGCTGCAGCATTGAGTGATTTTGGAGGGCTATGGTACAATGTATTGTTTTTTGTAATGATAGTTTTGTTTACATATTTTTATACTGCTATAACGGTTAATCCGAATCAGATGGCTGATGATATGAAAAAAAATGGAGGATTTATACCTGGTGTCAAACCTGGTAGAGCAACGGCAGATTATTTAGATACTATCATGTCAAGAATCACTTTTCCTGGATCTTTATTTTTAGGTTTTGTNGCAATTNTACCTGCTTTTGCAATGGCAGCTGGTGTTAATATTCAATTTGCACAATTTTACGGTGGTACATCTTTGCTGATTTTAGTAGGAGTTATTTTGGATACATTACAACAAATTGAAAGTCATTTGTTAATGCGTCATTATGATGGTTTAATGAAAACTGGAAGAATAAAGGGAAAATCTTCCGGAAGTATGATGTAATTATATTATTTATGATGAATTATAAGACAGAAGAAGAAATAGATTTAATAAGAAAAAGCTCATTACTTGTAGCTAAAACTCATGCTTATATAGCATCATATATAAAACCTGGTGTAAATGGACTATATTTGGATAAGATTGCAGAAGAATACATTAGAGAAAACGGAGGAATTCCTGCATTCAAAGGTTATCAAAGTTTCCCAAACACTTTATGTATTTCTCCTAATGAAAAAATAGTACATGGTATTCCTAATGACAAAAGTTTTGAAGATGGTGATATAGTTTCAATTGATTGTGGTGTCCTAATGAATAGTTATTATGGAGATTCAGCTTATACATATTCAGTTGGAGAAATTAACAAAGAAAAAAAGGATTTAATCGAAGTAACAAAACAGTCTTTGTATTTAGGAATTGAAAAAGCTGTAGATGGAAATAGAATTGGAGATATAGGTTATGCAATTCAAAACTATGTTGAAAATTTAGGCTATGGTGTTGTAAGAGAATTAGTTGGTCACGGTGTGGGAAAAAATTTACATGAATCACCAGAAGTACCGAATTATGGTAGTAGAGGTGAGGGAGTGTTATTAAAAGAAGGAATGGTAATTGCAATCGAACCTATGATAAATGTAGGTTGTAAAAACATAACACAACATAATGATGGCTGGACAATAACAACACTTGATAATAAACCATCTGCTCATTTTGAGCATACAGTAGTTGTAAGAAAAAATAAAGCAGAGATTTTATCAAGTTTTGTAGAAATAGAAAAAATAACAAATGGCAAAGCAAGCTAATATAGAACTAGACGGAACGATCAAACAAGCATTGTCAAATGCTATGTTCAGAGTCGAACTAGAAAATGGACATGAGATTGTAGCACATATCTCAGGTAAGATGAGAAAGTTTTATATAAAATTGCTTCCAGGAGATAAGGTTAAATTAGAAATGTCACCTTATGATCTGACTAAAGGAAGAATAACTTACAGATATTAAAATTAAATAAAATGAAAGTAAAAGCATCAGTTAAAAAAAGAAGCGAAGATTGTAAAATTGTTAAACGAAAAGGAAGGGTTTATGTTATTAATAAAAAAAACCCTAGATATAAACAAAGACAAGGATAATTATGGCAAGAATTAAAGGAATAGATTTACCAAAAAATAAACGAGGAGTTATAGCCCTCACATACATATACGGAATTGGATCTTCATTTGCTAAAGATATTTTAAAAAAAGTTAATATTTCTGAAGATATTAAGGTAAAAGATTGGTCAGACGATCAAACATCTTCTATTAGAAGTTTAATTAATGATCAATATACTGTTGAAGGTGAATTAAGAGCCGAAACAAAAATGAATATAAAGAGATTAATGGATATTGGTTGTTACAGAGGTATTCGTCATAGAACTGGTCTTCCGTTAAGAGGTCAAAAAACTAAAAATAATTCAAGAACAAGAAAAGGTAAGAGAAAAACTGTTGCTAATAAAAAGAAATAATTCATGGCAAAATCAAGAAAAAAGAATCAAGTTAAAGTAGAACCAGAGGGTCAAGCTCATATTCAAGCTACATTTAACAATATTATAATATCATTAACTAATAAAAGTGGACAAGTCATATCTTGGTCATCTGCTGGTAAAATGGGCTTTAAAGGGTCAAAGAAAAATACGCCATATGCGGCACAGATGGCTGCCGAGGATTGTGCGAATGTTGCTTTGGAAAAAGGATTAAAAAGAGTAGTTGTATATGTTAAAGGTCCTGGTCAAGGAAGAGAATCAGCAATTAGAACAATTCATAATACAGGAATTCTAGTTACTGAGATTATTGACGTTACTCCATTACCACACAATGGATGTAGACCCCCTAAAAAGAGAAGAGTTTAAAAATTAATATAATTAAAATAAAATTAATATGGCTAGATACACAGGACCTAAATCAAGAATTGCAAGAAAATTTGGTGAGCCAATTTTTGGTCCAGATAAAGCTTTTACCAAAAAGAACTATCCTCCCGGTCAGCATGGAAATCAAAAAAGAAGAGGTAAACAATCTGAATATGGTATTCAGCTAATGGAGAAGCAAAAGGCAAAATTTACATATGGTATTTTAGAAAAACAATTTTCTAATTTATTTAAAGAAGCTCTTAGAAGAAAAGGAGTTACTGGAGAAAACTTATTACAAATGTGTGAAATGAGACTTGATAATGTTGTTTATCGTTTAGGGTTGGCTCCAACAAGAAGAGCTGCCAGACAGTTAGTTACACATAAGCATATAAATGTTAATGGTAAAAATTGTAATATACCTTCATACGCATTAAGTGTTGGTGATGAGATATCTGTTCGAGAAAAATCAACATCACTACTTGTTATTAATGACTCTATTTCTAATGAAGATCATATCAAGATGGATTGGTTAGAGTTTAATAGTCAAAATAAAGTAGGAAAGTTGCTTTCAGCTCCTGAAAGAATTCAGATACCTGAAAATATTAAAGAACAGTTAATAGTAGAATTATATTCTAAATAATAATAATAAAAAAAAATAAAAATGGCAATATTAAATTTTCAAAAGCCTGATGAGGTTGTTATGATAAATGAAGAAAATAATAGTGGTAGTTTTGAATTCAGACCCTTGGAGCCCGGATATGGATTAACTATTGGTAATGCATTAAGAAGAGTTTTGTTGTCTTCATTAGAGGGGTATGCAATTACTTCAATAAAGATTTCTGGTGTTGATCATGAGTTTTCAACTATTAAGGGTGTTGTACAAGACGTCACTGAAATAATTTTAAATTTAAAGCAAGTAAGATTTAAACAACAGATAGAATCTATTGACAATGAGAAAGCAACGTTGAAAGTTAAAGGTCAAAACGTTACAGCAAAAGATATAGCCAGTAGCCTATCAAATTTTCAAGTTCTAAATCCCGAACAACTTATTTGCGAGTTAGATAAAAATGCAGTTTTTGAAATGGAATTAACGATTTCTAAAGGTCGCGGCTATGTTTCGGCTGAAGATAATCAAAAAGATGATTTATCAATAGGATCAATTGCTATTGACTCTGTTTTTACCCCAATTAAAAATGTTAACTATAATATTGAAGACTATCGAGTTGGACAAAAAACAGATTTTGAAAAATTAAATGTAAATATAACAACTGATGGCTCTATTGAACCAAAAAATGCATTAACTGATGCTGCAAAAATCTTAATTCAACATTTTATGTTATTTTCCGATGAAAAAATTAATTTAGAAGAGGAAATTGTTGAAGAGTTCGATGAAGATACTTTACATATGAGACAACTTTTAAAGACAGAATTAACTGAGTTTGGTCTATCAGTAAGAGCATTAAATTGTCTTAAAACCGCTGAAGTTTATACATTAGGAGAGTTAGTTGCCTTTAAAAAGTCAGACATGTTAAAATTTAGAAATTTTGGAAAAAAGTCGTTATCTGAGTTAGAAGAGTTAATCTTAGAGAAGGGACTTACTTTTGGTTTTGATGTTGATAAATATAATCTAGATAACGAATAAAAAAATGAGACACGGAAAAAAATTTAATCATTTAGGTAGAAAATCTGCTCATAGAAAATCAATGCTATCAAATATGGCATGTTCTTTGATTAAGCATAAAAATATTAAAACTACACTAGCTAAAGCTAAAGCATTGAGGCTATTTATAGAACCAATATTAACTAAGTCTAAGAAGGACACTACACATTCTAGAAGAATTGTATTTTCTTATTTAAAACAAAAAGAGGCGATCACTGAACTTTTTGGAGAAATAGCGGTTAAAATTAAAGATAGACCTGGGGGATACCTTCGTATTTTAAAAATTGGTAATAGATTAGGAGATAATGCTCAAATGGCATACGTTGAATTGGTAGATTATAATGATGAATATATTAATGATAAACCAAATAGAAAAAAATCAAGAAGAAAAAGAAAAAAATCTACTGGGGATAGTGTTACTACAAAAGAAGTTGTTGCAGAAAACAAAGACCTTAAAAAAGAAACACCAGTAGTTGAAGAAATATCAGTAGTTGATGAAACACCAGTAGTTGATGAAACACCAGTAGTTGAAGAAACACCAGNAGTTGAAGANACANCNGTANNTGAAGAAACATCAGNANNTGAAGAAACANCNGNANNTGAAGAAACANCNGNANNTGAAGAANCATCAGCANCNGANGAATCTTTNAAAANAGATAAGGAAGATCCAGCTGATGAGGATAAAAAAGATAAAGAGTAGGAGTATATTATTATTAATATAAAAGGGTAAAACNTTNAAGTTTTACCTTTTTTTAAACGTATTTTTATTTTATGAAAGACTTTAAAAAACCTGGNATTCTACTNCTAGAAGACGGCACAATATACCACGGCCATTCAATTGGTGTTGAGGGTAAGGCTACTGGAGAACTGTGTTTTAATACAGGTATGACAGGTTATCAAGAAGTTTTTACAGATCCTTCGTATTATGGTCAGTTAATGATTACTACTAATGCTCATATTGGTAATTATGGTGTTCATAAAAATGAAACTGAATCTAATGACATGAAAATTGCGGGACTGATTTGTAAAAATTTTAATTTAAATTATTCTAGAGTTGCAGCAAATGAAAGTCTTAGAGATTATTTTATTAGACAAAACAAAGTAGTTCTTTCTGATGTTGATACAAGATCAGTTGTACGTCATATAAGAGATAAAGGAGCAATGAATGCTATTATATCCAGTTCAGAAATGGATATCAACATATTAAAAGATGAATTGAGTAATGTACCTTCTATGGAAGGATTAGAACTTTCTTCATTCGTGACTACCAAACAACCTTACTATTGTGGAGATGAAAATGCAAAATATAAAATTGCAGTTTTAGATTTAGGTGTTAAAAAAAACATATTAAGATGTTTAGTTGATAGAGATTGTTACTTAAAAGTTTTTCCTATGAGTACGTCTTATGATACAATGTGTNAATGGAATCCTGATGGTTTCTTTTTGTCAAATGGNCCNGGAGATCCATCTTCATTATATTCAGTAATAGAAGAAACTAAAAAAATTATTAATGATGGNAGAGCTGTTTTTGGAATATGCTTAGGACATCAAATAATTGCTTTATCAGAAAATATTTCAACNTANAAGATGCATAATGGACATCGAGGAATAAATCATCCAGTGATTAATTTATCAACTCGAAAGGCAGAAGTAACATCACAAAATCATGGTTTTTCTATTTCTAGAAAAGATATTGACAACAATCCTGATATTGATATAACACATTTAAATTTAAATGATTCGACTGTTGAAGGAATTAAGTTAAATAATAGAAATTGTTTTTCAGTTCAATTTCATCCTGAATCTTCTCCAGGACCTCATGATTCACAATATTTATTTGATCAATTTATTAGTAATATAAAAAAACAAAGTGTCTAANATAAAAAATATACATGCTAGACAGATAATNGATTCTAGAGGTAACCCTACAGTTGAGGCAACAGTTACTACTTCATCAGGATCTATTAGTTCAGCTTCTGTTCCATCGGGAGCATCTACTGGAAAGTATGAAGCTGTGGAATTAAGAGATAATGATAAAAATTTATATTTAGGAAGGGGTGTGTTAAATGCCGTTAATAAGATAAAAACTATATTAAATAATGAGTTAGCAGGCCTATCAGTTTTTGATCAAAATTTAATTGATAAAAAAATGATTGATCTTGATGCAACAAGTAATAAATCAAACNTAGGTGCTAATTCAATTTTAGCAGTTTCATTAGCTGTTGCTAAAGCTGCNGCACAAGATTCTGGTAAGTATTTGTTTAATTATCTTGNAAGAGATAATGCAAATGAACTACCAATNCCTATGATGAATATTTTAAATGGAGGTTCACATGCTGATAATAGTATAGATTTTCAAGAATTTATGATTATGCCTATTGGTGCTAGTTCTTTTTCTCAGGCACTACAAATGGGTACAGAGGTATTCCATAACTTAAAAAATGAGTTGAAAAGCAATGGATATTCCACGAATGTTGGTGATGAAGGAGGTTTTGCTCCAAATTTAAAATCAAATGAAGAAGCAATAGAAATTGTTTTAAAGTCTATAGAATCTGCAGGCTATAGACCAGGTCATGATATTTATATTGCTATTGATGCTGCAGCTTCTGAATTTTATAATTTGGAAGAAAAGAAATATCATTTTCATAAATCTAGTGGTGANAANTTAACNTCATCTGAATTAGTTAGTTATTGGAAAAATTGGACTAAAAAATATCCTATTTTATCTATTGAAGATGGATTAGATGAAGATGATTGGAAGGGATGGAGTGAATTGACATCTGAAATAGGCTCCAATATTCAATTAGTAGGTGATGACTTATTTGTCACAAATTCCAAAAGACTTCAAAAAGGAATTAATAATGATGTTGCAAATTCTATTCTTATTAAATACAATCAAATTGGCACTTTATCCGAAACAATACAAGCTATAAATCTTGCAAAGAAACATTCATACTTAACTGTTATGAGTCATAGATCAGGTGAAACTGAAGATGTATCAATTTCTGATTTATCTGTCGCATTTAAAACTGGCCAAATTAAAACTGGATCAATATCTAGAACAGATAGGGTTGCGAAATACAATCAATTATTAAGAATTGAAGAAATACTTGGTGATAGTGCTGTTTACAATGGTAAACACTTTAAGTTTCTTTAAATAAGTATTATATTAGCAGAAAAAAATGAGTAAAGTAGCAGAGTTACATTATAATAATAAAATTTTTAAATTACCTATAATTGAAGGTTCAGAAAATGAATCTGCTATTGATATAAGTAAGTTGAGAAATGAAGCAGCTCTGATCACTTTAGATCAAGGTTTTAAAAACACTGGTTCTACGAAAAGTTCTATAACCTTTTTAAATGGTGAAAAAGGAGTACTCAGATACAGAGGTTACTCTATTGAAGAATTAGCTGAAAAATCCTCATTTTTAGAGGTTTCTTATTTACTTATTTATGGAGAATTACCAAAGAAAAATCAACTTGAAAATTTTATTGAAGATATTTCTAAGCATACTTTAGTTCATGAGGATTTTAAATCAATATTAGACGGATTCCCATCTAAATCCCATCCAATGGGAGTCTTAGCTGCATTAGTTTCATCTTTGACTGCATTTTATCCTAAATCATTAGATCCGAATAGGTCTGCTGAAGAAGTAAATGGTACAATTATAAGAGCTATTGCAAAACTTCCTACTTTGGCAGCATGGAGTTTTAAAAATAGAATGAGGCAACCAGTTGTATATCCAAATAACAACCTTGGATATTGTGAGAACTTTATTAGAATGATGTTTTCATTACCAACTTTTGAGTATGAAGTTAATCCTGTTGTTGCCAAAGCATTAGATAAATTATTGATTTTACATGCCGATCATGAACAAAATTGTTCTGCTTCTACTGTAAGAATTGTTGGTTCCTCACACGCAAGTTTGTATGCTTCAGTTTCTGCTGGAATAGCTGCATTATGGGGTCCATTACATGGTGGGGCAAATCAAGCTGTAATTGAAATGCTAGAAGCAATCAAAAATGCAGGTGGTGATGTAGATAGGTTTATTAATAGAGCTAAAGACAAAAACGACTCATTTAGACTGATGGGTTTTGGTCATAGAGTTTATAAAAACTTTGATCCAAGAGCAAAAATTATTAAAAAAGCTGCTGATGATGTTTTAAATCAATTAGGCATTAAAGATCCCGTTCTTGATATTGCTATGAAACTTGAGAGTGCTGCTTTAAAAGACGATTACTTTATTGAAAGAGGATTATATCCAAATGTAGATTTTTATTCAGGTATTATATATAGAGCCTTAGGAATCCCTACTGATATGTTTACTGTTATGTTCGCTTTAGGTCGTTTGCCAGGTTGGATTGCTCAATGGAAAGAAATGAGAGAAAATCATGAGCCAATTGGGAGACCAAGGCAAATATATACAGGACATAATCTAAGAAAATACATCCCTATTTCAAAACGATAGTAAACAGTCGATATATGAAATATACTTCATTAGAAGATTGTATTAATGATTTAAAAAAAACTAATCAGTTAAAAATCATTACAAAGCAAGTAGATCCTGATTTAGAAATAGCCTCTATTCATCTTGAAGAATATAAAAAATCTGGCAAAGCTTTATTATTTACAAATGTTAAAGGAAGCAAGTTTCCTGCTGTTTCAAATCTTTTTGGAACTCAATCCAGGTCTGAGTTTATTTTTCGTAAATCTATAAAAAGAGTTAAACATTTAATTGATTTAAAAATCAACCCAATAAATGCATTAAAAAATCCTGTAAAAAGTTTGGGAAATGCTTTTTATGCTCTTAATGCTCTTCCAAAAAAAATTTCGTTTCCTAAAAATTTTAAAGAAATTAGTTTATCTGACATACCACAAATTAGATGCTGGCCTAAAGATGGAGGTGCTTTTATAACATTACCGCAAGTTTATTCTGAAGATATAAATAAACCTGGAATAAGTAATTCTAACCTAGGTATGTACAGAATACAGATTAGTGGAAATAAATATGTTAAGGACAAAGAAGTTGGTGTTCATTATCAAATTCACAGAGGTATTGGAATTCATCAAAAGAACGCTTTAAAAAAAAATCAACCATTAAAAGTTTCAATTTTTGTTGGAGGTCCACCTGCACATTCTTTTTCTGCTGTAATGCCTCTTCCAGAAAAAATGTCTGAATTAAATTTTGCTGGCATTCTTGCTGGTAGAAGATTTAGATATTCTATTAAGGAAGATTATGTAATATCAGCTGATGCTGATTTTGTGATTTGTGGTGAAATGAGTTGCGATTTAAAACCTGAGGGTCCGTTCGGTGATCATCTAGGCTATTATAGTTTAAAACATGATTTTCCTTATTTAAAAATTCATAAGGTATATGCTAAAAATAATTCTATTTGGCCTTTTACAGTTGTAGGTCGACCACCACAAGAAGACTCTCAATTTGGAAAATTGATTCACATTATGACAGGTAATGCTGTAGAAAATGAAATACCAGGTCTTAAATGTGTAAATGCCGTTGATGAGGCTGGAGTTCATCCGCTCTTATTAGCAATAGGAAGTGAAAGATATACCCCATATAACCCTACTAAAAAACCAAAAGAACTTTTAACCATAGCTCATCATATTTTGGGAACAGGTCAACTATCATTAGCTAAATATCTTTTTATAATTGATGAAGAAAATGCGCCAGATATTAATGATATTAAAGCTTTCTTTATTCATTTGTTAGAAAGAGTTGATTGGAACCGAGACTTACATTTTTTGACAAAAACAACAATCGATACATTAGATTATAGTAGTAAAAAATTAAATGAAGGATCAAAATTAATTATCGCTGCAGCAGGTGAAAAAAAATTAGAGTTAGCAAGTGAGATTCCAAATATTAAATTATCTAATAATTTTAGTAATATTGAGTTAGTATTTGATGGTGTTTTAGCAATTGACGGTAAAGGAAGTTTAAGCGATCTTAAAAATGAATTGGAAAATAAAAATTTGAATCAAATTAAGTTGATAGTTTATGTAGATGATGCTAAATACACTTCAAAAGATATAAGTAATTGGCTTTGGATTTGTTTTACAAGATCTAATCCTTCTCATGACATTATAGGCTTACATGAAAAGATTGAAAATAAACATTATTCATGCTCTATTCCCATAATAGATGCAAGAACTAAACCACATCATGCCCCAGTTTTAAGCAGGTAGATTTTTATTAAAATGTATAATAATAATTTGCAAAAAAGTTCCAAAATGAGGTTAACAAAATTGCAGTAAATTTAGATGTATAAAATTGTTTTCCCAATTTTTCATGAAAAAAATATAAAAATATATTGTAAGTTATTAATCCAATAATTGATATTGTAAAGAAGCTAGTGTACTCTTCAAATATTTGAGTTGAATCACTGTTAAATGTCCAGATTCTATTTAAATAATAGTTGGTGCATACTGCAATAACAAATCCTAATGAGTTAGAAATATACTTGTGTATTTTCAGCTTTTCTTTGGAAATATATGTTATTATAAAATCAATTACTAATCCAGAAAACCCAACAATACAAAATTTTATAAATTTAATTATTAACATCCTTTAATGAGATTTTTTTATTAATCGATAAGATTCGCAAACTATTTGATGCTAGAGTTAAATTTATTTTCACTTTATTTTTGTATTGTTTATCAATTAATAATTTGTATTTAATTTTTTCATTTTTTAATATTTTATTTTTTTCAGAAATTTCAAAAAAGTAATGTTTAAATTCACAATCATTAATTTTAATATGCAGTTTTAATTTTTGTTTACTATCCTTATAAAACAATCTGTTTTTGTTTGTTTTATTTTCTAGTGTAAAATGCAGATATGTTTTTGAATTTATATTTTTCAACATAATATCACTTATTTCGAGCCCTGTATATGAATAATAGTCTTCTATAAAACTTCCTCTATGTTCGACCTTATTTTTTGATAACCATTTTACATCATTGCCATAGCTTAAAGCAAAAACTTTTTTTCCATCCAAAACGGAATCAGTTTTGTAAAAATCTAATTGACTAAATCTACTGTAATAACTTGGTGCCGCTTCTTTCCACTGATTTTTAGCAAAAGAATAAACTGCATGATCATGATATTTGTTTGTAAATAATATTGGGTGGCCTTTACTAACCGAGTCTAATTCATTTGCCCAACTTTGCATATCTAAAAAATTAGACTTAAAACCTAGTTTTCTTTCAAAATTATTTCCTAATAATACTATTCTGCTAACTAAGATTAAAAATATAGTCGGATATATTAATGATGTAATATACTTTTTGATTTTTGGTTTATTAGATAGTTGTTTGAAAGAAATAATTATCAATGGAATAGTAGATACAGATACCCAATGTGCCTCTATTCTACTTCTAAAGCTGTAAATAAACAGAAACAAATAAAAACCTAACGCTATGTTTTTCAGCGTTCTTTCAAATATATCTTTAGGCTTAAATGTTATGGCTAAATAAATAATAAAAATCCCAATTAATGGTCCTGCTAAAATTATCTGGGAAAATATAAATTCAGTTATGTTGGTAAATTGAAAGCCTGATGTTCGAGTGTCTATATGATATATTATACTTGGGAAACTATTTTCAAATTGCCAAAAAATATGTGGCGATAGTATAATTAAAGTCAGAAATGTAACTATCCAAAAACTTTTTCTATATAGAAGGTTAATGTTTGAAAGTACTGTGATAGCTATAATTAATAAAGCATGATATTTGCTGTAAATCATAAATGCAATTGTAACAGAAAGAACAATAACATTAACTTTTGATTCATTAAGAAGATACTTTTTATACGCAAATAAAAATAGTATAAAAAAAAAGCATAATGAGGCATCAGGTAATGTAAGAAAGCCAGCAATATGTGATGATATAAGAGGAAACGAGATTATAAAAAAGAATGGGTTAATATTGTTTTTTGTGTTATCGATTAACTTTAGAATACCAATTAACACACTAGTACCCATTAAAATAGAAATTATCCTTATACCTAATGTGCTATGAGAAATGATATCTCCTAATTTGGTTGTTATACTTACCATTGGTGGATGATCAAAATAACCCCAACTTAAAATTTTTGAATATATCCAATAATATGCTTCATCATAGTGTAGATTTGTAAATGTTGCTTGAAAAACATTAAGTAAAAACCAAGCGACTATATACCATTTATATTTCTCAACTACAAGATAAATTGTATTCATACTAATGTTTAATAGTTTTTATTTTTTTTTCAATTACTTTTTCTATTTTTTTAAACAATTTTATTTGTTTTTTATTAATAAATGTTATTGCTTCACCTGTTTTTTGAGCTCTTGCTGTTCTTCCAATTCTGTGAATGTAATCTTCTGGGTCAAATGGAACCTCATAATTAATAACTAAATTAACGTTTTTAATATCTATTCCTCTGGAAAGTATGTCAGTGGTAACTAGTATATTTATTTTATCATTTTTGAATTTTCTAATTGTCTCTTCTCTTTCAAGTTGAGATAATCCAGAATGCATTTCATTTGATATTAATTTTATTTTTTTAAGTTGCTTATTTATTTCTTTAACATTTTTAATACTTGAAACAAAAATTAATATTTTATTATTATTTTTTCTTTTTTTTAAAATATTTGAAATCAAATTAACTTTTTTTTCATCTGCAACCATGTAGGCAGTTTGAGTTATTCCACTTGCAGGTTTGGATATTGATATATTTATTTCTGAAGGGTTTTTTAAAATTTTATTTGCCAATTTCCTGATTTTGTTTGGCATTGTTGCTGAAAAAAGTAGTTTTTGTGAATTTTTTGGAAACTTATTTACGATTTTAATAATGTCATTATAAAAACCCATATCAAGCATTTTATCAGCTTCATCTAAAACTATATGTTTTATAGTTGATGTATCAAAATAATTAAATTCTAAATGTGCTAATAGTCTTCCAGGTGTACATATAATTATTTCAGTTCCTTTACAAATTGCTTGTTTTTGTCTTTCATATTCAATTCCAGATCCACCACCATAAATTGCGTAAGATGAATTATTAGTAAAATATGCAAAACCTTCTATTTGACTATCAATTTGTTTTGCTAATTCTCTTGTTGGTGTTATAATGATTGTATTTACTGAATTTATTTTTTTTCTTTTTAAGAGTTTATCTAGAACTGGTAATACAAAAGCTGCTGTTTTTCCTGTTCCAGTCTGGGCACACGCAATAATATCGTCTCCATCAAGTATTTTAGGTATTGCTTTTTGTTGCACCGGAGTAGGATTTTTAAAATTCATTAACTCCAATGCCTCATAAATATTATTTTCAAAATTAAATTTATCAAATTCCATTTTGTAAATATAATAAAAACAAAATCTGATTAATATTTTAAATAAACACAAAAATCATTAATTGATTAATAGATAAATTATAATTTGTGTATTTTTATAATTACAAAAAACAATTACAATGAATTATTTAACACCTCTTGAAATTTTTTATCAGTGGGAAAAACAAAAACAAAATGATATTTTTCTTAGTCAACCAATAAATGATAAACTTTATAATTGGACTTGGGGGGAAGTAGGTCAGCAAGTTAGAAAAATGGCTGCTTATATTAAATCACTTAATTTAACGGAAAATAGTAAAATTGGAATTTTATCTAAAAATTGTGCACATTGGATAATGAGTGATTTAGCTATTATGATGAGTGGTCATATCTCAGTACCACTATATCCAAATCTTAACTCAAAAACATTAAAAAATATATTAGAGCATAGTGAAACTAAACTATTATTTGTTGGAAAGTTAGACAATTATGAACAAATGAAAGATGGTGTGAATGAAGATATTAAATGCATTTCTTATCCATTTTACACAGAAGATTATCCAATTTGGGATGACTTAGTTAAAGATATTAGCCCCATTGAAGATAATCCTGTCAGAGACTCAAAAGAACTAGCAACAATAATTTATACTTCAGGAACAACTGGAGAACCTAAGGGAGTTATGCATAAATTTTTCAATCTAAGTTTTGCAACTACAAATGCTGTAAAGACATTAAATCTTTCAACTGAAGTGTTTTTTTCATATTTGCCAATTTGTCATATTGCTGAAAGACTTCTTGTTGAAATGGGAAGTTTGTATACTGGCGGAAGAGTTTATTTTGCAGAAAGCATTGATACCTTTTCAAAAAATTTATCAGATTCATCACCGACTGTTTTTTTAGGGGTTCCAAGAATATGGACAAAGTTTCAACAGGGAATTTTATTAAAATTGCCTCAAAATAAATTAGACATATTATTAAAAATCCCAGTTTTATCCACAATAATAAAAAGAAAAATTAAAAAAAGTTTAGGCCTATATAAAGCAACAAATATTTTTACCGGTGCTGCACCCACACCAGTGTCATTAATACAATGGTTTTCTAAGTTAGATATTAATATACAAGAAGCATATGCGATGACTGAAAATACCTGTTATTCACACGTCACTTACAATGATAATATTAAAATTGGTTATGTTGGTAAAGCTTTACCATTATGTGATGTTAAATTATCTGATAAAAAAGAAATATTGATAAAACATGATGCTTTGATGGATGGATATTATAAAAACCAAGAAGAAACAGATAAAACAATAATTAATGGTTGGTTGCATACTGGTGATGAGGGTGAAATTGATGAAAAAGGATTTTTAAAGATTACTGGTAGAGTTAAGGACTTGTTTAAAACAAGTAAGGGTAAGTATGTTGCTCCATCACCAATTGAAATGTTGATTTCTGAAAATAAGTATATTGAGCAGGTATGTGTAGTTGGAAACGGTCTGCCACAGCCTATAGCATTAGTAAACTTATCTGAAAATGGTAAGAATGAAAATTCACAGGCACTTCTCATGAATCTTAAAACAAATTTAAGTAAAGTAAATGCTAAATTAGATAAGCATGAAAAGATAAATAATATTGTAGTAATGCAAGAAGATTGGACTGTTGAAAATAAATTACTGACTCCTACTATGAAAATCAAAAGAAATTCTATAGAAAAATTATATTCTAAAAAATATCAACAGTGGTATTCAGATGAAGATATTTTGTTAATGAATTAGTTAAGTCTTTAGTTTCTTTTTTTTTGCTGCCGGGAATAATATATTATTTAAAATTAATCTATATCCTGCTGAGTTAGGATGTAGTGATAAGTCTGTTTTTGGATCACCAACTCGATGTTGATAGTCTTCAGGGTCATGTCCACCATAGAATGTCCATGTCCCATTGCCAAGTTTACCATGAATATATCTAGACTCATTTGTTGATTTGGTTTCTCCCATTATAATAACATCTTTTTTTATGTACTTATTTTTAAATGAAGTTGTCTGCCCCATAAATCCTTTTATAACTTTTTCATGGTTTTGACATAACATAGTTGGTACTGGATCCCATTTTGCAGAAAAATCAAATAAAGTAAAAAAATCAACTTTTGGTGCTATTCTTCTACTTCTTGTAGCATCTATTGATGAAAACTCATAAATATTTGGATTTTTAATTAAGGTAAAATTTGTAAACGCTAAAGTTTTGTTAAAATCAAGTTTTTCATCCGCGAGTGGATCACTTGGATCATTATCGAACATTTGACTACAGATATCTGTTTCCGAAGCAGCTAATGCAATATCATAACTATCTGTTGCAGAACACATTGCAAACAAAAAACCTCCTGATATTATATATTCCTTTATTTTTTTAACAACTGCTAGCTTTTGTTTAGATACTTTTTTAAACCCTAATTTTTTTGCAAGCTTCTCAGATTCTTTTTTCTGTTCTTTATACCATGAAGCATTTTTATATGAAGCATAAAATCTTCCATATTGCCCCGTAAAATCTTCATGATGTAGATGAAGCCAATCATAAATTGGTAGTAAATTATTTAATACTTCAGTATCATAAATTACATCATACGGAATTTCAGCATATGTTAATGCTAATGTTACAGCATCATCCCATGGTTGTTTATTTTTTGGCGAATAAATTGCGATTTTTGGAACTTTTTCTAATCTCACAATATCTTGATTTTTCTCTGGAGATCTTATTTCGTTTAAAATTTGATTCGCTTTTAGATCTGCTATAATATTGTAGGTAACACCTCTTATATTACATTCTTTTTCTGTTAGTGTATTATATTTCATTAAAAAACTTCCTCCCTCATAATTTAAAAGCCAAGATACATATATATCATTGGCAATAGTTTTATATGCGATACCATAAGCTTTGAGATGATTTTTTTGATCATTGTTCATTGGTATTAATATATAAGAGCAATTAGCTTGGTAGAAAGAAAAAAATAATACAAAAAATAGTATTTTTTTTGTTTTAAAAAGAATCATCATTTTCATCTTTATTCATACTTGAAGAGATGGAAATCATCGAAGAATTTTCGTCATTATCATCTATATCATCCATATAATCTAAATTACTAAATCTAGCAAATTCAGCTGTAAATTTAAGTCTTATATTTGCTAAAGAACCATTTCTATGTTTAGCTATCATAATTTCTGCTTGTCCTCTAGAATCATCTCCATTATCCCATTCAAAAATTTTATAGTATTCAGGTCTGTATATGAAAGTTACAATATCTGCATCTTGCTCTATAGCACCAGATTCTCTTAAATCAGATAACATGGGTCTTTTACTTCCAACACCTGATCTACTTTCAACACCTCTATTAACTTGAGATAGCGCAATGACAGGAATTTTTAATTCCTTTGCTATTCCTTTAAGTGATCTTGAAATTGTAGATATTTCTTGTTCTCTATTTCCAGCATTTCCACCTGCATGCATTAGCTGTAAATAATCAATTATTAAAATACCAACTTTATGATTTTTAACTAACCTTCTTGCTTTAGCTCGTAGTTCAAAAATAGTTAAAGCAGGAGTGTCATCAATAAAAATAGGTGCTTCTGAAAGATATTTAATTTTTTCATGAAGTTGAATCATTTCATGATCAGCTAAATCTCCTTTTCTAAGTTTATTTGCACCCAATTGTGCTTCACTTGCAATCAATCTATTTACCAATTGTTCTGAAGACATTTCTAATGAAAAAAAGCCAACAGCTTTTTTATAATCTATCGCAATGTTTCTTGCCATTGAAAGTGCAAAAGCTGTTTTCCCCATCCCAGGTCTTGCTGCGATAATTATTAGGTCAGATGCTTGCCAGCCAGACGTAACTCTATCTAAATTAGAAAAACCTGTAGGTATTCCACTTAGTGTATCCTCTTTATTCCTAAGTATTTCAATATTTTCTAATGCACCTTTAATTAAAACACTCATTTTGTCATAACTTTTACGTAAGGTTCCTTCCGTTACGGTAAATAGCTTTTCTTCAGCAGTACTTAATAAATCAAAAATATCTACAGATTCATTGAAGGCGTCATTAATTATGTTGTTTGAAATACTGATTAATGATCGTTTAATAAATTTTTCGGCAATAATTCTGGCGTGAAACTCTGTATTTGAAGCTGAGGCAATATTATTTGTTAGTTCAGAAATATAGCTTAGACCTCCAACGAAATCTATTTCTCCCATTTTTTTTAACTCTTCAGTTACAGTTAAAATATCAACAGGTTGTGTATTATTAAACAATTTAACTATTGCTTCAAATATTTTTTGGTGTTCTCTTTTATAAAAATACTCTGGATGAAGAGAATCAATTGTATCTGATAACGATTCATTATCAATCATTAAAGCGCCCAAAACAGCACGTTCTAAGTCAATCGCTTGGGGTTGAAGTTTGCCATCTACTTTATTTGTTGATGTTGCTTTTAAAACTCTTTTTCCAATTTTTTTTGCCATATTATTCTTTTATAAATCCCATTTTAGAGAATTTCTCCATTCTATTAAAAATTAATTTTTCTTTTTCTATTTTTTTGAGTTCGTCGATTGCAGTTAGTATAGTTTTTTTGACTTTTTGAAATGTTTTCTCAGGAAAAGCATGTGCTCCGCCTACAGGTTCTTGAATAATTTCATCAACAAGCCCTAAATTACTCATGTCTGTTGCTGTTAATTTTAAAGACTTTGCAGCTGTTTCTTTATATTCCCAACTTCCCCATAAAATTGTTGAGCAATTTTCAGGAGAGATAACTGAGTACCATGAATTATTTAACATCAGTATTTTATCACCAACACCTATTCCAAGTGCTCCACCAGATGCACCTTCACCAATTATAATCACAATAATAGGAACTTTAATTCTTGTCATCTCCAATATATTTCTAGCAATAGCTTCACCTTGACCTCTTTGCTCTGCTTCTAATCCAGGAAAAGCCCCAGGAGTATCAACAAGACAGATAATTGGTTTGTCAAATTTTTCAGCTAATTTCATTAAACGTAATGCTTTTCTATAACCATCGGGGGAGGCCATACCGAAGTTTCTAAATTGTCTTTCCTTAGTATTTCTTCCTTTTTGTTGTCCAATAAACATTACACCATAATCACCTACCATACCCCAGCCACCAATCATAGCTTTGTCATCTTTTATATTTCTATCGCCATGAAGTTCAATAAATTCCCCTTTTGTTAATGCATTAATATAATCTAATGCATAAGGTCTTTGGGGGTGTCTAGAAACTTGAACTTTTTGCCATGCAGTTAGATTATTATAAATTTCTTCTCTTTTTTTTGTTATTTGTTTATTTAAGTCATCAAGTGTTTGACTGACATCAACTGCATTATCTTCACCTAGTTCTTGGGCTTTTTTTAACTTGTCAATTAAATCTTCAATAGGTTTTTCGAAATCAAGATATTCCATATTTTTTTATTAACAAATTTAAATAAAATGATTATTCATCACATATAATTTTATAGATGATTATTTTTGTTGTTGAAAACTATTCAATGATTTCATACCCAAACGCTAAAATAAATATCGGATTAGATGTATTAGGCAAAAGAGATGATGGTTATCATAATATCTCTTCAATATTTTATCCTGTTATGTCACTAACTGACATTCTTGAAATAAAAAAATCAAATGATTTTATTTTTACATCTTCAGGAAAAAAAATTGATAATAACAATATTTGTGTTAAGGCATTTAATTTATTTAAAAAAGAGTTTGACATTTCTAATGTCAATATACATTTACATAAGCGGATTCCTATATGTGCGGGACTTGGAGGAGGTTCATCTGATGCATCATTTACATTAAAAATGTTGAATGATTTATTTAATTTAAATTTAACAAACGAACAGTTAAAGTTTTATGCTTTAATGATAGGTGCAGATTGTCCTTTTTTTATAGAAAATAAACCCATGTTAGTTGAAGGTGTAGGAGAAAAATTAAAAAATATTAAGCTCAATTTAGATGCATATGATATCAAAGTGTATTCAAGTGATATAAAAGTGAGTACTGTTGAAGCCTATTCGCTACTTAAAAGTTTTAAGAATAGTAATTTAGGTCACAATATTAAAAAACCTATCAACACTTGGCAAGAAAATATATTTAATAATTTTGAGGAACCTATTTTTCAGTTATATCCTAAATTAAAAGAAAAGAAAAGAAAAATTATTGAAGATGGCGCTTTATATTGTTCTATGACAGGTACAGGTTCATCTATCTATGCAATTTTTAAAAAATAGCAATTTATCCGTTCATTGTGATTAAAAACTCATTGTTATCTTGAGTTTTTTCTAATCGATCTTTCATAAATTCAATTGCTTCAACAGGGTTCATATCTGCTAAATAATTTCTAAGCACCCAAATTCTTTGTATATGTTCGGTTTTCAATAGAAGATCTTCTCTTCTAGTACTTGATGAAACTAAATCAACAGATGGGAAAATTCTTCGATTTGAAATCTTTCTGTCAAGTTGTAACTCCATATTACCAGTTCCTTTAAATTCTTCAAATATAACTTCATCCATTTTACTTCCTGTTTCAGTTAGAGCAGTAGCTAAAATAGTTAGGGATCCTCCTTTTTCAATTTTTCTAGCTGCACCGAAAAATCTTTTTGGCTTATGTAGAGCGTTTGCATCTACACCACCGCTTAGAATTTTACCAGAGGCAGGTTGCACAGTATTGTATGCTCTTGCTAGTCTTGTAATAGAATCAAGTAAAATCACAACATCATGACCACACTCTACCATACGTTTAGCCTTTTCTAAAACAATATCAGCAACCTTTACATGTCTACTTGCTGGTTCGTCAAAAGTAGAAGCAATTACTTCTGCATTAACATTTCTTTCCATATCAGTAACCTCTTCAGGTCTTTCATCAATTAAAAGTATTATCATATAAACTTCAGGGTGATTGTCTGCAATTGCATTTGCAATATCTTTTAACAAAACAGTTTTTCCAGTTTTTGGTTGCGCTACAATTAGTCCTCTCTGACCTTTACCAATAGGAGTAAATATATCTAACATTCTTGTTGTTATATTATTATGCCCATTTTCAAGTAAATTGAATTTTTCATTAGGGAAAAGTGGTTTCAAATGGTGAAATGGCACTCGATCTCTGGCGACTCTAGGATCACAACCATTAATACTCTCAACATTTATTAGTGGGAAATATTTTTCTCCTGTCTTTGGAGGTCGTACTGTTCCTTTAATTGTATCTCCCGTAATTAATCCGAAAAGTTTTATTTGCGAATGAGATACATAAACATCGTCAGGAGAAGTTAAGTAATGATAATCACTTGATCTCATAAAGCCATAGCCATCTGGCATAATTTCTATTACTCCTTCAGTTTCAATAATACCATCGAAATCATAATCATATTTAGAGATATGTTTATTGTGATTATGTTGTTTTGTTTGATTATTGATTTTTTGGGAATTATTTTTACTTACTTCTTTCTTATTTGTAGTATCATTTTTTTTGATCTCTTTTTTCATATTAGAATTTTCCGGTTTCATTTTAGAATTTTCTGCTTGATGATCTAAGATAGCATATATAAGTTCTTGTTTTTTTAATTTTTCAAATTTTGGAATACTAAGTTCTTCACCAATTTTTTTTAGGTCAGCAACCTTTTTGTTGTTTAGTTCTTCTAGTTTGTACATTAGTTTTTTTTTGATTAACACTTATTGTGTTCTTTGAAATGGTTTTGATATAAGTTTAAGATGTGTTTTCTTAAAAGAAATATATGCAATAATACAATTTTTTATTATATCATTGTATT
The DNA here is from genome assembly GCA_002728175.1 of Flavobacteriales bacterium. Lineage (GTDB taxonomy): Bacteria > Bacteroidota > Bacteroidia > Flavobacteriales > BACL11. The sequence goes on along the minus strand of PBVH01000016.1, from coordinate 27,391 downwards.
GTAATTAATTTTATTTCTATGATTCAAAGGTTTCAAACTCTTTTCATGTCATTTTCAATTATATCTTTAGTAGTGATAATTGTAAATTTCCCAATTTTAATAAACAATACTGATAAATATTATATTGAAAATTTCCCTTTAATTAAATATATTATGTTAGCATCAGTTTTTTTAACGACATATTCTATTTTTCAATATAAAAAACTTAAAAGACAAAGATTGTTAGTTTCATTTTCTAGATTAATTATTACTATCGGTATAATTTTGATTGTAGTTTTATACAAAAAAGATTATGATTTGGAATTAGGATTTTATTTGTTATTAATACCCTTCATTTTTTTATTGATTTCTGATTTTCTTATTAAAAAAGATCAGAAATTAATTAAGTCAGCTGATAGAATTAGATGATTTATTTCTAGATAGTTCAACAATATTTAGATTTTTAATTTTTTCTTTATCTACATCAAAGCATACAATAGTTTTTACAAAATGTATTCCATAGTTTCCTGCTGCTCCTGGATTTATACACAACATTTTATTTTTTTTATCGTAATAAATTTTAAGAATGTGAGAGTGCCCTGTAATAAAAACATCAGGCTTATTTTTTTTAATTTCTTGAGATATCTCATTATTATTTTTTTTTGTCGATCTACCAATATGTGTCATTAGTATTTTTTTGTTTTCACATTTAAAAAAAATTGTTTTTTCTAGTTCAGATCTAATTTTATGGTCATCAATGTTACCCCATACAGCTTTTACTTTAGAATAACTTAGTAAACTATTATAAGTATTAAGATCTCCTATGTCTCCAGCATGCCATATTTCATCAGCTTTTTTGAGATATCTTACAAAACGCTCGTCAATATTTCCGTGAGTATCAGAAATAACTACAATATGCTTCATTTTAATAGTTGAACAGTTCCAGTATAATTGAATACTTTATTTTTAAAATCAACTATTTTGACACTATATGAGTATGTGCCAATTGGACAAATTTTGCCTCTATTTTTGCCGTCCCAAGGAATATTTTCTTCATTAAAAATTATTCCTCCCCATTTGTTATAAATCGTAATAGCGTATCTTTCAACTGATCCATTAACTATCATTTCTGGTTTAAAAAAGTCGTTATTACCATCATTATTTGGCGTAAAGGAATTTGGTATAAATACTTTGGTGTTTGGTAGAATTGTTAAACTATCAACTATTGAATCTGAACAGAGGAATTCATTTAAAATGGTATAAGTAATAGCATATTGACCTGTGTCGCTGTATTGATAGGTGAATCTTAAGCTATCAAAAAGAATAGAGCCGTCACCCAAATTCCACGTAGAGTAATACATTCCAATACTTTTATCTATAAATAAAATATTTGGGTCATCAATGAATGCAGGTTGCGGACTAAAATCAAAATAAGCTTTCGGTTTTGGATAAATATTTATTGATTTTTCAATAAAATTCGAGCATTTTGTTATTGTATCTGTGTAATCATATCCAATTATATACTCCCCAACAGATAAATTTTGTACATCAAAGAATGATTGTAATTTATTGTTTATATAGTAATTACCTCCTGCAGGTGTTCCTTCATTTTCTAAATAAACAGGAAAATTAAATGATTCATCCCCAAAACATTGATCAGTCAATTGTAAATTTAGATATGGTAATTGATTAACAATTAACGGTAAGGTATCATTTATTGTATTAATACAACCAGATTCATCAATAATTTCTTTTACTACAATATTTTTATTAAAATTTGGGGATAGATAAATTGGAGTTTTTTCAATTAACAATAAACCTGAAGAATCTATTATAAAAGGTTTGAATATCGAGTCTTCAAGAATAATTGTATAATAGTTAAATTGTGGACTATCTAAATTTATTTCAAGTTTTGTACTATCATTTCTACAAATAGAATCATTTTCTAAGCTAAAATAAATTTGTATTTGACTTGGCTCATTTATTATGATTGTACTATCTAATTTACATCCTATTGAATCAGTAATAATAAAACTATATTGATCTGCATTTAGGTTAAAAATATCACTTGTGACTTGTCCATTGCTCCAGCTGTAACTGTATGGAGGAATTCCCCCAGAAACAAATAATTTTATATTAGCATCGCTATAATTAAAACAACTGACATCTTGCTTGACAATTGATACAGATAGATCTTGAGTTCCATTAATAATGGTCAAATTTAAATTTACAGTACTATCACAACCAAATTGGTTTATGAAAGTCTGAAGATAATTACCGCTTATATTATAGTTAATATTATTCCATAGATATTCATTACATTCAGTAACATTAATATTTAGATAATCACTGTAATTAATTGTCAAATTTAATGTAGCAAGACTATCACAGCCTTGGCTATTAATAAATACTGAATTGTATATTCCAGTATTAGTATATATTGAGTTATTCCATGAAAATGAATCACATTCTATTATATTACTATTACTATTGCTACTTGATGATAGGTTTAAAATTAAAGAATCAACATGAACACATCCTATATTATTAACTGAATAATTTATGTAAATACCACTGTTTTGATAAGTGGTATTATTTAAAGTCCAAAAATAATTATCACATGCATTTATATTGTATGTACTGTGTGTTGTATCAGAAATAAATAGGTGAATACCAACTATACTATCACAACCGTTAATGGTTGTTAATGTGTCGTAATACAAACCTGAAGTTGTATATGTATTATTGTTCCAAGTGTAATCATAGCATGTGAATATAGAATCATAAATTAAATAACTATCATTTACTATTAAATTTAAAGTGTGTGTTGAGTCACATCCATTTATGGATCCTCCATTGTATGTGTAGGAGTAATTGCCACTACTGTAATATGTTTGATTATTCCATGTGTAACTATTGCACGTTGAAATAGTGTTTTGATTTGATGTACTATTTTTAATTGTTAAATCTAAAATGTGAATACTATCACAACCAGAAATATTTGTGTATGTATTAGTATAAATACCAGATAATGTGTATAATACATTATCCCATATATAGTCATCACAAGATGTTATTATAGTTTGTCCAGTAGTACTATTATTAATTGTTAAATCTAAAATATGAATACTGTCACATCCAGACGTATTTGTATATGTATTTGTATATATACCACTTGAACTATATGTTATTAAATCCCATTCGTAATCATTGCAAGCTGTTACTGACGAATATGTGGAATCTCCAGAGTAGAATGGATCTATTGTAAGGAACAAAGTATGTGTGCTATCACAACCTGCACTATTAAGATATGTGTTTGTATATGTTCCACTTGAAGTGTATAATGTTCCATTCCAACTATAACTACTACAAGTTGTAATTATGCTTTGTCCAGATGAGCTATTATTAATGGTCAAATCTAATGTATGAATTGAGTCACAACCAAAAGAGTTAGTGTAGGTATTTGTATATGTTCCTGATGAGGTAAATGATGTACCGTCCCATAAAAAACTATCGCATGCCAAAACTGTACTTAGTCCTGAGGAGCTACTGTTGATAGTTAAATCTAATGTGTGTATTGAGTCACAACCTGCAGTGTTAGTATAGTTGTTAGTATATATTCCTGAGGAAGAATATGATACTCCATCCCACAAAAAACTATCACACGCAATGATTGTACTTAGTTCTGATGAGCTATTATTAATTGTCAAATTTAATGTGTGTATTGAGTCACAACCTGCACTATTTATGTATGTGTTTGTATATGATCCAGTTAAGTTATAAACTAAATTATCCCATAAATAACTGTCACAAGCTGATATTGTAGTTGTCCCAGAACTACTATTGTTAATTGACAGATTTAACTCAACAATACTATCACAGCCATTCGATGATGTGAAAGTATTTGAAATTAAAGTACTGTTATAATAAGTTACCCCGTTCCACGAATAACTATCACAATTTGTAGCTGATACATTTGATATTAATTGCTGCGGATTAATAATTGAAAAAGAGTCTACAAACATACAATTATTAGAATCTATAACATTAAATGTATAGGTTCCCGCAGATAGATTTTGAGGTGAACTGTATGTATTATTTCCATTGCTTAGGATTTGATTAAATGTCATTAAATTAACAGTATAATCGCTAATTCCTCCGCTAATATTTATTGTAACTCCTCCATCATTTCCATTATGACAGTTAGGATTAGAAGTTGTATAATTTACATTTAATGCTGTTGGTTGAAGAATACTCACTGAATCAGTTGTTATACACCCAAAATTATCTGTGATTGTGACCGTATAATTACCAGCGCTAAGTCCATAAATACTATCAGATGTTAGTCCGTTGGACCATATATATGTAGCATTTACAGTAGGACTATTAATTACAATAGAATAGTCCTCTGTAGCTCCAAACCAAGGTTGTTGATAGTTTGGATTCGAAAACAATCCTACATCACAAGGACCTATTGAATCAACACTTAAATTATTTAGGAACTGAGATACAATTCTCATCCTTGTAGCTCCAAAGCCACTAAATGGAACTGTTATAGGTACTGAAAAGACAGATGAAGGCAGATTTGGAATTGTTCCAACATGTTCTCCTACATCGTTAAAATCTCCGTCGATGTTCCAGTCAATAAATATTTTTGCTCCAGATGGATAGTTATTTGGAGAACAGTCTCCAAGAGTAACATTAATAGTATAATTTTGACCCTGTGTAATGTCAGCAAATAAATTTGTATAATCTTCATAACTATCACAAAGCCCACTAGTATTGTTAGATATATTAAACATATCTCCAATAAGTTCAACATTTTCAATATTTGTTGTCATATTTGATCCTGGCTGAGAATTACAGTATGTTAGTACTGATGTAGTCCCAGCCGGAGCAGATGAGCCTTGTAGTTCTAATAAAGCAGTTCCATTATTATCACCAAAACAAAGAACATTAGTATGTGTTATTGATGAAGTAATTGCAGAAGGTTCATAAATAATTATACTATCTATATGTGTGCAGTTATTTTGATCGATAACGGAATATGCGTATGTTCCAGCTGAAAGTTGTGTGGGGTTAACGCCAAACCAATTTGTGTTGTAAGAAGGTGTTCCTCCACTTATATTAATAAATGCTGATCCATCTGAATATCCACTACAACTAGCATTTGTAGTAGTTGTAATTACTGAGGGAGTTTCATTTACAGTAATACTTTGCGAAATTGATGATGAACAACCATTATTATCTGTATAACTATATGCAATATTATTTGTACCAATATTAAATGGGGATGGAGTAAACGTATTAGAAATGTTTCCATTAACAGTATAAATACCTCCGCTTGGTGTTCCAGAATTTAAATTTATAGTTTGCTCATTATCACACAAATCGGCAAATGGTAATAATGAAACATTGGGTAAAGAGTTAATATTAATTGTTAACAATGCAGTATCATCAGGACAAGAACTCGAAGATCCAGGTACAATATAACTATATATTCCAGATTGTGAAACTGAAGGATTAAAAATATTTGATACAGCCAAATTTGCTGGATTATACCAAGTTCCACCAGGGTCAGGATTTCCTGTTAGCTGACTAAACATATCAAATTGTTGCGCATCTTCACATCTGGTTATATTATTGTCTCCTCCGGCATTTCCGCCTAATATACAGCAGTTTGTCGTTGCATTACCTGATGTTTGTTGAAAGTTAATATTGCAAGCTTGATTGGAGTAGTTTGTTATTAATAATACGTAATAATCACCGGATGATGCACCAGTTATGTTACAAAATTCGTTCCATGTTGCAGAATAACTACAATCTTCTACATTTCCAGCTGTTAGTTGATTACACATAGTATTAGGATTTGTAAAAGGGCCCCAACAAATAAAATCTATATCATTTGTTCCACCATTTACACCTAGTCCTTGAATATTAATTGTTATGTTTCCTGGGTTATCAATTTCCAAAAAATAAAATGCAGGATTTGGTTGTGTTCCCAAACAATCAAAATATGCGCCAGTAGGTGCTGGCGCATTTGTTGAGGCTGGGAAAGTATAATTAGTTCCAGTGCAAAATGGATCAGCTGTGTTACATGTAGTGTTTTGTGCAACAATGAATGATGCAAAAAAAAGAAGGTATAATGTAAACACATGTCTCATTAGATTGTACTTTAGAAATATTTAAAATTACTTACCTAATTAAAGTGATACCACCAGAAAATTTTCTCACTTTCCCATTTAAGTCAGTCAAAACAATGTTATAAATAAAGTTACCTACAGGAGAAAAACTACCATTTATTTTACCATCCCAGGCAGAATTACATCCTTCAATACAAGCTTTAATTTCATCATCTATTTTAGTAAAATCACAACCTCTTGGGCAATCTTGAGAAATATAATCGTTTGTTTCAAAAACTTTATTTCCATACCTATCATAGATTGTTAATATGTAATCTTGAATACCATTTACTACAGGTAAAAAATGATCATTGTATAAATCATTATCTGGCGAAAATGCATCAGGAACATAAATTTTAAAACCAGGATCTATTATTATTGTATCAACATGCGTCGAAACACATCCACTATCAGAGGTTACTGTTAGAGAAACATAGTGAGTATCAACTACAGAAGGATAGGCATGTTCAAATGTTTCATCTGATGAGGTTGACTTATCCCAAACCTCAGGATAAGATGGGTCTAGATTTGTGCTTTCCCAATAATATGATAGATTATCATTTGATTCAGAATTCGCATTATTTTTAGATAAATTAACAAAATTAATATATGGATCGTTTATGTCAGTTGGTTGTTTGTGTGCTATAAAATTAGCAACAGGAAGCGGATTTACAAAGATTTTTATTTCATTACCTTTTTGAATTGCACGACACCCTTTGCTATCAACTACATCCGTAATTTTATAACTTCCTGTAATATTTGTATCTAATGTATGTAAATTTCCAACTGAGTCAGGTATCTGTGTGTTATCAAGATTAACTTTGTAATAAATTTTATATGGAAGATTACCGGAGTAAACTTCAAACTTTAATGTTGCGTTACTATTTGGATTATCACAAATATATCTATTATCAGCATCTAATGATGCTATTGGAAGAGGATTAACAACAATATCAAAATTATCAAATAAATCTGTGTAGCAACCCTCAGCATCAGTTACTTTGACAAAATCATAATTAGTTGTTGCAGTTAAAATTTGTTTTATAGTAGTTGTATCACTCCAAGGTCCTAAGGAAACAGGTACGCTATTATTATTATAATCAATTGTCCATGGAGAAGTACCCTTTGTGAAAATAAAACTAATATATGAATTGTCTCCGGCACATATTTCGGAAGTATCAGATGTGTTTGGTATCTCAACTTGAGGGTTTTCATTAACAGTTAAGGTAACATTATTATTAATTGGAGATATTGAACCACATGATGTGATTGGATCATAGAAATTAGTGATAGAGTAGGTAGTAGTATTGAAAGGATTAACAAAAATAGGGGATCCGGAACCAATACCATTCACAATATTTCCATTTTGATCAATATCTTTTGTGATTAAACCATTGTTAATTTCAATCGTATAAATAGGGGGAATGGCTAAAATACTTGTATTTACCGATATACTTAAGTTTTTACTTTGACCCTCACAAATATCATTTGGAACAAATGCAAAAATAGATGCTTCTGGGGTTGGATTAACAATAACATCAACTTGAGGAGGTAAATCAACCGTAGGAATAACGCAACCGTTATTATCTTGGCAGTATGTTACAAGATAAGGATATGGGGTTAGACTAGCTGTTAGTTGTGGAGAAACAGTATGTGTTTGATTTGCAGTTCCAGTAAGTGGTGCTATACCAAATCCATTTAGACTAATATTAAATGGAGGTGTTCCTTTTAAAAAATTAAATTCTAACACTGCATCTTCACCTTCACATATTTCAGAATCTAAAACATTAAATAATGATATTTCAGGTGTTGGATTGACAATAACTTCAATTGGAGATGAATTTGTTGGAAGTAAGTTTGGTGGACATAAATTTCCTTGAGCATCTATAATGCTTGTTATTACAATACTATTTACTGGTCCAGGAGCAATCCTATTCAAATCTGCAGGAATGCTCATCGGAAATAAGGTTGGTGTATTTAATGCATTAATTTGTGCGTTTGGCTGTGGCACGCCGTTAATTTCCCAATAAACAGTAAGTGGTACTGCACCTTGTATAGCTTGTAAAACTAAATCTAATGCACCAACTTCCTCACATACTACTGATGCAGCATTTGCAGAAATTAGCGGCCAAGGTTCTACAAAAATATCTGTATTGATATTCGGGTTAATAATACAACCGTTATTATCTGTTATTTGATCTACAGATATTGTTACAGGATTGGTATTTATATCATAATTAGGAGTAAGTGTACCAGTTCCACTCATACCTAAAATATTAAAATTACTTGAGCTTGCAATGGGAGTTTCATTACCATTAACTATTATGTTAAAAGGTGGAGTTCCTACAAGCATATCAATTGTTAATGTTGTAGAATTACCTTGCGGCACTGATGCTGGTACAGGCGGGTTATTTATAAATGTATTTGGATCCATTACTGGAGTAGGATGAATAACAAGTGTAGATTGTGTTTCATAGGGTAATGAACCATTGTTTGTACATACAGAAATTAATGGATTAGGAATAATTTGATAACTAAAAACATTTCCTAGCATTCCAATATTAAACTGTGGATCATTTGGGTCAATTGTTCCAGTTGGGATTAAGTTGCCATTGAAATACCAACTTCCCCCAAGGTCCTGTGTACCATCAAGTAGATTATTTAAGTTATAAGGTGATGCTGAACTATAATTATTCAGACAAATATCGTCATTGATTGCATTTCCAGTGTTTGGAGCTTGTTCACTATTAATTGTAATTTCTTGCCAAGCATCGGCACAGGTTCCTGTAATTTCACTAACTGTGTATCTATATGTTCCAAATGGATCTATAGGCACATTGAGTATCGGATCCCATGCTTGAAAGGTTCCAAAAGGAATAGGAGTAGGTGGAACAGTTCCCTGATAAGACCACGATCCATTTAAATCGCCTCCTGTAAATAAAGGAGCAGAATTTAGATCCCATGTTGTAAAATTATCTGAACATATTGTATTTATTGTTGGGTTTCCAGCATCAGGAGCCTGTATTACATCAATTACTACATTATTTTGAGAATTATTTGAACAAGAATTATTGTCAGTTATATTTATTAAGGTATATTGATTAGATCCAATATTTGGAAAAATTTCTATTGGTAAATTTGTTGTTACGTTATTTCCAGATGCATTTAAAGTAACATTATTTGATATACCGTTAGGATCAATAAAGTTTACATTGTAGTTGGGCGCCCCATTGCTGATATTAAAGGTTAAGTTAATATTATCTCCCTCGCAAATTTGATTATCGGCATCATCTGAGCTAATAGTTACATTTGGTATGTCATATATAACAACTTCAACTTCTTCATAATCAGCTGGACAATTTCCTGTTAATGGCGCAGTATATCTTAGCGTGTAATTTCCTGCACTAATTGGAGTAAAGAGGTAATTTATTGGTATACCAGGAACATTGCTAGTAACATCTGTCCAGTAGGTTGTTGAAAACGGAACAGGAGCAGTAGTAAATAAACTATTTAGATTAAGAGGTAGTCCAGGATCGTTAATACAAATTGGTGCAATATTGTTTGGTAATACACCAGCATCTGGTGCAGATGTGATATTAATATTTACAAGAGCAGGGCTTGGTGTCGGACAACCACTAACTGCTGGTAGTTGATATTGAAAAATATGATTTCCAAAGCCACAATTACCTGGATCTAACGAATATTGAAAATTATTAAATGGTAAGGTCCCCGCAATTCCGACAGGAGCTACTCCCAAATAATCCCATGTTCCATTTTGATCTGGAAAGACAGTCCAACTGTTCCATAATGTGTCAGTTATTGGGCTAGATGTACAAAGCTGAATTGGATTTGTAGGAGGATTGCCTATTGGAAGAGGGTCATTAACTGTAATGCTTATTGTACCAAAATTAACAGCAATAGGACATGGTGTAATATCTTGAACATTTGTAATTACAAAATCATATGTTCCTGCAACTAGAGGGTTGGGTAAAGCTGTTGATGGCACAAAGCCGTTAAATGGGAGCATTGAAGCATCAAAAGGAATACCACTTGCAATCGTATTTCCACTTCCATCTTCTAAATCAAATGTAAAAATTCCAGAATTAATTTGTGGTACGCTGTTGGATGTTATTTGAAATGTAATATTAAATGGATTTCCATCATTACAAATAGTGTTAGAGCTAGTTAAGGAGACATCAAAATTTCCATTTCCAGGATTACCAGAAACTGAAACAGTGTCTATAGCAACGCAAAGAGCGTTAGCATTGTCGCTTGCAATCACTTGATACTGAGTTGGTACAGCAACGGTAGAAACAGGATTTGATATATTTGGATTAGATAGTCCTGTTGTGCTTGGGGGAGAAGTTGAAATATTTGTCCATGCGTACGTATATGTGTTGTTTACAGGACATGAGACTGTAATTCCAGGCCCTACTGTTGGGTTTGTACCACTATTTAATTGGGCACTAGCAATAGCAGGTGTGGTATTAGTACCATTAATAATTAGAGTAGGAGTAGATGTGTATCCAATTGCTCCATTTACTGTAATTGAACTAATATTCCCGTTAGGCCAATTAACACCATTAACGACACATGATGTATATGTTCCTCCACCTCCAACTAGGGTGCAAGTTGGTTGTGGATTAACAGCATTCCAAGGTGGAATATTATATCCTGTTCCACCATTGGTAATATTAACATCTATTGTGTTCCAAAAACTGCTCGGAGTTGGTCCATATGCTGTGGAAGCAACAAGATTCATTTGGCTATCATAAATATAGTAATAACATTCTGTACCTGATGGGCCTCCAGCTCCATAACCACTAAAATCAGTTTCAATTAAATCTCCATCAACAAGAGGAAGAGGAAATGTGTCTGTAGCATTTTGTCCGCCACTTCCCATTGTAAAGTATCCAGTTAAAACTCCATTTCTGTAAAAATCAACATAGTTATAATCATTAGGAAATGGTTGACCAGTCCCCCAGCCTGGAAAATTTGGACCTCCACTTTTGTAATTTCTTAAAACTATCGAATAATTACATCTTCTAGTAATTGAAGCCACTGCGTCTAATGTATCCGATCCAGCACATAATGCAGGAATTACTGAAGCTTGAATAGTTGGTTGCTCAATGTATACTGTAACACTATCACTACAACTGTTTGTACCATCTGTAACATTAACAATATAAATAGCTGAGTCTGTAGAAGGAGAAACTGTTATTGTATCAAGTGTATAGTTTGCAGGCACGCTTGGTCCTGTAATAATACTGGTGTAAGGAACTCCGCATGGTGGATTTAGAGCAACATTAAAATTTGACATACCCCATTGGTCCCAGTTTGCAGATGATGTAGTTTGTGTCCCTACTCGAAATTGTGTTCCAGTTGAATACATTGCAGGTGTAATTGGAAATGAATAATTGTTCCAACAATGTTGTTGAAGTGGTCCTCCAGAATTAACAGGAACAAAGTAATTTATTGTGGTCCAAATACCACCAGCGGTTCTGTATTCCAAATATAGTCCTTCATTTGGTTGATCAGGACCATCACATGGTGCAGGAGATTGGGTTTCATGTCTATAATCAAAACTCAGTGTTCCTGGACATTGAACATCTAGAGGAACCGTAGTTAACCAGCCTGCTGGGCCACCAGTGAACCAAAATACCCAGTTTGGTTGAGGGTTGGTACAGTAAACTGGAGGGCTACATCCGTTAGGAATGTTTTGAACTACTGTGTAATTTAGAGCTGTACTAGTTTGCCAAATACTTCCTAAAGATCCAGAGCTAAAATCATCTCCAAGTGCATTAACAGGTAAACTAATTGCTAGCTGAACACTCTCTCCACAGTTTACGGTATCAAGTGTTGATGGGATAGTAGTAATATTTGTATTACATTGAGCTACAACAAAATAAGACAATACCATAAAAATAGTTGTTGTATATAATTTATGTAGTTTTATCCTATTCATTTTATAGTTATGTTTTTGAGTTCAAATTTAGTTAGTCTAACAATTTTATTTACCCCTGGCATATCTTCAAGTTTTTCTGAAAAATTACTAAATATTTTTAGATTACTGTGAAAATTACATTGTCCAACTAATGATTGATTAGCATCTACCACAGTAGTTTTACGGTATTCTTCAGTATCTTGTTCGCAATTTGAGCAAATATTATCGTACCATCTCTCCTCATTCCACGAAACCTCTAATTGATCATTTGTTTTATTTGTTAATTGTAAAATAATATGGTCCTGATTAAAAAAATCTTCATATTTACAGTTTTGTTTTTTGTATTTGATGATGCATTTATCATTCTCAAAATAAACTACCCAATCATCTTCAGAAATTTGTGTATTTGAAAATCCTAAAGTTGTTGATAGAACTAGAACAGCTAGTGTATATAATAAATGTCGCATAAATAGTTGTTTAATCAACAAATATAAGAAAAAATAACCCAAAAAATAAGATTCGAAATTTTAGATGTAAATAAACAATAAACAGAAGGGGTTATTTAAAGAAGTCTGTAGTTATTCTTAGTAATCCAGCCACTATTTCCATTAGCTATTCTAATTTTTATCCATTCACCAACTTCATCAATAATCTCAATTTTGGCACCCAAATGGAGAGAAAAAAGATTATTTCCGTTTTCGGTTGGAGCACTTTTAACTGTAACATTTTGAGAAAAAAGAATGCCATATTTTTTTGAATCAATTTTATTTGACGAAAATGTAATAAACAAAAATAATATAGATATTGAAAATAAGTAAATAATTTTAGTTTTAGAAATTATGAAAAATAGTATACAGATAATCCATATGTAAATTATAGATATAATTTGCCAGTTTTTAGTAGAAAAAATATCAATTAAAATAATCCACCATCTTTTGTAAAATAGATTAGGAAGAGGTTCGATTTTGTCAATAGTATTTAATCTTGTTAATTCTAAATTTTTTTGTGTTTCTTTTTTCTTTTTTAATTGTAAACTTTTTTCAAAAAACCAAATTGCATTAGCCCAATCGTTAGTCCTGTAGTAACAATTACCTATATTAAAGTAGAGCTCAGCACTCTCTGATCCTTGTTCGATAATTTGCAAGTATAAGTTACATGCCTCAATATAATTTGATTCACTGTAGAGTTTATTAGCATTTGAAAAAATTGTATCATTTGCTAAAGAAGATAAAGAAATAAACAGATAATTAATTAATAGTAACTTTTTCATTTTGATTCTATTTCTAATTTTATTATCGTTTCCTTTGATTGTTTTAAAATTTCATCCATTCTTTGAGACTTGTCAATTACAGGAGTGTATCTAGCTAATTCGCAGGTGTCTATAATGCTAATAAACTTGTCTTTAATTTTATCTTCTATTCCGTATTTGCTAAAGTAAATGTCAATATTTTCTTTTGATAAATCGGAAACGGGAACCTTAAATTTATCAGAAAAATACCCCCAAAATGCTTTTTCTATTTCTTCAAAAAATTTGTCGTAATTATTTTCATTAATACAAACCTGTGCTTGTGAAAGTCTTTTTAATGCAATTTTATTTGCATTTTTATTTTTATCAAAAACTTTTGTTTTGATTTTTCTAAGATAAGTCTTAATCAAGATAAGTAGAAATATAGGTAATGCAAATAATAAATAAAAAATATAGTTTTTAATTTCTGAACTATCAATTTTTTTAAATTTTGTATTTAAAAAAATGTAGTTAATATCCTCTTTTGATTTAACTGTTGTTTTTTGAATGACTTGGTTTTGTTCGTTTTGCAGTGATTTTTCTACTTTAATTTTATGAGATAAGCTATATTTTTTTTCAAATTTGTTTTTTTTGGTATCAAAATATACAAACTCATATGCTGGAATGTCATAAATGCCTTCAAATCTTGGAATAATTAAGTATTCAAATGTCTTTATACTTCTTTTTCTACCTCCTTCAAAAATTTTCTCAGAAATATTTGGTTCGTATACTTCAAAATCAGCTGGAAAAGTAATTGTTGGGGTTTCAATCAAATCAATATTTCCTGTTCCTGTTATTGTTAATTTATATGTTAATGCTTCATTTGCATTAATTTCGTTCATATCTACTTCAGATGAAATATTCATACTTCCAACAGCACCATTAAAATTTGTTGGTGAGTTTTCTAGTTCAGATACATTAATATCAATTTTTTTTGATGATACTAATTGTTCTCTTACTTGAAAATTATTTCCAAAGAAATTGGCAAATGGATCATTACTTCTTTGATTTTGAGTTCTAACACCACATTTTAACTCTAATGGGTCAATTGTTAATTTTCCTTTTTTTTGTGCAGTTAAAACTGATTTTTTAATGACCGCAGTATTGTAAGCTATACCATCTAAAACATCTCTTTTAAATCTCGATGAGGTTTCTAAATCTTTTGACCAAAACCCATTTAAATCAGGTATTTTGCTTAGTTCGGTATTTTGCAAGTCTAACCTAGTGTATAATTTATAAGTCACAAGAATTTGCTCTCCAACAACTATATTTTTTTTACTAACGTCAACTTTAATAAATAAATTTTTATCATTTGAATTTTGTGAANTTGGATTTTTACCTTTAACGACAGTTAGCNCATATTCATTNCTATTTATCTCTTTGTTATCTACTGTTATTGNTGCTGCNGAAAATTTATATTTTCCTGCTTTTGTTGCTTGAGCATAAAATGAGTANGTTGTACTTATTTTACTTTCACTTTTACCATTTACAAATGAGTATGAACTNTGAGTTGAAGGGTTTGGGCCNCTTAAGATTCTAAGGCCATTAAAATTTGGTGACTTAAAGTTATCGCCTTTTTGGTTGATAGTATATTGAATTAGTATTTGTTCTCCAACAATTGCAGGGTTTTTATCCACCGAAACTTTAAGCTCTTGAGAGCTACTGAACTTTACAAAAATTAGAAATAATATTAATAGTTTTTTCAATTTACCAGTCCTTTAGTATTTTAATTTTCTTTCCTTTAGCCTTATTTTTTTGCAAATCTTGTTGTGTTTGCTTTTCTTTTTGTTGCATTGCGTCAAGCATTTTCTCAGCATCTTTTTCACTGATTTTATCTTTTTTATCTTGTTCTTTTTGTTCTTCTTTGTTTTTNTGTTCTTCTTTGTTTTGCTGTTCTTCTTTGTTTTGCTGTTCTTCTTTGTTTTGCTGTTCTTCTTTGTTTTGCTGTTCTTCTTTGTTTTTTTGTTCTTCTTTGTTTTGCTGTTCTTCTTTGTTTTGCTGTTCTTGAAGTTTATTTTTTGCTACAATTAAATTATGTCTTGTTTCATCATCATCGGGATTTAATCTAAGAGAGCTTTTGAAAGATTCAACTGCTTGTTCATATTTGTTTTCTTTATATTGAGAGTTACCTAAATTGTGATATAATTTTGATAATTGATTTTTATCATTTGTGTTATCAAGTAANGAATTAAAAAGCATGGATGCTTCTTCAAAACGATTTTGTTTATATACAGCATCAGCCAAGTTAAAAGATGCGTTAAAATAATTTTGATCTTTTTCTAAAGATTTTCGATATTCAATTTCTGCATCATTATAACTGCTGTCATTATATAGTTTATTACCGTTTCTTAAATATCTTTCTTTGTTTTGAGCAAATAATGAAAGATTATTTAAACATAATATTAAAATTAAAAATCTGCTAATCATTTTAAAAAATCTAAATTAAATTTTTTATTGTTTAAAAATAAATCTAAAATTAAAAGAATAAATGCAATTGCAATAAAAATTTGAAATCTGTCTTTAAAATTTGTAAAAATCATTGTGCCAATTTCTTTTTTTTCCATCTTATTAATCTCTGAAAACAGTGCATCTAAACCAGCTTTAGAATTATTAGCTCTAATATACGATCCGCCCCCAACTGAAGCAATTTCTTTTAATAAATCTTCATTTAATTTACTAACTATAGTATTTCCTTCGTTATCTTTTCTAAAACCAATATTATTTCCATATTTATTGTAGATTGGAATTGGACTACCTTTATCTAATCCCATACCTAAAGTGTGTATTATAACATTTTTTTCTTTGGCGGATGCTGCTATTTCAATGGCCTCTTGATCATGACTTTCTCCATCAGTAATAATAATTATAGCTTTATTTTGTTCATTTTTTTTATCAAATGAGGAAAATGCCAAATTTATTGCCTTTCCAATATTGGTACCCTGAGTTGGAATAATATCTGAATTAATTGTAGATAAAAATAATTTTGCTGCGGAATAGTCCGTTGTAATAGGTAACTGTACATATGCATCACCAGCAAAAACAATTAGACCAATTCTATCACCATTCAAATTATCTACAAGTTTCGAAATTGCTTGTTTGGCCCTTTTTAGTCTGTTAGGTTTAATATCTTCAGCTAACATTGAGTTAGATAAATCAATTGCTATCATAAGATCAACTCCCTCTCTTTTAACTTCCTCCATTTTTGTACCTATTTTAGGATTTGATATTCCAATTACTAATGAGGTTATAATGAAAATAAAAAGAACATTTTTAATCTTAATTTTTGTTTTTGAAATTGAAGGAGACAATTTTTCTATTAATTTATTGTCTCCAAATTTTTGAATTGCTTTTTTTTTCCAAATACTAAAAGTATACATTAACGAAATTAGAACAGGAACTAATAATAATAGATACAAATATTCACCTTGACCGTATTGTAACATCAGATAATTTTTTTAAAATAAAAAGTTTCTAAAATAAATGCTGAGATTAAAAGAATTAATGATGAAATAGCAAAAAGTAAATATTCTTCATTTCTTTTATGAAATTCAGTAACTTCAATTTTTGATTTTTCTAACTTATCAATATCATCATATATTTTTTTTAAAGAACTGTTGTTGGTTGCTCTAAAATATTTTCCATCAGTAATTGTAGCTATATCTTGAAGTGTTTTTTCATCAATTTTAACTTCTACGTCTTGGTATTGAATTCCAAATGGTGTTTGAAATGGGTATGGAGCAAATCCTTCACTACCGACTCCAACAGTGTATACTCTTATGTTATATTTTTTTGCTATTTCTGCCGCTGTAAGTGGAGGAATTGAGCCGCTATTATTAACTCCGTCTGTTAATAGTATTATTACCTTAGAGATTGCTTTTGAATTTTTTAATCTGTTGACTGAGTTTGCTATTCCCATTCCAATAGCGGTTCCATCTTCAATCATTCCACTATTAACATCTTGAAATAGGTTAATTAAAATATTGTGATCTGTTGTTAGGGGACATTGAGTGAAACTTTCTCCAGAAAACACAACTAATCCTATTCTATCATTAGATCGTTTATTTATAAATTGAGTCGCGACATCTTTAGATGCTTCAAGTCTGTTCGGCTTTAAATCTTGAGCTAACATACTACCTGAAATATCAATTGCTAACACAATATCAATACCCTCAATTGAACTTTCTTCCCAATTTATAGAGGATTGAGGCCTTGCAAGTGCAATTACAAGTAAAAGTGATGCAATAATCTTTAATATGAAAGGAAGGTGTATTAGTTTTTGTTTTAATGTTTTTTTATAATTAACTAAATTAATATCTGAGTATACTATTGATCCGAAATTTTCTTTGTTCTTGAAAAAATACCAGAAAAAGATTAATATTGGAATAATTGCCAAATAGATGTATTCGCTATTTACAAATGTATAATTATTCATTAATTGTTTCTTTTTTGGTTTTTTTAACAAAATCAGTTGCTAAATTTAAATTTCTAACATTTTCATTTTGATTAGGTATTTTTTTTGCAAATTTCACAAGATCAGAAATTTCTAAAATATTTTTTAAAGAAATAGATTCTTCTTTTTTAATATTAGCTGTAATAATATCTAATATCTCATATGTTGTAAGTTCTAATGCAGGAAAATTAAATCTATTCTGTATATATCTTCTAATAATTTCAGAGATTGACGAATAATATTCTTTAATATCTTTTTTGTCAATTAGCTTTTTATTTTCAAGTTTTTTAAGTGCATTTAGAGCTAAAACATGTGCGGGAGTTTGAATATTTTTTTTGACGACAACAGTTTTTTTCTTTTTATTAAAATACTTTTTATATGTGAAAATTGATAGTAATATTATTAATGTTAGTAAAAGCCAAGGCCAGATATCGCTCCAACCAATGCTGCCATCTAATGGGCCTTTAATATCTTTTAGTTCTGAATTCGTATCAATATTAGGTAATAAAACATTGATAATAAGACCATTGGATTTACTTGTTGTGGAAAATTTGACTGGTGGTATAAAATAACTTCCAGAATCCCAAGAGGTAATTATAATTTTTTGTACAATCTCTTCAGATATAGTATCAAAATCTGATTGAACTATTTCCAATCCATTTACAAGCGTATCATTAAAATTTGGCCAAAATTCAGAATTTTTAATATTATTTGATATTTTTATTTCAACTTGTTGACCAACAAATATAATGTTTGTATCAACTGAAATTTCTTGAGTCCAGGCTTTCGAATTAATTAACAATAATATTAAGATGCATATGTTTCTCATCTTTTAATACTCCTTTTTTTAAAAAAATTAATTAACGGCTTTACATAATCTTCTCCAGTGTATAAATTTATTAAGTCTACACTGCTTTCATTCATTAAACTTTTTAATTTATTATTTCTTTTATTCTTTTCTTCTAATAATCTATTAATAAAAAATTTGCTACTTGTATCAATAATAATTTTTTTTCCACTTTCAGCATCTTCAATTGGAACTAAACCAATATTTGGTATTATTTCTTCTCTTTTGTCAATTAGTTTTAGAGCTACAACATCATGTTTTCTACTGGCTATTTGTAAAGGTTTTTTAAAACTAGTGCTAATAAAGTCTGATAAAATGAAACAAATGCTTCTTCTACTAATAACAGAATTAAAATATTCTAATGCTACAGAAAGATCAGTTTTTTTGCTTGATGGTTTAAAGGAAATAATTTCTCTAATTATTCTTAAAATGTGTTTTTTACCTTTTTTAGGTGGAATAAATTTTTCAATAATATCTGAGAAAAAAATTACCCCAACTTTATCATTATTTTTAATAGCAGAAAAAGCTAAAACAGCTCCAATTTCTGTAGCTAATTCTTTTTTAAAATTCTTATTTGATCCGAAGTTATTAGACCCTGAAACATCAATTATTAACATAACGGTCATCTCTCTTTCTTCTTCAAAAACCTTAACAAAAGGACTATTGTAACGGGCAGTTACGTTCCAGTCAATCAATCGAACATCATCTCCATTTTGATAATCTCTCACTTCAGAAAAAGCCATTCCTTTACCTTTGAATGCTGTGTTGTATTCTCCTGCAAAAATGTGATTCGAAAGACCTCTTGTTTTTATTTCAATTTGTCTAACTTTTTTAAGTAAATCAGAAGCGTTCATTATGGGATTTCAACTGTATTTAGTATTTCAGTAATAATATCCTCAGATGTGATATTTTCAGCTTCAGCTTCATATGTTAAGCCAATTCGATGTCTTAATACATCATGACATAGTGCACGAACATCTTCTGGAATTACATATCCTCTTCTTTTAATAAATGCATAGGCTTTGCTAGCTGCAGCTAAATTAATACTCGCTCTTGGTGAACATCCAAATGAAATCATATGCTGAAATTTTTCCAAACCAAATTTCTCTGGATTTCTAGTTGCAAACACAATATCAATAATATATTGTTCAATCTTTTCGTCCATGTAAACTTCTTTTACAATATTTCTGGCCTTCAATATTGCTTCAGTTGATAAAACAGAGTTAGCTTGTGGAAATTCTTTAGCTAAGTTATTTCTCATTATTATCTTTTCTTGATCTTTGGTTGGGTAATCAATTATTATTTTTAACATGAATCTATCAATTTGCGCTTCAGGCAAAGGGTATGTCCCTTCTTGATCAACTGGGTTCTGAGTTGCCATAACTAAAAAAGGTTCGTCTAAATTGAAAGATTCACCTCCAATAGTTACTTGTCTCTCTTGCATGGCTTCTAAAAGTGCAGATTGAACTTTGGCAGGAGCACGATTGATTTCATCAGCTAAAATAAAGTTAGCAAAAATTGGACCTTTTTTTATTGTAAATTTTTCAGATTTTGGACTGTAAATTTGTGTGCCAATAATATCAGCAGGAAGTAAGTCTGGTGTAAATTGTAGTCTGCTGAAATTTGCATCTATTGTTTTTGCTAAAGTACTTATTGCTAATGTTTTAGCTAGACCAGGAACACCCTCTAGTAAAATATGTCCGTTGGATAATAAAGCAACAAGTAATCTTTCGCTCATGTGCGTTTGCCCAATAATTACTTTGTTTACTTCAAGAGTTAGCATGTCAATAATTGCACTCTCTTTATTAATTCTCTCATTTAGCTCTTTTATATCTGTTTTTAATGTATCATTCATATTTCATTAGTTTATGTATGCAAAATTATAATTTGATTAAAAAAATATCAAATTGTGAACGTATTTTTTTTTAATTTATTTTATTGCAGATGGACATAATCAAACTTATCGTACTATCTTTGCAAAAATGCGTTTTTTTATTGAAATTTCATATCGAGGCACAAATTATCACGGTTGGCAAGTTCAGCCTAACAATATAACAATTCAAGCAGTAATTAATAAAGCGTTAACCACAATTTTAAAAGAAGAAATATTTGTTACTGGCGCTGGAAGAACTGACGCTGGTGTACATGCAAATCAAATGTATGCTCATTTTGATACTAAAACAACATTTGAAATTGACAAATTAATTTTTAGATTAAATCAATTTCTTCCAAATGATATAACTATACATAATATCATTAAAGTTTCAAATGATGCTAATTGTAGATTCGATGCAAAAAATAGAACTTATCGATATTTTATTATAAACCAAAAAAATTCTTTTATTGAAGATGCTTTTTTAATACATAAATCACTTGACATCGAAAAAATGCGCCAATCATGTAAATTTTTGCTTGGCAAGCATGATTTTACATCATTTACAAAAAAACATAGTCAAACACACACAAACTTTTGTAATGTTGAGTACGCTAATTGGCACAATTTTGATAATAAATTAGTTTTTGAGATAAGAGCAGATAGGTTTTTATGGAATATGGTAAGAAGTATAGTAGGTACACTTTTGCAAGTTGGCGAAAAAAAAATGAGCCCAGATTCGGTGGGAGATATATTGACTAAAAAAAATAGATCATTAGCTGGAAAAACTGTTCCCTCATATGCGCTTTTTCTTCACAAAATAGAATATTCAAACAAAATATTTAATGTCTACAAGTAAAGATATATTAGATTTAAATTTACTTAAAAGAGTAATTTTATTTGCAAAACCTTATAAAAGCCGATTTATTTTTGCAGCTATTTTTGCTATTACACTTTCTTTTTTAGGCCCAATTCGACCATATTTAATTTCTCATGCTGTTGACAATTATATTTTAGTTCCAAAACCTGAATTATTGTTAAATATGATGATAATTCTCTTTGTTTTGTTAATTTTAGAAGGATGTATGCAATTCTTTTATATGTACTTGTCAACTTGGATTGGTCAAAATGTAATAAAAGATATTAGAGAGGTAATTTTTAAGCATATTTTGAATTTGAAAAAGCGTTATTTTGATAACACACCAATTGGAACTTTAGTAACACGTTCAATTTCAGATATTGAAACAATTTCAGATATTTTCTCTCAAGGACTTCTAGTTATAATTGCAGAATTTTTAAGATTAATAATAGTAGTTTTAGTTATGTTCTATACAGATTGGAGATTAACATTAATTACTTTGTTAACAATACCTTTTTTGCTTATTGCTACCGCATGGTTTAAAAAAAATATTAAAATTTCATTTGAAAATGTAAGAGATGAAGTAGCAAGATTAAATACATTTGTACAAGAACATATTGTCGGCATGAAAATTGTTCAGATTTTTAATCGTGAAGATGCTGAATACAATAAGTTTTATGAAATTAATAAAGCTCACCAAAATGCCCATATTAAATCGATTTTTTATTATGCTGTTTTTTTTCCGATAGTTGAAATTCTTTCAGCTTCAGCTATAGCTTTAATTGTTTGGTATGGTGGTACTTTAATATCATATGGAGAGAATGTTACAATTGGTGAGTTAACAGCATTTATATTGTTAATCCACATGATGTTCAGACCAATCAGACAGCTTGCTGATAGATTTAATATTTTACAAATGGGAATAGTTGGTTCGCAACGAGTATTTAATGTTATAGATAATGTAAGTGAATTAGAGTTTAATAGTGGGGATCAAAAAATATTAAAATCCCCAAAAATTAGTTTTAATAATGTACATTTTGAATATAAAAAAAATGAACTTGTTCTTAAAGGATTGTCTTTCGATATTGATCAAGGTGAAACATTAGCAGTTGTAGGAAGAACTGGCGCGGGAAAAACTTCAATGATTAATATTATTAATAGATTTTATGATATAAAATCTGGTGTTGTTAAAATAAATGATAAAAATATTTATGATATTGACCTAAATAACTTAAGAGAAAATATTTCATTAATAAATCAAGATGTATTTTTGTTTTCCGAATCAATATTTAATAACGTTGGTTTGTACGATCATAATATTACTAAACAAATGATTATAGATGGAGCAAAAGAAATTGGTTTGCATGAATTTATAAATTCTTTACCGTCTGCTTATGAATATGTAATTGGTGAAAGAGGTGTTAATCTTTCAGTTGGTCAACGTCAACTAATCGCTTTTTTAAGAGTTTATGTTAGAAATTCAAAAATTTTAATTTTAGATGAGGCTACTTCCTCAATTGATTCAAAAACTGAACAACTTTTACAAAATGCATTAAGAAGAATATCAACAAATAGAACAACAATTATTATTGCCCATCGTTTGTCAACTATTTTGCATGCAGATAAAATTATTTTTTTAAGTGATGGTAAAATAGTAGAATCAGGGACGCATACAGAATTAATTGCTCAAAAGGGAATGTATTATAAAATGTACAGTTCTCAAACTGCTTAACTAGATTCAGTAACGTTCATATTTATTATCTTTTTTTAAATTTGCATAATGCGTTACTTGTTTTTACTAATGTTTTTTACATCAATTTTCACAAAAGGACAAATTGTGGTTGATAATAATATACCTTATAATGATCCGACATCTCTTGTTGATAATATTTTGTTAGGTGGAGGTATTATTGCAAGTAATCATACATTTCAAGGTGCTACAGCACAAATTGGCTGGTTTAATGCTCAAAACACCTCTTTGGGTTTAGATAGTGGTATTATTCTTAGCACTGGAGATATATATTCAATTGATCCAGTAAATATTGGTGTGGGTGTAACAATGCCAGTTCCAGCAATTACAGATCCTGATTTATTAACTGTNGCCAATTCAGTCCCACCTTTAATTGGTCAAACTTTTACAGTTGGTTCTGTAAACGATGTTGCTATTTTAGAATTTGATTTTGTTCCAACTTCTGATTCAATTAGTTTTAGATATGTTTTTGGATCTGAGGAATATTTTGCATATGAAAATACTCAATTCAATGATGTTTTTGGATTTTTTTTATCGGGGCCCGGAATTAATGGTCCCTATGCAAATGGAGCAATTAATTTAGCTATTGTTCCCAACTCTTCTCCTGAACTTCCTGTTACAATCTCATCAGTAAATAATGGTAATAATGGAACATTTCCGCCAATAAATGACCAATATTTTGTTGATAACTCATTGTCTTTAGATACAATTGCTTCTGCTGATGGACTGACTACTATTTTTACAGCCAAAGCATTAGTTCAATGTAATGAAACATATCATATTAGATTAGCAATAGGAGATGGAACAGACGGATTGTTAGATTCTTATGTTTGGTTAGAAGCAGGTAGTTTCTCATCTCCAATTTTAGATGTTGTAAATGATTTAGGTATTGATTCAACAATTTTAGATATTCCTTGTAATGCAAACATCACATTAAGTGCGAATGGTGGTGTAGGTGCTAGCTATGAATGGTTTGATTCAAATAATGTAGTAATAGCAACAGATTCTTTTGTTACTGTAGGGCCAGGTACATACTGGGTAGAAGCAAGTTCTTTTGGCTGTCCAGTTGTATCAGATACTTTTAATGTAATTGGTGATGTTCCTCCTCAATTTGATTTAGGAATTGACTATTCAATTCCATGTAATACATTTACTGATCTTAATCCTACTATTTTAGGTAATCTAAATAGCGAGCAATACCAATATTTTTGGAAAGATTTGGATAATGATTCACTAATATCCCAAGATTCAATTATTTCGGTGAATCAAGGACAATATTCTTTACAAGTTTATGATACCTCTGGTTGTTATCATTTGGATACTATTATTATAACAGAAGATGCAAATCCTATTGCTAATATTAATGGTGGAGGTTCAATATGTGATGATGGTAATACAGTGAAGATTTCATTTAATTTTAATGGTTTGCTTCCATGGGACCTGTACTACTCCAATGAGCAAGAAACATTTTTAATAGAAAATATTTTTACTAGCCAAGTTGAAGTTGATATTAGTGAATCTGGTGAGTACCGTATTGATTCTGCTATAGATTTGAATGGTTGTTTAGCAAACCCAAGTGAACCAACAGTTACAGTTAATTTTTTTGATATGCCTCAAGCTACAATTTATGGTTATGATAGCATAATTTATATTGGAGATGTTACTACGCTTAGTGTAGGTGATTTTAACTTTTACGAATGGTACCAGATTGGTAGTGACAATATAATTAGCCAAGAACCATCATTAGTTGTTTCTGATTCTGGAAATTATTATGTTTGGGTGGAAGATTATAATGGTTGTGAGGATATTTCAGACACAGTTAGGGTAAACACCGTTCCTTTAACATATATTTATGTTCCGAATTCATTTACACCTAATTCAGATGAACATAATGAACTATTTGTTATCAAGGTATTAAATGTTTTAAGCTATAAGTTGCAAATTTTTAATAGATTTGGAACTCAAGTATACTCAAGTAACGATGTTGAAAAACACTGGAACGGATACTATAAAAATAACAAAGTTCCTGAAGGGATTTATACTTATTTGATTGAAGTTGTTGGTGAAGATTATAAAACGTATAATAGTTATGGATCGGTAAATGTGATTTATTAAAATGAAAAAAGTTTTTTTATTTGTTTGTATTTTATTTAGTTTAGTTTCATTGGGACAAACAACCGACTGGGTTAAATCTTTTGGTGGAGTTGAGTCTGATAAAGGTATTAGTATTGGTGTAGATTCTTTAGGTTATGTTTATTGTAGTGGTTGGTATAATACTGAAGCAACATTTGGCAACATAACTTTAAAAAACAATAATAGTGGAGGTACAAATAAGGAGAATTTTATTTTTAAAATGGATTCATTGGGCAATGTGTTATGGGCAATTCCTGGTGGAAATCAATCTGGAGGATGTTGTGATGATAGAGCATTAGGAATGCATGTAACTCCTGGAGGTGATGTTTTTATAACTGGTACATTTTGGAGTTCATATTATTTAGGTGTTAGAGGTGATCCAGGAACCATTAACGTGACAGGAAACAACCAAATTAATGCACATGATAATTCACTTTTAGCAAAAATTGATACAGATGGAAATCCAGTTTGGGTTATTGGATTTGGAGGTGATAATACTGGTGGTGGATGTCCTTATCCTATATATGACGCTGATGATCATTCATACGATGTTACAGTTGATAAAGATGNANATTATATATGTTACTGGCTTTTTTTCAGGATATGATGCAGATTTTGATAACTTTACAATAACAAATCCAGAGTGGGGTAATGATTGTCAACCAATGGGATATATTGGAAAATTAGATGCAAGCGGAAATTGGTTGTGGGTAGATAAATTCGATGGTATAAAAGATCAAAGAGGGTCTCGTGATAACAGAATTGCTATAGATAAATATTCAAATATTTATGTTGTTGGTGGATTTCAAAATAGGGGGGCTAATCAAGTTGCTCAGTATGGTCCTTTTTCACTTTCATCTAATGGAGAATGGGATGCATTCGTATTTAAGATGGATAAGGATGGTAATTGGATTTGGGCAAAAGGTGTTGGTAGTAACAAAACAGATCGTGCAAATGGGATAGCTGTCGATGTGTGCGATGATATTTATATTACAGGTGAATATAGAAATCCTATGGTTTTTTTAGGTGCAAATGCATCAAACGGATCTGACACGTTAAGTCATAGACAAAAACGAGATGTTTTTGTCGCTAAAATTAATAGCCAAGGAGAATGGAAATGGGCCAAAAGAGCAAGAAGTTCGGGAACAGACAAGCCATATCAAATGTCTGTTGATGCCAACAAACAAGTTTTTCTTGGAGGAACGATGAAAGGAGAAGCAACTTTCAGTAGCAATCTAGTTGTTGGTCCTCAAATTCCAAATGACACTAGTGCCTCTGCATGGGTTGCTCAACTAGATGGTTCAACTAATACTGGAGATTGGGTGTGGGCAAAAATGGGAGGATGTGATACAGATGATGATGATAGAACTAATGATGTGTGTCCTGATGGATTTGGTAATGTTTATGCTATAGGTTTTTATGAAGATTTTGCCAATTTTGATGGTACAATTTTAAATGCTTCAGGAAGAAAAAAAGATATATTTGTTTGGAAAATGAGTATGGTTGAGGGGAGTTTTTCAGTAAATAATACTTATGATACTATTTTTACAGATAGTATGGTTTTTAGTCCTATTGATACAGGTTTGTTTTTTTCAAATAGTTACGTTTTAGATGGTTGTGATACGTTATTTGTTGATTCTGTAATACATCAACGTTTAGGGGTTAATATTGTATATGATATTAATATAAATGGCACAACAACCTCAATTAATGCGAATACAGAACTTATTAACTTTTTTACAACAACTAAATCCTATTTTCAAGGAGATAATGTTGTGTTGTCAGCAAATATAGCTCCAGGCTATTATTTAAAAAGTTGGTCTGCAAAAAATAATTTAATAACAAACTCTAGTAATAATTACAGTTTTGTTGCAGATTATAATGATACTATAGTTCTTAATATTAGTTTGAATCCAACTGTAGTATATACTATTAACGAAATAGGTACAAATTCTAGTATTAATATTGATGGAGTGAATATAAATATATTTCCAGCCTCATTTACTTACAACTATAACGAATTGATTACATTAAGTCCTATCATTGATCCATGTTCAAATATTAGTAACCGACCAAGAGCTAAACGCAC
>PBVH01000003.1 GCA_002728175.1 Flavobacteriales bacterium | reverse complement strand
ATTAACAACTCCACTAACAGAAAGTGGATCCGGCTCAACTATCGTTACAGTGTCTGAATATGAAATACACCCAGGAACAGAATTGCTAGTCATTTCTTGAACTTCTATATCATAGAAGAAATAATAATTTCTTTCAGAATTTTGACCAGTGCCTACAATGTTAATCGTTGAACCTAAGTAAGGAAATTGCATCGAACTTCCAAAAGGTTGTCTATTTCTATACAAACCTGATCCAGGAGCACTTATGCCCAGTTGTAATGCATTAGCAACAGGTACATCAAAGTCTAAATGAACTCTTTGCGCCCCAGGATAAACTGTTATTGTAGTATCATCTAGAACTAGAGCTAAATTATCTCTGAGCTCAAATGTTATAGTATTAGTATCTCTAGCGTAAACTAAAGACGAAATTATTTTGCTAGGTGATGTACAATCTAATTCTAAGAACCAATTTCCATCATTATATCCTCCAGGAGCTGTTGAACTATCAGATGGACCAATATTATAAGGAGGTGCTACTGCACTACCTAAGTTTTGATACTCTGCAGTAACAAAATATTGACCAGCAGTTAAATTATTAACACTAACACCAGAGTTTATGTATGATCCGTTTACATCTCTCCATACGTACATGTAATCAATATCTGGATTTGTGATCTGTATTTCCCCTGTGCTACCACCAAAACAATCTACATTATCTGTAACAACAATTTGTGGATCTGTGAGTACTGAAACTGTAGAATTCACTACCGCTTGACTATTTCCAGAAGGCAGCATTGATGAAGAGCATAGTCCCGAATCTGTTACCATAACGGTGTAATCACCAGCACAAACTCCATTTATTATACTATCTCCTGACATTGTTAAATATGTTATCGCTCCTGTTGTATTAGATGTAAGCATACCAACATAAGGAGGCGTTCCTCCTGTAATAGAATCAATATGAATCTCCCCATTNCATGCTCCTAAACATAACTCATCTGCAGAAGTAGATACATTGTATATAATTGGAAGTGGCTCATAAATATCAACACTAGAATTTCTTGTACAATTATTTGTATCTGTAACAGTCACAGAATATGTTCCAGCTGATAAACCAGATATAGATGAAGTATAACTTACAAACGAACTGTTTGTACCTACCCAGGTGTAAGTATATGGAGCATGACCGCCACTAGCTATAACAAGTGCTGACCCATCATTATTACCATGACAACTTACATTAGTAAAAGATGTATCTAATTCCATAGTTGGAACTACTTGTGATATATCTTCAGTAGCAGTAGCAATACAACCTCTAGAATCAGTTGCTGTTACTGTGTAAATACCAGACTCTAAATAACTAGCTGTTGCGGTTATTTGTGGTAAAGCAGGATTATCATCCCACAAATACGTATATCCAGGTGTTCCACCAGATGCAGTAGCAGTTAAACTTCCTGTATTAACACCATTACAATACACTGGTACAACATTACTTATACTAACAACTAAATAAGGAGGCTCATGTATCTCAACTGTATCCGATGCTGTACATCCTTTAGCGTCAGTTACTGTAACTAAATGAACTCCTGGAGANAAAGTGTTTACTGTATCTCCTATTTGATTACCACCCCAACTAAAAGTGTAAGGCATTGTACCACCTTGAGCTACAGCAAATGCTAAACCATCCGCAGAATCTTTACAAGATATCCACTCTAACTCAATAGCTTCCATAGTTAACAAATCAGGTTCTGTCATAAATACACTATCTACTACTGAGCAACCCCAAGAATCCTCAGTAGTTAAAGCATAAGAACCATAACTTAAATTAAAAGCTGTATCTACATTACCTGAACCTAAAGGTTGACCATTACTCCAAGAATAAATATAATTTGGATGACCTCCAGAAGTAGTTACAGAAACTATACCATTATTACTACCATAACAATTAACAGTAGAGTCTATAGTTAATATTGAAATTATCTCTGAACTCTCAGGTACAAAAACACTATCTGTAACTTGACAACCTCTACCATCAGTAACAGTAACAGAACGATAACCAGAGTATAAATGCTGAGCAAGACTATCTGTCTCTCCATTATCCCATAAATATTGATATGCCGGAGCTATTCCACTTGGATCTCCTCCACTATGATAAACTACTGCTCTTCCAGTACTATCTCCAAAACAATCTATCGCATCCACTAGCATCACTGTATCAATAGCTAAAGGATATAAAGGTTCGTTTACAGTAATACTTATCTGTGAAGATTGACAGCCTCTTTGATCTACAATATCTAATAGATAGACACCTGTAGAGATATTCTTTAAAGTATCCTTGTTATTTAAACCAAAAGTTTGCTGGATAATACCACCTAATGAAGTAGACCAAGTATATGTATACGGAGGGAAACCTCCACCTGCATCACCAACAATGTAACCACTACTATCTCCCTTACATACAATAGGACCAATCTGATTGGAACTAGAAAGTGGTAACTGCGGAGATATGATCTGTACGCTTGCGTTAGTATCACAACCATTTGCATCTGTTATTCTAACAAAATAGGTTCCCGTATATAAATTAAAGGCAGTATCATTTGTAGATATAGTTGGATTAGTTGAGCCAACATTACTATCATACCAATTGTATAGATACGTGCCATTAGCAAAAGGAGTACCGCCTATACCTACAGCAACTGCGAAAGCTGTACTATCTGAATGACATGTGTTGACCTTAGAAGAAACAATAGCTTGTAATGGATTAGATGGTGCCGAAATAACGACTGTATCTCTATGTAAGCAATTGTTATCATCTATTACACTTACAATANAAAAACCAGCAGATAAATTATCGAATACAGAATCAACTGGGTTTGTATTTAAAACTCCATTCAAATAATAATAAAAAGGAGTTGCCGCATTATTAACGTGAACTGCAATTCTACCGTCATTTCCATTATAACAATTGACATTAGAATAATTAACTGAAGTAGAAATTGGATTTTGAATTTGTCCAACAGTCGCTGATTGCTGTGATGAATAACCAAAAATATCTGTAACATTAACTGTATATGTTCCAGGAAATAAGTTATTGAATGTGTGAGTAAATGTGGTAACATTAAGGGCACTTTGAACAANATTTCCATTCAAATCGAGTAACTGAATATTCCATGGCGGATTAGTTAAGCTAGTATCTGGCACACAGGTTATAGAAGCATCATTTCCNGAACAGCTAGCATCATTCGTAATAGTTGATATAGTAAAGCAGCCTGTTACGGAAATAACAACTGAATCAGATAATTGACCAGCTGAACATGCACCAGAAACATTTGCATATATTGTCGTTGATGAAGATAAAGTAACAGGTAATGATGGGCCTGTACCTAAAACGTTTCCATTTGCATCCGTCCAAACATTTGTTCCTGCGATAATTGGAACATATGTAATTTGATTTATTATGTACGATGTTGTTCCATTTGGAATAAATTCCCAACCTTCATTAGTAGCAGTCCATTGTAAAGGAAAGTTTCTAGGTTGCCCTAACACAGGATCATTAACAATATCAAAGTTTGTAGAGGTAGCATCAACCAATCCTTGTACTGCAGCTCCTCCATTCCATGTTGCACAAAGCGGTTTATCTTGTANAAACATTTCAATCTTATCACTTCCTTCATATAAAATGATTTGAGAGGTATGTAAATCTTGTGTACATGAAAACATTGGAATCTCACACCATGTGACCGTAAATCTTCTGTTTGGAGCCAAGCCAGTAGTACCAAAAGTTATATTATTGTTAGGGGGCGGTCCAGGTAGAATATCTTGCCATGGTGCCATTATTGCATTTTCTGGCATTGTTCCAGTTGGGTTTGGTATAGGTGCAGATATGCCCCATGGAGAATATTGACCTGCTTGTGTTATATCAAAAGTTATATATCCATTGGCAGAAAGAACACATGAATTATAAGCAGTACCATAAAAATTAAATGTAAATCCTAAAGGAACAGCTACAGCGCCATGAATATCATCAGTATTTATAGAACTTAACTCTTGGCTAAGAGCTTGTAACGTGTCATTGTAAACACCACAAACACTTGTATCTGGAGATAGAATTATTTGAGCATTNGCATTAAAAAAAACTACTATTAAAGAAAGAATAAAAATAAATTTTTTCATATTTTAATTATCTAACTAAGGTAATTGAACCTTTCTTTTCATAATGATACCCGTCCTGACCAGTAGCTTGCAGGACATAAAAATATACACCTTCAGAAAGCGGTTGACCATCGACTCCATTTCCATCCCAAGATTTATTTTCTCCATCCCATGAGTAAACTCTTTCTCCCCATCTATTATATATTTCAACATTCATTTTATCCATAGCATATTCACCAAAAGAGAAAACATCGTTAATCCCATCTCCATTTGGAGAGAATATATTATTTGCTTCAGGCATCCCCTGAACATCAATTGTAAAATCAACTTTATCTTTACAACCAGTAGAGGTATCTGTTACAACTACATAAATTAAATTTGATCCAATATTATCAAAGTCATAACTAAAGAATTCCTCATTAGTAAATAAATCAGACTGATTACATATTGTATCTTCTGCTTGAATATTTTCATTAAAAAACACACTATAGTCCCAACACCATTCATGTGAAAGAGTTGTAATCGGTGTACCGCTATTATCAGTTGTTATATCTTGAAATTCAACTGTATAAATTTGATTTCCAGGTCCACCATAATTTGTTGTAATCACATTGGCTTCGAACGTTTCGTTTGGCTCAATTAAAGTTACTGACATATTATCTGAACAACCATTTGCATCTGTAACAACGCATGTATATGTACCTGCAGTTAGACCAACAACATCTGGCGAGGTTGCACCATTAGACCAACTGTAATTGTATGTACCATTATCTTCAGGTATTCCTCCTGAAACGGTTGTAACAATTGATCCATCAGAACCTCCAAAGCATGAAATGTTATTTCCAAAATCATTTACATATGGAGTTAAATCTAAACTCACTGCAGTTGGAGAATTTAATACTATTGAGGCTTGTCCAAGACAACCTTTTGCATCTTCAACATCAACAGTAACACTTCCTGAAGATAGTCCAGTAAAAATACCACTAGTATTGTTTGTCGATCCAATAGAATATATATAACCATCATTTCCTCCTGTAACTATTGAAACTAGCTCTCCATCGTTATATCCGAAGCAACTAACATGAACATCATTTCCATTAGCATCAACCCCATAAATAACAGGATCTAAAGAAACTTCTATAGGATCAGGCTGCTCAATAATAACTGTTTCAGTCAAAGAGCAACCCTGTGCATCAGTTACAACTACATTATATATTCCAGCTGCACCTTCCCATTCTAAATTGTTTGGTACACCTATAGGTGACAAATTCGGGTTCCAAGTAAAATTAGCTTTTACTGGAGCTGGGTTAAATACACCTCCAGAAACATTTACAACTTCTATTATCCCATCAATTCCTCCGTTACATGAAGTTGATTCTGAAGCAAAATTTACTTGAAGTTGTTCTGGCTGTAGTAGTTCTATAGAATCAGTTAAAGTACACTCATTAGCGTCGGTAATTGTAAATGCATATGTGCTAGCTAAGAGATTTGCAGGTGGATTAATTCCTGGAATAGGGAAAGTAGTACTAAATCCATTAGGAAGAGAAATAGTATTATCCCAATCAACTGAGTACGGACCAGACCCACCAGAAATTGCTGTAATTTGTATTTCACCATTTGCATCACCCCAACACAATGGAGATACATAGTTATAAGTATAAGTTATAGGTGTAGGTGTTAAAATTGATACTAAATCAATTGCATCACAACCAGGAACAGGTAAGCCAAAATTAGAAGCAGGTGTATAGCTAGCAACTAACCAGTAGTCTCCACCATAAAAGTTATTGAATGATGTTCCATTTCCTAATATATTTCCAGATGGACCCGCTGGAGGAGTCAAATTATTTGTTTGCCATGAATAGCTAATATCGTTACTTGGAAATAAAACTATAGCAGCACCATCATTTGTATTTGAACAAGATGGTAACTGCGTAACACTTGATTGAGCACGAACAATTCTGCCAGAATCAATATGTACTGTAGCAACTCCACCAGGTAATACAGAACCTTCACATCCATTTATGTCTGTAACATATATAGTATGGGGTCCAGTACAAAGAGATGATATAAGTGTGTCTCCAGGAGTTGGTATTGCTGAAGTATTGGTTAAAGGATATACTCCTAACTCATCTAAATCATAAAAATATGGACCAGTACCTCCAGTAATATCTACCATTACTTGCCCATCACATGAACCTGCAGATGGTGGATTAATAAATCCAAGAGGATCCTCTGGGAAACATGTTGCATCATTTTTGTCATATATTGTAACTAAAAGTTGGTCTGGCTCAGTAATAGGGATATTAATCGTAACTTGACATGGTATAGGAGCAGAACTGTCTCTAACAATTAAGGCATAATTACCCGCTTCCAGTGATGATATTACAGGTATATTATTTGAATAACCATTTGGACCAGTCCATGTAATTGTATATCCACTTGGGAAAGTACCAACGCCTCCACTAATATTACTAATNTTGATTTCACCATTTGTTCCATTATAACAACTTACATTTTGACTTGTATATTGAATAGAACTAGTATTAAATGAATTNGTTACACTATCAATATCGATATAATCATCAGCAAAACATCCTCTTTCATCAATCACAGAAACATAATAATATCCCAAAGGAACTCCAGCAGTAGTCTGAGTNTTNTAAGGNGTAAGGTTAGTAGCACAGAAAGGATTATTTTCGCCTGTTGCACTACCAACATTATTTTGATGATAATCATCATTAAATTGGTAGGTATAATTTGGTGTACCACCAAAGGCTTGAGCACAAAGTGCTGCCGATTCTGTATTATCACAATATGCATAAACAATCATGCTATCAATAATATCTACAGTTAGTTGAGACGGTTCAATAAACTCAATCGTATCTGAAGCAAAACAGCCTTTGTAATCTGTTACTGTAACTACATGTATCCCCGGTGGTAAGATTGAATCTGTTTGTTGCGCAGAAATATTATTATTGGATTGTCCGCTAGTATTTGTATCAGATGCCCAAAATAATGAATCATCAAAAGTAGAATATAAATTAGGATCCAATTGCCATGTGTATGTATACGTTGCTGGTGATATATCATTTCCACCAACTCCATATACAAAAGCAGAACCATCATCATAACCAAAACAAGAAATCGGGGTAGTCANACTTCCAATAGCGTAAATTTGATTAGGTTGATCTATTTGATATCTGATAATTGTTTCACAACCAACATCATCAGTAACAATTATATCATGACCACCTGCACATAGCCAATCTACAGTATCAGGCTGATTCATACTTGTATAGTTTGGTGAATTAACAGATGGAACATCCCAAACATAAGTATGTGGAAGAACACCTCCTACTGTTGATAATGCAGCTGAACCATCACAATCACCATAGCATGTAACACTATCCTCTAGAATATTGATTTCATAGACTCCCTGTCCAGCGGTGTTGATATAGAAAGGACGTATCTTTTGATACATATGCTCGATTTGAACACTATCAGTTCTTTGACATCCATTTGAATCAGTTACTATAACATAATGCCATGTTGCACTTGGAAATGGAAGAGTTGTATCAGCATATAAATTATTTGAAATTGGAGTTGTATCTCCAACACTAATCCAATTATATGTATACGGTGGGGCTCCTCCAATAACAGATACAGATGCTTGTCCAGTAGAATCACCCCAACAATCAATATGATCAATTAAAGAAGCTGTAGTAATTAATTCTAGTGGTTGGGTTAATTGAAAAGACATTGTTTCAGGACATGGCATGTATTGACCAAATGTACTGTCTGGCATCATATCATAAAGTATATATTGATAAGTACCTACAGGAAGATTATCAAAAACNAGAGTATCAATATCTCCCATAACAGTTTGAACAGTATCTAATACACCTCCAANATCTCNTAAAAGNACACAAAAGTAAGGAGAAAAACCTCCTGAGTTATATANTGTAATGGATCCAGTTGAATCTGANTANCAAAGTACATTTGCAAAATTTGANGAAGTATCAATTGATAAAGGATTTGCTGGTTCTACAACAAGTAAGTCTCTAAAATATGTACATCCTATAGCATCAATAACGCTAGCTGTGTATAAACCAGCTGATAAATTTGTTGCTGTCATATTAGTGTCAACTACATTACCTGCATTATCAAGCCATTCATATTTATAGTAAGGATTACCATGAGCATCGAGATATGGAACACCCCCATTTGCATATAAAGTTGCAGATGCGGTACTTTCACCATAGCAAGTGTAAGCAGTATCTGTATTTGGACATACTAATTTATATATTGTAAATGTTAGCTGACCACCAGATCCAAAATAATCACCATTTAAATCAACATAATCAAAAATTTGAGCACNNCCATCTCCAACAAATGAATATGTATANGTATGTGTNNTAGGNTCATAAACATCAGGANTTGGNCTATTATTAGTTAGGCCNTTCCACGACCAAGGATTATTNNTNTNAGNAAATCCTATATTTGNNTTNGCTGAATTCCAATTGTATGCAGCATCCTGATAAGGAACCCACAATGTATCGTGAAATGTTCCACTTACAACAAGTTCATAATCGAGTCCAAGTTGAGTAGCTACCGATGTATAAGAAAAAGCAGTGTCAAAAGACATAACAAACTGATCAACCTGAACAGACACAAAGTTAACGTTATCAATACATGCGTATAAAGAATCATTTTCAATAATATCTACCAAAACAGTATCAGAAAGACATCCTATATCGTCTGAAACAGATACAGAATATGTTCCTGCTGAGAGATTAAAAGTAGTATCATTTGTTATATTTCCGTCAATATAATATGTATAAGGCTGAAAGCCAGATGTAGTATCCATTACAACTGCTATTGAACCAGTTTGCCCACCATTACATCCAACATTTGTTGATGTAATTGAATCAATAATTAATATATTTAAATTCCAACTTGCATTTACCGTATCTGAACCAAAACATCCAAGTTGGTCTGTTAAAGTTAAAACATAATCTGTACCGTTTACTCCAGGGTATACATATGCAGTGTCTTCATCACTAATAATTGCTGGATTTGAAGCAGGAATTGTTGTCCAAACCCAGTTGTAAATTGTTGTATCTATAGAAATTTCATATAGAACAAAAGATAAATTTCCAGAAAAATTTGTTCCCCCAGGTAAAACGACTTGCTGAACACCACTAAATCCAGAAAATTCAAAATTGTATGTATTATTTACATTAAATACATCGGGAGATGGTCTATGAGTTGTACCTGTTCCTAAGATCCAATCATTTGCTGGAGCCTGTGTACCAACATTATATGCCGCATCAAATGTATTTCCTTGATTATCTTGATATGTTCCTTGCACAACTAATAAATATTCTTTTGCTGGATCCAAAGTGTCTGTAAATGCTGTAGCATTAGCTCCCCAGCTTAGTGTGTTTTGAGAAATCAAAACAGTATCGTTTAAAATGTTTCCACCAGCAGCATCTCCGGCTATAACAGTATCCTCACCGCATCTTAAAATAAAATCATGTCCTAAATCAACTTGTACTTGTGCTGGTTCAGCTACAATACCTTCAACAACAGGACCAGTATTTCCATAGTAATCAAAAGTTTGAATCTGATATGCTCCAGCACATAAATTAACATAATTTAAACTATGAGTGTTAGCATTGTAATATGGATGTCCCAATGTAATTGTATCATAAATACCAAAATTACTAAAATCCATAAACACATATGTAAAAGGAGGAACAGAAGAGTTACCCACATCTTCCATTTCTATAAAAATTGAACC
Organism: Flavobacteriales bacterium; assembly: GCA_002728175.1. Lineage (GTDB taxonomy): Bacteria > Bacteroidota > Bacteroidia > Flavobacteriales > BACL11. Next base: position 2,386 of record PBVH01000003.1, on the reverse strand, counting down.
ATCACAATATCCAAAACACGTAGTTTTATTAAAAATTGATAAAGCAGTATCTAGTGTTTGTTCTGGATTTAAAGGATCAAGATAAATAATTGTATCTCCGGTACATCCATTTGTATCTGTAACACTTATTTGATATCCTCCAGTGTAGTCATTAGCATAGGAAAGACTATCAACTAAGGTTGTATCTGATGCAAAAAGAGTTCCGCTCTGATTATACCAATCAATTGCGTAAGGACTTGTTCCACCTATAATAGTATCAATATTAATTACACCGTTATTATTTCCAGGAAGTGTTACTGAAAAAGTTGTAGTAGTTATAGTAATTGGATCTGGCTCAGTAATAACTATGGTATCTGTGTAGCAAGAATCTTGCCATGATCGATCATAAACAGAAACAATGTACTCTCCGGCAGATAAAAACTGATTAGCAACAGGAGTATTTAAAGGAATAGTACTTACAAGTGCATAAGGATTAACTGAATAAAAACTAAATTCAAATTGCGTTTGAAATACAGGATTCCATGTAAATGGTCCAAGACCTGATGCTGTATCTAATGTAATTTCAATCATTGCTTGGCCACCATTACATGCGACAGGTGTAATAAGTGAATCTAGAACTTGACAAGGATTCCATTCAACTGCAAAACAAGTATCTGCTGTACATCCGTTGTTATCAAGTATATTTAAACAATAAGTGTTTTCTGCTAGATTAAGAGCATTTGGCCCTGTAAATTGATTTAAAATTGTTCCAGCAGTATCCCATTGATAAATATAACCACCTCCCCCTCCAGTAACTATAGTGGTAATATTTCCATTACTTAAAATTGGAGAACTTGGATTAGTAACATTTGCTGTAATATTAATTTCAGGTAAAACAGTAATAGTAACTGAATCATAACAAATATTATTATTGATAGTTTGTTGCACCCAGTATGTTGTGGTTTGTGATGGTGTTACATTAATTATGTTTGTAGTGTCTCCAGTACTCCAAAGTAATGATCCTGAATTAGAAGCTGGTTGAAATTGCCATACGCCATCACTTCTAAACATCAAAAACAAACTGTTCACATCATCATAATAAGTAACTCCAATATCAGTTGTTGCAGGAGGAATATCACCAGATTGCGAAATAAGATTATATCCAGTAGAAGGATTATTTAAATCTAATTTATACATATTTGAAGTTGTAGGAGTAGCTCCTAAATATATTGGAGATGGAATATACCCACCTATTCTATATAATACATTAGATTCATAATCAAATGCATTAGTTCCATATTCTGTTATAGTATTATCATCTAATGATAAAATATTAGTCCACTGATAAGTAGCCAAATCAAGCTCCCATACATCTTTTAACCAGCACCAAACACCGATATCTGTTGCCCATGCCTGACCAAGATTGCAAGTTTGCTGAAATTGATTTCCATCTTCATTACCTCTACCATCAATCATATATAACTTTGAAAAATCAGAATTTGGATAAAGATAATTAGTTCCTCTTTTATATGGTTGAGTATTAGTATTTGGAATTTGTTGCACCCATGAACCATTGTTTTCTTCAAAAGCCCAATTTCTATTTTCAAACCATCCGTATCCATGAATAACTCCAACTTTTCCTGAAACACCATTATAAAATGGATCTGCTCCATTCATATCATCAGCCCAACTACCAGTCAATGTTTGAGTCCATGTAGAATTAGCTACAGGGGTAACTTCATAAATATTATCAGTTCCTCTAAATAATTGCAATTTATCAGAAGTAGGATTATAAATAAAGGTAGTATAGGATGAGGCCGGCCAATTGTTAAGTCTAATAGTACTAAAAGAATTAGTAGCAATATCATAAACATTACATGTTTGTGAGCCTGTATTTACAAAGTAAATTTTTCTTCTATTTTTGTCTAATGCATACGATGAAAAATTTAGCCCAACAGGTAAATTTCCTTGAACTTGTAATTGCGTCCATAAATTTTGAGATGAAGTATCTTGATCTACACTTAAAATCAACTGTGTTCCCGCACAAACGGTTGTATCTTGAGGTGATATGACACATTGTGTAAAGGCTACATTTGTACTCATAAAAATTAAAACTAAAAACATAAAAATTGCTTTATTGTAATTGTTTATATTTCTAAAATTCTGATTAATCATATTTTATATATTTATTTATTTGTATTTTAAAAAGTCAAAATATTATTTAGTAAATCAAGTTACAAAGATACTTTTTAAAAGTAGCACTAGATTTAACATATAATAACTTAACAACAATAACTTTTTAATAACATCATTTTATTCTACTATTATTTTTTTAAATATCTTCTTATCATCTATCTCTATCTCTGCAAAATACACTCCATTTACCTTCTCTTTTCTTTCTATTTCT
>PBVH01000015.1 GCA_002728175.1 Flavobacteriales bacterium | reverse complement strand
ATCCAATTCTTTTTTGTTTGAAAAAGACAGGGAAGCCGTCGCTTAAAATTATAGCTAAGCCAATCAAAATTAAAATTGGCATTAATATAAATAATATTATTAATGCAATGGTCCTCCTTAACATAAAAGATCAATCAAAAAGGTTAAAGCTCAGTTTCATATACTTTTGAATTTTTTTAGAGGGATAGGTATTGTTGGTTAATAACTTTATAGAATTTTCTATTAAAAAGTTAATATTAAATATTTTACCTATTAAGTAAACTAAATAAATAAATATTTTTGGAATTATAATAATACTTTTTGCTTTTGATATTTTAATTAAATCGTTGTAACTATAAACTTGAGCATCGCTTATATTATATATTCCTGGTGGTACTTTACCTTCTAATATAGCATCTAATACCAAACTAATGTTTTGCATATTGCATAAAGATAATTTATTCTCGCCATTTCCTACTCTATAATAAAAATTTTTAATTTTTGATCTACGTTTTATATTTAAAATAAACTCATCGCTATAAACTGGAGCCAGTCTCATAATCCATGATTTGTATTTATATTCTTTAATTAAAAAATCTTCTGCAATAGATTTTGAAATAGCATAAGGACTTTTTGGGTTTAAACTGTCTTCCTCATCATATATCTCTTTTTTAAAATTCTCACCGTAAACAGATATTGTGCTTGCAAAAATAATTTTACAAGGTATTTTTTCATATTTGCACATAGAATCTAGACAGTTTTTTAATGTGTTGTAATTAATCTTTATATGATCTTCTTTTGTCGCACTACTTCCTTTTGAGTGTGCTAAACCAACTAAAAAAATAAGAATTTCATAGTACTGACTATGTTTAAAATATTCATCAACTTCTTGAATTGAACTTAAATTAATTTTAGCTGAATTATTATCAACTTTATGTTTTCGATTAATATTAAATAAATTGCCAAACTTACTTGTGTTCGCTGCAACTCCTTCTCCAATAATTCCGCTTGATCCTGCTATTAAAATATTGATTGCTCACCTACCTATAGATTACTTATCAAATTGTCAATCATTTTCTTCATTATAACAGATCTTTCGAAATTTTGAATAAATTTAGAATTATCAATTTTTATAACCTTATAATTGTTTATTATTTCTTTCATCAATATTTTAGCTTTTCTCACATCATTAGGATTAAATAAATAAAATCCATTTAAATTTTCTTTTATGAATTTTTTTGAGGTACCACTAACTCCAGCTAAAACAGGTTTTTCAAATGTAGCATACTCAAATATTTTTGATGGTATCACCCGTTTGAATGCTGGGATATCATTTAAGTGTAAAAATAGACAATCTGCAGAGTTGTAGTAACTGATTAGCTCATTTCTATTTAGTGGTTTAAGGATTTTTATATTTGTTAAATTAAATTTTTTAATTTTGTTAACAATCTCATGCTTTGAACTTCCATCGCCAATAATTAAAAAATTAATTTCTTTGTTCATGGAAATAGCCAATGGAATAATAATTTTTTCCAGACCTTGCCCATAACCAATGTTACCAGCATAAACTACACGTACAGATTTTGAATAAGTTTTTACACTACTTACATGACTAAGTTTGTTTTTTATAAATATTTCGTCAATTCCATTTGTAAATAAATTAATATTTTCTTTTTTACTATTAATATCAGGATAATAATCTAAAAACCCAGGAGAGACAAAATTTTTCCATTTAGCATGCTCTAGAATAATTAACTCAATTTTCTTAATTACTTTACTAAAAAAATTTATAATAATAGATTTTTCTGAGCCTAATGATTTTAGACTATCTGAAAAGATATCTCTTATATCTACAGCTAGCGGTTTGTTTAAAAAAATGCTCAAAAAGTACCCCAGCATAGCAGTGCCAAACCTAGACGAAGTAATGAAGATTTTATCAAAACTATTCTTATTTTTAAAAGATACAAAAATAATTTTAATAGCAAAAATCAAAAAACTTAATATTTGATATATAAATCTACCATTGTGTTGAGGTATTTTGACCTTTAAAATATTGCTTTTAAAACACTGCTTCCTGTTTTTTATGTCAGAAATCTTTCCGTACCTATGTGGAAACGTAGTATATACATAAAATTTGCTGATTCTATTATCATCTTTTAGAGCATTAAAAACAGACTCAGCCCTAAAAGATCCTGCACAAAAGTCAGGAGGGTAATAAAAACTTATAAATAATACTTTAATTTTTTCCAAAAAAACCTAATAATAAAATATTTTGAATATAACTTTATGAATGAAGGCATAATACCTATTAAAATTTTTATTTTTATAGCTTAACCACTTATTTGCAGTTTTTAAGAATGATTTTTCTTGAGCTATCTCGCTTAATATTTTTAATTGTGCAATATGTAAATCATGATAAAAGGCGCTGGCAAACATATCTAACCCTAGTCCAGATTTTTCATATAACGACCAAATGTTATTATCATATGTATGAAGATTGTTCTTGAGTGTATGAATACATTTTTTGAATAGTCTATATGCATTTTTGTCACCTATTAATTTCCAATAGTCATATACCCCAAATAAGGCCCAAATAAAACCATTGAGAATGTGTGTTGGAGGGTGTACAATATATTCTTCAATCCAAAAATCTTTTTTATTATCCTCAAAAATTACGCCACCATCCTTAGTTTTCAGTTCCATACTTACCCATGCTCTTTTGGCCGCTTTTATGTATTTATCATTTTTTGTTTCAATGTAAGCCCTTGATAATAATGATAAACCCATCCCTTGAGCTAGTCCTGAATACCACGGAGATTCTAGCTTATCTCTGTATTCAAAATCGAAATAATGCATCCACACCTCAACTCCAAATTCATTCTCCACTAAATTTGAAACATGCCAGTCTGCAGATTTTAAAAATGCTGTCTTAAATTTTATCTTGCCAGTGTTCAAGAACAGATTATAATTCCCTAATCCATATTGCGAAATTGCTATAGGGTTATATTGCTTGCCTATAGAGCCATGGTAATCAAGCAATGGGATTCCATTTTTATCAAAAGCCCCATTGTAAAAAGCTTTATAATGAAATTTCATAAAATAAGATTTTGGGAAATTTTTATCGAACCCGTCATTTATCTCTGGAGTTCCATGCCAAAAACTTAATTGACTATTTTTTTTTAACAAATATGCAGATATTATTCTATTCCAATATTTTAACCTGCTAAATATAATGTCCATATGCTCGTTTAATATTATAATGTTGTAAAATAAATTAAAACTAACAATTAAACTGATTAAAATTATCGATAAATTCTGATATGATTAGATTACTTGTAATTGTATAAAAAATCTATTTAATGCTGAACACAATTGATTATCAAGATACATTTAAAGTACCATCAGCTGATTCATCTATTTTTATACTTAGTTTACTAACATGAACCAAATCCTCAAAACTTATTGGCATATTTCGATTATTCAATGATTTTAAAAAGGATTGTACACTNTGGCTATGCCCTTTATCTTGGCGCCATAAATTGAGTTTTTTAAAATCTTTCCAACCATATCCCTTCATTGATTTAAAATTGTTCAAATAAAGTACAGAACCACTACAAAATATTTCAAGTTTTTCTTTGGGAAAAGATTTTGACCCATTTGTAAAGTAATTAATCGTACCAATTGAGCCATCTTCAAAGTTCAGGATGATAGACACATTATCTTGATTGTCTCTTATAGAATTTCGAGTCCATTTAATAACTGGCATTCCCATAATGTGTAGAATTAAATCAATAAAATGACAAGCCTCACCTATGATTCTTCCACCGCCTACTTTTTTATCATTTATCCAATGATCCTCGGGTACATAACCTGCATTAATTGTCATTACTAAGAATTTAGGCCCATTAATATTTTTAAGTAGCTCTTTAATTTTTAAAACATGCGGGGAAAAACGACGATTGAACCCTACCATTAGTATGGGATTTTTTCCTTTGTTCTTTAAATTATAATAACAATCCTCAATTTCTTTTAATTCATCAAGAGTGATACACATTGGTTTTTCAACGTAAACATCTTTACCATTATTTAGACAATTAATTATTAATTTTGAGTGAGAATTATGCCTTGTTGATATTACAACTGCATTAGATTTAGTATCGGTTAAAATATTATCTATATCAGTTGTAGATTTTTTAAAACCATACTTTTCACCTGAGTAAGTTGAACTTAAACCATTTAAAGAGGCAATATAATTCAATGTAGCCTTATTTTTTTTGAAAGCAGGAATTAGCGTCTGCCTAGCATAATTTCCTGATCCTATAAAGCTAATTTCAGGCATTATATCATTGTCTTCTTTCTTTGAGGGTACTTGGTTTTCTAATTTTTGAGTCTTGTCCAACTTTATTTTAGGCTCAGAATAATACTTTAACAAAACCCCCAAACAGGATTGATCATTAATTATAGTTTCATAAGCACTCTTAGCTTTATCAAAGTCATATGAATGAGAAATTAAATTCGAGAAATTAATTTTTTTATCATTAATTAAATCTAATATTGCTTCAAAATTTCTATTTTGGGTCCACCTGACATAGCCAATAGGATAATCAAGACCTTTTTCCTCATAATTAACATCATATCGGCCTGGACCATATGAGCATGAAACTTGAAAAGTTAACTCTTTCTTATAGAATTCCTCTCTAGCCATATTTAATCCAGTTGTGCCAACTAGGACTATTCTACCTCTCTTTCTGCACATTTTTGCAGCATTGTTAATTATACTATTATCTTTGGACGAGGCTGTGATTATAACAGAATCTACACCATGACCTCTTGAAAAAATTCCGGCATAATTAATTATATCTAAATCATCTGATAGACATAACGTATCAGCACCATAATCTTTGGCTAGACTAATTTTATCTTCATCAAAGTCTATCCCTAACACTTTACATCCATTTGCTTTAAGTAATTGAACCGTAATTAACCCTATTATTCCTAAACCATAAACTACAAAATACTCACCTAATGTTGGTTTAGCCAAACGAATGCCTTGTAAAGAAATTGAAGCTAAAATAGTAAAAACTGCTTGTTTTTGGTCAATATCACTAGGAATCTTTGCACATAATTGTTTTGGCACAGAGACTACTTCAGCATGATTTCCATTACTTATCACCAAGTCTCCTAATTCATAATTTTTGACACCATCACCCTTACCTATTACTTCACCAAGATTACAATACCCCATTGGTATGGGATATTGGAGTTTGCTATAAACTGCTTCAATTGTTGGAATAATTCCATCTGTTTTTAATTTATCCAATACAACTTTAAGCTTATCAGGTTGCTGTTTTACTTTATTAATTGAGCTTGATTTTCCAAACTCAACAAGCATTTTCTCAGTGCCTTTTGATATGAGTGAGTATTTGGTTTTGATTAATAATTCTCCCTCTTTAACCATAGGAACTGGTGTATGTGCAATAGTTGTCTTGCCTGTATCAAGAGACTGTATAATTCTTTTCATTCGATAATGGTATTACTCAATATTAATAGATGATTTTATAAAAAATATATTATAAAACTTACAAAGTTTAGAATTCTAATTATATAAAACTTATTTTAAAGTTAAAGTTTTAAGATAATAAAATTCGAAATTCCAAATGATTAAAAAATATGTATTTTTTAAATCATTTCTTTTAAAGATATATAGATTTNAAAGTTTTTCTTAACAAAATAAATAGCTGAATCTTTTTACGTACATTATGCTTATTTGTACATTGTTAATGAAATTATTTTATTGCATTTGATTTTAAATTTATAACCGCTGTGTACATAAAATAAGGATAAAAAATATAAGCACCACCAGGCAGAGAATTTTCTGTAAATGCAATGATATTTAAAGGAATGAATAAAAGGAAAAAAGTATTTTTATTATACCAAATAAGTTTTAAAGGTTTAAATATGAAAATAATTGAAAAAATAAAAAATAAAAAAATTCCACCTCCAAAAAATATATCAGCATAAGANTTATGATATCCGTAAACANTTCTGATTTCTCCACGATGATTAACAAATGTTCTTTCTAAGTCTGTCAAAACGATATCATTAAATAAGCCATTTCCTACAAAGTATCTCATTGGGTTTTTTTCTAGAGTCATAAATCCCGTTTCTAAAAAAATTATCCGAGCAAAATTTTCTTGTAAATATATGTGCCTCTTAGTCCGACCAATTAAAAAATCAATTGAATCTAGCTTTGTAATATTAAAAGAATTAAAAAATAAAGTAATAAAAAATAAAATCATCATAAGTTTTAAAATTCTAAACCTGACTCCAGATGTTTTTTTCCAAATTACAAAAATAAAATAGATAATGGTTCCAGCTAGAATCGTTCTACTTCCACTATTCAAAATAGACATAATGCAAAAAATCATTAAAAATAATAAAATTACTNTTTTGTATCTATTTGACGAAAAATTATCTATATATGCAATAGTTGAAGCCAAAACAATAGATGCCGCCCAAGCTAAATTATTACTTCGAATTCCAGATGTGTCCATATAAATATTTTTACCAAAATAATAGTTATCATTCGAAAAAATAGATATAATTAATGGAATTGAGTACGAGGTNATGAAAATTTTTAAAATCAACTTCTTAGTATCTCTTAAACCAAGAACCTCGAAAGAGACATTTATAAATACTAATACAAAAAATGCTGAGGGTATAAAATTTAAAATTTTTGAAAAAACATAAAATGGATTACTTGAAAAAATTGTGCTCAATAAAATAAGTATTAAAAACCACTTAAATAATTGATAGGACGAATAGTTCTTTTCTAAACTGTTTATGGGGCGTATTTTTATTAAGTGCCAGTATGAAAAAATTAGAACGAAAATTCTAATTGTTTTGGACATCTGTGTTATATTGTTATCAATATTTTGATTTATAAAAAAACCTACTAAAGCAATAGCTATATTTAAAAACCCTATCCAAAATAAGTTATTATAATGCTTTATACTCATTAAAAACTTTTTAATATTTCAATAAAGTTTGGAAAAACACTTGAATAAGATGATTTTTTAAGTTTTTCAATAATGTTTTTATCAATAATATAACGCGATTTATAAGAAGCATTTATTGTGTCAGCTAAAAGTTTGGGATCTTTTGGGTGGATTAGTTTTACATTTTTATATCCATATAGGGCCTCGGGAACACCCCCTACATTAGTACTAACTACTTTACAACCCATAGCGACTGCTTCAATATTCGCTACACCAAAACCTTCGGACAATGCAGGAAGACAAAAAATATCNGTTTTTTTTAGTAACCTAAATANTTCNTTTTGAGATAATCTTTCNAACCAATTGATATGATTGACATTATAATTTTTAAATNGGTGTCGGTCAACATTTGGAACGCCAACAATGGTNAGTCTATATTCAAAATTTAAGTCTTTTAAAGACCTGAGCAGTGTATCTAAACCTCCTATGGTATAATCTGCTTTAATGAAACATATTGTGCCTTTCTCTTTTTCTTGAATAAAATTTTCATCAATGGATTTTACAAGTTTTTCTTCAATACCTTTATACAAAACATGACAATTTAATACGTTATATGCGTTTTCAATTTTATTTTTAAGGTAGTTGCTATTTACTATGACATACTTCATATTTTTCACAGCAATCATCTCAAAAAAATAAAAAATAAAAAATTTAGAAGGAAATAAGAACATTCTGTATTNTTTAAATCTTCGTTCAATATTATTTTCATCATTAACCATTCCAATAACCTTTTTAGAGAAAAGGCTGTGTAGAGAACCAATTAATGCATGGTTATATATGATATAATCAAAACAATGCTTTTTATCTAATTTTTTAGAAACAATCATATATTTCATCATTCTATAGAACTGACCAAAATACTTTAAAAAAGTGGGTATTTTTATTTTAACTTTAATTTTATTGGATGAAGGAATTTTGATATCTTCGGATAAAATAAATACTTCAAAATTTTCGTCGCTTTTATAATTAATTAAATGAGTTGCAAACTTTGCAGGGCCATTCCTTATGTCATCTAATTTATTTGTGCAAAATAAAATTTTCATTTAAAGCTTAGATAAATATAAATAGTAAAGAAAATTTAGCATACTTGATAAATGAAAGTATCAACGAGAAAATCTATTTACAAATATATTAATGAAATTATAATTCAATATTTTAGCCAAACTTTTTATTAGCATAATTTCAAAATGAGGTCGAACAAAATTATTAGTACAGCCNATCGCAACTAATGAAATAAAAAATTTATTTTGGTAATATTTTTAAAAAGCAATCAATTTNTATCTATGAAAAAACAAATTGGNANTGCTTAACTTAATTTATCTCAATACTTAGCTGGAGAAGATAGTCCATTTATAAGCAAAAATTAGAAATTACTCTTTAAAGAATATTGAAAAAAAAAGCACAACAATGAGATGTTTGAGTAAATCATTATTGTGCTTTTAATGAAAGAATATAAACCCTATTTAATAGGATTAATCATTCAATAGATTTAAAAATTTAACTTCAAACCCAAATTGAATGATGTTGGCATCCCAAGGAAGACTTCAGCAGCATTAGCAGAGTGGGTGTTCACTCTAAAAGGAACAGCATTATACCTGCTATTATCAGTAGCATCTTGAACGTATACCTCATCAAATAAATTTCTAACGTTTAAGACTACTGAGGCGGTGATACCATTAAAATCAAGTGGTAGGTCGTAAGATGCGTTTAAATCAACAATCCCGTAAGAAGGGGTTTGCCATGGGTTAGCTCTGTCAGGCGTATCACCATCAGAAAACTCTCTAGAAGTAGCTGACCAGTCAGCGTAAAACCTATCATACCACCTGTATGTGAGTTGGACGGCTGATCCTTCAATTGGAGATGCTGACAAACCGAAGTTGATAGAAGTCTGTGGCATGTCACCGGTAGGTAAGCCTTTTAGAGAATAATTATACGATGCATCTGATCCGTCGCTATCTCTGTAGGTACCTGTAGCGTCATCTGTAAATTCCCATTTACCATACCCAATACCTACGTCAAGTCTAAACATTTCATTGAGTTGAGCAGCAAACTCAGTTTCAATACCAAAATGATTTTGATTTATACCTGTAAGGTATATAATGTCATCATCGCCTTCATCATTTTGAACGTATTTAGTAGCAATCCTATCATTCCAAGAAGTATTGTAGACATTTAATTTACCGGCGAGTGCACCATCATTTGACCTTGCATTTAACCCAAATTCAAAGGCAGTAAATTTTTCATTCTTTGGATCGGTAGCCATTTTAGCATCCCAATCTTGAATAACTTGATCAAAAATTGGCGCTTTGTCAATTAAGCCAAAATTAAACCACACATCTGCATCATCGTAGACTTTACCAACAACAGGTATGCTGTTTAAGAAACTTAAAGCATTTCCTAGTTCATACAGCACTCCACCTTTAACTTGAAAAGTTGTTATTGGATCAGCCTCAATGTATAAGTCATTAGCATGACCTCCTGTGGCGTCACCTAAACCTTCAACAAAATCTAAATCACTTGCATCCTTTGAGCCATGATATGATGACCCATAGATTAAATCACCATTATCATTAGTAGCTGAAGCGTCCTTGAAATGATTCCAATGGGTATATTTGACAGTAGTCATACCAGCCATAGCGTATGTCTTTAATGCATTCATTGAATACTCCACCTGACCAAACAATCCTAACCAATTAACGTAATTAGTAAAGTTGTAATCAATAGGATCACCCAAACCGCCCTGACCATTATCAGAATCAAAATCACTATCTGATGTCATAAAATAATCTCCTCCAAGCAAGTCTCTGATAGTTTTTACGTGATAGATTCTTGCAGTTCTGTAATCTAAACCAACTTGAGCTTTTAGATCTGAGGAAACATCATAATTTAACTTAGACAAAAGACCAACTGTAGTTTGCCTGTTATTACTATTTCTTAATATTCCAGATGAAGCACCAAGGGAATCATTTTCAAAGATTGTAGCATCATAATTTACTACTCTTTGGACATTTGAATAATCCCATTCTAGACTACCATATGTGCCAGTACCACCTCCCATTCCACCGGACCAATAAGCAGAACTGATTAGATTCATTTTATCATTTATATCAAAATAATGATTCAACGCAACTTGGGGCTTATGAAAGAAATTTTCTCTTTCATTGATTAAGTTATCTTCATGCCTCTTGCCTGTGTATTCTGTATACATTTGCCACTGTTGATCGCCAAGCAGAGCAGCAGCTTCATCACTAACAGAACTTCCGGTGCCACTACAATCTCTACCACATTCTGGTATTTCTGAGGTTTCTGCGTAGTAATCATCTAAACTCTCGGCAAATTTTCTATCAAGAGATGCGATGTTTAACCTGTAAAGATTTTGGCCATGTCTTTGTGGAGCACCTAATGCATAAAACTGGAATCTATGTTGCTCATTCAAGTTATATGTTGCACCAAAAAAATACGCCCAAGCATCAGTCCAAGTACCTGTATAGTAACCTTCTCCTGTTTTGCGAACAAGGGCACCACTTAATGCTAACTTATCATCCATGAGAAGACCAGTGTTATAACTGATAGTAGATTTTAAAAATCCCCAAGCACCAACTTCTTGCTTAAATGAGCCTCCACGCTCTAGCGCAGCTGCATCAGTTACTATATTCATGCTTCCTCCTATTGATGGAGTGGCTAAATTTTGAGCACTCAAACCTTTTTGCATCTGAATTGAACTTGTAACATCAGCAACACCATCCCAGTTCGACCAGAAGACCCAACCATTTTCCATATCATTNACAGGAATACCGTTAATCATGACAGCTACATTTCTTTGGTTAAACCCACGAACGTTAATCCTTGCATCTCCAGCNCCTCCACCCTGATTAGTCGCATAAACGCTAGGAACTAAGTTCATCGCAAGGGGAATATCTTGTGATCCAAGCCTTAATGCAATTTCGTCTTTAGTAACATCTGTGTATGCGACGGCTGTTTTTTCCGATGCTCTAGAAGCGAGAACCTCTAACTCAGACATTTTTACCACTGATGGTGANAACTCAAAATTCAATTCTGGCTGATCAGCAAATGCAGAGGAATTTTCGTATCCGATAGCAGAAGCTGTTAAGCTGGCTCCAGACTCAACACCCTCAATTGTAAATTTACCTTCTTCATCAGCAGCTGCACCAAGCTCTGAATCATCAACGATCACATTAGCTCCAGCAATTGGCTTACCTGTTTCAGAATCGGTTACAACGCCCGTTATATTTAATGCTTGGGAAGGATTTTCTGAAAAATCATCCTGAGCGAATATTGCTGTCGCCATGGAAAAAAACATAAATAAAGATAGTAATATTATCAATTTTAATTGGTTCATTATTCTCTCCGAAATTAATTATGGTTTCTANTAAAATTAAAAACTGTGTTCATCAAATGATACTAAAATTATAATTAATAATGTTAGGTATCAAATGAAAATTCAGCATAAAAACTAATATCAATTATTTTTATGTTGCCATATTAAAAAAAGTATAATGAAGTAGGTTGAAAAAAAAGATTTTTTAGATAAAATTAATTAAAGCTATCTTTAATAATATGTAGCATCCTAATAATTTCTGCTCTATTTGACTTTCCAAGATACTCCAACAAGAAAATTAGATTTAACAGCAGCATTGATAAAGTAAATGTAATCAAAACGTTATCTGTATTATTTGGGCTAACCCGGGACAGAGGNATATCTGCAGAATCAATAACCTTAAAAACGTTCATATTAGCTTTTTCATTAACTAATAGCATTTCATACTCACTCCTTAGCTGTATATATACTTGTGTTAAAACTGTTACATTCCTTAACAACCTATTTTGCTGAGTTAGCAGATCAGGTGAGCTAACTATGTTCCTGTTTTTTTCTTGGAAGACCTTAAGGATATTTTCAGCATTAGTTAATTCTTTCTGGGTGTCAGCTAATCTGTCGTTTAAAAAATTTTTTTTATCAATGTTTTTTTCTTTAAAAATTTTGGTATAAATACCTCTAAGCTCTTTAACATATTGATTTAAAATATCTACACTCAATTTTGGCTCGAAAGATGATACTTCTATACAATTAATGATTCCATTTTTTTCAGTGTAATGGATCAATGACCTTTTCAATTTTTTTAAACCAAACCTACGTTCTCGCTCTGTAAACTGCAAAGTAGTATCCGGAGAAGATAATAAAATGTTTAGTAGCCTTAATTTTCTTTGGTACCTCTCTGAATAAAAGTCTTTTTCAATTACTTTTTCCAAAATCATTTTACTGGACAAATAAACTGGTATCATCCTCCATGAAAGCAAATCATCACTTGAAGGTGAATTGCCGCTTGGATTAGGCAAGCCCAATTTCTGAGCAAAAGAAATTATTGACGAACTGTTATTACTCTCACTTGATGAAGGCACATATTTCAATTTAGCAGTGTATTTATGCTCAAGATAATAAGTACCNANCAAAAACATTAAAATGCACAAAACTAGTGTTATTAGGAAAGAATATTTAAATCTNGATAATAAATGAGCAATTAAATCAGAATGCTTATTTATGACCTTTAGTAAAGAGTCAAAAAATGAACTATTTATTATAAGTCTTTCATTTATTTCATGGTCCTGCTGTCCAATCTTTTCTTTAAGCTTTTTGACGTAGGCATAGGGGACCTGATTTCTAGTTTTCCAGCTGTAAACCACTTGAGGTGTAACATCGAGTTCCCGCGCAATATCTGCCATTTTAATAATTTGAAATTCATTTTCAAATATTGTTTTAAACTCTTCAAAATTCATGATTTATAACCTACGATGATTATTATTAATTTTGACTTAACCTTAACAAAATCATTGCCTGCGTGAAATCAGCATAAATATCAGTTAGGGCTACAACGTATTCGGTTATACTAAATGGCTCCCTCTCAACTTTTGAACCAACATTAATTATTGAACCATCATGCACAGTTGGTGAAAAATAAAAAGGATTTACATTTTTTGTTTTACCATCCGGATGTATCAATGTTATTTCATATATGGAGCCATCCCTATTTACACCGCCCGCATTTTTAATATAATAATTTAGATTCTTACCTTTTATATACTGATAAACACCTGGATTCCTAACATTACCCGTAACATTGATTAAATCTGATTTTTCACCAATTATAATGCTGTCTCCAGCTGCTACAAGAAAATTAATTTTAGATCTAGAATTTTTTAATAATTTAGAAAATCCTATATTTATCGACTTACCCTCACGTATGAGTTTACTCGCTAAAGGGTTGGAAAGCTTAACAACCCCTCCTGCAAGGTTTATAATATCAAGAACCTTGGTTTCATCATCTATAATCGGGTAGACGCCAGGGTACTTAATGCCACCAGCAATTGTAACAGAATTAATCTTTTTTAAACGATTTTTGTAGGATAAACGAACATATACTTTATCACCTGCTTTTAAAGGAAATTCTTTTGAATTTCTCATTAACGTGCTGTCGTTCTTAAAATACCTAGATATATATTTATTTTCGCCATTTTCTTCTCTATCAACATCGACACGAAAACTATCATATTGACCATTTAAACCACCAGCCATCAAAATAAAATCAATCAAAAACNTTTTTGTATTAATTTCATAAACTCCAGGAGATCTAACATCACCAAAAATAGTTATATCTTTTTTCCTGGAATAAATATTTTTTGAATATACTCTCAACCTGTCCCCNGGAAGTAATTTAAATTGTTTGTTAGAATTTTTATTGNCCTCNATATCATTCATATCAAAGGACATAATTTCATCCTTTTGAGCCATTTGGTTGTATCTAAACAAATCAACTCTCTCCTTGTACATATCTTTTAGAAATATATCATCCTCGATTCCACCTGCTGCAAAAAGCAAATCATAGATAGTCATGCCATTAAAATAATTGTACTTAGTAGGTTTTTTTACATAACCAGTAATAGATACTGTTCTGCTTTCTAAACCAATTGCAGTATTCTTATTATAAATGTGAATACTATCACCTCGCATTAGCTCCAAATTGGCTATACTTCTATTGTTTAAAACAGAATCCAATCTAAATGGAATCATATATCTTTTTAAGGTTTTTGGATCAAGCCTGTATAATTCAGATCTTTCTAAGTAGGCATCNTTTATCCATCTTTGATCTTTGAATCCACCACCTTCATAAATTAAATCAGACACAGTTATTCCGCTGCGATAATTAAAGAAACCAGGGGTTTTTGCATGACCAGTAATAGCTAGATTTGACCTGTAAAATAATCTAGAAAAAAAATCAATTTTCAAAAGATCACCCGGAATTAATTTTGTGCGTACATCTTCCCCTACAGATAATTCTTCATTAATGTTGATAGCAATTTGCTTTGCAATACCGTCCACATCATTTCTGTAGATGTAAGCCACCTCCTTATATGCATCAGATGTCAAGCTGTCTGCTTTGAGTATCAAGTCGCTTACAGTCATATTATTAATGTATCCAAACTTTCCTGGCCTTCTTACTGCACCCTCAACTGATACAGAGTTTGATACAATGTCAGATATTTTAAAAAAAGTAATTTCATCTCCATCGATAAGTTTAACATCTGGCAATTCTGGAAGCAGGTTGCCAATTTCAATATCAATAATAATTCGATCCCCATATACACTCCTATCAGTTGGTGGAACAACTCTTTTGATTTGTGCCCTCTTAGTATATGTGGAAGTGACGAACCCGCCAGCATAAGTTATTAAATCTTTTAATGTTTCATCCTCTTTAAGCTCAAATATCTGAGGTCTTTTAATTTCACCCTTCATAGCAATGGATTTTCCTCTCTGAGGAACAAAAATAACATCTCCACGCTGTAATTTTACATCACCTACTTGTTTTCCACTTAACAAAAAGTCATAAAAATCTATAGAGGTTATTTGCTTTCCACCTCTGATAAGTCTAATATCTCTAAGAGAGCCATTTATTGTAGGACCATTAAAATAGTATAGAGAAGTAAATAATGAGGCTGAAGAATTAACGTTATAAGCTCCTGGTTGAGCAACTTCTCCCAAAGCAAAAATTCTTAATGGCCTCAATGAGGACTTGCCTAATGTTACATCAAGATAAGTTGTAGACATTCCACTATTTGGACCTAATGTTGAAAAAACTTTTTGAAGGTTTTTGTAAAGCTTTTGCTCAACTTTTTCTAAAGTAAGGCCATTTACAAAAATTTGGCCAATATTCTTGACAAATATATAACCATCTTTTGAAACTAAATATTCATCGTACGATTCAGTTTCACCCCACAGCATAACGATGATTTCGTCACCGTAACCAACAATATGATTTGGATCAACAGCAAAATTGAGAGGATTTTGAAAGTTATCTGGGTCTTTTTCAAATATTTTATANCCATAATAAGTTAAAGCATTAGATATTATAGTATTAATGCCATCTTCAGGAGGGTTGATTTTTTCATCAACTTCAGATGAAGTTATTTCATCTTCGTCATCGCTATTAATAACACTTTCATTTAAAATAAGTTCTTTATCATTCTCGAGCGTTTGTTCAATTTTCATATTATTTTCATCAAAAGGGCTCAAGCTACCTTCAAATTGAGATTTATTACTTTCTAAAAAATCTTGAATTTCAGAAGTATTGATATCACCAACATTGTTTTGTTTTACAATGTTTTCAATATTTTTGGGTAATAAAACATTTTGACCCAACAATGTATTTGTTACAAAAAAAACAAAAAAAAGATAAACGTTTAATTTCAAAACACTCATGCTACATATCCTCTTAAAAATAAATAAAAGTATAATTTAAATTTATAATAAATATACAAAATAATTAGTATACGTATGTATTAAATATAAATTTTATTTATTAATAATTTTAAAACATGCAGTAAAAATTTAAAATACTATATATTTTAACTAATTATAAGGCACAATCAAATACCCATATTAGGTATTACTATAATTAACTTTTTTAATAATTGTGAACCATTCATTAATGATTCAAAATATTGACATATTTTTAATAATTGTAAGATGTAATTAAGTATAAGCCTAAAAATTTATAATGGCCTAAATATGTATGTGCTTGCAGCTAAGTATTATGTTGGGTACGATCATGGCAAGCTAGATTCGCTCATTAAAATCATAGGACATTTTCAACAAATATTTTTCTCAACATGTAAACTAGCGCACAGACGTATTTGCTATGCTAAGTGTGAAAGCTAATAATTGATGAAATTTTAAAAAATATTTAATGTAAACAATTTTTCATTATTTGGGAATATTTTTAGAGTGATTCAAATTACTTTGACATTTTACCGCCGCGGCAAATATTTTGTGGAATAGTTTAAAAAAGCATGAATTCATTCATTCAAAAAAGTAACTAACTATTCGAAATCTCTTCATACATATTTTTATAAATTTTAGCTATTACATCAATAGAATGCTTTTTTTCTACAGCTACCTTACATTGCATTCCATTTTTATTCAAAGATCTTGAATTAAAAAAACTTTTAAGTTGCAACCTAATCTGGTCATTTTTTTTATTATCAAAACCAAACAACGCTTTCTCAGGAACCAGTTCAGGTATGGATCCTTTTAAGGGAGCGATAATA
>PBVH01000007.1 GCA_002728175.1 Flavobacteriales bacterium | reverse complement strand
CAGTTTTTGCATGGATGTAAATAAAATAGAAAAAAAAATTACAAAGAAAACGAAAGCAATTGTTCCTGTTCATTTTACTGGCTATATGACAAATATGAAAAAAATTAATAAAATTGCAAANAAAAATAACTTAGTNGTTNTTGAAGATGCATGNCANTCNATACTTGCAGNACAAGANGGAAAAANAGCTGGAACTTGGGGNGCTNCTGGTTGTTTTTCATTACACCCATTAAAAAATTTGAATGTTTGGTCTGATGGTGGTGTTATAATAACTGATANTTCAAAACTTAACNCAAAACTTAGACTTTTAAGAAATCANGGNCTTAAAAATAGAGATGAGATTCAAATAATGGGTTTTAATTCAAGGTTAGATACAATCCAAGCTGTTGTTGGAAATTGGNTAATTCCACAAACAAAAAAGATTGCAGAACNAAGAATTAAAAATGCNAAATATTATGACAAAAATTTTTCTAAAATNACTCAAATTACAATTCCACCTAGACCTAAGGGAATGAAAATTGTTTATCATCTTTATGTTGTTTTTGCTCAGAATAGAGACNAACTTCTTAAATTTTGTCATAAAAAAAAAATTGAAGCAAAGATTCATTATCCTATTCCATTATATCAACAAGAGGCTTTAAAATTTTTATCATATAAAAAAGGTTCATTTCCAGTTACAGANTATCATTCAAAAAATATAATTACTTTTCCNGTTGATCAACATTTATCNAAGGATGAGCTTAATTATGTNATTAAAACGGTTAAAGAATTCTATGCAAAAAAATGATTCTTGGATTCCGTACGTCAATCTTTCTAAACAATTTAATGAAGAAAAAAAGTTATTANTGCCAAGAATTGAAAAAGTTTTATCCTCTGGAAAGTATATTCTTTCAGATGAAGTTGATAAATTTGAAAGGCAGATTTGCAAGTATAATAAAGTTAAATTTTGTGTNAGTGTTAATTCAGGAACTGATGCTCTAATACTATCTTTAATGTCTTTAGGAATAAATGCTGGAGATGAAGTAATAACTCAGGCTAATAGTTATATTGGGTCAGCTGCAGCAATAAATGCTGTTGGCGCGAAACCAGTTTTTTGTGATGTTTACGATGATCAGACAATGGATGTAGAAGATATGAAATCAAAAATTAATTCTCGAACAAAAGTTATTATGCCTGTCCATTTGACTGGAAGAATGTGTGAAATGGACAAAATTATGAGAATAGCTAAAAAAAAAAATATAAAAGTCATTGAAGATTGTGCCCAATCTATTGGTTCAACTTTTAATAAGAAAAAAAGTGGTACNTTCGGAGANATTGGGGCTTATTCAACACATCCNCTGAAAAATTTGAATGCTTGCGGTGACGGAGGCTTTATNATAACTAATAATAAAAAACTTTTTAATTATATAAAATTAAAAAGAAATCATGGACATATTAATAGAGAAAAAATTAGATTTTTTGGAACAGTATCAAGACTTGACTCTATACAGGCCGTTATTNTAAATTTTAGATTAAAAAAATTAGAAAAAATAATTACTCAGAGATTAAAAAATGCATCACTTTATAAAAAATATCTAAANAATTTTAATATTTATTACCCTGAAATTAGACCTAATTGTAGAGACACTTATCATTTATTTGTAGTTCAATTAAAGAATAGAGATAATTTAAAAAAATTTTTATTTAAAAATAAAATTGAATCAAATATTCATTATCCAATACCAATTCACAAACAGAAGATTTTTAAATACAAAAACCCAGTTTTAANTAAAACTGAAAAACAATCNCGTGAAATTTTGAGTTTGCCAATTAACCAATACTTAGATGAAAGAGATATAAAAAGAGTTTGTAACTGTATAAAAAATTTTTTTGATATTTAATTTTAACATGAATTTAGTTTTGTCATACGAGGATATTGTTAATAAGTTTAATTCAGACTTGATTAATAAATTAAGAAAACATGGTTCTGAAGTAAATTATTTAAATCTATGGGTNCCTGATGAAGACTTTTTAAGAAGTTTCGTAAGTTTNTTAGAATCAATTAAAGCATCAAATGTTAATAGTTTTACTTTGAATGTGAAAAAAAAATTTATTAGTAAAACCACACTTATGAATTTTAAAAGAAAATTTCCTGATATTAAAATTGAAAAAAATGAGAATTTTTTTTTAATTTATGTAAAAGATTTAAGTGTATTTGAACTAAAGAAAAAAATTATTGATAAAGTTCTAGATAAAAAGCAAATTAAAATAGATTATTCTTATGGTAGTTCAAGTTTACAAAAATCAAATAATAAAGTAAAAGAGTTCTTTTTAAAATTTTATGAAAAAGATTTAAAAAAAGATATTTCTTACTCTTCCTTAGAAAATAAATTGTCTTCTTTTTTAATAAAAATAGATAAAGAAATTCTCTATGTAGATTTTAATGAGAAAAAAGATTTCATTAAAATTAGATTTGAATCAAAAAATAAAATTTTATTGGGTTGTTTGCTTTTTTTTAACAAAATTTTCTTCAAAAAAAAATTATCTCACATAGGTCATAACGGAATAAGTGAATTTATAATGGCTATTAACAAGAGTTGTAAGAATTCAGTCAATGGTATTATGTTACCTTTTAACTTCGGAGATGAAGTTTTTTTTGTTAATTCAATGTGCCAACAAATTTTCAGAAAATTTTCTGAGTTAAGCGTTAAGCCAATAGTTGAAGTGTCTTGGCTAAAAAAAAAATTAAATGAAAAACAAAAGCTTTGTAAAAGTGTCCTAAAAAAATTTTTAAAAAATTCTAAAGAAACACCTAACTCAATTATTTTTAATAGTATCGAAAATGATATTAACAAATTGCCAATAAGAATTATTGTATCAACATCAGATGATATTAAGCCTACAAACAAACCTGGTCTGTTAAGAAGATTTGAAAAGTTTATTAAAGAGGAAATTGATGCGTCTTTACAAGTTTTACATGAGGAAAAAAAAGATTTAAATAAAATTAGAAGATTATAATTTAAATTAAAAATGAATTTATCATTTTTCTTGTTATAATTAAGTAGACCATGACTAAAAAAAATATAAATGAAGAGCTAATTTTAGATGGTACTAAAATCCAGTGGCATATGGATAGGGTGGCACAGTGGGAGAGGGGGGAAAGAATTGCTCCTGTAACAATTGACATGGCTTTGACTCGAGCTTGTAATTATGGATGTCACTTTTGTTATGCAATGCTTCAGGAAAATGATAGATCAGTTATAAATAAGGAAGTAATTACAAATTTCTTAGAAGATTCAGCTGAAATAGGTGTTAAAGCAATAAGTTTTGTTTCAGATGGTGAAAGTACTATTTCACCAGCATTTATTGATGGGGTCAAAATAGGTAATAGTTTAGGAATATCCATGGCTGTTGGAACTAATGGTTTTGTATTAACTAAATCAAAGTTAGAAGAAGTTATGCCTCATCTAACTTACATTAGGATAAATATATCTGCTGGAGAAAAAAAAAGATACTCAGAGATTATGGGTGTTAAAGAATCTTATTTTGATAGGGTAATTCAAAATATTAAAGATATGGTTGAAATTAAAAAGAGAAATAATCTGTCTGTAACAATTGGTTTACAAATGGTTTTAATGCCAGAATATGCAGACCAAGTTATTCCTTTAGCAAAACTTGGTAAAGATCTTCAACCAGACTACCTAATCATTAAACATTGTAGTGATAATGAGGATGGTGATTTAGGTGTAAACTATTCAGCCTATGAAAAAATTTACGGATTACTTGAACAAGCTGAATCATTTTCTGATGAAAATTATAAAGTTAAAATAAAATGGTCAAAGATTAAGTCTGGAGAAAATAGATCCTACAGTAGGTGCTATGGTGCGCCTTTTATGATTCAAATCTCGGGTTCAGGTTTGGTAGCTCCATGTGGAATGCTATTTAACGAAAAATATAAAAGATATCACATTGGAAATATATGTGAAAAACGTTTTAAAGATATCTGGAAATCTGAAGAGTATTGGGAGGTTATGAATCATTTAGCATCAGGTCAGTTTGATGCTAAAACTATGTGTGGTACTTTATGTCTCCAACATAAAGTAAATGAAGCATTAGATAATCATGTGAAAGGAGTAAAACGTTTAGAACAAATCACAAACAAAAAGATTCCACACCTAAATTTCATATAATGCTTAAATTTCCAATAAAAAAAACAGTAAGTTCTTCTAGCTATGCTAAAGGATATTTTAATAAACTTTCTGAAGTATCAAAAAAAATTAACTATGAAAAAATTGAAGAATTGGCAAATTTAATATTAAATCATTATTTATCTAATAAAAATATATTTGTTTGTGGTAATGGCGGCTCTGCTTCTATTTCCAATCATTTTATTTGTGACCATTTAAAAGGAACTAGTCTAAATACAAATTTACTACCAAAAATAATTTCTTTATCATCAAACTTAGAAATTATTACAGCTATAGCAAATGATATTAAATATGATGAAATTTTTTCATTTCAGTTGTCAAGGTTAGCAAGACAAGGTGATTGTCTGATAACTATATCATCTTCAGGAAATTCAGAAAATATTATTAATGCAATAAAATGGGCTAAAAAAAATAAACTCAAAACAGTAAGTCTTAATGGATTTGACGGAGGTAGGGCAAAACAAATTAGTGATATAAGTATTAATGTTCCCTGTAATAATTATGGTATTGTTGAAGATTTACATCAGTCAATTATGCATATATTAGCTCAAAGTATAAGAATGCAAAATTTACAAGAAAAAGATTTCTTGAAGATTAACTTTTAGATTTCTGATCTTTATTCATAATTGTATAAATAAAGATTAATAGGTTTGAAATAGTAAAGCAAATTCCAAAGATTATTGAAGAAATAATTAAAACATCATTTTCAATTGAATCTACAGATATTTTCGCTGCTGACCATTCTCTAACACCCCAGCCATTTATTGAAAATGGCACTATGCCCATAAAATTTAAAAAAACTGAAGTAAAAAAATCTCTTAATGTTAAAAAAGAGTCCTTAAAAGCATATATTTGAATTAATAATGAAATGGAAAATAAAAGTTGTGAAAGAAGGCTGTAAATAAAAACATTTATAGATGGCAATTTTCTAAAAAAAAATATTAATGACTGAATTTTAAAAAAATCATAGTTAAATTTCCTANTCAAATTTATACATAAAATTTGTAAAAGTATAATTAATATAAAAAAATAAAAAGATATTAAGTCNAAACACATTAAAGATATGAGGCCAAGATTAAAAAGTGTAAATACTCCAATTATTCGATCAAAAAATATAAATTTTAATTCAGTCTTTTTGTTTTTTTTTGATTTATTTGGAGAAAAAAGTTTTGAAAGATCACCAAATAAAATTGATGGTAAAAAATTGTTTATTATATTAGCACGTGAATTTAATAAGAAATATGTGCGAAATGAAAATAAAATTTTTTTTCCTTCNTCATAACTTTGAATACAATTTTTCCATCTTTTTGATGAGAAATAAACTCCAAAAATTTGTGCTAATAACGTAAGAAAAAGAAAATGATATTTTTTGTCTAAATAATCAAANAAATTAAAGTTTAATCCTTTTACAAGGTTAAAAGTTAAAAGAATGGTAAGTAATATTATTATCAAAGATAATATTATTTTTAGTATTTTCATAAATATAAGTTTTTGAAGAAAAAAAATTAAATATTACTTCAAACTATTAATAAAACAATAATAATATAAATTTAACATAATATATATTATCCGATAATAATAATAAGAATGTTATTAGTTTTATGTTTATGAAAAGCTAATTTTTTAGTTAGTTAAGACTTTTTGTGTAAATAAAAACAATAATGGCATGATTTTTTCAAGA
>PBVH01000014.1 GCA_002728175.1 Flavobacteriales bacterium | reverse complement strand
TGACCACATTTTATTATCTTTTTTTGGCGAAAAAGCATCATAATAAATTATATCAAATCTTAAATTAATTGAAAGTTTTTGAACCGATGTAAGATGTTTATGAAAGGTGAAGTGTTTGTTTATGTCGTGTGGTTTATTCCAACTTTTATCATGAAGATCAACCAATATATTCTCTTTAATTTTTAACTTTTCACAATAGTTTAATTTTTTATATATTTCTTTAGCAATTGGATATTTTTCAATTGTATGAAAATTAATTTTTTTCTTTTTATTATTAATAATAGTTAATAATGCATTAAGTCCTGTTCCAAATCCTACCTCTAGGATATTTATATTTTCTTTATATATAGCTTTTAATCCATTTTTTATAAATACATGTATAGATTCAGAAATTGATCCATTTAATGAATGGTATGATTCTTTAAACTTTGATGAGTAAATCGTGTGTGAACCATCATTTGTTATTATAATTTTATTATCTTTCATGTATTATTGATTATTTAAAATAGTTAATAAAATAATCATTTATCTTTTTTTGGTAAATTTGCAGGCTGTATTACGAATTTAATGAAAATTATTAAAACTAGTCAATCTAGGCTATCAAAAACAGATTTTTCAAATCTTCCTTTTGGAAGAGTTTTTTCTGATCATATGTTAATTTGTAATTTCAAAAATAATAAGTGGCAAACTCCTGAAATTGTTCCATATGGTCCGATAGAAATGACTCCTGCTACTCAGGCATTACATTATGGTCAATCTATCTTTGAAGGTATGAAGGCTTTCAAAAATGATTCTAATGAAATATTATTGTTTAGAAAAAAAGATAATCTTAAGAGATTAAATAGATCGGCAAAGAGACTCTCAATTCCCGAAATTCCTGATGACATTTTTTTATCTGGTTTAGATCAATTATTACATCTTGATCAAAATTGGTGTNTAAAAGANGATANCTANTCCCTTTACATAAGGCCATTTATTTTTGCTTCAGCAGAGTANATTAAGGCATGTGAGTCAGATGAATATAAATTTGTTATTATAACATCNCCNACTACTACATATTATACAANTGATATAGATGTNATAATTGAAGAAAAGTATACNAGAGCNGCATCTGGTGGAGTAGGTTTTGCTAAGGCATCCGGAAATTATGCAGCTTCTTTTTATCCTGCAAAAATNGCTAANAATAAAGGTTTTACTCAGATTATATGGACTGATGCAAAAGAGCATAGATATATTGAAGAAGCTGGAACTATGAATATTTGGTTCGTNATTGATAGTAAGTTAATTACNCCGAAATTAACAGATAGTATTTTGGCGGGTATAACAAGAGATAGTGTAATTAAAATTGCTAATGATTTAAATATNGAAGTTGAAGAACGAGAAGTTTCTGTTGANGAATTAATTGAAGCAAATAAAAATCATAANCTACAAGAAGCCTTCGGTACGGGAACCGCAGTTACAATAAGTCCAATAAATTCTATTTCTTACAGAGATGAGAAAATAATAATACCAAAAAAATCTAATCCAAAGTCTTTAGAAATTAAAACAATTTTTCAAAATATTCANAGAGGAAGATANCCGGATAANTATTCATGGGTNAGTAANCTCAGTGTTTAGTTTTATCTAATATCATTTTGTAATGTTTAATATTTGCTTCTTCAAAGATATTTCCAATCTTTTTAAAGCCAAGTTTTTCATAAAAAGGTAATACATCNACTTGAGCATGCATGTAAATAGTTCCTTGAAAATTGACTAAATCTCTAAGTATTTCTTTTAANATCTCATGTCCATANCCTTTTCCTCTTTCTTTTTNTAACACAGCAAANCTTTCAAGNTTATAGCCTAATTTTGTCTTNCTATGACGTGCAGTTGCAACAGCTTTACCATTAAAGGTTAATAAAAANTGAGTAGANGATTCTTCATTTTCATATTCCAAATGNTTAGGACAATTTTGTCCAATTACAAANACGTTGTGTCTAATTGCAAATGCTTGTTCTCTNAGTTNTTTATTCTCAAATGTAAACTTATNTATCTTTAACACTTAAACTTATTTTTTTGTGTAAAATTATGTATTTTTGATTAAANCATATAAAAAATTCAAATATGAAAAATATTGTAATCTTATTTCTTACGTTATCTGTTTCTTTTTCTAATGTCTTACTTGCTCATCAAATTGATGTAATGGTTAATCATAAAAATTCAACCATTACTTGGACTGGTTCTAAACCTGGTGAGGACCATTCAGGTACAATTAACATCAAGTCTGGTAAGTTAATACTTGATCACGGAAAATTAGTTGGTGGAGAGTTTGTAATTGATATGACAAGTATNAAAAACACAGATATTGAGTCCGAAAAAAAGAGAGGTTGGATTGAAGAACACTTAAAGAATGAAGATTTTTTTGATGTTGAAAATTTTCCANCATCAAAACTTGTGATTACTTCTGCTGAGCAAAGACCAGATAATATTTATAAAATAACAGCTGATTTAACTATCAAAGGGATTACAAACAAGATTGTATTTGCAGCTAATGTTACAGTTAAAAGAAATAATTTTCTTGCAACAGCAAATATTGTTATTGACAGGACAAAATGGGATGTGGTTTACAAGTCTGGTAATATTTTTAAAGACCTCGGAGATAAAATCATACATGACGAAATTAATTTTGATATATTTCTTCTTTCTGAAAAATAGATGATTTATGCTATTGNTNTAATTTTTTTNTTATCCTTTTTTGTTGCATCNTATCAAAAAAATAGAGGTTTAAATTTTTGGACCTCTTTTTTTATGTCAATTATTGCTTTTACTGGAGTTTCGGCTTTAATCTGGAAGATACTAAATTAGATATTTTTTTTGCCAATAGTTTTGCGGATTTAGTATTGTTTCTAAACCATAGTTCAGGTTCAATTAATTCTAATTCGCCAAGTGATANATTTTTTTTATTGTCATAAATTAAATCAACTCTTGCATAAATAGGCTNTGATGGACATTTACTAACACATAGTTTTGCAAATTCAATTTCTTCTTTGACTGGATTATATACTTCAACTGTTCCTCCATGATCATCTTGAACTCTAAAATCTCCTTTTTTTGCTATNTTTCTNACAGCATGAGTATATTCTCCATCAATTAAAATAATAGATATTTCTCCAAAAATCTGTATATCTTTTAAAAATTCTTGAAACAAAAATGACTCTTTNTTAATTAGTTTCTGAAANTTACTTTCAAATTTTTTGTGGTTTTTTTTTGTGATTTTAAATGTATCTCNAGCTGCACCTGAAACAGNTGGTTTAATTATTGCTTCATTAAATTGGCTTTTTTTAAATAAATCTTNAAGTGTAATTTTTTGCTTTTCTTCTACAAAAATTGTCTTTGCAATATTTATTCCTTTTTTTGAAAGTTCTTGTAAGTAGGTTTTGTTTAGATTCCAAAGTATAATTTCTTTAGAATTGATAAATAATGTTTCTCTTTTTGTTTTTTCAAACCATTTAATGAATGTGTCAAATTTATCAAAGTAATTCCATGTAGTTCTAAAGATTGCATATCTTGTTTGTTTCCAATCAAATTTGTTATCAGACCAATCTTTTTTGATTACCTTTAAATTACATTTTTCTAATTCCTTTAATAATATGTTATCCTCTAGTAAAACTTGATCTATGTACCAATTAGTTTTTTTNGGATTTAAATATCTTGATTCAGTAAGTATTACAACGTCGTACATAATAATTATCTAATTAAGTTGATTAATTAATCTAATTATTTATAAATTTTTAACTGACTTTTTTGATTTATTTTTTGCCCATTTTTCTTTTGCATATTTTTGCATATCAATAACTGTATCGTTTTCATCAGTGATTTCTAGTCCTAGTAATGTTTCAATTATATCTTCCATAGTTACTATTCCATCCAGTCCTCCATATTCATCTACTACAATTGCAATATGCTCTTTTTTTTCTAAAAGTTCATCCCACAGATTAAATAAAGTTTTATTGTAAGGAACAATAAGAATATCTCTTTTAAATTCTTTTACTTGACGGTTGGAATTTTTATCTTTTGTTAGTTCTTCTAAAATATCTTGTAAGAAAATATATCCATTTATCTTTTCGCTATCTTCAGAAAAAATAGGAATTCTAGAAAAAGTGAGTAATTTTTTTTCTTTTTGAAACTCTTTTAGTGTTGTATTTTCATTAATTGATACAACAACAACTCTTGGAGTCATAATTTTAGTTACTTTTATCTTTTGTAGTTTTAATATATTTTGNATCATTTTATTTTCTTTCTCAGAAAATACTCCTTCATTTGCTCCAATATTTGCTAATGCTGCAATTTCNTCTCTACTAGTGCTNTCTTCTTNTTTTTCTGGTGATATTGTTTTTGTAATTTTTCCAGACAATATAACAAGTGGATATGTTAAAAATAACATTGTGTTTATGGTATAATAGGTAATTCGAAGTAAACCTTTCCAGTATTTTGCACCAATAGTTTTTGGTATTATCTCTGTAATGACTAA
The DNA here is from genome assembly GCA_002728175.1 of Flavobacteriales bacterium. GTDB lineage: Bacteria > Bacteroidota > Bacteroidia > Flavobacteriales > BACL11. The sequence continues at coordinate 20,278 of PBVH01000014.1, read as the reverse complement.
AATTAAAATTGTTAAAATCGCAGATACAATAGCCAAAGATGTTTCACCGAATATTTTAATTGACTCAGCGCCAACTCCGGCAGCTCCAATAGTGTGAGCAACAGTGTTAAGTGATAAAATCGCAGATAAAGGTTTATCAATATTTGATTTAAATTTTAATAATGATTTTGCCCAATTACCCTTGTCAACGATAGTAGTTAAATATGTTTTAGGAGCAGATAATAATACAGATTCGGTTAGAGAACAAATAAAGGAAACGAATAAAGCCAGAAATAAGTAAAAGAATAATGTTGCCATATTTTTTGTAAAAATAAATTATTTATCTGTGAATAAAATCAAATTGATAATTATTTTTCATTACATATTTCTTCTATATTGACCACCAACATCAAAAAGAGAATTGGTAATCTCACCCAAAGAACATTTTTTTACAGTTTCCATTAAGGCTTCAAAAATATTTTTATTTTTTGTTGCAGATTTTTTAACTTGTTTTAACCTATCGTTGGATTCTTTTTTGTTCATTTTGTGTAGTTCTTTTAACATTGAAATCTGATAATCTTTTTCTTTTTTGGTGGCTCTTATAATTTCATTGGGAATTATTGTTGGAGAGCCTTGCTTGTTTAAAAAGGTATTAACTCCAATTATTGGGAATTCACCCGTATGTTTTAGATGTTCATAGTATAGACTTTCTTCTTGTATTTTACTTCTTTGGTACATACTTTCCATTGCTCCTAAAACACCGCCTCTTTCTGTTATTCTATCAAATTCAATTAGTACTGCTTCTTCTACTAAATCTGTAAGTTCTTCAATTATGAAGGATCCTTGAATAGGATTTTCATTTTTTGCTAACCCAAGCTCCTTATTTATGATTAATTGTATGGCCATCGCTCTTCTAACAGATTCTTCTGTTGGAGTTGTAATCGCTTCATCATAGGCATTGGTATGTAGAGAATTACAGTTGTCATATATTGCATATAGTGCTTGCAAAGTAGTTCTTATGTCATTAAAATCAATTTCTTGCGCATGAAGTGAACGACCTGATGTTTGTATATGATATTTAAGCATTTGAGCTCTTTTATTAGCCCCATATTTTTCTTTCATTGCTTTCGCCCATAATCTTCTAGCAACTCGACCAATTACAGCGTATTCTGGGTCAATTCCGTTGCTAAAAAAGAATGATAAATTAGGTCCAAAATCATCAATATTCATTCCTCTACTAATATAGTACTCAACATACGTAAAGCCGTTGGCCAGTGTAAATGCAAGCTGGGTAATTGGATTTGCTCCAGCTTCAGCAATATGATAGCCTGAAATAGAAACAGAGTAAAAGTTTCTAACTTTATTTTTAATAAAATATTCTTGAACATCTCCCATCATTCTTAGTGCAAATTCAGTTGAGAAGATGCAAGTGTTTTGTGCTTGATCTTCTTTTAGAATATCAGCTTGAACAGTTCCGCGAACTTTTTGAAGAGTATCATATTTAATTTTTTCATAAATATCTTTTTCCAAAACTTCATCTCCAGATACACCTAATAAAAATAAACCTAAACCGTTATTTCCTTCAGGTAATTTACCTTGGTATTTTGGTCTTTTCACTTTTTTTTCTATATATATTTTATTTATTTTTTTCTCTATTTGCTTTTGCAGATTATTTTTGAAAATGTATTTTTCACATTCTTGATCTATTGCAGCATTCATAAAAAAGGCAAGTAAAATTGGAGCAGGTCCATTTATAGTCATACTGACAGAAGTTTTAGGATTTGAAAGTTCAAAACCAGAATATAGTTTTTTTAAATCATCTAAGCAGCATATTGAAACTCCTGCATTTCCAATTTTTCCATATATATCTGGTCTTAAGTTTGGATCATTTCCATATAGTGTAACCGAGTCAAATGCTGTAGATAATCTTTTAGCATCCATTCCTAAACTAACCAGATGAAATCTTTTGTTTGTACGTTCTGGACCACCTTCACCTGCAAACATTCTTGTAGGATCTTCACCTTCTCGTTTAAATGGAAATAGACCAGAGGTGAATGGAAATTTACCAGGAACATTTTCTTGTAATTGCCACTTTAATATATCACCCCAAGCGGTATATTTTGGTAATGATATTTTTGGTATTTTGGTATTTGATAGAGATTTTGTAAAAGTAGTAATGTTCAGTTCTTTGTCTCTAACTTTAAATTTATAGATTTCATTTGAATAATTATTTTTTAGCTTTTTCCAATTTTCTATCAACAATTTACTTTCTGGTAATAATTTAACTTCAAGCTCATTATATTTTTTTTGAATATTATCAATTGTATTATTAGATGAGTTTTTTAATAGTTTTTTTGAAAGATCTAATGCATAGAGATTTTGGGCTATGTCTTTTTGTTGATCTACTAATTTATTGTATTCACGATTTTTTTCTGCTATTTCAGATAAGTATCTTACTCTTTTTGGAGGAATTATATAATTTTTTTCGTCTAAGTTTTTTTGAACTTTAAATGAAGAATTATAATTAATTAATTTTTTTTTGTTTAAAGTTGAAATTATTTCACTGTAAAGATTGTTTGTTGCAGGATCATTAAATTGAGAGGCAATTGTTCCATAAACTGGCATATTAATAAAATCTTCATTAAATCTTTGTGAATTTCTTTGGTATTGTTTTTTTACATCTCTTATTGCGTCCAAGCTTCCTTTTTTATCAAATTTATTTATTGCAACAAGATCTGCATAATCTAACATATCAATTTTTTCAAGTTGGGTTGCAGCTCCATATTCAGGAGTCATTACGTACAAAGAAATATCTGAGTGGTCTATAATTTCTGTATCAGATTGCCCTATACCAGAAGTTTCTAAAATTATCAAATCAAATTTTGCTACTTTTAATATGTCAAGAGCAATATTTACATGTGCTGATAAAGCAAGATTAGCTTGCCTTGTTGCTAAAGATCTCATGTAAACTCGCTCAGAACTGATTGAATTCATTCTTATTCTATCACCTAGAAGTGCACCACCAGATTTTCTTTTAGATGGATCAACAGAAATTATTGCAATATTTTTTTCTGAAAAATCTGATAAAAATCTTCTAACAAGTTCGTCTATTAATGATGATTTTCCAGCTCCTCCAGTGCCTGTGATACCAATCACTGGTACTTTTGATTTTTTTGCAGTTTTAACAATTTTAAGAATTGAATCTTGATGTAAATCAGAACAGTTTTCTGCTGCTGAAATCATTCTAGAAATTGCATTTATATTTTTATTTTTAATTTCATTAATTTTACCATTAAGTTTGGCTCCAATTAAAAAATCAGATTTTTTAACTAGATCATTAATCATACCTTGTAAACCCATTTTTCTTCCATCATCAGGATGATAAACTTTAGTTATTCCATATTTTTCTAATTCTTTAATTTCTTCGGGTAATATTGTACCACCTCCTCCAGCAAAAATCTTTATATGACTAGCTTTTTTTTCTTTTAATAAGTCGTACATATACTTTAAATATTCAGTATGACCTCCTTGATATGACGTCATAGCGATTGCATTAGCATCTTCTTCAATTGCACAATTCACAACATCAGCTACACTTCTGTCGTGACCTAAGTGTATTACTTCACATCCTGTAGATTGAATAATTCTTCGCATTATATTAATGGCTGCATCGTGCCCGTCAAATAGACTTGCAGCAGTTACTATTCTAATTTTATTTACTGGAATATATTTTTCTTTATCCATTTATCAAAAGTTATTTAAGGCAAATTTACATTTTTATTAGTATTGTTGATTTCAAAATTTTATTTGATATTTTTACAACTAACTTTTATACTTTAAACAATGAATAAATATACAATTTTTATACTATTTTTTATTTTGTTTGCTTCATGTAATAATAAAAATAATAATATAGTGTATACGTTAGATAATCCCTCAGAAAGAATTGTATGGGAAAAGCTTAGGTTGATGGATCCTGTAACTAGAGAAATTCCTAGAGATATTAGAAAAAAGGAAAGAATGTTTGCAAAAACACTACCAAAAGAAAATAATCAAATTAATAATAGTTGGATTCATCGAGGTCCGTATAATGTGGGTGGTAGAACAAGAGCAATTGCATTAGATGTTTTAAATGAAAATATAATTTTTGCTGGTGGTGCAAGTGGAGGTATGTTCCGATCAGTTGACGGAGGACAATCATGGGTAAAAACAACAGATCCAAACCAATTACACAATGTAACTTGTGTATCTCAAGATATTCGTGCTGGTAAAGAAAATATTTGGTATTTTGGTTCTGGTGAGTTAACTGGAAGCTCTGCAAGTGGAGGAGAGGCTTATTATCAAGGAAATGGAATTTATAAATCTGTAGATAGTGGTTTAAGTTGGGATTCTTTACCTTTTACGGCTACAAATACAAATGGATTTGATAGTGATTTTGATTTTATTTGGAATATTAAAACTGATCCTTCAAATGATACACTTGATGTTTTATATGCTGCCACATATGGATCAATTTACAAAAGTGAAGATGGTGGAATAAATTGGCAAAAAGAGCTAGGAGGAAACTCTTATTACACAAATGTTGAAATTACAAGTACTGGAACTGTATATGCAACCCTAAGTAGTGATGGGTCAGCAAATGGTCGCGGCATATGGAAATCAGTTGATGGAAAAAATTGGCAAAATATAACAGATTCTTTATTCAGCCCAGTATATGGAAGAATTGCAATAGGAATTAATCCTTCAAATGAAGATGAAGTTTATTTTCTAGCTGCAGAAACAGACAATTATGGTCAGAGAACAGATGTTTTTTTTAATGGAGTTACTTGGACATCTTTGTGGAAATACAATGCTAGTTCAAACAGTTGGGTTGATTTATCTTTAAATATTCCAGCAAATCAGAACACTAGTTTTGATAATTTTAATGCTCAAGGAGGTTATGATTTAATGGTTAAGGTTCACCCAAGTGATCCAAATTTAGTTTATATCGGTGGTACAAATTTATGGAGATCTACAGATGGTTTTACAACTCCAAATAACACATCAATAATAGGAGGTTACAGAGTTGGTTCTAGTGAAGGAGATGGAAATTGGGGAGTATATGAAAATCATCATCCCGATCAACATGATTTACTTTTTTTACCATCAGACAATAAAGTAATTTTATCTGCAACAGACGGTGGTGTATACAAATCTTTTGATACCTTTAAAGATACAGTTAAGTGGGAATCACTAAATAATGGATATTACACATCACAATTATATGCCGTAACAATTAGTAGAAATCCAAATTCTCAAGTTATGCATGGAGGTTTTCAGGATAATGGGAATTTTATAACATTTAATGATAATATTACTTCTTCATGGTCAATGCCGTTTAATGGTGATGGTGCTTTTGGTGGTATTGCAAACAACGAAGAGGACTTTTATTTAACAATTCAAAGAGGTGTTATGTATAAAATGAAATTAGATACTAATGCAAACAGATTAGCATTTAACAGAATGGATCCATTATCAATTGATAGTAATGATTATATGTTTATAAATCCAATGGCTATGGATAAAAATTCAGATATTATTTATTTAGCTGCTAAAAATAAACTTTGGAGAAATAATTCAATTTCTAATATACCATATAATAATTCTCATGCAAAATCGGATTTAGGATGGGAAGTATTTAGCGATTCTCTGTTAAATCCTAATTATAAAATTTCTGTAATTGAAACATCTAAAAATCCTCCAAACATTGTTTACTTGGGTACCCAAAATAAATATATTTATAGAATTGATAACGCTAATGTTGGTGACCCATCAGTAGTTAAACTCCCAAACATTCTAACAGGAATGAATTCATACTGTTACGATATAGCTGTTAACCCTGACAATGCAGAAGAAATTATAGTTGTATATTCAAATTATTCTGTTTACTCATTATTTCATAGTTTAGATGGTGGTCAAAATTGGACTAAAATTGCCGGTAATTTAGAGCAAAATGCAAGTGGTTCAGGAAATGGACCATCATGTAGAACAGCAGAAATTATTCCTCTTGCAAATGATACTTTATATCTTGTTGGAACATCTGTTGGTCTTTTTGGAACCTCTAAATTGGATGGAGAAAATACAATCTGGAAGCAAATTGCAAGTAATACAATTGGTTCTGTAGTTGTTGAATATTTAACCTACAGGCAGAACGATGGTTTGCTTGTTGTTGCAACCCATGGAAACGGAATATATCAAACAAATATAAATTCTGCAAATGATATATTATCATCTACTAATGATTTTCATGATAAATTAAATATTAATTTATATCCAAATCCAACTTCAGAAAATATAAATATTACTTTTAATTTACAAAAAAGCTGCTTATATAATATGTTAATTTTTAATGAAAATGGAAAGTTATTATTTAAGAAAGAAAAAATAAGTGCCAACTTTGGTAAAAACATCCAAGAGCTTAATTTAAACGGCTATAGAAGTGGTATATATTTTGTAAGTTTGGAGTTAGATGGAGGTATATACACAAAACAAATAATAAAGAAATGAAAAAAGTATTGATTCTTATTTTACTATCAAGTTTTTTTTTAGTGTCGTGTTCTACTTCAAAAAAATGCGATGGTGGTAAAAAAATAAAAACTAATATGTGGTAAATATTATTTTAGATTTTTTAATTTATTGGTTAAAATTTCTAATTTAATATTTCCATCCTTAAGTTTATTTTTTTCTGACTCAACTAAATTTTTTGGTGCTTTTTTAATAAAGTTTTGATTTGATAATTTATTATTAACAATTTTAATAAATCCTCTTATGTATTCTATTTCTTTTTCAATTTTCTTTACTTCTTCTGCCATATCGATTGAGTCATTATAAGGAATAAAATATTCATCAGATCCAATCATAAATGAATAAGATGGACTTGTATTCTTTTCGACAACTGAAATTTCATCTATATTAGCTAATTTGCAAATTACTGAATAAAAAATACTTTTTGTTTTAACTTTTTGTTTAACTAATAAAGATATTTTTTGTTTCAATTGAATATTTTTTTCTTTTCTAAAATTTCTTATACACGAAACAACTTCTAGAGCTGTAGAAAACTGTTGAATTAAATTTTCATCATAAGTTTTAGTTTTTGGCCAGTCTGAAATTATGATATCATCGTTTCTGTCTTTTATAAGATGCCATATTTCTTCAGTTATAAATGGGGAAAATGGATGAAGTGATTTTAATAACTTTTCTAAAAAGTCAACAGTATGGTCGTAAGATTTTTTGTCAATTGGTAATCCATAAGCAGGTTTGATTATTTCTAAATAAATAGAACAAAAATCATCCCAAATTAATTTGTATGTAGTCATTAGAGCTTCTGAAATTCGATAAGTTTTAAATGATTTATTTATTTCTTCTAGTTCTTTATTTAGTTTATTTTCAAACCATAGTATTGCCATTTCAGATGATTTGGTTTGTTCAATTTCTTCAACTTTCCAACTTTTGATAAGCCTAAATGCATTCCAAATTTTATTTGAGAAATTTCTTCCCTGTTCACATAAATTTTCGTTAAAAGGCAGATCATTTCCTGCAGGTGAACATAATAACATACCGACTCTAACACCATCTGCACCATATTTATCAATCAAAGCAATAGGATCTGGAGAATTTCCAAGAGATTTACTCATTTTTCTTCCTAATTTGTCTCTAACAATTCCAGTTAAATATACGTTTTTAAATGGCATATCATTTTTATACTCATAGCCTGCCATAATCATTCTTGCAACCCAAAAAAATAAAATTTCTGGAGCTGTAACCAAATCATTTGTTGGATAATAATAATTAATTTCTTTATTATTTGGATTTCTTATTCCATCAAAAACTGATATTGGCCAAAGCCATGAGGAAAACCATGTGTCTAAAACATCTTCATCTTGTTTTAAATCATTTAAATTAATATTTGGATTTTTCTTTCGAGCCAAAATAAGTGCTTCTTCTTTGTTTTTTGCAACAACAAATTTATTCCCATCATAGTAGTATGCTGGAATTTGTTGACCCCACCAAAGTTGTCTTGATACACACCAGTCTTTTATATTTTCTAGCCAATGTTTGTAAGTGTTTTTAAATTTTTTTGGATGAAATTTTATATTGTCATTCAGTACATTATCAAGTGCTGGTTTAGAAAATTCTTTCATTTTACAAAACCACTGCATAGAAAGCTTTGGTTCTATGACAGAATTTGTTCTTTCTGANAAACCAATGCTGTTTAAATGATTTTCAACCTTACTTAGAGAGTTATTTTCTTTTAATTTTATTTCTATTAACTTTCTTACCTCAAACCTGTCTTTATTTGTAAATAGAATTGCATTTTCATTTAAACTTCCATCATCATTTAAAATATCTATGATTTCTAGATCATGTTTTATGCCGATTTTATAATCGTTAACATCATGTGCAGGTGTTATTTTAAGAGCTCCCGATCCAAATTCCATATCCACATAATCATCAAATATTATTGGTATTTCTCTGTTAATNAATGGGACTATTGCATATTTATTTTTTAAATGTTTGTATCTTTTATCATTTGGATTTACACATATTGCTGAATCTCCAAGTATAGTTTCAGGTCTAGTTGTTGCAATTTCAATAACTTCTGTACTATTTTTTAATTTATATTTTATATAAAATAATTTAGATTGGACCTCTTTGTGAATAACTTCTTCATCTGAAACAGCAGTTTGTGCTTCAGGATCCCAGTTTACCATTCTAACACCTCTATAAATTAAACCTTTGTTAAACAAGTCTATGAATACATCTATTACAGATTCACTAAGTTCATCATCCATTGTAAATTTTGTTCTTTTCCAATCACAAGATGCACCAAGTTTTTTTAACTGTTCCAAAATAATTCCACCATGCTTTTCTTTCCATTCCCATGCATGATCTAAGAATTCTTGTCTGCTTAAATCTTTTTTATCAATTCCATTTTTCATTAGTTTATCAACCACTTTTGCTTCTGTTGCAATNGAAGCATGGTCAGTTCCAGGAACCCAACAACAATTGAAACCTTCCATTCTNGCCTTTCTAACCATAACATCTTGAAGAGTATTATTAAGCATATGTCCCATATGTAGTACTCCAGTTACGTTTGGGGGTGGTATTACAATTGTATAGCTTTCTCTGTCGTCAGGATTAGAAAAAAAATATTTTTTTTTCATCCAGTGATNATACCATTTTTCTTCAACTTTTTGAGGGTTATATTTTTTTGGAATATCTTTCAAAATTATTTTATATTAATTTGCAAGTTTACAAAATCTATATCATATAATTATTTTGTTTGCTGTCAGAAAATATTTTAGTAGTTTTGTCGTTAAAATAAAAACAAATTATAATAAAATGAAAAATTATTTTATACTATCTATCTTATGTGCTTTTTTACATACAGCGAATGCTCAAAATATCTTTGGAGGAAATGAAAAAAAAGATATAAAAATTGAAAAAAAGTCTGANAACAATGATGTAAAATCTAAATCTGAAGATAAAAAAGAAATTGTTGATGCAACTATCGATTTTGAATCTAAAGTAGTTGATTATGGCGTTATTGATCATAATTCTGACGGCAATAGAGAGTTTGTTTTTACAAATAATGGTTCTGAACCGTTAGTTATTAAAAATGCGAAAGGTTCATGTGGTTGTACTGTACCTACTTGGCCTAGAGATCCTATTGCACCAGGGGTGACAGAAAAAATAAAAGTAAAATANGCAACAAATAGAGTTGGAAAGTTTACCAAAACTATTACACTCACAACAAACGCTAGCAAAAGACCTGTTATTCTAACTATTAAAGGCGANGTAAATCCTCCNCCAAAAGANNNTTCATTTCCTGAAAAAGATAATTCAGGCGCACCTTTAGAAAAATAGCAATTATANCATAACNTCAAATTTACTTTTTATTCTTTGGTTAATTATATTTAAATTTAAAATATGCCAACAGTCTCCAACAANGGTATTAANATGCCTTCCTCACCAATNAGAAAGCTAGTACCATTTGCTGAAAAAGCTAAAAAAGCAGGTAAAAAAGTATATCANTTAAATATAGGTCAGCCTGATATTCATTCACCAAAAGTTGCACTTGATGCAATAAGTAATTTTTCACAGCAAGTAATAGAGTATTCACATTCCGCTGGTTTTGAAAGTTACAGGAAGAGTTTAGCTCAATATTATAATAAATTAGGAATTGATATTAAATATAATAATTTGTTAGTAACTACTGGAGGATCTGAAGCGCTTCTTTTTGCTTTAAACTCATGTCTTGATCCAGATGATGAAATTATTGTTCCAGAACCATTTTATGCAAATTACAATGGTTTCGCAATTTCAGCTGGAGTTAAGGTTAAACCAATTAAAACCTCTATTAATTCAGGCTTTTCTTTACCTGAAATAGATGAGTTTGAGAATTTGATTAATGAAAATACAAAAGCAATACTTATTTGCAACCCGGGTAATCCAACTGGATATTTATATTCAGAAGAAGAACTGCAAAGGTTAAAAGAAATTGTTGTTAAACATAATTTATTTTTATTCTCAGATGAAGTTTATAGGGAGTTTATTTATGATGGGAACAAACATATTTCTGTTCTAAGTATTGATGGTTTAGAGGATCATGCAGTAGTTATTGATTCAACTTCAAAAAGGTACAGTATGTGCGGTATTAGAGTTGGATGTATAGTTTCAAAAAATATGCAAGTTATTGATACCGCATTAAAATTTGCTCAGGCAAGACTATCACCTCCAACATTTGGTCAGATCGCTGCAGAAGCTGCTTTAAATACACCAAGTAGTTATTTTAATGAAGTTATTAAAGAATATGAAGAAAGAAGAGATGTTTTAATAAATGAATTAAATAAAATTGACGGTGTTATTTGTCCTGTTCCTAAAGGTGCATTTTATGTAATAGCTCAATTACCTATAGACAATGCTGATAATTTTGCACAATGGGTACTCGAAGAGTTTGATTTAAATGGAGAAACAATAATGATTGCACCAGCTGCAGGTTTTTATTCTACCAATAATACTGGTCTTAACCAAGTAAGAATAGCATATGTTTTAAACCAAGAGTCACTAATAAAAGCTGCTACTTGTCTTAAAGCTGCATTAGCTAGCTATCCAGGAAGAATTAATTAATTTTTGTCACTTGTAAATTAGATACTTCTGTCTTATTTGTAAAAAAATTTTCAAATCTTTTTGCCAACTTTTTTTTATTTCGCTTTCATTTTTTCCGCTAATTATGTCATTTCTAAGTTGGTTTGTTCCAGCTAACTTATCAAAAAAACTATTAAAAAATTTTTCTTTGTCTGTAGTTTCGTTGTAACAATTAATTAACCAATTTAGATTGATAGAATTTAAATGAATGTCTAAATATTGCAAATTTGTTCCGTAACACTTTAAACCTTTGTGTTTAGGGTTTTTGCTTCCATTTTTGCTTTTTGGAATAAAATTATAATTACCTTTTAAAAAAGGGGAGCCAAATTGCTGAAAAGGAATATCTGTTCCTCTTCCAACACTTACATTTGTTCCTTCAAATAAACATAGACTTGGATATAAATTAATTGATTTTGTATTAGGTAAATTAGGTGATGGTTTTATTGGAAGTTGGTACTCTTGTTCTCTGCTATAATCTTTCATTTTTATAACAGTTAAATCACATTTTTTTTTAATCCAATTTTCACCATTTATCATTTTTGCATATTCGCCAATAGTCATAGCATACACTATTGGAACAGGATGAAGACCAACAAATGAAGAAAACTCCCTTTTTAATACTGGCCCATCAATATAATGATTATTTGGGTTTGGTCTATCTAAAACTATAACTGGGATGTTGTTTTCAGCAGCTGCCTCCATAACATAATGAAGAGTTGATAAATAAGTATAAAACCTTACCCCCACGTCTTGAATGTCAAATAAAATTACATCAATATTTTTTAATTGAAATTTTGTAGGTTTTTTGTTTTTACCATAAAGAGAAATTATAGGTAATCCTGTTTTTTTGTCAAAATTATCATTAATTATTTCTCCAGCGTCTTTTTCCCCTCTAAAACCATGTTCAGGCGCAAACACTTTTTTGATTTTAATATTTAATTGAATCAATGTATCTACAAGGTGTGTATTTTGTATTACTGAGGTTTGATTGCTAATTATGGCAACATTTTTATTTTTAATAAAATGAATATATGAGTTAATTCTATGTGAAGCAGGTATAATATTACTAGCATTAATATCACAATACAGTATCATTAAAAAAATAATAATTATTTGTTTTATGTTTGTAGTCATTATGAACTTATCCTTATATGTTTCGAATCGATTGTTTTTTACAAAGAAAGGAAATAATCGTTATACAAAACCTATTTTGTTAATAGGAACTTTAGCAGTTACACTTTCGGTCACTATAATGCTGTTATCAATTATGATTACTAAAGGTTTTAAAAATCAAATCACTGAAAAAATTATTGGCTTTGGTGGAGATGTAGTTATAACTAGTTTTGTTAATAATCATTCATTTGAAAGTGTTCCAATAAAGAAAAATAAATCTTTAATTGCTGAGCTTCAAAGCAATGAAAATATTATTAATGTAAGTTCGTTTGCAACAAAAGCTGGCGTTATAAAAAATGAAAATGAAATTCAAGGTGTAGTTCTAAAGGGGGTGTCTTCAAACTATAACTGGGATTTTTTTAATAAAAATATGATAAACGGTAATACTTTGACTCTTTCAGATAGCGTTTCTAGTAATAATATTATTATATCTGAGCAGGTTGCTAAAAATTTAAATTTATCTTTAGGAGAATCTGTTTTTATGTATTTTGCACAAGACCCCCCTAGAGTAAGAAAATTTATAATTCATGGGGTTTTCAGTACTGCGTTATCGGATTTTGATGATTTATTTGTTATTGCAGATATAAGGCAAATACAAAAGTTAAATAGTTGGCAATCTTCGCAAGTTGGTGGTCTTGAAATAAAAATTAATGATTTTAAAAAACTCGATGAAGTTGCTGAATTTGTATACAATAAAACAGATTATAATTTAAAATCTGAAAGCATTAAGGAAAGATATCCTGAACTTTTTGATTGGCTAGAACTACAAAATATGAATGTTTTTTTAATAATTATATTGATGGTCATAGTAGCTTTAGTAAATATGATTACAGTTTTAATTATTATAATTCTTGAGAAGGTTCAGCTAGTTGGTGTTTTAAAGTCCATGGGTTTATCAAATTGGAATGTTCGAAAAATATTTTTATATCAGTCAATAAAAATAGCTACTGCAGGAATAATTTTTGGAAATTTATTAGCCTTTATTTTGGCTTTTTTACAAAAAAAATTTCAGTTTCTCAAACTTGATTCGTCTATATATTACATGCAACATATACCATTTGATTATGATTTCTTTAGTGTAATACTAATAAATATTGGAACAATAGTTATGTGTTATTTAGCATTGATTATTCCATCCTCCATAATTACAAATATGAAGTTGATTGATTCCATTCGTTTTGAGTAAAAATAGGTAAATTTGTACTATGAAATATTTTGAAAATATTGTTGAAACGATAGGTAACACTCCATTAGTTAAGCTTAACAATGTTGTCGAAACTCAGGCTTTAGTTTTAGCAAAAGTTGAAAGCTTTAACCCTGGTCATTCAACAAAAGATCGAATGGCATTAAAAATGATTGAGGATGCTGAAAAGAAGGGTATAATTTCTAAAGGGGCTACTATTATAGAAGGTACTTCTGGCAATACTGGTATGGGTCTAGCCTTAGTGTGTATTGAAAGAGGATATAAGTTAATTTGCACAATTTCAGATAAGCAATCAAAAGAAAAAATTGATATCCTTAAAGCTATGGGAGCGGAAATCTATGTTTGTCCGACAAATGTTGATCCTGAGCATCCTGAATCTTACTATTCTGTTGCGAAAAGATTAAACAATGAAATTCCTAATTCGTTTTATCCAAATCAATACGATAATCTATCAAACAGATTAGCTCATTATGAATCTACTGGACCTGAAATTTGGGAGCAAACAGAAGGAAAGATTACCCACTTTATTGTTGGAGTTGGTACAGGAGGAACTATATCTGGTATTGGCAAGTTTTTAAAAGAACAAAATCCAAAAATTAAAATTTGGGGTGTTGATAGTTATGGTTCAGTATACAAAAAATATCACGAAACAGGAAAATTTGATAAAAATGAAATTTACCCATATATCACTGAAGGAATAGGAGAGGACATAATAGCAAAAAATGTTGATTTCAAGTTGATTGATCATTTTGAAAAAGTTACAGATAAAGATGGAGCGCTTATGGCTAGAAGATTAGCAAAGGAAGAAGGTATTTTTGCTGGATATTCTTGCGGTAGTGCTGTGGCAGCGATAAATCAGTTAAAAAGTAAGCTTAACCCAAAAGATGTTATTGTTGTTTTATTACACGATCATGGTAGCAGATATATAGGTAAAATTTTTAATGACGAATGGATGAAGTCCAACAATTTCATTTGAAAATAACAACTTACTAACATTGTTAAAAGTTAGAGTCAAACTGTATTATTTGTTTTTTTTCTTTTTTAAATTTACACTTCATTTTTATATAAAAGAATTTGTTTAATATATGTTTCTAATATTTGATACAGAGACTACAGGCTTGCCTGAAAATTGGAAAGCTCCTTTAACTGATTTTGATAATTGGCCAAGAATGGTTCAGTTAGCTTGGCAAATTCATGATATAAAAGGAGAGTTAGTTGACGTTAAAAATTTTATAATAAAACCTGAAAATTATGACATTCCATTTAATGCACAAAAAATACATGGAATCTCAACTGAGCGTGCAATTAAGCAAGGTGTTGATCTAAATTATGTTTTGGAAGAATTTTTAAATGATGTTAAAAATTCAAAATATATAATCGGGCACAATATTTCTTTTGACAATAATATTGTTGGATGTGAACTTTTAAGAAAGGGTTTTGATAATATTTTATCTAATCATCCTTGTATAGATACCAAAGATTTATCTACAGATTATTGTAAAATTCCAGGTGGTAGAGGTGGTAGATATAAATGGCCTTCTTTGACCGAATTGCATTTTAAACTGTTTGATGAGAATTTTGCAGAAGCACATAATGCATCTGCTGATGTTGAAGCGACTGCAAGATGTTTTTTAGAACTTATTAGAATTGAAGTGATTCCAAAAAATCTTGTTTCAATGTCTGAAAATGATTTTGAAGAATTTAAAAAAAATAATAAGGATAAAATTCAATTAATTGGATTAAATATTTCACCTTACGACCCTCTAGATAAATCTGAAACGAAGGAAGATGATGATTTTGATTCAAAGAATCCAACTGAGAATGTCGGTGAAAATAAAGATTTATTAGATGGCAATGTAAAGTTTAATTTTGCACATTTACACGTTCATTCGCAATACTCAATATTACAGGCAACATCAAGTATAAATGATTTAGTTGATAAGGCAATCGAATATAATATGCCAGCCATCTCATTAACAGATCATTCAAATATGTTTGGTGCGTTTAAATTTTTGAATTACGTTAAAAATCACCCAAAAAATTTGGAAGGAAATAAAATAAAACCAATACTTGGTTGTGAGCTAAATGTGTGTAAGAATCATCTAGAAAAAAGCGTTAAAGACTATGGTTCACAGGTACCATTTTTATGTAAAAATAAGACCGGATTTTATAATTTATCAAAACTTTCTTCAATAGGTTATATTAATGGATTTTACTATGTTCCAAGAGTTGACAAGGAGTTAATTAAAAAATATTCTGATGGTTTGATTGCATTAACGGGTAGTCTTTATGGCAGTATACCAAATATAATTTTAAACATTGGAGAGAAACAAGCAGAGGAAGAATTCAAATGGTGGCTCGAAATTTTTGGAGAAGATTTTTATGTCGAATTAAATAGACATAGTCTAGAAGAAGAAGAACATGTAAATAGCGTTTTAATTAAATTAGCTAATAAATATGATGTAAAAATAGTTTCATCAAATAATGTATACTATTTAAACAAAGATGACGCAAATTCTCATGATATTTTACTATGTGTGAAAGATGGAGAACTTCAATCAACTCCAAAAGGAAAGGGACGTGGATTTAGATACGGCTTTCCAAACGATGAATTTTATTTAAAATCTTCCGAAGAAATGGTAGAAATGTTTTCTGATATTCCAGAAGCAGTCACCAATATTTCAGATCTAATAAAAAAAATAGAGGTATTTGATTTGAGTCGTGACGTATTGTTACCAGAGTTTAAAATTCCTGACCAATTTAAAGTGATAGAAGATGAAAAAGATAATGGAAAACGAGGTGAAAACAACTATCTTAAACATTTAACTTACGAGGGTGCAAAAAATAGATATATTGAAATATCTGATGATATTAAAGAAAGAATAGATTTTGAATTAAAAGTCATTGAAAATTCAAATTATCCTGGTTATTTTTTAATTATACAAGATCTAATTTTTAATGCAAAAAAAATGAATGTTTCTGTTGGGCCCGGCAGGGGTTCTGCTGCTGGTTCTGTTGTTGCATATTGTATTGGAATTACAAATGTAGATCCTATAAAATATGATTTGCTATTTGAGCGTTTTTTAAATCCTGAGAGAGTTTCTCTTCCAGATATTGATATCGATTTTGATGATGAGGGAAGAAGTAGGATAATTGATTGGGTCGTAGAAAAATATGGAAAAGATAATGTTGCACAAATAATTACTTATGGAACTATGGCTGCTAAGTCATCAATTCGTGATACTGCTAGAGTTTTAGACCTCAGTCTTTCGGATGCTGATAGAGTTGCAAAGCTAGTGCCAGATTTCACTTCATTATCAAAGATTTTTTCTCTTGATGACAAGTCACTAAATAAAGAATTTAAAGGAGATCAGTATACAAATGCAATGAAGTTGAAAAAGTTATCAACTGAAACAGATCTTATTGCACAAACAATTCAACATGCAAAATTACTTGAAGGAAGCGTTCGAAATGTAGGAACACATGCTTGTGGTGTTATCATTACACCTAGACCATTAATTGAATTAATTCCAATGACTAATTCAAAGGATTCTGATCTTTTAGTTACTCAATTTGATAATAGTGTAGTTGAAAACGCTGGTTTACTGAAGATGGACTTTTTGGGTTTAAGAAATTTAACAATAATTAAAGATTGCATCAAGATAGTACAAAAATTACATAACTTGACTCTTGATATTGATAAGATCCCTCTTGATGATCATAAAACATTTGAAATATTTCAAAGAGGTGAAACAAATGGAATTTTTCAGTTTTCATCTGATGGTATGAAATCTCATCTAAAGCAGTTAAAACCTGATAAGTTTGATGATCTTATAGCAATGAATGCTTTGTATAGGCCTGGACCAATGGAATATATACCTAATTATATTAAAAGAAAGCATGGAAAAGAAGAGATAGTTTATGATCTAGTTGAAATGGAGGAATATCTTTCAACAACTTATGGCATTACTGTATATCAAGAACAGGTAATGTTATTGTCACAAAAATTAGCAGGTTTTTCTAAAGGAGATGCGGATGTTTTAAGAAAAGCTATGGGTAAAAAAATCAAAGCAGTTCTCGACAAATTAAAACCTAAATTTTTTCAAGGTTGTATTAAAAATGGTTTTGATGAAAAAATTATAGATAAAATTTGGAAAGACTGGGAGGCTTTTGCATCATATGCTTTTAATAAATCTCATTCAACATGTTACGCCTTAATAGCGTATCAGACTGCATATTTAAAGGCTCATTATCCTGCTGAATTAATGGCATCTTTATTAACCAATCATATGCGGGATATTAAAGATATTACTCATTACATGGAAGAATGTAAAAGAATGGGAGTAAGCGTTTTAAGTCCTGACGTGAATGAAAGTTTTTATAAGTTTGCTGTAAACCAAGAAGGAGAAATACGATTTGGATTAGGTGCGGTCAAAGGAGTAGGTGAGGGCGCTGTTGCTGCAATTGTAAATGAAAGAAAAGAAAATGGCAATTACTCTTCTTTTAACGATTTTATGCAAAGAGTTGATCTTCGTTCTGCAAATAAAAGAACTATCGAGAGTATTGTAGCTGCTGGTGGTTTTGATTTATTTCATATCAAAAGATCACAATATTTTGCTAAGACAACTAACGATAGTTCATATATTGAACAAATGATTAAGTTTGGTAACAAAGTGCAAGCAAGTTTAAATTCTAATCAATTTGATATGTTTGGAGATATGCATGAAGCTAGTGTAAAATCTCCTAGTCCACCAGATGTTGATCCCTGGGGAACAATGCAGTTACTATCAAAAGAAAAAGAGGTGGTTGGAATTTATCTTTCAGGTCATCCTCTCGATGATTATCAACTAGAAGTGCAAAATTTTTGTAATGCAGATTTGTCAATTCTTGAAAATTTATCAACGAAAAAGGGTAAGGAACTTCGTTTCGCAGGTGTTGTGACAAATATTGAACATCGTGAAACAAAAAAAGGAAAGCCATTTGGAATAATTCATTTAGAAGATTATAAAGGTTCATTTAGTTTTTATTTTTTTAGTGACGATTATATTAAATATAAAGCATTTTTTACTGAAGGTTGGCTACTTCATATTACAGGTAAAATTCAGAAAAAATTCTATAATGATGACTTAGAATTTAAAGTTACAAACATTGATTTATTATCCGAAATAATTGATAAAGAGGTTAGAGATGTAGTTTTAAGAATCGATATAAATGATATAAATGAAAGTAATGTTCAGTCACTATATGATCTAATTAAATTAAAAAAAGGAAAACATTCTTTAGTTTTAAATCTTACCGATCAAATTAATAAATATGATGTAGATTTATTATCAAGAAAATATAAGATTAATTTAGACAATGAATTTTACAATAAATTAGCAACATTAAAACATGTAAATTTGAGAATAAAATCATAAATTTTTTTAAATTTGCTTAAACTTAAAATAACTTAATTATGGCATTAGAATTTACCGATGATAATTTTGAAACCTTAGTTTTAAAATCTGATAAACCTGTACTAGTTGATTTTTGGGCAACATGGTGTGGTCCGTGTAGAGCGATAGCTCCGGTTATAGATGAATTACATGATGAATTAGAAGGAAAAGCTGTGATTGGAAAGGTTAATATTGATGAAAATTCAGATACACCTGTAACATACGGAGTTCGTAATATTCCAACATTGCTAGTGTTTAAAAACGGTCAAGTTGTAGAAACATTAGTTGGTAATCAACCTAAATCTACATTAGTTGAATTATTAGAGTCTCATATTTAAATTTGATATCGATTTAACATAAATGCTTGATTTAGAAAAAATTAGATTATCAACCAATCTAGATTTATTTGCAAAACAAGTAGTTGAAGGCTTCATTACCGGTAAACATAAAAGTCCTTATCATGGTTTTTCAGTAGAATTTTCAGAACATAGGCTTTATAATCAAGGAGAAAGTCCAAAGCACATTGACTGGAAGTTATTTGCACGTTCAGAAAAACTGTTTGTAAAAAGATATGAAGAAGAGACAAATCTTCGTTGTCAATTGATTTTAGATGTTTCTTCTTCAATGTATTATCCCTCATTTAAAAATTTAAGTTTTAATAAACCTAACAAATTATTTTTTTCTACATATGCTGCTGCAGTTTTAATGGATTTGCTAAAAAAACAACGTGATGCAGTAGGTTTAACTTTGTTTTCAGAGAAAATTGAATTACATCTTCCTCCAAAATCAACACTTAGACATCAAAAATTACTTTACCATAATTTAGAGAAGTGTCTTAATGTTGATTCTATTAAAAATGTTAAAAAAACAAATTCTAATTCATCAATTAATCAAATTTCTGAAATGTTAAATAGAAGATCATTAGTTATGATTTTTACTGATTTAATTAGTGATGAATTAGATTTAGATAAACAATTCGAATCATTTAAACACTTAAAATATAACAAACATGAAATAATTTTGTTTTATTTATCAGAACCAATAACTGAAATGAATTTAGATTTTAATGATACTGCATATAATTTTATTGATGTAGAAACTGGTGATAATATTAAGCTAAACCCTCAACAATATAAGTATGATTATAAAAAAAAATCAGAAGAATATTTATCGATAATTAAATTAAAATGTTTGCAGTATAAAATAGATTTAGTAGAAGTTGATATAAATAAAGGTTTTGATCAAATTTTATTAGCATTTTTACTTAAAAGACAGAAAATGTTTTAATGTTTTAAAAAAC
>PBVH01000013.1 GCA_002728175.1 Flavobacteriales bacterium | reverse complement strand
GTAAAAGTTTAACTCAAGGGAAACTAGTTCAAATAATTAAAGAAGAAAAGTACCCCTTTTGTATAATTTTTGAAATACCGTCACGTATTCTATCATTTATATTAGGTAAAAGAAGTAAAATATTTATGCCAAATATAGTAGCTAAAGCTGATAAACTAAAAAAAATAGACTTTAAATATAAATATGACTCTTTTCGTGAAGTAATAAGGAGCATTTAAAAGTTTAACTAATAGTTATTTTATTTTTTTATTTTTGTTATTGATGAAAACAATCATTTTAAAAGGTGTTTATATTTTTTTTGCATGTTTAGTTACAATTTTAAGCATGCATTTTACATTTACTCAAGCATGTTGTAGTGAATGTAATTTTAGTTATGAAATAGCTAATTCAGAAAATTGCTGCATTACCGCTAATGAATCATCATGTTGTGAGGTTGAAGTCAATTGCTGTTCAGAATCTGACATCTCTTGCTGTAACAAAAAGACAACTAACGTACATTTTGAATTTGAAACTATAACAGCTTCATTATTTGAGTTGCAACCTAAAATTATTTATTTATTGAATCTTAAAAACTCCGCAAAGAATTTATTGATTTGCACAAAGAAGTTTATCACAAAAATATTTAAACCCAAATATTTACCTAATCATCCCAAGATATCAAAATTACAAGTTTTTTTAATTTGATTTTGACTGTTGCAAAAACTGTCAATCAAATCAAATTAAAAATTACTTAATATGAAAAAAATCATATTTTTTATTTGTTTATTTTTTAAAATAATTCAAATAAATGCACAAGATATAAAAGGAAAAGTTTTAGAAATTGGTAATCAAAACAACACAAAACCACTAGTTGGCGCTAATGTTTTCTGGGAAAACACAAACATAGGAACACTAACGGATAGCCAAGGTCGATACACAATTCCAAAAACTACTAAGTTGCCAGCAACATTAAATGTAAGCTATATAGGCTATTCTTTAAATAAAAAGGAAATTGTAAATAATGAATATATTTTTTACATGCAATCATCCATTGATCTTGAAGAAGTTGATGTTCAGGGCAAAAAACAAACAACAATTTTCTCCACTGTAAAACCTCTAAACGTTCAAACTATAACAACAGATGAGATTCTAAAAGCTGCTTGTTGTAATCTCTCAGAATGTTTTGAAACAAATGCTGCAGTTGATGTTACATACTCAGATGCTATTTCAGGAATTAAAACCATAAATATGCTTGGTCTAAGTGGTAAATATGTTCAAATAACAAATGAATCTGTTCCACTAATTGATGGCTTATTAAATTCCTACGGTCTTAGCTATGTTCCAGGATCTTGGATTGAATCTATACAAGTTACAAAAGGAATTGGGTCAATTTTAAATGGATACAAATCCATGACAGGACAAATAAATATTGAATATTTTAATGAGAATAACTCTGATGATTTATTTTTAAACACTTATGTTAATTCAGAAGGAAAACTTGAAAATAATTTATTAATATCCAAAAAAAATGGAAAATGGAACAACAATTTATTTACTCATATTTCATTTTTAAACAGAGAAATTGATCATCATGGTGGTACACATACGCATGAACTTGACGACAACCACCAAGGTGACGGTTTTTTAGATGTACCGAAAACAACTCAATTTAATATTATGAACAAATTAAAATACACAGGTTCTAATAAACTTGTCGGATCATTAACTCTCAAAAAATTGTGGGAAGAAAGAACTGGAGGACAAAAAGAAAACGTTGGTGATTATATTGTTAATACAATTAATGACTATTCAGAAGCCACAACTAAAACAGGATATATTTTTAATGATATTAATAAATCAATTGGTATTCAAACAAATTGGAAGTTACATGATCAAAATATTCAGTTTGGTAAAAATAAGTATAAAGGATTACAAGAAAAAGCGTATCTCAACTTGATAGTGAATACTTATATTACTAATCTAAATCATAAAATTGTATTTGGATCAAGCTATGAAGTAAATAGATTTACAGAAAGTTTTAGCGGTAATATCGATAGTGAATTTTCTGATGTAAAAAGACTAGATTTACTGAGTGGTTTTTTTACTGAATATAATTATAATTTTAACGAAAAACTTAACATAATCACAGGTATAAGAGCTGATTATTATAATCAACAAGAAAAAACATACTATTCTCCCAGATTACATATAAAATACAATCCAAATGAAAAAAGTGCACTTCGATTTTCAGCTGGAAAAGGTTTTAGAATATCAAACATTTTAATTGAAAGTATGCCTTTTTTAGCTTCTAACAGAGAAATCAGTATTGACACGCGATCAAATATTGAAAGTTCGATAAATATTGGATTAAATTATTCATATTGTTTTTACTTATTTGAAAGAGAGGCCACTTTTAATTTTGATATTTATAACACTAGCTTTGATGAACAAGTTATCATTGATATAGAAAAAGAAGGTGAACTTAAATTTTATAACT
This sequence comes from Flavobacteriales bacterium, assembly GCA_002728175.1. GTDB lineage: Bacteria > Bacteroidota > Bacteroidia > Flavobacteriales > BACL11. The sequence continues at coordinate 13,129 of PBVH01000013.1, read as the reverse complement.
TGGATGGTAAATCAAATTCAACAAGCGCCCAGATTGATTTTTCATATGAGTTAATTGAAAATCTAGACGTTAAGACTGCATTTAAAATAAATAAGTCTCTTACAAAATATTCAGAAGACACAAAACAAACTGCATTAACTCCAATATCAAGAGGGCTAATTAATTTAGCTTACAAAAATAAAAAAGAAAATTGGAAATATGATTTTACATGTAATTACGTTGGAGAAAGTAGAATTCCAGAACACTCAAAAATAACATATACTAAATCAGATTGGTTCATGTTATTTAATTCTCAAATAACTAACTCGAATAATAATTTTGATTTATATATTGGTGTAGAAAATTTATCAAACTATGTCCAAGAAAACCCAATAATAAGTTCAGAAAGTCCTGATTCTGATGACTTTGATGCATCATTAATTTATGGTCCAGTTATGGGCAGATTATTTTATGCAGGTTTAAGATATAAATTTAATCAAAACTAACTACTGAGTTGGTTTAACAAAAAATTGTTGAGAATTCACTGAAATAAGTACACCCAACCCATTATATACATTTGAATAAACCGGTATAACTTCACCACCGAAAATACCAAGTTCTCCTTTATCTCTATGTTCNCCCAAAGAACTAAAATAGGANTAGGTNTCTTCACTAAAAGTTGAAAATTCAAAAGAAATTGTNTCGCAGTCGTTTAATTTAAAATAAGTTTCAACATCCACAGANATAGTTTTTTTCTGTCCATTAAATAAGGCGTCTGAAAATATAACTTGTTCACCAATAAAAGTATAACCATTTTCTGGAATAAACTCTGTTTGAGGAAATGANGGNTCGTTAGATTGCATTTCNACNANNCCTCTAAATTTACCATATCCAGGTTCGCCACCACCACCATAGCCTCCATAGCCTCCATAGCCCCAATAATCATCATCCTTTTCACATGACGCAAATAATTTCAATCTNTAATAGTTTTGTTTATTAGCATTATCNTCAAAACTAAATGTAAAATTGATCTTTTCTACATTTGATAATGAATCAATTGATAAATCATATATATTCAATCCTTTTTCTATAAATGTTGTGGCATTAACAGAATTATAATCGGGGTGATTCACTTCAATTTTATATGTTTTTTCTGATTTTGGTATAAAATCAGACTTATAATAATACATTGGCAATGGAATTGAATTNTAATTTTCATCATTGATATATATTGTTTGTAGTTCATCCAAATTTGTNACTAATGTATCCACAAAAATATCATTNTCAAATAGTAGTNCATCTGCATNTCTAATAAAAGANGGGTTAGCATTATCAAAAGCACCNGNTGAATGNGANACAGAAACCTTTATAGAACTNTCTGTATCTAAAACACCATTTAAAACCAANACTGGTTCATGTGNAGGTATTTCTAAATCAATAACGGTTTCCATTTCAGANCAAGAAATGATNAATAAAAAAATTAAGCTAAAAAATGAAACTTTTTTCATAATTAAAANATTTGTATTCTATAAGAAATTGAAGGAATAATTGGATACAAAGAAACTTGCTTTGCTACTCTTGTATTATTTTGATAATCAAGATAAGCAAAAAAAGGATTTTTTCTATTGTATAGATTATATACCCCAATGGANAATATACTTTTCCATTTTTCTCTTTCTTTNTGTTTGTTAATTGCAACATCTAACCTATGATAAGCAGGCATTCTGTTTGAATTTCTTTCTCCATATGATTCTACAATGTCAGCACTCATAGTATTTTCCCATCCTTGCTCAGGAATTCCAATGTAAACAGCCTGAGGAAAGGTTAAAGAGTTTCCTGACCCATATACCCATGTGGCTCCCACATCATACTTTTTATTAAACTTATGGGATAGAACTATGGAGAAATCATGTCTTCTATCAAATTTATAAGGATACCATTCACCAAAATTNATATTTTCAAATCTTCTATTAGACCATGAAAGTGTGTAGCCTATCCATCCAGTTGTTTTTCCTCTTTTTTTCTGTAAAAATAATTCTGCACCATAAGAAACTCCTTCNCCATCTATTTCAATAGCATTTTCCCANGACTCNGTNTTTTCTAAATTAGAATAGCCGGCCTTATATGTAATTAGATTACTCATTGTTTTGTAATAACATTCAAAGCTTAAATCATATAAATTATCATANANTTGNGTAGAAANATTCGCTGCCCACTGCTCGGAGGACTGTGAAGGAACGGTATTTANAGCAGGAACCCATAANTCACTAGGGAACCCAACTGAAGAATTAGATAACAAATGAATNTTTTGTTGCATCTTNGCNTANGAAGCTTTAATTGACCAATTTTCGTTTAACAAATANCGCGTTGACAATCTTGGTTGTAAACTTAAATTAGATTTATCACTTATCTTTTCAAATAATCCTATATTATTNGTTGAAGTATTATTTGCTACAGAATAATAACCNAAATGCAAACCTATATTTGCTTTTAATCTGNTNGAAAGTTTAACATTATCTTCTACATAAAAATAAATTTCATGCGCATTTTTTTTGGGTGAAAAGTTTAGAACTGTATCTAATCTAAAATCAGAATTAGAAGTATCTAGAGAAGGATANTCAATTAANATATTTAANTTNGTTTCTCCAGGAGTAAACTGATGATAAGTGTATGATGANCCAAACTTAATATCNTGATAAGGATTCGGTAAGTAATCAAAATCAATTCTTGCACCTAAATCTTCTATACCAGATAAATATCCAAAATTTACATTATAACTTTCATTTCCATAAATTGAATTTTGATTAGCAGCAACCCCAAAAGAAGTATTAAATGAATAGCGACTATATGTTAGCGTTGTATTACTGAACGTCTTTTCTGAAAATAAGTGATTCCATCTCAATGTAGATGTAATGTTACCGTATCCTAAAGAAAAATCTAGTTCTGAAGACTCATTCGAAGAATTTTCNGAATTAAAATCTTTTTCTGAATTATCTGTTTCATTGTAATTTACACCAAAAAAATCTTTGCCAGAGTATGCACTTAAATAAATACGATCTTTTTCGGATATCTTATAATTTATTTTAGCATTGAGATCATAAAAATAAAGTGATAAATCTGTAGAGGATGGTAAAAAAGGCNTAACAATAAGATCAATATATGTTCTTCTAGCAGAAACAATAAATGACATCTTNTCTTTNATTATTGGACCTTCAATTGTAGCTTTAGATGTCANCAAACCAANTGTNGCATCTACATTATATTTTTTTAGGTTACCTTCTTTCATGTCAATCTGCAAAACCGAAGATAGACGACCTCCAAATCTTGCTGGAAAGCCACCTTTTGTAAGTCTAACAGACTTGATTGCATCTGCATTAAAAACTGAGAACAAACCTCCAATATGTGATGCATTATAAACTGGGACACCGTCTAGCAAAATTAAATTTTGATCTGGTCCTCCTCCTCGCACATAAAATCCCGAAGAACCTTCACTGGACTGTACCCCTGGTAGTAATTGAATTGCTTTAAGTACATCTACCTCACCTAATAGAGCAGGAATATTTTTAATTTGTTCAATTGGGACTTCAATTATTGAAGTCTGTGTGTTTTCTACGATGCTTTTTTGTCCACTAACCGTGACTTCTTGTAAATCTATAGCTAATGGTTTAAAATTAATATTTACGACAATATTTTTATTTAAATCAATATTATTTTTTTGGCTAGTGTAACCGATAAAGGAGTAATGAACTTCATGATTACCTTTTGGAAGTGTTAAACTATAATAGCCATAAGTATTGGTAATTACACCCAAATTTAAATTTTTACAAAATACGTTTACCCCTATAATATTTTCGCCAGTATTTGCATCAGTAACGTATCCGCTAATTGTAAATTTTTCTTGACTGAAAGATGTTAGAAAAGAAAAAAATATAAGAAATGTAATAAGATACTTTTTCATAAATAATTGTTTTATTTATTTACAATTATTTTCTTTTCAACAGACCCATCACTGTAAATATAAAGAAGATTAGTGTTAAATTTTATGTTTTCTACATCTCTTCCTAATAAATCAACAATTTTTATAAGTTTTTTTGAGTTAGTAACAAAATCTTTTGTGTTAGTTANATTGGTCANTTCAAAAAATTCNTATTCTGCTCTTTGTGGTAAAGTACTCAAAGCATCGNTATTGTGAGCTCTAAAATAATATTTNATTTTTCCATTGAAATTCGCGTATGGGAGAAAAGCTGAATACACCCCATCATTGGCTAATAAATCACCATTAGTCCCATCATCGTACATAGAAAATGATTTGAACTTTGAATTATATTNACTTGTTGTAGCTAATAACTCAACAAAAGTAGCATTAGACGCTTCAACTGAAATAGTATTATTTGNTAACACTGGATTAGTTAATGATGGAGGAATCAATGATATCTCAGGATGATTTAGTAAATATTCTTTTCTAGCATCAATACTACTCATAATACCACCAAAACCCCAACCAGTCCATATTGGTGACTCTAAATTATCAATTAAATTTTGCATAGAAAACGCCTTGTTTTGATCGTTGTCTGCTGCATTATACAGAAGTTGTTGGAAACTATTTAATTCTGATCTTATGTAAGATGTATCAAGAGATTCGTTAACAATAGTTCTAATATGGGCCGTATAAATCTTTCTATATAGTGGATTATTTAACAAATTATACAAAAGTGGTCTTTCCTCCCATGGCTGAGCACTNCCTAAATTNGGACCTGTAAAATATGGATCATATTGGTAAACATTTGATGGATTCCAAAAATCCCATCCCATTATTGCACCGGTAAAACTATTATCTAAATCCCAAGGAATCATTTGGAATAAATTATCTTTAGACTTATACAAATAATAATTGTGCATATAATAGGTATTATAACAATCTAGATTTAAGAGAACTTGATTTACTGCAAATGCCCACAAAGTTCTATCAACATTTAACACACTATCAATATTGTTAAAGTCCAATGATATTGTTTTAATTAAATTAACTAAATCTTGCCATCCATCATCCGACTTCATATCATAACTATTATAATAGAGTGTTGTGTCATCCCCCATATAATAAAGATTTGGTGGCATTGCACTTGGTGCATTAGCNGTNTCACAAAATCTATCTATATTATCGCATTTAAATAGTGGCCCTGATTTTTCGTCAAAATGTTTTTTTAAAAATTGTTTATTTATGGATTCATCATTTACATACAAACCAACGTAATTACCCTGTGCATATAATTTCACTAAATTAGATTCACCCGTTGGTAAATATTTTNGATAAATATTACTACTAATGATTTGCTTTAAAAATGTTGGGTCCATCCATGCATTAGCCAATTTTATTTTATTGTACCCTAACAATTGTTGATCATCGATATAATAATTCATATCAATGTTATATGGAACTTTGACACTTTGAACATCATTTGGTAAGCAAAATGTAGAGTTCCCTTTATATCTTACCGCTACACTATCAAGTTGATTGCCGTTTAAAGTTAATATAGCAGGTATTCTTTCGCTTGGACTATAATACCATGAATTTACAAGATAATTGTGATAATTAGGATTATAAAAATCTAAATAGATTGATCTTAATGAATCCTCATCAAAAATTCCACCTGGGTTATCATAAAGAAGTTGTGGATTGTATAACGATTGACCTATAGAGTAAATTGGAAATAATAATATAAAAAATATATACTTCATACAGCAAAAATAGTTTTTTTCATTTAAAGAAAATCTCATCATTAAATATTCTGAATTCATTAAATAGTTTTTCAACAGATTTTCTTCCAGTATTTCCTAAGGATATAGAAAAATCATTTACATATAAATTTATATGTGATTTAATAACATCCAAATCGGTTTCAGATGCATGAGATAAAATATATTTATTTGGAAATGTTGTGTTTTGATTAGCATACTCAATAGACTCTCTAATTAACTTCTCTATGTCGCAAATAACTTCTTGTGGTAAACTTCTTTTTGCTACAATTCCACCAAGTGGAATTGGTAAATTAGTTTTTTGATGCCAAAACTCACCAAGATCTNTAACTTTTACTAATCCCTTATTTTGATAAGTAAATCTATTTTCATGAATCACAACTCCTGCATCAACCTTTCCACTCAAGATGCTGTTTTCAATTTGATCAAAACAAATCTCTTCTTTATTTTTAAATCTAGGAAAAGCTAAATTAAATAACATATTTGCTGTAGTATATTTTCCGGGAACTGCAATTATACTTTCTTCATTTAATTTCTTAGTTGGTAGCTTAATAACTAAAGGACCACAACCATATCCTAATGCTGAACCACTATCTAAGAGGACATAATCATTAAAGTTGTTGATGTATGCATTGTAACTTAACTTAGTAAAGTCAAGCTTATTTTTTAATGACCATTTGTTTAATTTTTCTACATCTTCATAATATGTATCAAAAATATATCCTTTACAATCAATTTTATTATTAATCAAAGCATCAAAAATATATGTNTCGTTTGGGCAAGGTGAAATTCCAAGAGATATTTTCATAATGATATAATAANTTTTTTTAGATATAAATTTAAATTTTTGACAGCTAAATCTATATTCCAATTTTTTTTATTTCTTTCACCAACAAAATTTGATACTGATCTAATCTGCATACAAGGAATATTAAAATCATTGCAAACTCGAAAAACAGCAGCTCCTTCCATTGTTTCAATATCTGGACTTAGACGCTTTTTAATTTTTTTAATTGTTGATGTATTACCACTCACAGTATTTACAGTAATAGATTTAACTTTTAGTAAATCTGTTTTTGAATCAACAGTGAATTTATTAGGAACAGGAAAACTTTTAAATTCAAAAAAAGTCTTGTTATCTTCATAGCCTAATTCTGATAAAACATCTTCGGTTACCTCAACAACATCTCCAATTTTTATTTTATTGTCATAACTACCTGCAATACCAACATTTATAACCAAATCATATCTATTAAGAACCAGTTTTTTAGTAAGCTCTAAAGATGTTTCTAAAATACCTACACCTGTAATTAATATCTCATGCGCAGAAAATTNATCTTTTTCCAGTTCAAAATCTGTTGCANCAACAATTAGAATTTTCATGTTACAAATATAATTTCTTTCTTTTGGTATATTTGCAGAGTATAAAAAAATGTAAATAAAAAATATACANTATGAAAGGTTATGTTTTTCCTGGTCAAGGAGCACAGTTTTCNGGAATGGGTAAAGATATTTATGATAAATCTAGTGAAGCAAAAAAAATGTTTCATCAAGCAAATGAAATTCTTGGTTTTGATATTACAGGAATAATGTTTGGTGAAGATGCTGAAAAGTTAAAACAAACTAAAGTTACACAGCCAGCAATTTTTATTCACTCAGTTATTTTAGCACATGTTTTAGGAGGCTCATTTAATCCTGATATGGTAGCCGGACACTCNCTNGGTGAATTTTCAGCACTAGTAGCAAGTAAATATATTACTTTTGAGGATGGACTTTTATTAGTTTCTAAAAGAGCATATGCTATGCAAAATGCATGTGAAAAAAATCCATCTTCCATGGCAGCAATTTTAGGTCTTGATGAACAAATTGTTGAAGATATTTGCAATAAGATCAAAAATGAAATAGTAGTTCCTGCAAATTATAACTGCCCTGGGCAAATTGTTATTTCCGGAACAAATGAAGGAATAAAATTAGCATGCNAAAAACTTTTAGAAAAAGGTGCGAAAAGAGCTCTTCCACTTCCTGTTGGTGGCGCATTTCATTCTCCATTAATGAAATCAGCTCAAGATGAACTTGAAAAAGCAATCAATAATACTGATTTTTTTAATGGGATCTGTCCTATTTATCAAAATGTCGCTACAAAACCAACTTCCGATCCAGAGTTAATTAAGGAGAATCTTAAAAAACAATTGACATCCTCTGTAATGTGGACACAAACTATGAGACAAATGATAGCTGATGGCTTAAGCAGTGTTACAGAAGTTGGACCAGGAAAGGTTCTTCAAGGTTTATTTAAAAAAATAGATAGAAGTATACCAACTGAAAGTGCTTGCTTATAAAGTATGATTTAATAAAAAATTTTTATTTANTAAATCAGTAAATAAGTTTGTTCTCATACAATTAGTATATAATTCTACTTGCTGTGGATTATGACAATCTGTACCTACGAAACTAAACATTTTTCTGTCAATCATTGTTTTAACCTTTTTTAAAACACTTAAAGAATAATAATTGGTCAATGAAAGTAAATTGAGTTGAAGATAAACTCCCTTATCAATTAATTTTTTATAGTCATCTATTTGATAAAACTGATATCTTTCTGGATGAGCTAGTACTACATTATATCCCTCAGTTTGAAGTTTGAAGATGATATTAAAAAAATCTTTAGGGGCTTCATGAAATGANTGTTCAATAAGTAAAAAATTATTACCNAAAGTTAAAAAATCTTTCTTACCAATATTTTGTACAAATTCATAGTCAACATAATACTCAGCTGCTGCTGAAAGATTAATATCAATTTTTTGTTTTATAACTTCTTGCTGTAACACTTTTAACCCATTTATAATTGTCTTTGAATCGTTTCTATACAAATCACTCATAACATGCGGGGTCGTAATAATTTTTTTAAATCCTAAGTCTCTGAGTTTTTTAATTATATTAATTGAGGTTTCTAAATCCTTAGAACCGTCATCAATGGACGGTATCAAATGTGAATGAATATCGGTGGATATAATTGAGAAATCTTTAAAATATTCTTTATTATTATTTTTAAATAAATTATATAGCCATTTCATAATTATTTATACTGTTGCTTGTAATATTTTTGATACTCTCCAGAAGTTACATTATTAATCCATGACTTGTTATTTAGATACCAATCAATTGTTTTGGATAAACCTTCATCAAACTGCAAAGAAGGTTCCCAACCTAATTCGTTTTTAATTTTATTTGCATCAATGGCATATCGTTTATCATGACCCGGTCTATCTTTAATAAATGTTATTAACTTTTTTGAGGTTCCTCTTTCTCTATTTAATGCAGCATCCATTTTTTCGCATAGCAATTCAATTAAATCAATATTTTTCCACTCATTAAAACCACCAATATTATAAGTATCACCTATTTTGCCCTTGTGAAAAATTTTATCAATTGCTATTGCATGATCAAGTACATAAAGCCAATCACGAGTAAATTTACCATCTCCATAGACTGGCAATTCTCTATTTTCAATAATATTGTTAATAAACAATGGTAATAGCTTTTCAGGAAATTGATTTGGACCATAATTATTTGAACAATTAGAGATCACATATGGTAATGAAAAAGTATTTCCATAAGCTCTTACAAAATGATCAGAACTTGCTTTTGATGCTGAATAGGGAGACTTTGGATCATAGGGTGTATCCTCTAAAAAATAGCCTGTATCTCCTAAACTTCCGTAAACCTCATCAGTTGATACATGATAAAAAAGCTTGTTTTTACCATTTCCCCAATTGTTTTTAGCTGCATTTAACAGGTTAACAGTTCCCACAACATTTGTCATAATAAAATCCATTGGGTTAGTTATTGATCTATCAACATGACTTTCAGCTGCTAAATGGATAACACCGTCAAAATCATACTTATCAAATAAAGTATTTATAAAATCAGAGTCGACTATATCTCCCTTTATAAACTTATAATTTTCAAGATTCTCAACATCCTTAAGGTTTTCTAAATTACCTGCATAAGTTAACTTATCTAAGTTAATAATATGATAGTTTGGATATTGAGTTGTAAAAAGTCGAACAACATGCGAACCAATAAATCCGGCACCTCCAGTTATTAAAATTTTTCTTTTCATATTTTATAATTACATTACAAATATAATTAATTCATAACTAACTAATTAATTGAATTACAAAACGTATTTTAGCAAATAAATTGAATAAATGAGATTATTTCTCACATTATTTTTAATACTTTTTATAAATACTTGCCTTGCGCAAATTAACAAACAATCGGCATTTATTGTATATACTAATTACCAAATACCCTATGGCTTTTTTTCTGAACTATTTGAAAATAACCCTTCAATTGGAACCTCCTTTTTTATAGAGAAAGAAAATAATTTTTTTTATGGAATTGAAGCAAATTATTTGTTTGGCAATAATATCAAGAATGAATCATCAATCTTAAGTGGCATTACAAATAATGATGGTAGTGTTATCGCATCTGATGGATATTATGCTAACATTAACTTTTCAAGAAGTGGTTTTTCTTCAAATATTTTTGTTGGTTACGCAATTCACTTAAACAAAACTAACTTAAGTGGTATGTATTTTTCATTTGGGGCAGGGTATATAAACCAAAAAATACTAATTGACACAAAAAATGAAAATATTCCTCAATTAAATGAAGAATATAAAAAAGGATATGATAGTGCTAACGATGGGATTTTCGGCAAACTTTCAATTAACTATAAGTACTATAGAAAAAAAGGTGGTATACAAATCTCAGCTGGTTTATTTAATAGTTTGGCAAGAGTTAAGCGATTAAATTCATATCTTTTTTATGAAAATAATAATGACGATAGTTTTCATTTTGGCTCACAATTTGGGTTTAGTTTTGGTTTAATCATACCTGTTTCAAAAATAAATCAAGAAGAATTCCACTACTACTAAATGAATTTAATTTACAATATAATTATTACCATTTATCAGTTTTTAATAGTTTTAAATGCTATGTTTAACTCTAAATCAAAAGAGTGGCTAAGAGGCAGAAAAAATTTATGGACTGATTTAGAACTAAAAACAAAAAATAAAAAAAACATTGTTTGGTTTCACTGTGCATCTTATGGTGAATATGAGCAAGTTAAGGAGTTAATGAAAGCTTATAAATTAAAGTACAAGAGTCACAAAATACTTTTAACCTTTTTCTCTCCTTCTGGATATCTAAATTTTAAAGATTTAAATATAGTAGATTTTGTTTTCTATATTCCATTAGATACAAAACATAACGCACATAAATTTATTGAAATTATAAAACCAATTAAAGTGATTTTTGTAAAATATGAGTTTTGGTTTAATTTTATTTCTAAAATTTTAAAATACAATATTCCACTTTATTTTGTTTCTGTAGTCTTTAGATACGACATGTTTTTATTGAAACTATCGTGGTTTAGGAATAATCTTAAAAAGATTACTCATATTTTTTTACAAGATGAAAATTCCGCAGATATTATATCAAAACATGAGTTCAATAATTTTAGTATTTGTGGAGACACTAGATTTGATACAGTATTTAACAATGCAAAAAAAATAAAAGAAAATAATTTAATTAAAAAGTTTTGCGAAAATTCATTTGTTATTATTGGCGGCAGTACGTGGAGGAAAGATGAAGAAATTCTTTTAAAATATATAAAAAAATTTCCAGAAAAAAAATATATAATAGCTCCCCATGAACTAAATAGTTTAAATAAACTTCAAAAAGATACTCATGGTATTATGTTTTCCAAAGCAACTCTAGAAAATATTCACAAATCAAATGTTTTAATTATTGACTCTATTGGACTTCTTCCAACACTTTATAAGTATGCAAATATTGCTTTTATCGGAGGAGGTTTTACAAAAGGCATACACAATGTTTTAGAGGCGATAGTTTTTAAAGTTCCTGTAATAATAGGTCCAAATCATCATAAATCTAATGAAGCAAATGAACTGATCGAGTTAGAATATATTGAAGTTGTAAATAACTATTATGAATTTGTTACAGCTGTAAAAAAATTAAATTTTACAAAAATTTCTGAGGATTATATAAAAAAGAATAGAGGAGCAGTCAAAAAAATTATTAATGCTATTTAAAAAATTTGTATTATTACAAAAAAAAAAATGAAAAATATAATCTATATAACATGTGCTGTATTTTTTTCTAGCTGCATAACACTCGAGCCGACTGTAACTTATGAAAATACAAATGCCTCACTTATTCAAGAGAGTATTAGAAATTTAGAAACTGTTGAAAGACTTAAATCAAAAATAAATAAAAATGATAAACTTGCAATTATTGGACTTGAAGACTATAATACTTCTGATTATTCGTTATTAGCAACATTAGAAGATGAGATAATCAAAGATTTTGTTACTAATGGATATAAAATATATGAAAGAGATAATGATATGTTATATAGATTAATTGCAGAAGAATCAGCTAATTATAAATATACTAATAGAGTTAAGCAATTTGATAAAGCAGCTGCTTATGAATCATCATCAAGTTCTTTGTTTGGAAGTAGTAATGATGGTTACAATAATACATATATTAGAGGAAATAATTCAAAATCAGCAGGAGCGACTTCCTATTCTCAAGAAAATTATAATCAACAATATCAGTCATCATTGAAAAGTGTGGATAAAATTATTAGTTACAGAGTAATTGAAAGTGGTATAATTTATGACTATGAAGAAAAAGATGCAGGAGTTAACGAAGTGGAAAGGGAAGCTAGAACAATTCTTGAGATTAGATTAACAGATGCTAAAACTAGTGAAATAATAGATGCCGTTACGTTAGATGGAAAGGCAAATGATTTTATTGATGAAAGAGATATTTCTGCACTACAACATTTCTCATACAAGTACTACAGTCGTACATTACCAAAAACACATGGAAATAAAAAGTCTAGCACTGTTAAAAAATCAAAAGACTCAAGACCATGGTTAATTTTTGGAACCGTAATAGGACTGTTATTAATCATTCCTCCACTAATTGCTGGATAAACACAACAATAAAATTTGTATAATAATTTCTTTTAAGTATTAATTAATAATTTTCAAGCAATTATTTTTTTAAAAATTAATTTGACTTTTTTGTGATGAAAATCTTAATTTCATAAGTATAAGATTATATTCGAAAAATTACAAAATTAAAAAACGGGAAACTGTTTTAAATAGTTTCCCGTTCTGTACCCGGGACGGGACTTGAACCCGTACGGACATAATGTCCATTGGATTTTAAGTCCAACGTGTCTACCAATTCCACCACCCGGGCAATTTTAAGTAGTTTGAGCGAGTGATGGGATTCGAACCCACGACCCTCACCTTGGCAAGGTGATGCTCTACCCCTGAGCTACACTCGC
>PBVH01000012.1 GCA_002728175.1 Flavobacteriales bacterium | reverse complement strand
TATTCTACAAACAATATAAATGATTTAAATTGTGAAAACAATGGTTGGGATGGTCGTCACATAAAAACAGGTGAGGAGCTACCAGCAGGAGCGTATGTTTATGAAATCTACTACCAGGACTTTGAAGGATGGAAACACAATGAAATGAAGCAAATATTTATTTTAAGATAATTACTGGCGTTTGTTTATTTATTTCTAACTAGCATTTCTTAATTTCATGTTTATATTTGCAGATCATATTTTTTAATCATATGAAAAAATTCAAAAAATATTCTTCTTTCGATTTATCCAAAATTAATGATCGCATATTAGCATATTGGGAGGAAAATAAAATCTTTGAAAAAAGTGTTAACAATAGAAAAAATAGTTTGGCCTATATCTTTTTTGAAGGACCTCCCTCTGCAAATGGACAACCTGGTATTCATCATGTAATGGCAAGAACTATCAAGGATTTATTTTGTAGATATAAAACATTACAAGGCTATAAAGTTGATAGAAAAGCCGGCTGGGATACCCATGGATTACCTGTAGAATTAGGTGTGGAAGAGATGCTCAACATTACAAAAGAAGACATTGGTAAGTCCATTTCAATTAAAGAATACAATGATGCTTGTCGTGAAAATGTGATGAAGTACAAGGACATGTGGGAAAAAATCACAAAAGAAATGGGGTATTGGGTAAATATGAAAGACCCGTATGTAACATATGACAACAAGTATATCGAGAGCGTATGGTGGTTATTAAAAAAAATGCATCAAAAAAATGTACTATATAAAGGTCACACTATTCAGCCGTTTTCACCAAAAGCAGGAACAGGACTAAGTACACACGAACTTAATCAGCCTGGTTGCTATAAAAATGTCAAAGACACAACAGCTGTTGCTCAATTTAAGCTTTTACAAAATAATAATTCAAAATTTTTATATNAACAAACCGACCTACAAATATACTTTTTAGCNTGGACAACAACACCTTGGACGCTACCATCTAACACTGCTCTAGCNGTTGGGAAAAATATAGAATATTTACTTTTAGAAACTTTTAATAAATATACAGGAGAAAAAATAGCTGTAATACTTGCAAAAGAGTTATTAACTAAATTTTTCAGTCCTGAANTGGAGGTTTCTAAAATTGATAAATATATTGTTGGTGAAAAAAAGATTACATACAGGATCATTTCTAATTTTAGTGGCGAAGTATTAAATGGACTTAGTTATGACCAACTGTTAAAATATAAACAACCAACAGATGGAGACGCGTTTAAAGTTCTAATTGGAGATTTTGTTACTACTGAAGATGGAACGGGTATTGTTCATATAGCTCCCAGCTTTGGTTCAGATGATAATCGTTTAGCAAAGCAAAACAATATAGGAAGTTTAACTTTAGTTGACAAACAAGGAAGATTTACAAAAGACGTAACTGATTTTTCTGGAATGTATGTGAAAAATGAATATTACTCTAGCGAAAGTATGCCTGATCTTTCTGCTGATATTCAAATTGTTATCAAACTAAAGCAAAGTGGTCTGTGTTTCCATTCAGAAAAATATGAGCATTCATACCCGCACTGTTGGAGAACAGACAAACCAATTTTATATTACCCAATGGACAGTTGGTTTGTTAAAACTACTGAGTATAAAGAAAAAATGATTGCGCTAAATAATACAATTAATTGGAAGCCAANATCTACTGGTGAGGGGCGTTTTGGAAATTGGTTGGAAAATTTAGTAGACTGGAATCTTTCTCGTTCAAGATTCTGGGGTATACCTATTCCAATCTGGAGAACCGCTGATGGCAACAATGAAATTTGTATCGGTTCAATGGAAGAATTAAAAGAAGAAATAAATAAGTCTATTAAAGCTGGAAACATGAGCTCAAATCCATTAGAAAAATTTGAAGCAAATAATTTTAGTGATGATAATTATTCTGTTTTTGATTTACATCGTCCCTTTGTAGATGAGATTATTTTAACCGCTAAAAACGGTGAAGCAATGACAAGGGAGTTAGACTTAATTGACGTATGGTTTGACTCCGGTTCTATGCCATATGCTCAACTACATTATCCTTTTGAAAATAAAAAAGAATTTGAAACTAACTTTCCGGCAGATTTTATTGCAGAAGGTGTTGATCAAACAAGAGGATGGTTTTTTACACTTCACGCGATATCTACAATTCTTTTTGATAATATTTCTTTTAAAAACGTTATCTCTAATGGATTAGTCTTAGATAAAGATGGAAATAAAATGTCTAAACGACTTGGAAATGCTGTAGATCCATTCAAAACTCTAAAAAAATATAGTGCTGATGCAACAAGGTGGTATATGATTACTAACTCTCAACCTTGGGANAATTTAAAATTTAACGAACTTGGTATTCAAGAAGTACAAAGAAAGTTTTTTGGGACCATTTTTAACACCTATTCTTTTTTTAGTTTATATGCCAATATTGATTCTTTTAATTTTTCTGAAAAATATATACCAGTACAAGAAAGAGACGAGCTTGATAGGTGGATTCTATCTGAACTTAACAGTTTAATAAAAACTGTTGAAACAAGCCTTAATAAATATGAATCTAATAAAGCAACTAGAGAAATTCAAAATTTTGTGATTAATAAACTAAGTAATTGGTATGTAAGACTGAGTAGAAGACGTTTTTGGAAAGGCAACTACAATTTTGAAAAAATTTCTGCCTATCAAACTTTATACGAGTGTTTAGAAAAAATAGCAATTATATCCTCTCCTATAGCNCCATTTTTTATGGATAATCTATTTCAAGATTTAAATAATGTTGCGAATAAATTAAAAATAACGTCTGTACATTTGGCTAATTATCCAAAAATAGAAGAGAAAAATATTGATTTATTGTTAGAGAAAAAGATGCAGTTAGCCCAAAATATAACTAGCCTTGCATTATCTATTAGAAAAAAAGAAAATATTAGAGTAAGACAACCTCTACAAAAAATTCTAATTCCTGTTGTAAACAATAATAAAAACTTGATAAAAAATGTTGAAACAATTATATTAAATGAAATTAATGTAAAAGAAATAGAATATCTAAATGAAAACAACAATGTATTAAAAAAGGAGATTAAAGCTAATTTTAAAACATTAGGGCCAAAATTTGGAAAACAAATGAAAGAAATTGCCAAAAAAATTNATGCGTTAAACGATAATGAAATAAAACNGTTAGAGGCAGATAATTTAATACAACTAGATAATGGAACAACTATTGGTATTAATGATGTTATAATTAACACAAAAGATATTCCTGGTTACTCGGTGGCTTCGAATGAAGGGGTAACTGTTGCTTTAGATATTCATATAAATGAGAATTTAAAAAACGAGGGTCTAGCAAGAGAATTTGTAAATAGAATACAAAATTATAGAAAAGATAACTCATTTGAAGTTACAGATAAAATCACTTTAAGTATTTTAAAAGATCCGAAAATTATGCCTTCGTTTCAAAAGAATTTAAATTATATTTGTGATGAAACATTAGCTGAAGCTATTAATTTCACTGAAAATTTAGACGGCACGTATACTGAGTTTGATCTTATAAATTCAATTACTGCCAAAGTTAAAATTGAAAAATCAAAACATGGCTGAAAAAACTGCATATAATAAAAAAGAGCTGTTAGAGTTTAAAACTTTAATTCTTGAAAAAATAGAGCGTGCACAAGAAGATTTAGAAATATTGCGTGCCGCAACATCTAATGANTCTGACAATGGAACAGAAGATACATCCCCAACTTTTAAGGCGTTCGAAGAAGGCTCTACTACCCTTTCAAAAGAAGANAATATTAAATTAGCTGAAAGACAAGCAAAATTTATTAGAAACTTAAATAATGCTTTAATCAGAATTGAGAATAATACATATGGGATATGTAGAGTTACAGGCAAACTAATTTCTAAAGAACGTTTAAGGTTAGTTCCNCATGCAACTCTAAGTATTGAAGCTAAAAAAGCACAATAATTTATTTATTGTCTTGAAAAAAATATTTTTTACATCAATATTTGTTGTACTATTTGATCAAATAAGTAAGGTCTTGGTTAAGACTAATATGACGCTTGGCGAAGAGCATCATGTGTTTGGTTTAGATTGGTTTATTATACATTTTACTGAGAATAATGGCATGGCTTTTGGTTTAGAGTTTGGTGGTGAAACAGGAAAAATATTACTTAGTTTGTTGAGGATAACGATAGTGTTTTTTGGTATTAATTATCTTTTTAAATTAAACAAAAGTACTTTTCCTAAATTTCTTCTTATTTCAATTGGTCTCATTCTAGGAGGGGCTATTGGTAATATTATCGACGGGGCAATTTATGGGCTAATTTTCACAGAGAGTACATTCTATACTTCGGCGGTTTTTACACTAGAGGGTTATGGTTCGTTTTTGCAAGGAAAAGTCGTAGATATGCTTTACTTTCCTATTATTAAGTTTCCAATTAATGGTNGTGAATTTATTTTTTTTAGACCTATTTTTAATCTTGCCGACTCTGCAATTTCTATTGGTGTAGGTACTATATTAATTTTTTACCGAAAATTCTTCTAGTTTTTCTTCCTTTGAATCTTTCCGTAAATTGTTTCACTTGAACTCTTTTGAAAGGATTTATTTGTAAACGTNTATTTTAATTTCTTTAGTCGACTGATTATATTAAACCAAACTAAATTAAATNTAGAAACCTTCGGGTCATTAAAATAATTTGGAAACTTATATTTATGTTTTTTAAAAAAAGGACCAAACACCATTACTGATCTGTTAATGATGTCTTTAGTGTAATACTCTTTTAATTTTTTTTTCTTTGAACTGGATTTGTTCTGAACAGGAAGGGGCTCAATATTTTTTACTTTCAGTAGTGTTAATACATTTTCATAGTCTTCTATTATATTTTCATATCTAATAATATAATTACAATCGTCGACAACTAATGATGCAAGATTGTCATAAGGTTTATTGTAAAATTTAAGGAAAAATTCTTGAAATGAAGCATTGTTTTGCTTTATATAATTGTATTTCTTTCTTTGACTCTTATTGATGTGACCGCCGTTTTCTTTAAAAAGGCTTTTATTTTCAAACATATTTTTTGGATTTTGTTTTAACTTCTCATAAGTAGTAACAACAATTTCCATTGGATTTCTAATAACAGCGAAAACAAAATAATTTTTCTGTTTAGTTGAAAGTTGACTTTTAGCATCAAAATACAAGGAATGCTTTCTTAGTAAAGGTTTTCCTTCATATTTTTCTGAAAGATGTTTTGAAATAGCTGTAGATGCTGAAAAAGGGAGGCCAATGAAAATATAACAATATTTATCGCTAATTATCATCGATTTAAAAAACCTTTTCTTAACATAAACTCTCCTATTTGGATGGCATTTAATGCTGCTCCTTTTCTTAGGTTATCTGAAACTATCCATGCATTTATACAGTTCTCTTGTGTAAGATCTTTTCTTAACCTTCCAACATACACCTGGTCTTTGCCTTCGGAATCTAATGGCATTGGATATTTTGAGGTATAATCTTGGTCAATAAACGAAACTCCTTCGGTACTATTTAACAATTTTTTTAGTTCACTTATATCAATAGGCTTAGAGCATTTAATATTAACGCTTTCTGAGTGACCTCTAAGAACCGGAACTCTAACAGCGGTAGCAGAAACCAAAATCTTTTTGTCTAATATTTTTTGAGTTTCGTTTACAAGTTTCATTTCTTCTTTAGTATAGCCATTTTCTTCAAAATCATCACATTGTGGAATAACATTTCTGTGTATTTGGTGCTGATAACAACGGTCTTGGTTTATGCCTCGCTCTTCATTTTCTAATTGTTTTACAGCATGTTGACCTGTTCCTGAAACAGATTGATATGTGGAAACAATTACTCTTTGTATATTATACTTTTTATGTACTGGATTTAAAACCATTAACAACTGAATTGTTGAGCAGTTTGGGTTTGCAATTATTTTATCTTCATTAGTTAAAACATTTGAATTAATTTCTGGTACGACTAATTTATGTTTTGAACACATTCTCCAATGTGATGAATTGTCTATCACCCTACAACCTTTGGCGGCTAAGATTGGTGCCCACTTTTTAGATACATCAGAACCAGCAGAAAAAAAAGCCAAATCTATTTTTTTATCTAAAATATCATCAATTGTTAGAACTACGTGATTTTGATTATTAAATTTTATTTGCTTTCCAGAAGACGATTTTGATGCAACTAAATATATTTTATTGTATAAAAAATTTCTTTCTTCAAGAATTTCTAAAAACATCTTGCCTACTAATCCTGTTGCTCCAACTATGGCTATATTCATAATAAAATAAAGTACCAAAAATAGTATATTTACACTTTAAGTAAAATAATTATCCCTTTTTTAGTTGAAAAATAAAAAACCTAACCCTTTATGTCAATTATAAAATCAAAAATTAAGATTCTTCCAAAAAAATGTGGGGTTTATCAATTTTTTGATGAACAGAACAAGTTAATATATGTTGGCAAAAGTAAAAATATTAAAACAAGAGTTGCGTCCTATTTTTCTAAAAAGCATGAAAATTTAAAAACAAAAGTTCTAGCCAGTAAAGTTGTTGATATTAAATATGTTGTTGTTAAAAATGAAATGGATGCTTTACTTCTTGAAAACAATTTAATTAAAAAAGAAAAGCCAAAATATAATATTTTACTTAAAGACGGTAAAACATATCCATGGTTGTGCATTAGTCAAGAAGAGTTTCCAAGAGTTTATCAAACAAGAAAAGTTAAAAAAGATGGTTCTGAATACTATGGCCCATACATGTCATCACAAATAGTAAAAATTATTTTGGATTATATTTCAGACATGTTTTATGATAACGGGTGGACTCCTTTTACATATTTGAATAAAAATAAAGACCCTGATACAAAAGAAAAATATCTACAAATAATTAGTTCAGCCAGAAAGATTATTAAAGGAAATATTAAAATATTAATTTCTTATCTAACAAAACAAATGAATGATTTGTCAGTGTGTTTAGAGTTTGAAAAAGCGCAAAAAATAAAGGATAAAATAACTTTATTGAATAACTATCAATCTAAATCAGTTGTTGTTAGTTCTAGCCTTAGCAATATTGATGTGTTTAGCGTTAATGATGATGAACAATATGCTTATGTAAACTATATGAAAATCAATCAGGGTACAATTGATATTACTCATACTATTGAAATACAAAAAAAACTTAATGAAAACGTTAAAGAAATTTTGAAAAAAGTAATAGTTCACATGAGAGAAAAGTTTAAAAGTAATTCAAAGAGTGTTTTGATACAAATGAATTTTCCTTCTTTTATAGATGGGGTCAAATTTAACGTGCCTGTTAAGGGAGAAAAGAAAACATTACTAGATCTTAGTCTGCTAAACGCAAAATATCTGAAGATGGAGATGAAAAAAAAACGTTTAAATTTTAAAACCAAAAAAACTAGTTCTGGAGTTTTGGCTAAGCTCAAGCAAGATTTAAAATTAGATGTCTTGCCAAATCATATAGAGTGTTTTGACAATTCAAATATACAAGGATCTAATCCTGTGGCTTCATGTGTAGTTTTTAAAAACGGGATTCCTGCCAAAAAAGATTATCGTAACTTTAATATAAAAACAGTTTCTGGAATTGATGATTTTAAAAGCATGACTGAGGTTGTTTTTAGAAGATATGTTAGGTTACAAAATGAAAAAAAAGAATTACCACAATTAATTGTAATTGATGGCGGAAAAGGTCAGTTAAGCTCTGCAAAAAAAAGTTTAGATAAATTAAAGCTGAAAATTAATATTATAGGAATTGCTAAGCGCTTGGAAGAAATTTTTTTTCCTAATGATCCGGTTCCATTATATTTAGATAAAAGGTCCGAAAGCTTAAGGTTACTTCAAAGAATTAGAAACGAAGCGCATAGGTTTGCAATAGCACATCATAGAAAAAAAAGAATTAAAGAAGGATTAAGCTCGTCAATTGATTCTATACCTGGAATCGGGCCTAAAAGTATAGAAAAACTAATTGCTTGTTTTGGGACTGTGAACAAAATAAAGTTAGCTAGTAAAAATGAATTAGAAAAAATTGTCGGAGATGCTAAATCAAATAAAATATTAAAATATTATTCTAACACTTAATTCTTTCTTACCTCTTAATATTGTTGCATTTGTAGTATCTTTTTTATTAAATGCAGACAATGCTTTCATATAAGAGTATATGTCTTCTATTTCATGCTTTCCTAAACCAACTATTATATCTCCTTTTTTAATACCAGCATTATATGCAGGTCTATTTGGGCTTACACCATCAATCCGCATGCCGTGTTTTTCAAACAAATAGTCTGGAACAACACCGAGGGTAACTGAAAATTTTGGAACACTCTTGCTGTTTTCATCATTAGTTTTAGAAAATTTTAATGGTTCAGATGCTGCAACATCACTTACTATTTTTTCAATGTAATATATTATTTTTTCTAGACCTTTATAATTTATTTTATCTGCGTCATCTTGCGGCTTATGATAATCGTCATGTGCTCCAGTAAAAAAATGTAAAACAGGAATGTCATGTAAATAAAAAGATGTGTGGTCGGAAGGACCTATCCCGCTCTTGCTTTTTTTTATATTAAAATAACTGTCTGTATTATTAGAATCAATGAGATTGTTCCAAGAAGGCGATGTGCCTGTTCCAAAAATTTGTAACGTATTGGAAGTGTCTAATCTGCCTATCATATCTAAATTAATCATGCAATTAATGTTAGCTTTGTTTAGGTTTTGCTCTTTAAGATAGGCATTTGAGCCTAAAAGTCCTTTTTCTTCACCGCTAAATGCTACTAAAATATAATTGTAACTCTCTTTCTTCTTTTTGAGAATTTTTGCCAACTGAAACAGAGCAGCTACGCCGCTTGCATTATCATCTGCTCCGTTATGGATTGCGGGCTCCCCAATATAACGGGACCCTTCTTTACCCCAACCAATGTGATCATAATGCGCACCAATTATTACTGTCTTAATAGCATTATTGTTGATGTTTGCAATAATGTTTTTACCTTTTAACTTTTGTTCTTTTATTTGTAAACTAAATGTTAATTTTTGATTTAAAACCTTATCCTTTGAGTCGTTTAAAAACAATACTGGAAGTCCAGTATTTTTTAATTTTTTGAATTTTTTTGCAAGAGATTCTGCGTTTTTATCTTTATTAAAAAAAATAATACACTTTACTCCTCTTTTTTTTGCTTCCTCGATTCTTGAACCTATTGAATGATACTGTACATATTTAGAATGAGGATGAATACCATCAGGTGAAGATGTATTTATTAAAACTGCTTTATCTTTTACCTCAACATTTTTATAGTCTGAATAATTTTCGCTTGGTGCATGAATCCCAAAATTAACATCAACAACCGAAAGATTAAGTGCTTCTGAACTATTAGAATATTTTGTTGGATATAAATTTGATATATCACAAATAAAGTTAACCTCGACATTACCATTAAACTCAAACGTGTCTACTTTTGTTTGAAGACCAATTTTATCAAATCTTTTTACTATATACTCTGCGGCAAGATCTTCTCCTTTCGTTCCTGTTTCGCGACCTTCAAGCTTATCATCTGATAAATATAACACATCATTCTCTATTTCTTTTAAAATATTTTTGTTTTGACATGAAAACAAAAAGAGTGTTAATACAAAACTGTAAAAAAAATATTTTTTAATTTCCATAAATTATGTCCCCCGTATATTCTGTTATTCCTCCAGCTAAATTTATGACGTTTTTAAATCCCATTATTTCTAATTGTCTTTGCGCCTGTTGAGATCTTCCACCTAATTTACATTGCATAACTATTGGTAACTCTTTTTGATTCTCTATTTCTTTTACCTTATCATACAGTTCAGATAATGGTATTAAAAAATCCACGCCATTAATTCTGCTAACATTATATTCATACTCTTCCCTTACATCAACTAACAAAAATTGTAATTTATTGTTGTTTCTCAAATGTAAAAGCTTTTTTAATTCTTCCCCATTAATTTCTTTTTTACTTAGTAGGTCCATCATCTTTTTACTTTTTAATCATTTTTCATTTGTGGAAAAAACAGAACATCCTGAATAGATTGTTTGTTTGTCAAGAGCATAGTTAATCTATCCATTCCTATACCGATACCCGAAGTTGGTGGCATTCCATATTCTAATGCTGTCAAAAACTTGTTGTCTATTAGCATCGCTTCATCATCACCCTTTTCATGAAGTCTCATTTGTTCTTCAAAGCTACTTCTTTGTTCAATAGGATTATTTTGTTCTGAATATGCATTAGCAATTTCTTTTGCATTAATAAAGAGTTCAAATCTTTCGGTTAGACCTTGTTTTGTTCTATGTTTTTTTGAGAGCGGGGACATTTCAAAAGGGTAGTCTGTTATATATGTTGGTTGAATAAGTTGATGTTCACAAAACTCTCCAAAAATAAGATCATATAGTTTTCCTTTCGCCATAGAACTATCTGTTTTTATATTTTTTTCTTTACAGTAGTCAAAAAGCTCTTCTTCTGTCATTTTCGAGACATCATCTCCTGTTTCATTTTTTATAGCATCAAAAAATGCAATTTTTTTATACGGTCTTGCAAAACTTATTTCCTTTCCATCAAAACATACTTTGTTGCTGCCACATACTTCTATTACCGTTTCTTCTAATAATTTTTCGACAAAATTCATCATCCAATTATAGTCCTTATATGCAACATAAAATTCTAACATCGTAAATTCAGGATTATGAGTTTTATCCATTCCTTCGTTTCTAAAGTCTTTTGCAAACTCAAAAACTCCCTCCTTTCCTCCAACAATTAACCTCTTTAAATATAGCTCATTTGCTATTCTTAAATAAAGAGGCATATCTAAAGTATTGTGATGTGTTACAAATGGCCTTGCTGCAGCTCCTCCGGCAATGGGTTGAAGAATAGGTGTTTCCACCTCTATATAACCCATGTTATTTAACCTACTTCTTATTGCGTTGAAAATTTTTGTTCTTGTTTCAAATACTGACCATGCTTTATCGTTAACTATTAAGTCTAAGGACCTTTGTCTATACCTTAACTCTGTATCTTTAAAGGCGTCGTGCGTGTTACCATCAGAATCTTTTTTTACAATAGGTAGAGGTTTTATTGACTTAGACAAAACGGTTAGTTTTTTTGCAAAAACACTAATCTCACCAACCTTTGTAACAAAAACATTTCCCTCAATACCAACTATATCACCGATATCGAGAAGCTTTTTAAAGACATCATTATACATTGATTTGTCGTCACCAGGACAAAGCTCGTCTCGATTTAAGTATACTTGAATTCTACCGTCAAAATCTTTAAGCTCAATGAAAGAAGCTTTTCCCATTATTCTTCTACTCATTATTCTACCTGCAATACTAATATCTTGAAAATTATTCTCTTTTTCTGAATAATTTTGTTTAATTTCTTTACTGTTAGTTGTTAGAATGTATTCATTTGCGGGATAAGGATTAATTCCTAACTCCATTATTTTTTTCAAAGATTCTCTCCGAATTTTTTCTTGTTCTGAATAATCCTTTGTCATATTCTTATTTTTTTGCAAATATAAAAATTCTATTAGCCTACTATTTCGTATTTTTATACTTATTTTAAATTTATTCAATTATGAAAATGTGTGATTACATATCTTCCTTCTGTGATCAGCTCGAGGAAGCTCAAATGATCGGTAAAAACTCTAATCTTAAGCCCAGCTCAAAAAAACTTCAAAACATAGTTGTTTGCGGTCTTGGAGGCTCCGGTATTGGTGGTAATATTTTAAAGGATATAGTTTCTAAGGAGTCTTTTTTACCCCTAGTCTCTGTGAAAGATTATGAGATTCCTAAATTTATAAACAGTAATACTTTAGTGATTGCCAGTTCTTATTCTGGAAACACTGAAGAAACTATTTCTGCATTAGAAAAATGTATTAAACAAAATGCAGAAATAGCAATTATAACATCTGGAGGAAAGCTAAAAGAATTTGCGGAAAAATATAATTACAACCACATAATCGTTCCTGGAAATCACCCTCCAAGAGCGATGTTTGCATATTCTTTTGTGCAGCTTTTTTATATTCTTTATAATCACAACATTATTAGCGATTCCTTTAAAGAAAACATTAGGACTTCGATATCTCTATTAAACGAAAAGAGTAGTAAAATTAAAGAGCAAGCAAAATTTATTACTGAAAAACTATTTAATACGACACCTGTTATTTATGTTGCCGATGGTTTCGAGGGTGTTGCGGTTCGATTTAGACAGCAAATTAATGAAAACAGTAAAATGTTGTGTTGGCACCAAGTTATTCCAGAAATGAACCATAATGAACTGTTGGGCTGGAGAACTAATACAGATAATCTTTCAGTTATCTTTTTTCGAAATAAAATAGACAACAAGCGAAACCAAATAAGAATAGACATTAATAAATCTGTTATTTCAAAGTATACTCAAAATATTATTGAGGTTTGGAGTGAGGGTGAAACTCAAATAGAAAACACTTTATACCATATTCACTTAGGAGACTGGATAAGCTGGTATTTATCAGAAATGAATAAGGTTGATGCTATTGAAATTGACGTTATTAATTATTTAAAAACTGAGCTTGCTAAAATCTAATTAATGAACAAAAAGGTTGATTTTATAGATCTTGGTAGAACTGACTATAAAGAGTGTTGGGAATACCAAGATGTTCTTTTTTCTGAAATTCTTCAAACAAAGTCAAAAAATAGAAAGGAGGATTTAACTCTCCCCACCAAAAATCATTTTATATTTTGTGAACACAACCATGTCTATACTATTGGTAAAAGCGGTGACAAAAATAACCTTTTGGTTAGTCAAAGTTTTCTAAAATCTAGAAACACAAAATACTATGTAACAAATAGAGGTGGAGACATAACTTATCACGGACCTGGACAAATTGTTGGATATCCAATACTGGATTTGGATAATTTTTTTTCTGACATTAACAGGTATTTGCGCTTATTAGAAGAGGTTGTTATCAAAACCTTAAACGACTATGGCGTTGTTGGAGAAAGATCTAAGGGTGAGACCGGAGTTTGGATTGATGTAGCAAAAAAAAATTCACGCAAAATATGTGCAATTGGTGTAAAAACAAGTAGATGGGTAACTATGCACGGTTTTGCATTTAATATTAACACTGATCTATCTTATTTTGACAACATTGTTCCTTGTGGAATTGCTAATAAACGTGTTACGTCTCTTGAAAAAGAGATAAATAAAACTGTTTGTATTAATGAGGTGAAAACAAAAATTAAAAATCATTTTGTTGACTTATTTAACGTTTCTTAAAATATTAGAGTGTTATTTATTTAGAAGTTTACATTATTTAATTTCAAAAGTTTTATTTTTATACTCCAAACAAAATATGTAATGAGCAAAAAATTATTAGAATTTAAAAATCTGTGTACGGATTTTCATACAGAAGGTACAATTGTAAAAGCAGTAAATGATGTAAGTTTTGTATTAAATAAAGGGGAAACAATCGGTATTGTTGGTGAATCAGGGTCAGGTAAATCTGTTACTTCCTTGTCCGCCATGAGATTAATTCCTAGTCCACCAGGTATTATTAGTGGTGGAGAAATAATTTTTCATAAAGATGGTGGTTCAGTAGATTTGTTAAAGCTATCAGAAGATGAAATGAGAACTTATCGCGGTAACGATCTCGCTATGATTTTTCAAGAACCAATGACATCTCTGAATCCTGTTTTCACATGTGGAGATCAAGTTATGGAGGCTATAACTCTACACCAAAACCTTAGTGTAGATGAAGCTAAAAAATTAACTATTAAGCTGTTTGAAAAAGTTCAGCTACCAGAACCTGAAAGAATATTTTCAACCTACCCTCATCAAATTTCAGGTGGTCAAAAACAGAGAGTAATGATTGCTATGGCTATGAGTTGTGAACCATCAGTTCTAATTGCAGATGAACCAACAACAGCTTTGGATGTTACTGTTCAAAAAACCATATTAAAGTTAATGCAAAAATTACAAAAAGAACAAAATATGGGTATTATGTTTATAACGCATGATCTTGGGGTAATTGCAGAGCTTGCTGATAAAGTAGTTGTTATGTATAAAGGCAAGATTGTCGAACAGGGCAATGTTTGGGATATATTTACAAATCCTAAACACCCGTACACAAAAGGCTTGCTAGCTTGTAGGCCTCCTCTAGATAAGCGTTATAAATTTCTTCCAACAGTTTCTGATTTTATGCAAACTGATAGCGAAGGAAAAATTATTGATAACAATGTTTCTGTTTATGATTTTACAAAAGACCTTGTCATCTCAACCAAACAAAGAAAACTAAAACATGATGAAATTTATTCTCAAGACCCCATACTAAAAATAAATAATCTCAAAACTTATTTTCCTGTAAGGAATGGGTTTTTTGGGGGTATAACAAGTTATGTTAAAGCAGTTGATAACATTTCTTTTGATGTTTATAAGGGAGAAACCCTTGGTCTTGTTGGAGAAAGTGGGTGTGGTAAAACTACATGTGGAAGAACAATTTTAAGACTCGAAGAACCAACGTCTGGAAAAATAGTTTACAAAGGAAAGGATGTTTCTACTATGAACAGTGAAGAATTACGATTGTTCCGAAAAGAAGTTCAAATTATTTTTCAAGACCCGTATTCTTCATTAAACCCTAGAATGACTATTGGAAATGCAATCATGGAGCCTATGCAGGTGCATAATATTTTAAAAGACGATGATGAAAGAAAAAAAAGAGTTGAGGAACTTTTAAGCAAGGTAAGCTTAGACCCCACACACTTTTATAGATATCCGCATGAATTTTCTGGTGGACAAAGACAAAGAATAGGTATTGCTCGAGCTTTAGCGGTAAACCCGAAGTTTATTATTTGTGATGAATCAGTTTCTGCTTTAGATGTTTCTGTTCAAGCACAAGTTCTTAACCTGTTAAACGACTTAAAAGATGAGTTTGGATTAACATATATATTTATTTCGCATGATCTTTCTGTAGTAAAGTACATGAGTGACAGAATGGTTGTAATGCAGTCTGGAAAAATTGAAGAGATGGGAGATTCAGACAAAATATATAATAGTCCTGAAACCTCATACACTAAAAAACTTATCGATGCAATACCAGAAGGTAAAACAGAGGATATAAAAAAACATTTAGAACAAAAAGGTATTGTTAAAAACTAGTTTCTTTTTTTATAAAATTTAAATTTTCATTTCTGGAACTTCACCACTTACAATCAAATTTCCCTCGGTTGCCTTTATTATTTGCTCCACACTTACTCCGGGAGCTCTTTCTAAAAGTTTAAATCCTTTTTTTGTAACTTCAATAACCGCTAAGTTTGTTACAATTTTTTTTACACACGAAACTCCTGTAATTGGCAAAGTACATTTTTTTAACAGTTTGCTTTCACCTTTTTTATTTGTATGCATCATTGCAACAATAATGTTTTCAGCAGAAGCAACCAAATCCATTGCACCACCCATTCCTTTTACCATTTTTTTTGGTATTTTCCAATTAGCAATATCTCCATTTGAAGCAACTTCCATTGCACCTAAAACTGTTAACTGAACATGTCTTCCTCTAATCATTGCAAATGATGTTGCAGAATCAAAAAGTGCTGCGCCAGCAAGAGTAGTTATTGTTTGCTTTCCTGCATTAATTAAATCCGGATCTTCTTCGCCTTCATAAGGAAATGGACCCATTCCCAAAACTCCATTTTCTGACTGAAATTCAACATCAATTCCATTAGGAATATAGTTAGCAACCAACGTAGGGATTCCTATACCTAAGTTAACATAAGTGTTATGCTTTAGTTCTTGAGCAATTCTTTTTGCAATTTGATTTTTGTCTAAGCTCATTCCTTTCTTGTTCTTGTTGTTAATTGTTCTATTCGCTTCTCATACAACTCACCTTTAAAAATTCTTTGTACAAATATTCCTGGTGTATGCACATGATTTGGATCAAGTTCTCCAGATGGTAGCAACTCTTCAACTTCTGCAACTGTAATTTTTCCAGCCATTGCCATAAGCGGATTAAAATTTCTAGCTGAGCCTTTAAAAATTAGATTGCCAGCCTCATCACCTTTCCAGGCTTTAACAAAAGCGAAATCTGATGTTAAGGCTGTTTCTAAAATATGAGCTTTGCCGTCAAAAATCCTTACTTCTTTTCCGTTAGCAACTTCTGTTCCGAAACCTGCTGGAGTAAAAAAAGCTGGTATTCCTGCGCCCCCTGCTCTGCACCTTTCTGCCAAAGTCCCTTGCGGAATTAAGTCTACTTTTAATTCTCCCGACAACATTTGTCTTTCAAATTCAGCGTTTTCTCCAACATATGATGAAATCATTCTGTCAACCTGTCTTTTCTTTAACAATAATCCTAAACCAAAATCATCTACACCTGCATTATTTGAAATACATGTTAAATTAAAAATTTCTTTTTTGGATAATTCTTTAATACAGTTTTCAGGTATTCCTGACAAACCAAATCCTCCAAACATCAATGTCATATTGCTTTTAACACCGTCAATAGCTTCCGATACATCTTTTACTTTTTTGTTTATCAT
This sequence comes from Flavobacteriales bacterium, assembly GCA_002728175.1. GTDB lineage: Bacteria > Bacteroidota > Bacteroidia > Flavobacteriales > BACL11. Next base: position 159,087 of record PBVH01000012.1, on the reverse strand, counting down.
ATTAAAATTCTTCTTCTAAAAATATGTCTTCTGTTGCTTGTACTTGTTCGCCGCAATCCATTTTTACATCAATATATTTTGGAATATTAAACTTTATTGGAATAATTTTTGAAACATCTTTATCTTCATATACTCGTGTTAAATACTCGGCAAAAACAGGAAGGGCCATGTTTGCTCCTTGACCATAATAAATGTCTCTAAAATGAACACTTCTATCTTCGCATCCAGACCAGACTCCAGTTACGAGATTTGGTGTAATTCCAATAAACCATCCATCAGACTGATTTTGTGTTGTTCCAGTTTTTCCACCTATCTCATTGGTAAAATTATATTTATATCGTAGTCTTACTCCTGTTCCTTTTGAGGTTTTAGCTTCAGGGCTATAGACCCCATCAACAACACCTTGCAATAATCGTACCATTATTGCTGCTGTCTCTTCACTCATCGCCTCCTGAGTTTTAGGTGTAAATTCTTCGATAATTATACCGTTTTTATCTTCGATTTTTGTTACAAAAACTGGTTCTGTCCAAACCCCTTTATTAACAAATGTCGAATATGCTCCAACCATCTCATAAACAGACAAATCAAAGGTTCCTAAACATAACGAAGGTACTGCTAAAATTTTGGATTTTATCCCTATTTTTTTCGCAAGATCTACTACTGCTTGTGGTCCAAACTGTTTCATAATGTATGCTGTTACGGAATTTATTGAATTTGCTAAACCAAACTTCATACTTAAGGAAAGCCCCTCGAAGTCGTCTCCCGAATTTTGTGGAGCCCAATCTTTATCTAATCCCCATCTTTTTTTATCAAATACAACGGGAATATTTGACACTTTGTAGCATGGGGAAAAACCTTCCTGGACTGCTAAAGAGTATAAAAAAGGTTTGAATGTAGACCCCACCTGTCTTTTGCCAATAGTTACATGATCATATTTAAAATGTTTATAGTTAATTCCTCCAACATATGCCTTTACATGTCCATTCGTTGGGTCCATACTCATTAAGCCAGAGTGTATAAAAAATTTATTATAGTATATTGAATCGACAGGAGATAAAATAGTATCTATTTCTCTAAACCACGAAAAGATTGTGTCGCCTGAAGTAAAATAATCTTCCAAATCCTTTTTTGGAAGTATTTTTTTAATTTTTTTATCCCACGCTAACAATTTCATTGGAACTTTTTTGTTAAAGATTTCTTTGATTTTTAACTCCGGTGTTCCGGTTTTTTTTAACTTAATATACCTTTCTGATCGTTTTATCGCTTGATTTAAAATTTCATCTATTTGCTCTTTTTCAAAATCTTCAGGAAAAGGAGCATTAGTATAACCCCTCCAGTGTCTATAAAAATCATTTTGAAGTTTAAACAAATGCGTGCGCATTGCTTCCTCCGCAAAAAATTGTAATCTAGAATTAATTGTGGTATATATTTTTAATCCATCTGTATAAAGATTGTAACTTTTGCCGTCTGCTTTTGTATTTTTCGAACACCATTTTTTCATTTCTGTTCTTAGGTATTCTCGGAAATATGGTGCCAAACCTCTATTGTGACTGGCTTTTTTAAAATCTAAAATTATTTCTTTTTCTATGCTTTTTTTATAAATAGAATCTGGAATAAATTTATATTTCATCATTTGATATAACACAACATCCCTTCTAGATTTGGTTAATTCTATTCTTCTGTTTGGATTATAAAGCGAAGGGTTTTTTAGCATGCCAACTAACATTGCTGCTTCTTCTATTTCTAAGTCTATGGGATCTTTGTTAAAATAAACCTTTGACGCGGACTCGATGCCAACTGCATTATTTACCCAATCAAATCTATTTAGGTACATAGTTAAAATCTCATTTTTTGTATACCTCTTTTCAAGTTGAACGGAAATAACCCATTCTTTTAGTTTTTGTAAAACTCTTTGCACTCCTGTTGCGGGTTTTTCAGTGAACAACATTTTTGCTAACTGTTGAGTTATTGTGCTGGCTCCACCCGAACTAACATCACCCTTAATCGCCCCTAATATTGCTCTAACAAGGGCTCGCACATCAATTCCAGAATGGTTTTTAAAACGAATATCTTCAGTTGCTATCAGGGCATTAATTAAGTTGTCTGAAATTTCATCAAACTCAACTTTTGTTCTATTCTCAAAAAAATATTTTCCTAGAACTATACCGTCTTCTGAAATAATTTCTGTAGCGAGATTGCTTTTAGGATCTTCTAATTGTTGTAAGCTTGGTAGAGGTCCAAAAAACTCAAAAGATGCTAGTTGAACTAAAAAAAACAAAGATAAAAATGGACTAAGTATGATTATCCAAATTAATAGAATTGATCTTTTAATCATTGTTTTGTTGAATTAAAATTCCTAAAGAGTGAATATGTTGTAGATTGTCAATACTCTCTTTATCGCCATACCTCATTGCTTGTTCAAAGAATACGCCACTTGATTTTGTAATTTTTTTATCATTAACATTAGATATATCTACTGTAACCTCCTTAACATCACCCCACCCTTTACCATACCATTTACCACCATTGTCACATAAATATATTTCCAAAGTATCTTTATTATAATCTGTTTTTGAGAATAAAAATATATTTTGATATTTATATTCGACGCCATGTCTTATATTTAAAAAAACCTTATAATTAATGGCTGTGTCTAAATCATTTAATTCAAAATTAATCAGTGAATCTTTATGCCATGTATTTTCCGGAATATCAAAAAATTGCTGATAAACATTATTTTTATTACAGGAAATAAAAACAAATAATGTTATAAAAAAAACTGCTTTTTTCATTTTACTCTCTTCTTTTTAAAGCGCTTTTTTTTGTTTTTATTATCAAAACGATTAACAGATCCTTTTCCACTCCCATCTTTAAAGGTTATTCTATTTTCTTCTTCAAGCATCACAAACTCATCTATTTTTTCAGGCTGTTTTCCTTCTTTGTTTAACTTAATAATTTGCTTAACGCTAGTTACGTGTAGCTCAAAAACATCCATTGGTGAGTTTACATAAAAATAATACATCTTTTGTTTGAATACGTCTAGTTTAGCAAACTTAGCTTCCCCGTTTTTAAATTTTAATTTAGTTTTCGAGCTTGGAAATTCCTTAATAGCTTCAGTGTATGTTTCTAACTCAAAATTCAAACAACATTTTAATCTTCCACATTGACCCGAAATTTTTTGAGGATTAATCGATAATTGTTGATATCTTGCTGCAGATGTTGATACTGAAGGAAATTCTGTCATCCATGTTGAACAACACAACTCTCTTCCACAAGAACCTAGGCCGCCTATTTTCGCCGCCTCTTGCCTAACACCTATTTGCTTCATTTCTATTCTAACCTTAAATTCTTTTGAGTAATCCTTAATTAAATTTCTAAAGTCTACTCTTTTTTCTGCTGTGTAAAAAAATGTTGCTTTTGTATTGTCAGCTTGAAACTCAATATCTGAAAGCTTCATTTCTAGTTTGTGTTTTTGAATAATTCTATTAGCGGTTTCTAAAATGTCCGTTTCTTTTTTAATTAGTTCAGTCCACTTTGTTAACTCTTTTTCTTCTACTTTTCTATAGAGTTTTCTAAGAGGTTCTTTTTTAACATCTCTATTTTTTCTTTTAATTTGTAATTGTACCAATTCGCCTATCATTGTGATTTTTCCAATGTCGTGACCGGATTTCTCAGCCTGAACAGCAACCCAATCTCCAACAGAAAGATCTAGTCCCTCAACATTGGTGAAAAAATCTTTTCGATCTCCTTTAAATTGTACTTCAACAAGTTTTCTGTTGTTTTCATCAACACTTTCTATTTGATACAACCAATCAAACACTGAGCTAGTTCCACAGCCTCTTTTTTCTGAAACATCACACGTATTACAGTTTCCACAAGCCATATTAAATTAGAATTAATTCGACTTTAAAGTTAACAATTTTAAACACTCTAATGATAAGTAAAAAAATAAAATTTTAGAATTTGCATTTCTTCTAATAGCGAAAATTGTTTCCTCTAGTTTGTTTGCGATATTTAAAATATTATCCTGATTTAAGTATGGAGAAAAATTTTTTATAAATTTTTTTTCTTCTTTTTTTATGATTGTATTTGTTTGTATACCTAGTTTATATATTAAACATGCCCTTATAATATTAATAGAATAATTGCAAAACTCTATTTGATTTTTTCTGCCAAGAATTGATATTTTTTCATTCCAATCAACTATTTTTTGAACATCTTTCTTGTACAAAAACCTCATCCAATTTGCAAAAAACTGAAAATATGTTATCTCTGAATCTTGATTTTTCAAAAGCTTTATTATTGACCCTAAATCATAATTTAATGCCTCTGCCTGTTCTTCAACTAGTTTATATTGATCTTTTTCAAGATGATCAAAATAAGTTAACAGGTCATTTTTTTTAAAATTAGCAATATTTGTAATTTGTAATCTTGACAGTATGGTTTTAAGAAGACTGTTTTTATTATTAGTTGTAAGTAAAAAAAGTGTTTTTTGAGGTGGCTCTTCAATAAGTTTCAGAAGCTTATTTGCAGCATCTTTGTTCATAAGTTCGGCACACCATATGAGAACAATCTTATAATTAGACTCATAACTTTTCAACTTAATTTTTTCACTTATACTTTTGGCTTGATCTTTATATATCATTCCTGTTTGCCCCATTTTATTTTCACCTTTATATTCTTCTGCCCAATCTTGAACAGATAAATATGCGTTATCTATAACTAGGTTTCTCCATTCGCTTAAATAATGGTCACTAATTGTGTTTTTTATTTTAGTTGTTTTTATTACAGGAAACACTAAATGAAGATCTGGATGTTCAAGATTGTTATATTTTTTACAACTTAAACAAGATCCACAAGAGTCTGTAGGTAATTTGCTTTGACAATTTACATATCTAGCATATGAAAGCGCCAAGGCTAATTTGGCATTTCCGTTTGGCCCGCAAAACAACTGTGCATGTGCGATTCTGCCGTTAACAACACCATTTATTAGCTTTTGTTTTATTTCGTTATTTCCTGGGATGTCTCTGAAAAGCATTTTTTTTGTTCTTATTCAAAATTAAAAAATTTATGTTTTTATTTTTGTGAAATGAAAAAAATCAGCAATATTAATTTTAGCGATAAAATTGCGCTTATTAGAGTAGATTTTAACGTTCCTTTGAATAATGATTTAATTGTTACAGATAACAGTAGAATTGTTGGTGCTTTAGACACAATAAATTATGTTATAAAATCCGGAGGTAAGGCGGTAATATTATCACATTTAGGAAGGCCAAAAGGCACGTTCGAATCTCGTTTTTCGTTAATCAACATTGTTGATGAGCTTTCAAAATTACTAAAACAAAAGGTTGTTTTTTTACAAAATTATCTCGAAACATTCGCGGTTGAAAAAATTAACAACTCGAATCCTGGGTCTGTTTTTCTACTAGAAAATATGCGTTTTAATAAAAACGAAAAACTAGGCTGTGTGAGTTTTGCAAAAGACTTAGCTCGTCTTGGTAATTGGTATATTAATGATGCCTTTGGAACGCTTCATAGAGATCACGCATCAACATCAAAAATTGCCGCCTTCTTTAACAACAAAAAGTGTGTTGGGTTCTTGGTTGAAAAAGAACTTTTAGCATTAAAAAGCGTTATGAAAAATACCAACAGGCCTGTTACTGCTATTATTGGTGGCGCCAAAATATCAGGAAAAATTGATGTTATTAGGTCATTATATAACATTGTAGATAATTTAATTATAGGAGGTGGGATGGCATATTCCTTTATAAAAGCTTTGGGTGGAGAAATATCAAACTCTCTGGTTGAAGAAGATAAATTAAACTTAGCAAAAGAATTGGTTTTGGAGGCTAATAATAAAAATGTTAACTTATTACTTCCTATTGATTCCGTAAATGGGTCTGAATTCAGTAATGACTGTTTAATTAATAATTCCGATATCTATAGCATTCCAAAAGAATTTGCTGGATTTGATATTGGAGAAAAAAGTATACAACTGTTTTGTGCAGCTATTTTAAAGTCAAAAACAATTATTTGGAACGGTCCAATGGGGGTTTTTGAAATGTCCAGCTTTGAAAACGGGACAAAAAAAGTTGGGTTTGCAGTTGCTGAAGCTACAAAAAATGGCGCCTTTTCTTTAATAGGTGGAGGTGATTCTGTTGCGGCAATTAAAAAGTTTGGTTTGAACAATAGTGTGTCTTATGTTTCAACAGGAGGAGGCGCTATGCTCAAATATTTAGAGGGCAAAAACCTTCCTGGTCTCTGTGCTATTGAAGATTAATTTTTTCTTTTGCCTTTTTTGTTTTTTTATCTATCTTTTCTAAAACTTCGTTTCTATGTTTATTAATGTTCGGTATTATTTGGGTTGAAACATTTTCTATTGGCTTTAATAACACTGTTTTATCAAATTTTTCTAAATTGATTAGTTGATAATCTTTTACTATAAAAATTAAAAAACTTAGTATCAATAAAACTTTTAAAAACCCGAAAACTGCACCTAGTAGCTTGCTAATTATGCCAAGAGCAAGCGCCTTCGTTAATTTATCTAAAATAAAGCCTACCGAACGAATTGATAGTATAATAATTCCGAATAAAATAACAAATGTGATAATTGGTATAAAATCTTCGTATCCCGTGAAATAAACAGATATTTTAGGCTCTAAATAAGCAGAAAAGTTAATAGCAAAATACACCCCGAAAACAAAACCAATTAAACCAGTTACTTCTTTAATAAGTCCATTTGAAAACCCCTTAATTGTTGAGTATAAAAAAGGTATTACAATAGCTATATCTAAATAACTCATTTTGTAAAGATATTAAGTTTATTTTTGTGTCATGAAAGATTTAGAAAAAAATTGGAGTCTTCTAATTGCGCGTCTTGAAAAACAATTTGATTACGATATAACACTAAAAGGTGTTTTATATTTAATTGGGCTACAAGAGCTGAATATGCCAGAAAAAAGCTTTAGTAAAGAGGAAAAGGTAGATGTTTTACATATAGCAACCTGTAAGATTCTTAGTTCTTTTGGTTATTATAGATTTAATGGTGTTGATGAGGATGGTTGGCCTCACTATGAAGAAGTTAGGGCTATAAAAAACCTATCAGAAATAGACCAAGAAAAACTAATTAAAGAGGGTATAATAAAATATATTAGTTAATCGTAACTCGTTTTGTGACGGTTTCACCCCTAACCAAAGCAATCATGTTTTGACCAATTAAAGTGTCGTTTCCACTTAGTTTTTGAATGTTAATATCAAAAATTGCTTCTAATTCATATGTGAATTCTACTCTTCCTTGAACGTCCGTGTATTCTGTTCTAGTTAATTCGCCTATTGGTGTTGCCCCTTGATTGCTTACAAGATCGTCGTTAATAGATAGTGTTACTCTAGCATCGGCGATTGGGTTTTTTTGTTGGTCAACAACAATAACAACACCTACAGTAGGACTGCTTTCTTTTGTACAAGAAGTTAGAACCATTAATGATAATGCGAAAAAACTTGTAAATATTATGAAAGACGATTTAATTCGCATAAATATTGTTATTTTGTAATTACTTTAGCAAATATATAGAAATTATTGTATGTTATCAAAGATTGATAGTTTAGTAAAAAAGGTTGAGGGTTTTTCTCCTTCTTCTAAAGAAGAATTAGAAAGTTTTAGGCTTTCATATTTAGGAAAAAAGGGACATTTAACCTCTCTTTTTAATAGCTTTAAAGAGGTTCCAAATGAACAAAAAAAAGAATTTGGTTTAGCGATTAACAATCTTAAAAATTTAGTTCAAACAAAAATCTCTTCCTTAAAACCTTTGTTTTCTGAAAACAATACTGGCCCAAAACCTGATTTGTTTAAGCCTGTAAAAAATTCTTCAATAGGAAGCCGACATCCTATATCTATTGTTGAACAAAAAATTATTTCCATTTTTAACAGTATTGGTTTTAGTGTTTCTCATGGACCAGAAATAGAGGATGATTGGCATAACTTTACAGCTTTAAACCTTCCTGAAGATCATCCTGCCCGAGACATGCAAGACACTTTTTTCGTTCAAACAAATCCTGATGTTCTTCTTAGAACACACACGTCCTCTGTTCAGGTTAGACACATGCAGTCAAATAAGCCTCCAATTAGAACACTTTCTCCTGGAAGAGTTTATAGAAATGAGGCGATTTCCGCAAGAGCACACTGCTTGTTTCATCAAGTAGAGGGGTTATACATTGATGAAAAAGTTAGTTTTTCTGACTTAAAACAAACTCTTCTTTACTTTGCAAAAGAAATGTTTGGAAAGAATACTAAGATTAGACTTCGTCCCTCATACTTTCCTTTTACAGAGCCTTCTGCAGAGGTAGATATCTATTGGGGTTTAGAAAAAGAGTCTGACTATAGAATTACTAAAGGTACGGGGTGGCTTGAGATTCTTGGCTGTGGAATGGTTGATCCAAACGTTTTAGAAAACTGCGGTATTGACTCCAAAAAATATAGTGGTTATGCCTTTGGTATGGGCATAGAACGAATTGCAATGCTTCTGTATGGTATTGATGATATTCGCTTATTTTACGAAAATGATGTTAGGTTTTTAAAGCAGTTTTCATCTACCAATCTCTAGAAAGGGATAACGTTTGTGTTAGATTAATATCGAATGTTGCTCCGTCTTCAGTGAAGTTTTCTGAAAAATCCATAATTATTGTTGCGTTTGTTTTGCTAACATCCTCAAGTGTTCCAATTAGTGTTGTGTCTGGTGTATTTATTGTTAGTTCAGTTCCTGAAACAGACCAAGTTCCGCCCTCTACCTCCTGGTTAGACTGATCGTATTCAACATAGGTATTATCATCAAAAAAAGATAACTTATATGGTTCTAATGAATCTGTTTCTATATAATTTATTGCGCTATCTAAAAACGGTATTCCCATTAAAGAAACCGACATTGTTCCACTTGCAGAAATAGATTGTGTTATCCACTCTCCTCCAGCAATTGAAAAAACACATGAACCATCGTCAGACTCTGCGCTTGATTTGTAATTGGTTGCTCTTGAATCGGTGCAACCTTCCTCTTTTGTGCATGATGCAAATACTATTGAAATTGCTATAAAAAGGTATGTTATTTTTTTCATTTTTGATTGTTTAATTTTTTTAAAGATAGTTTTTATTTTTAACTTTCCTTTAATGTTTTAAATCTATTTAAAATTCCAATCATAAGAATTAAGGTTTTCAACACACCCCCCAAGAAGATCTATGGCCGCTCTAACATCTTTTTTGTTGACCATTTCGATAACTTGATGTATATGTCTTGTGGGTATAGAAACCGCACCTGCGATGCTACCTCCCGGATTCATCCTTTGAACTCCAGATGTGTCCGTTCCTCCAGCCGGCAAGATTTCTAACTGTGTTTTAATTTTTTTCTTTTTGGCTATTTCTTTCATATAGGCTACCATTCTATAGTCACATACAGTTGACGAATCCATAACCTTAATACAAGCCCCCTCACCTAGAGCCGACACTCTTTCTTGTTTTGTGCTTCCCGGTGTATCCCAAGCAATAGTCGTATCAAGACCAAAACCAAAATCAGGATTGATATCCATTGCCGAAACATTTGCCCCTCTAATTCCTATTTCTTCTTGTACAGTAAAAACAGCATAAACATCATACGGAGGAATGTTTTTCATTTCTCTTAACATTTCAATAAGTATAAAAACCGAAACCCTGTTGTCCATAGATTTACAATTTAAACACTCTCCCATCTCAATTAATTTTCTGTCTCTAGTAATCGTGTCCCCAACAGAAATAAGCTTATCTAACTCTTTTTTTGTCATGCCAGTATCAATAAAATAATCTTTTATCGTTGGTACTTTTGCCCTGTCAGCCACGCTCATCAGATGTATTGGCTTGCTACCCATAACACCAATAACATCTTTTTTTCCATGAATTATAACCCTTTGTGCGGTCAGGGTTTTTGGATCAAAACCTCCTAAAGTATGAAAATATATAAACCCTTGATCGTCTACGTGTGTAACGATAAAGCCTATTTCGTCCATATGGGCCGCAATCATTACTTTTTTCCTTTCTTTTCCTTTTTTTATAGCCACAACATTTCCCATGTTGTCAATTCTAATTTCATCAACAAGTGGTTTTACCTGTTTTATTACAATTTCTCTAACTCTTTGTTCGTGGCCTGGAGCACCTGCAACCTCACATATTTCTGCTAATAGTTTCTTGTTTATCATATTATTTTACTTTACTTAATTTCATGACATTTGTCATTCCTTTTTCTTGTGCCGGCATACTGGCAAGGTTAACAACAAAATCATTTTTCCTTATTAATTTGTTTTGCTTCAAAAAGTTGATTGTTTCCTCAATAGTCTGATCTGTAGTTGCCCCCCTATCGTAATAAAAACCTCTTACCCCCCAAACCAAACTTAGAGTGTTTAATATCGTGTGATTATGCGTAAAAACATATATAAAAGCATTTGGCCTAAAGCTTGAGGTTTTTATTGCATTATAGCCAGAATATGTTATTGCAATAATTGCTTTAGCGTTAGCCGTTTCGGCTATTGAGCATGCGTTTGAACATATCGCCTCAGATAAAAGCCTTTCTTTATTTGTTATTTCTCTAGGTGGTTGATTTTTTGAAATACTGTGTTTGCTTTTTTCAACATCACGAATTATTTTTCTCATAGTGTCTACCGCTTTTAGAGGATGTTGACCAACAGATGTTTCACCGCTTAACATAACAGCGTCCGCACCATCTATAACTGAATTAGCAACGTCATTTACCTCAGCTCTAGTTGCTCGAGGGTTTTCGGTCATGCTTTCGAGCATTTGGGTCGCAATAACTACCGGTTTAGATGCAGCAATGCATTTTTCAACGATGCTCTTTTGATATGCAGGAACTTTTTGTGTTGGAACCTCGACGCCCAAATCTCCTCTTGCCACCATTATTGCCTCCGACTCATTAATGATTGTGTCTAATTCTTTTATTGCTTGTGGTTTTTCAATTTTAGCAATCACTTTATGAGTTACTTTTGCTCGCTTAATTATTCTTTTCAGCTTTTTAATGTCCTCCGAAGAACGGACAAAAGATAGTCCAATCCACTCTATTTTTTCTTTTAATATGAACGCTAAATCCTTTCTATCTTTTCTAGTTAAGCAAGGAAGGGTGATTTTTGTATTTGGCAAGTTAATTCCCTTGAACGAATGAAGCAACCCTCCGTGTACTACTTTTAATTTTACAGTGTCTTTTCCATTTGAAGAAACCACTTTTAAACTCAGCTTTCCATCATCTAACAAAACGACATCTCTTTTCTTTACGTCTTTAGCAAAATTATTATAATTAACAGGAATTGTGTTTGCTCTTTTTTTTGTACAAATAATCACTTCTTTACCCCTTACCAACTTAAACGATGATGGTAGTTGGCCAACCCTAATTTTAGGCCCTTGTAGGTCTGCTAATATTGCTGTGTGCGTATGCAGCTCTTGGTTAATTTCTTTAATAGAGGTTATTATTTCTTTTGCTGTTTCATGATCAATATGTGAGAAGTTAAGTCTACACACGTTAACGCCTCTTGATATTAATCTTTTGATCATTTCTTTTGAGCTAGTTGCGGGCCCAATTGTTGCTATTATTTTAGTTTTACGTATCATTAAATATAAATCTTTCTGTGTATTTGCTCTTTTCTAGTTCAAGCTCAAAAGCAAATAATATTTCACTGTTTTTTTTTAATTCTTCTAATAATTTTTTTTGATTATGCTTTTTATTAACAACCAAAAAGTAGTTTACGGCCTTGTGATCAGGAATAAAGTAGCCTTCTTTTGATCTGTTTGTTATTACATTAAACTCTTGCCCTTCGTTGCTTTTATAGTTGTAGCGAACAAAAACACTGTTTTGTACAACTGCTTCACTAACTCTTTCTAGGTCTATTTTAAATTGTTGATTTATCTTCCAACAAAGTGAATAGCCTTTTGCATGACTGTTAATGGCATAAACCCTAAAATCTTCTTCAACCGGTTCTAATATAAAGCGTTTTTTCATTTCAGCTAAGATACACTTTTTAATGCTTTTTTCGCGGCGTTTTGCTCCGCTTCCTTTAAAGAGCGTCCTTTTGCGCGGCTTATTTGCTTGTTATCAATAAACAAAGTCACATAAAACTCTTTATCGTGTTCCGGTCCTTTTGTGTTTGTTAAATTATATTTTATATCGTTTTGATTTTTTTGAATAATTTTTTGAAGGTTACTTTTATAATCAGTATTTATCAATTCGTCAACAAATTCGGAATTAATAATTTTATCTATAATAAATTGTTTTACCTCTTTTATCCCTCTTTCGATATATATTGCGCCTATAAGAGCTTCAAGAGCGTTTCCATATATATTATCACTTATTGTTTCTGTTTTTGTTTTTAGTAATTCCTTGTTTATCACTCTTTTTCCTACCATATTTAAGTGTTTTCTGGCAACTATTACAGCTCTCTTTTTTGATAAATATCCTTCTTTTTGTGTTTTATTTTCATCATAAATATATTCTGAAACAACAAAACATAAAATAGCATCTCCTAAAAATTCTAAACGTTCGTTGTTGTTTGTTTTACAATATGACTTGTGTTGAAAAGCTGTTTTATATATTTCTTCTCTATAGTTAAAACGACTCTTTTTCTTTTTCAAACGAAAAAAAGATTTTATTAAGTATCTTGAAAAAAATGTTATAGTTCTGGGTTTTTAAAAAGTATTGATGCGTTATGCCCTCCAAAACCAAACGTATTGCTTAGTGCATATCGTATTTCTTTCTTTTGAGCTACATTGAGAGTAAGATTCAGCTTGCTATCTATTTCTGGATCTTGCGTGTGATGGTTAATCGTCGGCGGAACAATATTGTGTTTAATCGCCAACACCGCAGCAATAGCCTCTATAATTCCTGCTGCACCAAGGAGGTGTCCCGTCATAGATTTCGTAGAACTTATATTTAAGCTGTATGCGTGATTATCAAATAATTGTTTTATTGCTTTTGTTTCAGCAACATCTCCAAGCGGGGTTGATGTTCCATGAACATTAATATAATCAACCTCCTCTTTATTAATTTTTGCCTCACTTATTGCTTCTCTCATTACGTTGAGCGCTCCTAAACCCTCTGGGTGAGGAGCTGTTATGTGGTGTGCGTCTGCTGTGAGGCCCGAGCCTACAACCTCAGCATATATTTTTGCGCCTCTATTTATTGCATGTTCATACTCTTCGATTATAAATGCCCCCGCACCTTCTCCCATTACAAAACCGTCTCTATCTTTATCGAATGGGCGGGATGCTGTTTTTGGATCATCGTTTCTAGTTGACAAAGCCATCATTGCATTAAAGCCCCCTATTCCTGGCTCAAATATACACGCTTCTGATCCGCCAACAACAAACATGTCTGCTTTATCCCACTTAATATAATTAAACGCATCTATTAATGCGTTTGTTGAAGATGCGCAAGCAGATACTGTTGTGAAATTAGGTCCTCTAAGCTTGTATTTAATTGAAATATGACCCGCGGGTATGTCTGAAATTAGCTTTGGAATAAAAAAAGGATTAAATCTGGGAACGCCATTTCCTTTGGCAAAGCCTGCGGATTCACCAAAAAAAGTTTCCATGCCCCCTATTCCCGATCCCCAAATAACACCTGCGCGCTCAGAAACAATATTATGGTTTTCTAATTTGGCATCATTAAATGCTTCTTGCGCCACAATCATGGCATATTGGCTAAACCTATCAAGCTTTCTTGATTCTTTTCTGTCTAAAAAATCCGTTGGTTGAAAGTCTTTTAGTTCGCAGGCAAACTTTGTTTTAAAATTTTCTGTATCAAAATATGTAATAGGGGCCGCTCCACTAACACCATTTTTTAAAGAGCTCCAATAATCTTTAGTATTATTACCAATTGGTGTTAACGCTCCTATACCCGTGATAACAACTCTTCTTGTCATAGCTATTTAAGCAGACTCAATATATTTTACCGCATCGCCTACTGTTGATATTGCTTCAGCTTGATCATCTGGTATTTGTATATCAAATTCTTTTTCAAACTCCATTATTAGTTCGACTGTGTCTAATGAATCAGCACCTAAATCATTAGTGAAACTTGCTTCATTAGTAACTTCGTTTTCATCAATTCCTAACTTGTCTACAATTATTGCTTTTACCTTTTCTGAAATATCTGACATAATTTTTTTTTTATAGTTATTACTTTGCAAATAAAACTATTAATTAAAGAATTTGCAAACTTTATTATTTTCTATTTTAACATCCGGTTGTTTATTTTATTTTTGAAAAAATTTAACTTAATTGAAAAACATAGCAATTTTTGGTTCTGGCTCTGGATCTAATGCAGAAAAAATATTAGAATATTTTTCTAGTTGTACACATGCAAAAGTTGCGCTTATAGCATCAAATAACAGATCTTCATTTATTTTACAACGCGCAAAAAAACATGGCATTGATAGCTTTGTTTTTTCAAAAAAGCAGCTTTTTAATTTTTCTGAATTTAACGACAAGCTATTAGAAAAAAAGATTGATTTTATTGTTTTGGCTGGTTTTTTATTAAAGATTCCTAAAAAACTTGTGGCTTTTTATAAAAACCGAATCATAAACATTCACCCCTCATTACTTCCAAAATATGGTGGTAAAGGAATGTTTGGCATGAATGTTCATAAAGCCATTATAGAAAATAATGAACCTTATTCTGGTATAACAATTCATTTGGTAAATGAGTTTTATGATCAAGGAAAAATACTATTTCAAGAAAAATGCAATGTTTCTACGGCTGAAACAGCAGAGTCTCTCTCAAAAAAAATCTCTATTTTAGAGCATCAGTTTTTTGCGCCAACAATTTTAAATTACATCAAAAAGTGTCAATCATAATTTATACCGATGGTTCTGCTAAGGGTAATCCTGGAAGAGGGGGTTATGGGGTTGTAATGCTAAGCGGTAAACATAGAAAAGAAATTAGCAAAGGGTTTTTATTAACCACTAACAATCGTATGGAACTGTTGGCGGTTATTGTTGGTATTGAAAACGTTAAAAAACTGAACTCAGAAATTGTTGTTTATTCTGACTCAAAATATGTTGTTAATGCAATTGAAAAAGGTTGGTTATTTGATTGGCAAAAAAAGAACTTTAAAGGAAAGAAAAACCCCGACTTGTGGATTCGTTTTTTATCTGTTTACAAAAAGCATTCTATCCGTTTTTTGTGGGTAAAAGGACACAACAACAATGTTGAAAACGAACGTTGTGATCGTTTGGCTGTTTCTGCTGCTGAGGGGGCTGATCTTGTTTCTGATGTTTGGTACGAAAATCAAAGTCGAAACAACAACTCTACATTATTTTAAAAAGAAACTACGCTTCTTATTTCAGCCAATCTTTTATTAACTTTTTCTTCTTCTATGTTTTCTATACTTTCTATCCCCAGTTTTTCCACGGTAAATGACGCTAAGACTGTCCCGTATACAACTGCTTTTTTCATGTTGTCAAAAGTAATTTCTTTTGTTTTTGCTAAATACCCTATAAAACCTCCGGCAAACGAATCTCCCGCTCCTGTTGGGTCAATAACATTCTCAAGCATTACGGCTGGAGAATAAAACATTTTATCTTCACCAAACAAAATCGCTCCGTGTTCTCCCTTTTTAATTATTAAATATTTTGGCCCCATTGTTAGAATCTTTTTTGCTGCTATCAACAAAGAATATTCGCCCGATAGCTGTCTTGCTTCATCATCGTTAATTGTTAATACATCCGTGTTTTTTAAGGCTTCTTTTAAATCTGGCATGAAGTTATCCATCCAAAAGTTCATGGTGTCTAAAACAATAAGTTTTGGTCTTTCCTGCATTTGTTCCAGCACCCTTTTTTGAACTGAGGGCATTAAATTTCCCAACATTAAGAATTCTGATTTGGTGTACTGTTTTGGGACAATCGGATCAAAATCTTCTAAAACATTTAATTCCGTTTTAAGCGTGTCTCTTGAGTTCATGTTATTGTGATACTTTCCCGACCAAAAAAATGTCTTTCTTCCTTCTTTAATTTGCAACCCTTTTACATCAACACCTTTTTCTTTTAGACTGTTAATAGCTTTATTGGGAAAATCCTCTCCAACGACTGAAACTAGATTTATATTTTTTGAAAAAAAACTTGCAGAATGACAAATATATGTGGCTGCTCCTCCAATGATTTTATCTGTTTTTGCGAATGGTGTTTCAATAGCATCAAACGCTACTGTTCCTACAACTAAAAGGCTCATAAAAATTTTTTAGCAAATATATTTTATTATTTAAAGCTTTCTCTTATTTTTGTCAACCTTTTTTTACTCCTCCTTAGCTCAGCTGGTTAGAGCATCTGACTGTTAATCAGAGGGTCCTAGGTTCGAGTCCTAGAGGGGGAGCAAGCGAACAGAAGGAGTCTCTATGAGTAGAGCTCCTTTTTTTCGTTTATGTTATGCCTTCCAAAAGAACGTTTAAACTAATGTTCCTTACTATTATTACTTTTTAAATAATTTTGTTTTTCCTCTTTTTTTCTTTCCAAAGACACTTCTCCCGTCTTTATATAGCACCAGTCTCCATTTAGACTTTTTGTCTTCTTCAATATTTACACCATCATGATCAGGACAAGGTAACTCTGCTGTTCCATTAAATGTTTTCTTGCTTCTACATGAGCTTATTGCAATAACAAAAAAAATAAGAATAAAATATTTTGGCTTAAAATTTTTCACAAGGTAAAATTAAGATTATTTTTATCACTTACATTATGCGCAAAAAGAAAAATAAAAAACCCAAGGCTGTAAGAAACTTTTCAAAAAAGAATTTATTTGCTTCAATTCGCTCTATATACAAAGAAAACCCTTCCTTGTCAATGAACTATAAGCAGATCGCTAAAAAACTAAATATTAAAAATCAAAATATTAAAACCATTATATGTGATCTTCTTGAAGAACTTAAGGCGTCTTCATATATAAAAGAGATTAGACGAGGCTATTTTAGATTAAATTTAAAAAATTTATGTCTAGCTGGTGTGGTTAAAAACACCTCTAAAAAAGGAGTCTATGTTTCTGTTGGAGATTCAGAATATTTTGTTCCAATGCACCTCTCTTTGTTTTCTTTAGCAGATGATATTGTTGAAATTACTGTATATAGTGTAAGTAAAAAGAAAAAACTCGCTGAGATAACAAAAGTTGTTGAAAGAAAAAAAAATTCCTTTGTTGGCGTTTTAGATGTTTCTTCCTCTGGTTGTTTTTTAGTTGCCGATAACAAAAAAGTTCCTTTTGATATCTTTATTCCAAAATCTTTATTTAAATCTCATTATAAAAACAAAAAAGTATTAGTGCAGGTTACTTCTTGGCTAAGTGGAGGTAAAAACCCTGTTGGAAAAATAATTCGTGTGTTAGGAGAAAAAAACAATCATTTTACTGCTATTGACTCTATAATATATGACCATGGACTATCTGATTTTTTTGAAAAAGACTTACTAGACTTCTCAAAAAACAAAACCCTTTCTATTAGCCCGTCGATACTTAAGTCTCGTTTAGATTTTCGAAACACAAATACATTTACAATTGACCCTGAAGACGCAAAAGATTTTGATGATGCTCTTTCTGTTAAAAAACTTTCCAAAAATCTCTGGGAAGTTGGGGTTCATATTGCTGATGTTTCTTTTTATGTTAAACCTGCTGATCTGCTTGATAATGAAGCAAAAAAAAGAGGAAATAGTGTCTATCTTGCTGATCGTGTTATACCTATGTTGCCTGAAAATCTTTCCAATGACATTTGTTCTTTAAAACCTAATGTTGACAGGCTAGCTTTTTCAGTTATTTTTAAACTTGATAATAAAGCAAATATTAACGACTTCTATTTTTCGGAAACGATTATTTGTTCTAACCATCGTTTTACATATGAGTCGGCACAAAGTTGTATAGATAATAACTCTGGTGTTTTTGTAGAAGAGCTTTCTTTTCTAAATAAAACGGCCAAACTATTAAAAAACAACAGAATATTAGACGGGTCTATTAACTTTGAAAGCTCTGATATAAAGTTTTTACTTGATAAAAACAATGTTCCTATCGGCTTAAAACACAAAAGTTATCTTCAAACAAACAGCTTAATTGAAGAATTTATGCTTTTAGCTAATAAAACTGTTGCTACATATATTAATAAAAATTATGCGTTTAATTCTATTTATAGAATTCATGATAAACCTAATATAGATAAACTCTCTATTTTGTCTAAAATAGCCAAACAATTTGATTATAATTACTCGTTTAAGTTAGGAGATAATCTGCCCAAAAAATTAAATGCTTTTTTAAAGGAAACTTTAGAAAGTGGTGAAAAAACACTTTTTCAAAACCTTGTTGCTAGTTCGATGGCTAAAGCAAAGTATACTACCAAAAACATTGGTCATTTTGGATTAGCTTTTTCTTATTATTCTCATTTTACATCTCCCATTAGAAGATATCCTGATTTACTCGTTCACAGAATATTAAAGTTTATTTTAAAAGTAGATTCTTTTTCTTCGCTCAATTTAGAAGGCTTATGTAAACATTGTTCTGAAACAGAAAGAAATGCAAATCTTGCGGAAAGAGCTTCTTTTAAATACATGCAAGCACTTTATTTTAAAAATAAAATTGGTAATGTATTTAAGGGAAAAATTTCTGGAATAACAGAATGGGGTGTTTATGTTGTTTTAAACGATTCGGGTTGTGAAGGGTTAATTAAATTGTCATCTATGACAGATGATCATTATGTCTATAATAGTAAAGAATTTTGCCTAACTGGATATTCTTCTCTAAAAACCTTCCAACTAGGACAAAATATAAAAGTTAAAATATTAAAAAGCGATTTGGAAAGAAAGCAGCTTTATCTATCAATAATTAATCTTTAACTATTCTTCTATTTTCTTTCCATTCTTTTCCTTCAAAAGAAAATTGATATATTCCTTTGGAAAGTTTAGACATATCTATTTGTTCTTTATTAGATACTATTTTATAAATCACCTCCTTTCCACTTATATCAAATACTTTTAAAGTTACATTATTTTCTTTTAAGTTACTTATATAAATTTTATCGTATGTTGGGTTTGGATAAACATTTACATTGTCTGGTCCATTTAACTGTATTGCTGTAGATGTAGACACAGAGGAGCAAGGATGATATCCATTTGCTTCAGCCTCATAAATTTTAGTTGATGATCCATTATCTATCATATTATTTGGATCTATAAACATACCTACAATACTAATTTGGTTTTTATCCCAATTAGGATCTAATATAAACTCAAAACAAACCGTATCTTTTTCTCCTGTATTATATGTTTTTCCTATAGGGTTTCCTGAAAAAGAAGGAGATATATATCTTGCAACATGCTTGTATGTCATCATATAATCTGGAACATTACCTGGTTTTTGGTTCCAATCACTTCCATCAACATCTATTAATGATGTTCCCCCACTGTAGGCATTAGCTTGATAATAATCAGGTCCCGAACCTGTAACAGAATCTTCTGTTATAACACATGCTAATTTATACATTGGACCAACAGTTGTTTGAAAATCTACAACCATAGATACTTTTAATGTGTCCCCAATTAACTGAGCACCATTAGTCATTATTGCACTTGGTGCCACTTGAATTCTTTGTAAAAAATCTCCTTTAAAAACAGATGGATCTATTTCTGGCCCTCTATCTACTAGTCCACTTGGATAACCTCCTATATATGGAGCTAATCCGGCATCGTAATCTGCGTTAGCCATTGGATCAGCATTATGTACAGCTATTCCTTGCCAAAATCCTTCATAATCATGATCCATCCAATTCATAGCAACAGCTCCTCTTGGACACCAAGAACACCAAGTTCCTGTTGCCTCTTCTCCTATAACTAATTTTCCTGGTGCAGGAGCAACAGCTTCAATATTAACTATTAGTGTATCATCTGACGTACTTTGGTTTACTCCACTGTTAATATTATGAATATAAATAACTGCTGGGTTTGTTCCCCCTGCTAAAGTAATTGGATTTGTAAATTCTACAGTCATTACATCTAAAGAACCTAAACCAAATCCTAAATTTATATTACTTACATTTTCTGTTACTTGTATTCCATTATAATCAAATGTTAAATCAAAAGAATTTATAACGTTTAATCCAAAATTTCTTACGTCAACAGAAGGATATCTTTGTTGACCTGACAAGCCTTCAATAGTATTACAACTAACTGTTTGTCCATTAATTGGGGCAAGTGTTGCGGGTGTAAAAGAAAAAGAAACATCATCTATATAGTACTCATCTCCAGCTCTAGTATAATAGTCAACGGAAGAAACTTTATTTTCAGGATTTGAAAAAGACCCTTGTGATACCCCATCAATAAATAATTCCCAATTATTACTTGATAAATCTATTTCAAATTTAAATTCAAACCATTGTCCTATTGGATATGATCCTGCTCCAAGTGAAGGAACTGCCGTATTACCCATTAGAATATCACCCGTTGTTTCAAAATTAACTTCTAGGGCCCATACTCCTGTTCCTTGTCCTACGTTATTTAATGATTGAAAATTTAAATATGCTCCTGTTCTTACATACATCATTTGAGAAAAAACTATATCACCAGCTACATGAGGAGTTGATAAACTTGGAAAAACAGTTTGATTTATATTTTGTGTTGTATCAAAATAAAATAAAATATCTTCAGGACCTCCTTGTCCAGCATTATTTTCTTTAAAATATAATGTATTTAATCCACTATATGCAGTAATAGGTGAGCTTAAACTAGGATCTATTACATTGCAATCATCTATAAATGGTGCTACTGAATTATTCATTATTTCATCCCAGGAATTCCAGTGAGAAGAAGTTTGAGCTATTGGACTTCCAGAAGTATAACTTTCAAAATCTTCAAAATAACTCATTTGAGAAAAAGTATTATTACTATAAAAAATGAATAATAAAATATTAAGAAGAGTAAATAAATTTTTCATAATCTTGTTTTTAATTTAATAGCGTAAACATACCAAATTTATTTGACATATTTTATCATTTAATTTGTTCGTAGATTAATTATATAATTACAATTTTTTTTATAAAATAAAAATTATAGTATAATATTAATTAATTGTTAATTGAGTTGAAAAAAATAGTATTGAATATTTGTATATATAAGATTTTAATAGTTATTAACTTTTTATTAAATTATTGAATAAAAATATATATCATATAAAGATTAGTTTTTTATAAATATTAACAATATTATTTAATTGTTAATAATATAAATCAACAATAAATTTTAATAAAAAATTATACTTTTAAAATGTAAAAAAGTTGATAAAATAGATAGTAAATAATTTAAAATATATAATAAAAAATATTGACTTTTAAAATTTAGAATTGCTTATAAATAGCATCCTAAAAAAAAATATATAATTTAAAAAAAACTAGTTATTTATTAACAAAAAGTAATTTATAAAAGTTAATAAAATAACAATAGTTTTAGATAAAAAATAAAGTAATTAACAATATTAAAAATTATGAAAATAGGACTCGCTTGTGATCATGCTGGATTTAAATATAAAGAAAAGTTAAAAAAATATTTATTAAATAATAATAAAGAGATTAAAGATTTTGGGTGTTATTCTTTAGATAGTGTAGATTATCCAGACTTTGCCCACAAATTAGCAAAAAGTATAGAAAACGGAGAAAATAAATTAGGAATTCAATTTTGTGGAACAGGAAATGGGATAAATATGTCTGCAAATAAGCACCAAGGAATTAGATCAGCACTATGTTGGAATACACATATTGCAGAACAAGCAAGATTACATAACAATGCAAATATATTAACTATGCCAGCGAGACATTTAGAATGGGAAGAAGTAAAAAGTATAGTAGATATTTTTTTAGATACCAATTTTGAAGGGGGGAGACATCAAAAAAGAGTAGAAAAGATTAAAATTTAAATAAATTAGGTAATAGCATAATTATATAAAAATGAGAAAAATCATTTTAATAAATTTAATTTTTTCTGTATCAGTAATTGCACAAAATAATTTAAAATATGCAGAAACAATAAAAAAATCAGAATTAGAAAAACATATTTTAATTTTAACATCCGATTCTCTTGAGGGAAGAGAAACAGGAAAGCCAGGTCAAAAAAAGGCAGCTAATTATATTGCAAATCATTTTGAAAAAATAGGAATACCACCTAGTGTAACAACAACAAATAAATATACAAAAAGAAAAGAAACATCATATTTTCAAAAATTTAGAGTAAAATCAAATAGACATCTATGCAAGTGTGATGATTGTGATGTAGATTTTGTTAGAGATTTATTAGGAGTAAAAAGGTGGATTGAGGGAGAAAATGTACTTGGTTATATAGAAGGATCTGACTTAAAAGAAGAAATAATAGCTATAACAGCCCATTACGATCATTTAGGAAAACATGACACATTAATATTTCCTGGTGCAGATGATAATGGCTCAGGAACTGCAGCAACATTAGAAATAGCAAGGGCTTTTATGCTAGCAAAAAAAGAAGGAAATGGGCCAAGAAGAAGTATTTTAATAATGCCAGTTTCAGGTGAAGAAAAAGGACTTTTAGGATCAAAATACTATACAAAAAAACCTATTTTTCCACTTGAAAATACGGTTGCAAATCTTAATATTGATATGATAGGAAGAATAGATGATTGGCATAAAGATGGGAATTATGTCTATTTAATTGGTTCAGATATGCTTAGTCAAGAATTACACGATATAAGCGAAGAGGTAAACAATAAATATACAAACCTTGAACTAGACTATACATTCAACCAGGAAGATGATCCAAATAGATATTACTATAGATCAGATCATTATAATTTTGCAAAAAACAAAATACCTGTAATTTTTTATTTTAATGGGGTTCACGAAGACTATCATAAAATGACAGATACTATAGAAAAAATAGATTTTGAAAAAACTAAAAAAATCACACAGTTAATATTTTTAACAGCTTGGGATTTGGCAAATAGAGATGAGAGACCAAAATTAAATTAAAAGATGTTAATAAAAAGAGTAAATGCGTTTGATATAAGAAAAATAAGACACAGAAATCTTAGACAAGGTAAACCATATTCAACCACGTCTTATAAAAGAGACGAAGAAAGCAAAACATTTCATTTAGCATGTATTTATAATAATAAAGCAATAAGCTGCGCAACATTTTATCCAGAAGAGAATAAATATTTTCCAAACGAAAAGGCATATAGACTAAGAGGCATGGCTACAGATATAGAATATAGAAAAAGAGGAATTGGAAAAAAGATAATGTCACGAGCGGTTGAAGAAATAATAAAAAAAAAGGAACATTATTGTGGTGTAATGCAAGGATAATTGCCATCGAATTTTATAAAAAAATAGGATTTCAAATAAAAGGAGAAGAATTTGATATTCCAGAGATAGGAAAACACTATTTTATGTACAAAAAAATAAATTAAAGTTATTAAATAAAATAAATATCATATGGACGAAATCAACTTGTTTTAGCATTCAAATTAGAAGAAATACTAAAAAACCAAAAAGAAGAATAAATAGACTATAAATCAAACTTAATTCCTTGTGCCAAAGGAAGATCAGAGGTGTAATTAATAGTGTTTGTTTGTCTTCTCATATATATTTTCCAAGCGTCACTACCGCTTTCTCTACCCCCACCGGTTTCTTTTTCACCACCAAAAGCACCGCCAATTTCAGCCCCACTAGTTCCAATATTAACATTTGCAATACCACAATCACTACCAGAGGCAGAAAGAAACTTTTCAGCTTCTCGTAAATTATTAGTCATAATAGCAGAAGACAAACCTTGTTTAACACCGTTTTGCATCTCTATAGCTTCATCAAGAGAAGAATATTTTATTAAATATAATATTGGCGCAAATGTTTCATGTTGAACAATATCATAATGATTTTCAGCCTCTATAATTACAGGCTTAACATAACACCCGCTTGTATAATTGGGTCCTTTTAATACTTCACCCTCCACTAAAACGGCACCTCCTTCCTTTTTTGCCCTTTCAATTGCTTCCAAATAGGTATTAACCGCATCTTTATCTATAAGAGGTCCAACATGATTTGTTTCATCAAGAGGATTTCCTATTTTCAATTGAGTATATGCTTTTGATAATTTTGTTTTAACTTCATTATATAATGATTCGTGAACAATAAGCCTTCTGGTTGAGGTACATCTTTGACCACACGTTCCCACAGCACCAAACAAAGCTCCTATTATTGTTATATCAAGATCTGCATCAGGGGTAATAATTATCGCATTGTTCCCGCCAAGTTCTAGTAAAGATTTTCCAAAACGCTCTGCAACAACAGAGCCAACAATTCTTCCCATTCTAGTTGATCCAGTCGCTGAAACGAGAGGAACACGATCATCTTTAGTGATAAGCTCACCAACTTTAAAGTCACCATTTACAATACAAGACACTCCTTCAGGAAGGTTATTTTCCTTAGCCACCTCAACCCAGATGTTTTGACACGCAACAGCACATAGAGGTGTTTTTTCAGAGGCCTTCCAAACACACACATCCCCACAAATCCACGCAAGAGCAGTATTCCAATTCCAAACAGCAACAGGAAAATTAAATGCAGAAATTATTCCAACAATTCCAAGCGGATGATATTGTTCATACATTCTGTGTCCTGGCCTTTCAGAATGCATGGTTAAACCATGAAGTTGTCTAGAAAGCCCCACTGCAAAATCACAAATATCAATCATTTCTTGAACCTCCCCAAGACCCTCTTGTAATGACTTACCCATTTCATAAGAAACGAGCTCACCTAAAGGCTGTTTGTATTTACGAAGTTTTTCTCCATATTGCCTAACAATTTCCCCTCTTTTTGGAGCGGGAACGGAACGCCAATGTTTAAAAGCTTGAGAAGCAGTTTGTATTATTTTCTCATATTCTTCTTCAGTTGTTACAGAAACTGAGCCTATTAATTTTCCATCAACAGGAGAATAAGAATGAATTATATTATCAGACTTATATGATGTTTGACCCGTAGAAGAACCAGCGTTAATTTCTAAAATCCCAAGCGTGCAAAGAGTTTCTTGTATATTTATCATAATATTTAGTTTTAGGCAAAGCTATAAAAAGCCGGAAAAAAGACAAAATAGAGAGTTAATTATTCTTCTATATTGTTTTCGGTTTCTTTCTGAGCAACAGGAGCTTCAACAAGATCGGCATCTTTATCCACACTTTCGTTTTTAACCTGATCAAGAATTTCTTTTTGTAATTTTTCTTTGTTTTTTTGGACAACCAGCGCCCAACTCATTATTAAACATGTTGTTAAAATAATAAACAAAAGTACACCTTCTATTTCTTCGTTTGCGTTTCTAGTTTCTTCTGGTATAGCAAAGAAAAGAAGGATTGTTATTAAACCTCGCGGGGCTAAAAAAAGTTGTGGAAAAATATCTTTTCCTTGAAACAGAAATAAAAATAATGCGCGGATTATATAAATGATGAATAAAATACAAATACCGATACCAATAACCTTTAAACTAAATAAATCAGAAATAGTTATAGACCATCCAAAGATAATAAAGAAGAATGTTCTAACAACAAATGCAGATTCAGCAGTGATAACCTTCATGTCATTTAAGATGTGGTCAACCCTTTCCATATTTAAAAGAGAAGCAAGGCCGCCCGAAAAAAACAATTTGTAATTATTTAAAATTACACCAAAAATTAATATCATAACTAATGAGGAAAGATGAAACATTTTTCCAACAGCGTAAAGAAGAAGAAGAATTGCTATTAACAAAAACAACTTAACATGACCAGCAATATTTTGAAAAACGTACACAAGAACATAAGAAATTATTATTGAAAAAATTACCGTGAAAACAAGATTGCCAAAAACCTCTCCATAAACACCTTCATTAGAGTCCGCCCCAACCATTGACAAAACAGCATAAAAAGCAATAATACCTAAAATATCAGATATTGTGCTTTCATAAATCATGAACTCCTTTTTATTTTCATTTAGATCTTCAACGCTTGGCAGAATAATGGCCGAGCTTAATATTGAAAGAGGAATAGTATAAATTAACCCAGTAATTATATCCATTTCTTCAACAAAAAGAACAAGAGCCTCGGCAGAAAAATAAGCGGTCCCAACTAAACCAAGCAAAGCCACAAGCGTTGATTTTATAATTAGAGAAACCTTTTCTTTAACCAAAGAAAGATCTAAAGCTGCTTCTAATACAATTAAAATTAATCCAAAAACACCAATAACCTTTAGAATGGGAAAAAGATTAGGCTTTTCAACACCGATAAAACTTGATAAGACATAGTTGATAAGAACACCAAGCCCGATAAGCATTAAAACAGAAGGTATTCCGGTCTTTTTAGCATAAATATTAAAAAAATAGGAAATTATAATTGTTAAAGAAAAAATTATAATATAATGATATGAAGTAAGAGCAAGAATCATTTATAATAAACGGATAATATCATTTGCATTTGCATACACCACCAAAGATAATAAAATAATCATGCCAAACACCTGAGCGTTTTCAACAAATTTTTCAGGGGCAGGCTTGCCAACAACTATTTCATACAGTAAAAACATAACATGACCACCATCAAGAGCGGGTATAGGAAGAAGGTTCATGAAAGCTAACATTAATGACAAAAAAGCTGTTAAGTTCCAGAACATTTCCCAATTCCACTCAGACGGAAACAGAGATCCAATTGATCCAAACCCCCCCAGACCCTTATATGCCCCTGTGTTTGGGTTGAGAATAAGTTTAAACTGATTGATGTAGCTAGATAGTTTTTTAACAGCCTTATTCCATCCGGCAGGAAAACAAGATAGGAGCGAGTATTTTTCGGACGAAAGTTTATAAACACCTAATTTATCCAGCTCATTTAAATCCAGTCCGGCAGGATAGAAACCAATTTTTCCATCTATTGAAACCGGAACATCAAAGCTCATGAGATTGCCGTTTCTTATTACGCCTATGTAAACACTTTGGTTTTTATAGTTTTGAAGAGCGTTAATAATCTGATCGTGATATTTAATTTCTGTTTGTCCAATTTGTACAATACGGTCTTTTATCATAAGTCCAGACTGTTTGCAAAGAGAGTTTTCTGCAAACCCAGCGATAATAGACGGTATTCTTGGTAAGAAAACAGCACGACTTTCTTTTTCAATGAAACGAGAAATAATATCTGTTGGAACAGGTAAATCAATGCGTTGACCAGCTCTATCTATTGTTATATTTTTTGAAATCAGAGTGCTTTCTAAAATATCGTTAAAACGCTCGACTTTTTTTCCGTCAGCAAACAATATTTTATCTCCGGTTTTAAAACCTAAATCCAAAGCAAGACTATCTACACACCACACGCCATCAGTTATGTTGTCATTTGACAAATACTTGTCCCCATAGTAAAAAAGAGTTAAAGAATAAATAAAAACGCCTAATAAAAGATTAACTAAAACACCCCCAAGCATAATTATTAGTCTTTGCCAAGCGGGTTTTGCACGAAACTCCCAACTCTCAGCAGGTTTTTTCATTTGATCTTTATCCATCGATTCATCAATCATTCCCGAAATCTTTACATAACCGCCAAGGGGCAACCAACCAACACCATACTCGGTTTCGCCAAAGCGTTTTTTTATTAATGAAAACCAAGGATCAAAAAACAAATAAAACTTTTCAACCCTAGTTTTAAAAAGTTTAGCGGGAATAAAGTGCCCTAACTCATGCAAAACAACTAGAATTGATAAGCTTAAAATAAGTTGAGCCGCTTTAATTAAAATCTCCATATTATATTAGTTTTTTTGCCAACTTTCTTGTTTCAGAGTCACAATACAGATAATCTTCTAAAGTTGGATTTTTTACAAAAGTAATTTTTTCCATGCAATTTTCAATAAGATCAGACATATTTAAAAAACCTATTTTTTCTTTTAAAAAAGCATCAACAGCTATTTCGTTGGCAGCGTTTAAAACACAAGGCATATTACCCCCTTTGTAGATTGCTTTTTTTGCTAAAAATAAATTTCTAAACACTTTTTCGTCAGGCTTTTCAAAACTGAAATTTGGATAATCAAAAAAATTAAACCGCTTAAAATTATTTTTAATTCTACCTGGATATGCTAATGCATATTGGATTGGAAGTTTCATATCAGGAATTCCAATTTGTGCAATTATTGAGCCGTCCTCAAACTGAACACCGGAGTGAATAATAGATTGAGGGTGAACAACCACCTCAATGTTTTCAACAGCAACATCAAATAACCATCTAGCCTCTATTAGCTCCAAACCTTTATTCATAAGAGAGGCGGAATCTATGGTTATTTTTGCTCCCATTTTCCAGTTAGGGTGTTTAAGAGCCGATTTTTTAGAAACATTTTCAAGCTGGGATCTAGAAAAACCTCTAAAAGGACCACCTGAAGCAGTTAGATAAAGTTTTTCTATGGAGTTTGGTGACTCTCCCACCAAACACTGAAATATAGCTGAATGCTCAGAGTCAACAGGCAAAAGAGACACACTATTCTCCTCGCAAAGTTGAGATATAAGCCCACCCGCAACAACTAAAGTTTCTTTATTTGCCAAGGCGATAGTTTTTTTAGCCTTGATAGCGCTAATTGTTGGTTGTAGCCCAGAAAAACCAACAAGCGCTGTTAGAACAACATCAACACTTTCCTCTGAAACAACATCACACAAAGAACTTTTCCCCGCATATACTTTTATTCCAAGTGGAGAAAGAGTGTTGTTTACAGTTTCATAATGAATTTCGTTTGTTATTACAACAGAGTTTGGTTTAAACGTCTTAGCCTGTTCGATTAGAAGACTATAATTATTGTTTGCGGTTAATACCCGAACATCAAATAAGTTTTGATGTTCAAACACGACTTCAAGAGCTTGTGTACCAATTGATCCTGTAGAACCAAGAATAGCTACTCCTTTTTTATTCATATACATAATAATTTATCAGCAATTTTTCTGTTGTTAGAAAGCCTAGGAACCTTGTTTTGGCCACCGAGCTTACCAACAGACTGCATATATTTTCTAAATCCGTTTTTGTTAATTAAAGTAATTTTTAAAGATCGCAAAACCTTTCCTTTAATTAAATCTTTATAGTAAGAGTTTTTTTCTTGTAAATAATCATCAATTGTTTTTTCAAACAATAACAAGTCTTTTGGCGGCGATTCAAATTCAATTAACCACTCGTGGTAAGGCAATCCATTTGTTGGATTTACCATAGGGGCAACATGAAATTCAACAATTTCTGCTGACAATTTGTTTATTGCCTTGTTGATAGCAAAATCAACTTCCTCGCCTATTACATGCTCACCAAAAGCGGATGTAAAGTGTTTTATTCTACCCGTAACAATGATTTTATAAGGGTCCAAAGAAACGAACTTTATAGTATCTCCGATATTATAGCCGTAAAGTCCCGCTGTAGTGTTTAGTATTATTACATAATTAACACCTATCTCAACGTCTTCAAGACTAATTCTTTTTTGTTTGTTTTCATAAAAACTATCAGCAACAATAAACTCATAAAAAATTCCGTGATTTACACACAACAATAAACCTTTTTCTTTTAAAGAGTTTTGATAAGCAATGAAACCTTCTGAGGCAGGATATAGTTCAACAGAATCTACGGATTTACCAATCAGCTTCTCAAAAGTTTTTTTATACGGTTTAAAATTAACCCCTCCATGTATGAACAAACTAAATTTTGGAAAAACCGAGGCAATATTTTTACCTGTTTTTTCAATTAATTTTTCAAAATACATTTGTACCCAAGGGGGAATACCGCTTATTAATCTAAGGTCTGCCTTTTTAGTTTCATTACATATTGCATCAATCTTTTCTTCCCAAGAGTTAATACTATTAGTTTTAAGTGTTGGAAGCTGGTTTCGTTTAAGATACCAAGGGGTGTGGTGTGCAACTATTCCAGAAAGTCGACCTGTTAGTATTCCAGAAATAGTAGACAAGACGGGTGAACCCTGAATAAAAATCATTTTACCGTTTATTATAGATGTGTTTTTTGTCTCATATATATATGCTAAAATAGCATCTCTTGCTGCAATTATATGGTGCTTCATAGACTGTTTACTAATAGGAATATATTTACTTCCAGAAGTTGTTCCAGAAGTTTTGCAAAAATAAATAGGTTTTCCAGGCCATAATATATCATTTTCACCATTAACAACCAAATCAATATATGGTTTCAAGCCCTCATAATCTCTGATAGGAACAGATTTTTTCCAATCAGTATAGTTTAATATTTTAGAAAACCCATGATCTTTTCCAAATTTTGTGTTTTTAGCATTATCTAAAATGAATTTTCTCTGTTTGTTTTGTGTGCTAACTGCGGCATTAATCCAGGTGTTGTTTTTTTTAACAATATATTTTGCAAAATAATATCCAAAAAAAGATTTTAAAGTCATATTTTAAAAATTAATATAGTCTAATGGGTTAACAGGACTTCCGTTGTGCCATAACTCAAAGTGAAGATGAGGTCCAGTAGAAAATTCTCCAGAATTACCAATAACAGCTATATGTTCACCAGCAGAAACATAATCACCAACCTTTTTAAGCAAAGCTGAGTTATGTTTATAAAAAGAAATGTAGTTGTCTTTGTGTTGTATTCCAATAAAATAACCAACTTCTGAAGACCAATCACTTACAATAACTGTTCCTGCTAAAACACTAGAAATTTTACTATTCTTTTTAGCAACCAAATCAACAGCAAAATGTCTTTTTTGAAAATTAAACGTGTCAGAGATATAGCCGACAACAGGAGGGAAGAAAACAAAACTGCCATCGTCTTTTTTAGAATAACTTAACATACCTCTTTCTTCATTTTCAACTACCAAACGAAGAATAGAGTCTTCTTGTGAAGCCTCAAAAGTAATGTTTTCTAAAGCTAAAGCAGTATCAGCGTCAAAATCATTACTATTAATTAAAAACGAATCATTTCCGGCCAAAACACTTTCAATATTATTTAAATATGCATCACGCTTGTTAAGTGAAGCCTTTAAAGAGTCAGCTTGCATGTTGAGATCAATTAGACTTTTTAAAACCTCATCTTTTGATCTGCCAGGAATGTATTGGCTTAAACTAGAGTTGGTTACAATAAATAATGTAATAAAAACCACAACAGCCAAAATACTTGATATTAACACAAAAAACTTAAGTATAGAAAAACGAATAGACATTCTCTCTTCAAGAGAATTATCCGCAATAATTACAACTCGATAGCGTTGTAATAGAAATTGAAAAATTTTTTTGCGAGGTTTATTATTCGTCATTATTTTGCAAATATCATAAAAATATAAGCATATTTGTGATTATTTTTATTTTACCGTAAAATATTTTAATATACAGTTAGATTTTAAATGTTTACAAAATTTTACAGAACAATTTTATTACTATCTCTGCTGTTTTTGATAAACTCTTGTTCAACCAAAAAAAAGTCTTGGGTTAATAGGCAGTATCATAATACAACAGCAAAGTATAATGGATATTTTAATGGAAACGAAAGTTTAAAAACAGGTTTAAGAAAAATTCATTCAAAACATCAAGACGACTACACGTCGATACTTCCGGTTTATAAAGAGGTTAATTTGAAAAACGCTAATACACAATCCTACATGGATAAAGCTATAAAAAAGGGCTCTGTCGTTATTCAGCGTCATTCGATGAAAATAAGAGGAAGGGAATATTGTAAGTGGATTGACGACAGCTATCTTTTAGTTGGAAAAGCATATTTTTACAAGGGTGATTTTCAAGAAGCAAAAAACACATTTACCTTTATAATTGAAGAATACAAAAAAAATGAAATTCGATTTTACGCTACACTTTGGCTCATTAGATCACATTTAGAACTAGGAAACTACACTCAGTCAGAGATGCTGTTAGAAGAGTTGGAGAATGAAAAAAATAAACCAAAGAAGTTTGATGTTAAGTTTGGTTTTGTAAAGGCAGATTATTATTTAAAACAAAACAACCTTTCTTTAGCCCTTGAAGAGTTAAAAAAGCTTGAAAAGATTGTTAAAAGAAAAGCAGATAAAACAAGAATCAACTACATAATAGCACAAATATATCAGTTTTACAACAATTTTAAGCAAGCGTCATTTTACTATCAAAAGACCCTTAAATTAAGCCCAGAATATGAAATGGCGTTCAATGCAAAAATGAATTTAGCACGTTCGTCTGATTCTGGAAGCAGGATGGGACAGAAGGCAAAAGAAAGCCTTGTAAAAATGCTAAAGGACGAAAAAAACAAGGAATATTTAGATCAAATTTATTACACTCTTGCAGAAATAAGTTTAAACAATGCAGATACTAATGCAGCAATAGAAAATTATTTTTTGTCTACAAAAAATAGCGTAAATAACGATGCTCAAAAAGCGCTTTCATTCCTTTCTTTAGCAAACCTCCAGTATGCAAATAAGAATTATGTTGCGACTAAAAACATGTATGACAGTACAGTTTTTTATATGTCAGAGAACCACAGAAATTATATTGAATCTAGTGAAAACCAGCAAGTTTTTACAGATTTAGTTTATCATATAAATATTGTAGAGCTGGAAGACAGCTTACAATACATAGCGTTGTTACCAGAAAACGAAAAAAGAGCACTGATACAAAAGATTATACAAAAAGTGATTGAAAAAGAAAGAAAGGAACAAGAAGAGCGTCAACAAAGACAAAGCCTCTCTTATCAAAATTCAAGAAACAACACTGGTCAGCTTGGTAACAACACCTCTGCTGGAAAGTGGTATTTTTATAATCCATCTACCCTAAGTTTTGGAATGTCTGAATTTAGAAAGAAATGGGGTAAAAGAAAATTAGAAGACAATTGGAGGAGAAAAGATAAAAAGAGCGTAAATGTTTTAATGGAAACGGATTCGTTAAGCAAAGATTCTGAATCAGATTTGGATAAAAGTAAAAAAAACCCAGAGTTTTATTTAAGTCAACTTCCAAAATCTAAAGAAGATTTTGATATATCTAACAACAAAATAAAAGAGTCGCTGTATCAAATGGCTATAATTTTTAGAGACGTACTAAATGAGTACGAAACAAGTATTAAAACATTTTTAAGAATTGTAGAAAAACATCCAAATGACGAGTCCTATAGCTCTTTAGCTCTTTATAATGTTTATTATTTATATTTCAACTTAAATAAGAAAACAAAAGCAGAAGAAATAAAAACAGACTTGCTATTAAGATACCCCAACAGTATGTGTGCAAAAATATTAAGCGACACAACTCTCTTAACTAGCGCAACTCAAAAACAATTAACAACTGAAGGCGAGTATGATCAAATATTTAAGCTGTACGAAGGTGAAAGGTTCGAAGAGATTATCAAGCAAGGAGATTCATTAATAAAAAAAGAGAATATACAAAAACACCGGCTGATTAAAGCAATGTCATACGCCTCTATCAATGATACTATTAATGCAAAAATAGAATTGCAAAAAATTATAATCAACTCATTGGATGAAGAAATTAAAAACTACGCCACGCAGCTTCTTGAAAAAATAGAAAATCCACAGAAGATTACAGACGCTAATAAGCTAGCAACATCAGAGTTTTCTTATTTATACAAACCAAAATCAAAACATATTTGCGTTGTAATATTAGATAAAAAAAATATAAACATAAATTATTTTAAAACATTGGTTTCTAATTTTAACGCCACCAAATATGAAACAGAGGTTTTTGAAATTGGAGCAATGATTTACGCTTTAGACAATCACCTTGTTACAATTAAAAGTTTTGAAAATTCTGAAAAAGCCATTTCTTATAAGAAAAAACTAAAAAAGGCAAATGAGGTCAACAAAATACTATCACAAAGAAAGCACCAAACATTTGTTATAAATATTGAAAATTTTAAGAAGTTATATTCAACTAATGGCGTTGAAGAGTATTTAAAATTTTATAAAAAGTATTATAATCTTAAAAATTAATATTTAAGTTTGTAGGCATAATCAAAACAAGATGTTTACAAAGAATAACGAATCTATGAAAAGAACAGAAAACAACAATTCGGTTGTTAATATAATTGGGCAAGGCACATCAATTCTTGGTGATATCAATTCTAATGGTGACATTAGAGTTGACGGAACACTCAAGGGCTCTATTAAAACTGAGGGCAAAGTAGTTTTAGGTAAAGAGGGTGTCGTTGAGGGGGATGTTATATGTCAAAATGCGGATATTTCCGGAGTTATTAAAGCTAAGATAACAGTATCCAATTTACTTTCCTTAAAAGACACGGCAAAGCTTAAGGGAGACATTGTTACCAATAAGCTTTCAATTGAGCCTGGAGCAGAGTTTACCGGCTCATGTAGTATGGGGGCGGTTATAAGAGAAATAAAGAATGTTGAACAAGCCACCGAAAAAGAAAAGACCGCATAATAAATTATTAGTATTAACTGCCGCTTCATTTCAAATGGGGGTTACGATTTATTTAGGGGCTTATCTTGGAGATTATTTAGAATCTACTTATTTAAGACCTGGAACGCATATTAAAACAATTTGCGTGGTACTGTCTGTATTTATTTCACTTTACATGTTGATCAAACAAACAAAAAAGCTACACCATGACTAAATTTATTATTTGGTTTCATTTGCTTCTCCTGCTTATTTTAACATCCGCCTATTTTGTTCATAAACACTATTGTTTTGCCGAGAATCTAAAAATCCTATATCTCTTTAACGCGCTTATAGCGGTTCTTGTTGTTGTTTCAGCGTTCTTATTTAGAAAAAAACATAAAGATTACATTGCCTTTTATTTTTTTGGTGGAACAATTGTCAAATCACTACTTTTTTTTATCCTAATACTACCTTTATTTAAACAAGACAATAACGTTTCTAGAATAGAGTTTCTATCTTTTTTTGTGCCATATTTGCTCACATTACTAGTAGAGACGCTTTCATTGGTTCGTTTGTTAAACATTGCAAATGACAAAAGTTTTATAACCACAGAAAAATATTCCAAAAATAACACATAAATTTCGTTAAAAAATCTAATTTTGTAACGTCTAAAATTGAACTCAAAAAATTAAAATGAACAACATAAAGACAGTTTTATTTATAGCAATATTAATACTATTAACAAGCTGTTCAAACTATGTGTTTGCTGGTGAGCAAGAAAAAAGTAACTACCCTGATCGGGATGTAAGAAAAGAGTATAAGGCATTTAAAGACCACCACCTAAAAGATATACACTCATTTAAACTCTTCAAGTATAAAAAAGAAGATAAAACAGTATATGTTTCTTTCCCACTTCCGATAATTATTTATTGCGAGGGAGAATTAGATGTTTTCATGTCTTCAAAATTCTACAACGATAAAAACAAAAGAGTTGAGTATAAGGTTGATGACAGAATATATAAGATTGATGATCATGAACACATTAAAGCAAGGAACTCTTTAGGTAAATCTTTAAGTTTGCTAGATTTGTCTATCACAAAAAACGTAGTGTTTATTCTTATAGCATTTTTTGTTATGGTTGTTGTTTTTGGAAAAATGGCAAAATCGTATAAGACTAATCCAGTTCCAACTGGAATCGGTAGACTTTTGGAGCCCATAGTTTTGTATATTAGGGATGATATTGCAAGGCCAAATATAGGTGAGAATCACTATAAAAGATATATGAGTTTTCTTTTAACGGTATTCTTTTTTATATGGTTTGTTAACCTTTTCGGTTTAACTCCCCTTGGTTCCAATGTAACCAATAGCATTGCCGTTACAGCTTCGTTAGCGGTATTAACTTATGTTATAACAACATTTACGGCAAACAAAAACTATTGGGGTCATATTTTTTGGATGCCGGGCGTTCCAACTCCAATGAAAATAATTTTAGCGCCGATAGAGCTTTTAGGAACAATTATAAAGCCTTTTTCACTAATGATTAGGCTTTATGCTAATATGACCGCAGGGCATGTTGTCCTCATGAGTATTTTGGGGCTAATTTTTATTTTTCAAAATTGGCTAGGTGGAACTCTTTCTTTTGGACTTGCTTTTGCCTTAGCATTATTGGAATTATTGGTTTGTGCTTTGCAAGCATATATTTTTACAATGTTATCTGCTCTATATTTTGGTGCGGCAGTTGAAGAACACCATCATGATGAGCATTAAAATATTAACTAGAGTGTTTAATTTAACTAATTTATTATTATGGAAATCCCAGCAATTGTAGGTGGTGGTTTAGTTGTAATCGGAGCAGGTATTGGTATCGGTAGAATTGGTGGTTCGGCCTTGGAAGCAATGGCGAGACAACCAGAGTTAACCGGAAAAATACAAACTGTGATGCTTATAGCAGCTGCACTAATTGAAGGTATAGGTTTTGCGGCGTTATTTGCACTGTAAAAGATACCAAACTAACCAGAGCTATAAGGGTTGCTTGTAGCTTTGGTTTAAAAACTTTAAATTTTAAAAAATGGATAAACTAATTACTGATTTTTCTTTAGGGTTGTTTTTTTGGCAAACACTTCTGTTTGTAATACTGATTTTTGTGTTGAAAAAATACGCCTGGAAACCTATCCTTTCTGCAGTAGAAGAAAGAGAAGAGGGTATTAAAAATGCTTTGGATTCCGCAGAGAAAGCTAAAGAGGAAATGAAGAGCTTAAATGCTGACAATGAAAGAATTTTGCATGAAGCAAAGTTAGAAAGAGACGGCTTGTTAAAGGAAGCTAGAGAAATGAAAGAAAAAATAATAAATGAGGCTAAAGAAAGCGCCAATCAAGATGCTGAAAAAATATTAACAACAGCAAAAGAACAAATAAGAAATGAGAAGCTTAAGGCTATTACTGAATTAAAAAATGAGGTGGCTAACTTATCAATTGAAATGGCTGAAAAAATATTAAAGTCAGAGCTTTCTGATAAAAAAGCCCAATCAGAGATGATAGAGAGAACTTTGAAGCAAAAAGATTTAAATTAACAAATGAGAAACGCTAGAGTAACAGTTAGATATGCAAAAGCCCTTTACGGATTAGCAATTGAAAACAAGTCTGAGTTGGATGTTTATAATGATATGCAAAAATTGTCAAACGCATGTCGTGAAAATAAGGATTTGACATTGTTTTTAAAAAGCCCGATAATAAAAACAGATAAAAAATTAAAAATTTTAGATCAGATTTTCGAAAAAAAAATATCTAATATATCAAAACTCTTTTTAAAAATCATAACTCAAAAAAAGAGAGAGTCTTTGTTGTACGATATAGCAAATAAATTTATTGAAGTTTACAAACAAAAGAACAATATAGAAACAGCAAACATTATTACTGCACAAAAATTAGACCCTCAATTAAGAGAGAATATTTTAAATGTTCTCAAAAACAGATTTCAAGAGAAAATCGAACTTAATGAGGTTGTAGATGATAAAATTATTGGAGGCTCGATTATACGAGTGGCAGACAAACAACTTGACAGCAGTGTTTCAAGTACATTACAAAAATTAAAACACAAGTTTAACAAAAATCTATATATACAAGATTACTAAAATTAAAAAAACATGGCAGATGTAAAACCAGCTGAAGTATCAGCTATCTTAAGAGAACAATTATCAGGATTTAAAACTGAAGCACAATTAGAAGAAATAGGAACTGTACTTCAGGTTGGAGACGGTATCGCTAGAATTTATGGGCTCACAAATGCTCAATCAGGAGAATTAGTAGAATTTGAAAATGAAGTTAGAGGTGTGGTTTTAAATTTAGAAGAAGACAATGTAGGTGTGGTTTTATTAGGCCCATCCAAAGGAATTAAGGAAGGAGACACTGTTAAAAGAACAAATAGAATAGCATCTGTAGATGTTGGTGAGGGTATGCTTGGTAGGGTTATTGACGGAACTGGCACACCAATTGATGGAAAGGGACCTATTAATGGAGAAACTTATGCTATGCCTATTGAACGAAAAGCTCCGGGAGTTATTTATAGACAACCAGTGGATGAGCCGTTACAAACTGGATTAAAAGCAGTCGATGCAATGATTCCTATTGGAAGAGGTCAGAGGGAGTTAATTATCGGAGACAGACAAACAGGAAAAACAGCAGTTGCGATAGATACGATAATAAATCAAAAGGAATTTTATGAAAAGGGTGAACCTGTTTTTTGTATTTATGTTGCTGTTGGGCAAAAAGCATCAACAGTAGCCGCGTTAGCAGATACACTAGATAAGGCGGGGGCTTTAGATTATACTGTTATTGTTTCTGCAAATGCTTCAGACCCTGCACCAATGCAATTTTATGCGCCATTAGTTGGGGCATCAGTTGGCGAGTACTTTAGAGACACAGGTAGGCCTGCCTTGATTATTTTTGATGATTTATCTAAACAGGCTGTAGCATATAGAGAGGTTTCATTATTATTAAGAAGACCACCAGGAAGAGAAGCTTATCCAGGTGATGTGTTTTATCTACACTCAAGACTTTTAGAAAGAGCAGCTAAAATTATAAACGATGATAAAATAGCTTCTCAAATGAATGATTTACCCGAGTCACTCAAAAACAAAGTAAAAGGTGGAGGCTCTTTAACAGCGCTACCAATTATTGAAACACAGGCTGGTGATGTTTCTGCCTATATACCAACAAATGTTATATCAATCACTGATGGTCAAATATTTTTAGAGTCTAATCTGTTTTTATCAGGTGTTAGGCCAGCAATTAACGTTGGAATTTCAGTTTCTCGAGTTGGGGGTGCTGCTCAAATTAAATCTATGAAAAAAATATCAGGAACACTTAAACTTGATCAAGCACAGTATAGAGAACTTGAGGCATTTGCTAAGTTTGGCTCTGACTTAGATGCTGCAACTACCGCAGTAATTGAAAAAGGAAAACGAAACGTAGAAATTTTAAAGCAAGGACAATACTCACCTCTAAGGGTTGAAGAGCAGGCCGCTATTATTTATTGTGGTACAAATGGTCTGCTAATGGATGTTCCAGTTGACAAGATAAAGGAGTTCGAAACAGATTATATAGCGTTTTTACATTCAAAACATCAAAATGTTCTTGACGATTTAGCTTCTGGAAAGTTAACTGATGAAATTACATCAACACTATCAACGGTAGCTGCTGAATTATCAAAAAAGTATAAAAAAGACTAAATAAAATGCCAAACCTCAAAGAGATTAGATCAAGAATAACGTCTGTTGGTTCTACTATGCAGATTACATCAGCAATGAAAATGGTATCTGCCGCAAAGCTTAAAAGAGCCCAAGATGCAATAACTCAAATGCGACCATATTCTAATAAACTGACAGATCTTTTACAAAGTCTTAGCTCAAGTCTTGACGGATCTGAAAACAATCAGTATTCTGAGTCGAGAGAGGTTAAAAAACTTTTAATAGTCTCTATTACTTCCAATAGAGGATTGTGCGGGGGATTTAATTCATATATTATTAAAAGCGTTAAAAGTATAATTGAAAAGCAGAATAAGAATAGTAATGTTGAAATATTGTCAATTGGAAAAAAATCTTCTGAACATTTTACTAAAAATGGCTTTAAAATGTTTTCTGTTCATGACGAGGTCTATAACGATTTAACGTTTGAAAACATATCAAAAATTGCAGAAACAATTATAAATAAGTTTCTCTCAAAAGAATTTGACAGGGTAGTTTTAGTGTATAATCAGTTTAAAAATGCTGCAACACAAATAATAATGAATGAAAATTATTTGCCAATAGATAATACCGCTAAAGAAAGTACACAAACAGCAGACTATATTTTCGAACCCAATCAAACAGAAATTGTAAAAGAGTTAATTCCAAAATCATTAAAAACACAACTCTTTAAGGCGGTTCTTGATTCTCATGCCGCAGAGCATGGCGCCAGAATGACAGCTATGCACAAAGCTACAGATAATGCTGCAGAATTAAAGAAAGAGTTGACCTTAACATATAATAAGGCAAGACAAGCTGCTATTACTGGTGAAATTTTAGAGATAGTTGGTGGAGCAGAGGCTCTAAACAACTAAAAACAGAAGAGAATACTCTTAAATATTTGAAATAACTTATATCTAAAAACATTACTATGGATTACAGCTATATAAAAATAGAGATAAAAAATAAAATCTGTTACTTGACGATTAATAGACCAGATAACTTAAATAGTTTAAACATAAAATTAATAGACGAATTAAGTTTAGCTCTAAAAAATATTAATATTGATAAGTCAATTCGTTGTTTAATAATTACAGGAGCTGGAGATAAAGCATTTGTTGCTGGTGCTGATATCAAGGAATTTATGAATTTTGATCAAAAAGAAGGTGAACAACTTGCAAGATCAGGTCAAGAAAAGGTTTTTGATTTACTTGAAAATTTATCAAAACCTGTTATTGCCGCAATTAATGGTTTTGCTTTAGGAGGAGGGTTAGAGTTGGCAATGGCATGCCACATAAGAATATCTTCAGTAACAGCCAAAGTAGGACTGCCTGAAGTGTCTTTAGGTGTTATACCAGGCTATGGAGGAACACAAAGACTAACAAAATTAGTTGGTCCCGGAAAAGCCTATGAAATTATACTAACCGCTGATATGATTACCGCTAATGAAGCAAAAGAAATAGGACTAATAAACCACGTGTGTAGTGCAGAGGAATTAATGAATAAGGCTACAACAATAGCAAGTCGAATTATTAAAAATTCACCTTGTGCAATTGAAAAGACAATAAAAGCTGTTAATAAAGGTTTATATAATACACAAAAAGGCTATGAGGAAGAGAAAAAGTTGTTTGGTAGTTGTTTTAAATCAGATGATTTTAATGAAGGTGTTAGAGCGTTTGTAGAAAAAAGAAAACCAAATTTTTAATTGAATCCGTTTAAAAAATTATTAAGTCAAACTGCAATTTACGGCTTAAGTAGCGTAATAGGCAGATTGCTTAATTATTTATTAGTTCCTTTATATACAAGGGTTTTTATTCCTGAAGATTATGGTGTAATTACAGAAATGTATGCGTATCTAGCTTTTTTTCTAATCTTTTTAACCTACGGAATGGAAACTACATTTTTTAGGTTTTCGAATAAATATAAGAAGAGAAACGTTTATAGTACTGCGCTAATTTCAGTGCTAACAACAGCTTTACTATTTCTTTTTTTTATAAACTTTAAAACCGAAACAATTGCAAACGCAACAGGAAATGTTGGCTCTGAAAAACTTATTGTTTGGCTTTCATTTATAATATTTTTAGATGTTGTTTCGGCAATACCTTTTGCCCGCTTAAGAAATCAAAATAAAGCAGTTAGATTTTCTATAATCAAACTTATCAATATATTAGTTAATATTGCGCTTAATATATATTTTGTGATAATAATGCATTGTGGTTTTGAATATGTTTTTATTGCAAATCTTATATCATCAACAATTACACTTTTTTTACTTACACCAGAACTAGTATATATAAATTGGGTTTTTGATGCAAAACTATACAGAAAAATGATCAGATACTCCCTTCCGCTACTATTTGTAGGATTGGCAGGTATGACAAATGAAGCAATTGATAGAATTTTACTTAAGTTTTATATTTCTGATACAAATGTTGCCATGTCAGAATTAGGAATATACGGGGCTTTTTATAAGTTATCCATCATAATGACTTTATTTATTCAAACTTTTAGATATGCAGCAGAGCCGTTTTTTTTCTCTCAGGAAAAATCAGAAAACAATGTAAAGATTTATGCTCAAGTATTAAATTATTTTGTTATCACAACCGCAACAATTTTCTTGTGTGTAATAATATTTTTCGATGTTGCAATTAATTTTATTGGAGAAGATTTTCGTGATGAAAGAGGCTTTAAAGTGGTTTCAATTTTATTATTAGCAAATATGTTTTTAGGTATATATTACAATTTATCAATATGGTATAAGTTAATTGACAAAACATATTACGGTGCAATATTATCAATTTTTGGAGCGATTATTACTTTGATTCTTAATATCTATTTAATACCAAAGATTAGTTTTGTAGGCTCTGCTTGGGCAACGTTGATATGTTATTTTTTAATGGCGCTAGCCTCACTATTGCTATCAAAAAAACAATTTCCAATACCCTATAATATTAAAAGAATCACCTTTTATATTTTGTCTATGCTTGCTATTTACTTTATAGTCTTGAATACCGATTTCAGCATGTTAGTTGATACGATATGGATAGCATTATTTCTACTTATGGCATTTATTATTGAAAAACCTAAAAAAAGTATTAATTTCGAATAAATTAAAAATGAAAATAAAAATTATAAATAAGTCACAACATAATCATCCAGATTACGCTACAAGCCTATCGGCAGGAGTTGATTTGCGCGCCAATTTAGAAGATAAAATATTTTTACAACCATTGGAAAGAAAGTTGATAAAAACTGGTATTCATTTAGAACTTCCAAAGGGATATGAAGCGCAGATTAGACCAAGAAGCGGATTGGCGTATAAAAATGGAATTACAGTTTTAAATTCTCCAGGAACTATTG
Source organism: Flavobacteriales bacterium (assembly GCA_002728175.1). Lineage (GTDB taxonomy): Bacteria > Bacteroidota > Bacteroidia > Flavobacteriales > BACL11. The sequence continues at coordinate 116,635 of PBVH01000012.1, read as the reverse complement.
ATGCTGACTACAGGGGGGAGATATCAGTTTTGCTTGTTAATCTTTCAAATCAGCAATTTTTTATAAATGATGGAGATAGAATTGCACAAATGGTGATAGCTAAACACGAAACTGTTGAATGGGATTTGGTTAAAGATTTAAACGAATCTGCCAGAGGAGAGGGCGGTTTCGGAAGTACAGGAGTTTAAAGAAAATTTTTAATATGAAAATAATTGTACCAATGGCAGGAAGAGGTTCTAGATTAAGACCTCATACATTAATAACACCAAAGCCATTAGTTTGTGTTGCCGGAAAACCGATCGTTCAACATCTTGTTGAAGAGATAGTAAGCGTATGTGATGAAAAGGTAGAAGAGATAGCATTTATAATTGGAGATTTTGGTAAAGAGGTAGAAGAAAGTTTATGTGCTATAGCATTAAAACTCGGGGCTATACCCAAAATATATTTTCAGAAGAAACCTCTTGGCACTGCACATGCAATTTTATGTGCAAAAAACTCTTTAAAAGGAAATTGTGTTGTGGCATTTGCAGACACATTGTTTAAGGCGACATTTAAACTTGACAAGTCAAAAGATGGCATTATATGGGTGAGTAAAATTGACGACCCATCATCTTTTGGCGTGGTTCAACTGGACACTAACAACAATATCTCAGCATTTGTTGAAAAACCAGAGAAATTTGTTTCAGACTTAGCAATAATTGGGATTTATTATTTTAATGATGGCAAATATTTACAAGAAGAATTACAATATTTAATTGATAATAACATCAAGGAAAAAGGAGAGTATCAGCTTACAAATGCTCTTGAAAATATGCAGCGAAAAGGGAAAATGTTTTCACCCGGAAGAGTGCAAGAGTGGTTAGATTGTGGAAATAAAGCAGCAACAATACATACAAATCATCGTGTTCTAATTAATAAGGGTAATTATATTTCTAAAAAAGCGAAATTAGAAAACTCCAAAATAATAGAACCATGTTATATTTCAGATTCCGCAAATATTAAGAACTCTGTTATCGGGCCATATGTTTCGGTTGGCCCAAATACAGTTATTGAAAACTCTAAAATTAAAAACACAATTCTTCAAGGAGACTCATCAATATCAGAAGCACAACTCTATAATTCGATGATTGGTAGAAATGTTTTTTTCAAATCTAATAATACCAAGCAAACAGTAAGTCTTGGTGATTATACTGAAGTCAAATAATTATGCTTAACAAAATAACGATATTATTATTATTATTTGGGTTGACCGCATATTCTCAAAGCTCTGATATTTCTGAGAAAAATAAGTTTTTGTTTGATAAATCATTTTTTAAAGCAATGAATTTAAAAAATTTAGAAGATTACGAGGGGGCTTTAAAATCTTTTAAAAAATGTATAGAAATTAATTCTAAAATATCGGCTCCATATTATGAGTTAGCTCGAATTTATAAAAAAACTGGTGATAATGTTTTAGCTGAAAAAAATATCAAAGAAGCAAATCGTTTATCATCAAAAAATAAATGGTATTTATACGAATATGCACAGATACTATTTCAAAACAACAAATATCAAGAGTCAACTAAACAATATGAAAGACTAGTTGAAATGGAACCTAAAAACAAAAAATACTATTTTTTGTTAGCAGAATCTCAGATATATCAAAACAAGCTTAAAGAGGCAATCAAAACATATAATTTGTGTCAAAACATTAATGGATCAGACAAGGTTGTTACAATACAAATATATAAGATTTATATGCAGTTGCTTGATAAAAAAAATGCCATAAATATTTTGAAAAAATATCTGGAAAAAGTAGAGGATGACATAGATTTACTGCAAATGTTGGCAGAAACATATTTTCTATCAGACCAAAAAGAAAAAGGGTTTGAGACCTTACAAAAGATATCATTGCTAAACCCTCAAAACGGCACACTTCACATAACATTAGCTGATTACTATAGAGATTCAGGTGACAATGAAAAATCTTTTAACGAGTTGATATTGGCATTTAAAAGTAAAGATTTAAATATTGAAACAAAAGCAAGTGTTTTAGCGTCGTATTTTTCTTTATTAGAAATTAGTGTAGAAATGAAAAGTCAAGCATTTCAGCTTGCAGAAATATTAGTAGATGTTCATCAAGATGATTATATGTCGTTTGCTATGTTTGCAGATTTGTTGTACGCTGACAAACAATATCAAAAAGCAAAAGAACAATATTTTTTAGCATTAGAGAGAAATAATTCTAAGCAGGAAATCTGGAGCCAAGTTCTTTTCATACAAGCTGATCAAAGAAATTTTTTAGAACTTCAATCAACTAGCAGAGAAGCACTAACGTTTTTTCCTATGAACCCACTTTTTTATTATTTTAATGGATTATCCAACAAGTGGTTCGAAAAATATGACCAAGCAATAGAGTCTTTTACAACGGGCTTAGATTTTGTTGTTGATAATGACTTATTGTTGATAGAGTATTACTCTTCATTAGGAGATGTATATCACGACATAAAAGAGTATAGTAAATCAGACAATTATTTTGAAAAAGCACTAAAACTAGATTCTAATAATGTCATAATCTTAAATAATTATGCGTATTATTTGTCCTTAAGAAGAGAAAAATTAGAAAAAGCAAAAAAAATGTCTTATCAAGCTAATATTTTAGAGCCCAATAACGGCACATATCAAGATACTTATGCCTGGATTTTATATCAACAACAAAATTATTTTGAAGCTAAAGAGTGGATAAATAAGGCAATAGAAAATGATGGATATAAAAGCGCAGTAATAATAGAACATTATGGAGATATTTTGTATGAATTAGGTGATATAAAAAACGCTGTTAATCAATGGAAAAAAGCATTAATTTTAGAGCCAGATTCTGATGTTTTACAACAAAAGATTAAAGACAAAAAACTATATGAATAGTAAGCTATTTATTTTTGGCGTCTTAATATTAATTTTAAACTCTTGTCAAGTTGTTCGTTTTAAAAATAATACTAAAAATAAATTTTCAGATTACAATCAACCGTCTTACATTGACCTTTCATCCAAAAAGATATTTGCAAAAGGAAAAATTAAATTTAATAATACAGGCCAACAACAAGGCTTAAATGTTAGTATAAAAACAAATAAAGATAGTATTATAATGTTTTCTGCGCTAGCACCTTTAGGAATAGAAGTTGTTAGAGGACAGATAGCAAATGACACACTCTATTTTATTGATAGAGTCAACAAAAAATATCAAATAACAGCACTGAACTCACTAAATATAATTGGCACATTAAAGTATAGTGTTAAAGACATGATAAACACCTTGTTTCTAGCAGATGATCTTGTTCTAGAGCAAAAAGAAGAGATGAAAGAAAACCAAATAGAAAAGGAAAATACCATTTTCAAAGAGATTTTAGGACAACAGCAAGCTAAAATTAGCTATAGTAATTATAAATATGTAGAAAATATTAAAATACCATTTAGTTTAGTTATTAGCGCTGAAAATAAGGAGATTAATCTTGACTATACCCAAGTTAGTTTTTTAGATAAATTAAAAATCAAAAAATTCAAAATTCCAAAGGGTTATGAAAAACTGTAGACTTTATCTATCTCTTTTTGTGATTTGTTTTTTTCACACATATATTTATTCTCAATCAACAGAAGAATTAAAGAAAAAAAAACAAGCTATAGAAAAAGAAATTTCTTATACAAATCAATTACTTGAAAAGGTAAAAAAAGATAAAAAACAATCTGTTAATTACTTAAAAGTATTACAAAAGCAAATAAGAAACCAAAACAATTTATTAGTAACTCTAGATAATGAATTTAAATCAATTGATAGGCAAATCACAAAAATCAACGAAAAAATATTCAAAACAAAAACTGATATTGAAAATGAGGAGAAGCGACTGGAAAAACTAAAGGCTGAGTATGCAAAAATGATTTACAATTTGTATGTAAAAAAAACGGGAAGAAATGACTTAGTTTTTATTGTTTCGGCAAAAAGTTTTAACCAGGCTTATAAAAGATTAGCTTATTTAAAGCAATACACAAAATTTAGACAAAATCAAACATTTAAAATTCAACAAGCCAAAGAAGTTTTAAAATTAAAGGGAGAAAGCTTATTAAAAGAGGAAGCACTACTTTTAAATGCTTCTGTAGATAAAAATAAAGTTATAACAGCTAAAAAAGATGAGTTAAATTTGTTAAATAAAATACAAACGGAAAAACAAGAGATTTCAAAAAAATTAATTAAATCCGAAAAAAAGATTAAAAAAGAACTTAAAGAAAAAGAAAAATTTCGGGATCTCCTGGATGAAGAAATTCGACAAGTTATAGAAGAGGAGATAAAAAAACTAAGACAAGAGGGAAAAGATATGGAATACGCCTTAACTCCCGAAGCAAAACTATTATCAAGTGAATTTGTTGCAAATAAAGGAAACCTACCCTGGCCACTTTCCACAGGAATAATTGTCAACTATTTTGGAAAACAAAAACATGAAGTGTTTTCAGGTGTTGAAACATTTAATAATGGAATTGATATAGCAACCGACAAAGAAGCTATAATTAGAGCTGTTTTTGATGGAGTAATTAGCAGAATATTTTTTATAAAAGGTGTGGGCAAAGCAATATTAATTAATCATGGAGAATATTTTACTGTTTATTCTGGAGTTAAAGATGTTCTAGTAAAAGTAAATGATAAGATTTTAGCTAAAGAAAAGATAGGAATTGTAGACACAAAATATCCAGAGGATAAAACAGAATTGCATTTTGAAATATGGAAAAACTATGAAAAAATGGACCCTTCAAAATGGTTATATAACGCCTATTAAAACAAATTAGTTAAATTTGTTAAATAAAACAAATATCATATGAAATCAACAATACTATTTACTTTTGGTGGGCCAGAAATAATATTAATTGTAATTGCACTACTACTTTTATTTGGAGGAAAAAAAATCCCAGAACTTATGCGCGGCTTAGGAAAAGGTATAAGTGAATTTAAAAAGGGAAAAAACGAAATAGAAAAAGATACTAAAGAATAAATTTAGGTGAAAAATTATTGTTCATATAAAGATTTATATGTAGCTCTAAAAAGTAATAAGACATCTTGTGTTCAGCAAACTACCTTATATCTAAAAAAAATAAAAAAACAGAAAAACCTAAATGCTTTTATAGAAGTTTTTGAGAAAACAGCTCTTGAAACTTCAAAAAAAGTAGATGAAAAAATAAAGAAGGGAACACAGGGCAAGCTTGCTGGAATGGTTGTTGCGATAAAAGACAATATTTGCTATAAAGGTCATAAGATATCAGCCTCATCTAAAATTTTAGAAGGTTTTGAGTCAATATATAGCGCTACAGTAATTGAAAAACTTTTAAAGGAAGACGCAATAATAATAGGACGTCTAAATTGTGATGAGTTTGCAATGGGTTCTGCTAATGAAAACTCTATTTATGGCCCCGTGCTCAATCCTCATAATAAACGTAAGGTTGCAGGAGGTTCTTCGGGTGGATCTGCAGTTGCAGTTGCTGCCGGCCTATGTCTAGTTGCTCTAGGAAGTGATACAGGTGGTTCTATTCGTCAGCCCGCTTCATTTTGTGGAGTCGTGGGGTTGAAACCGACTTATTCAAGAGTTTCCAGACACGGTCTTATAGCATATGCATCATCATTTGATCAAATAGGCCCTCTAACAAATAATATTGATGATGCGGGGTTAGTTTTAGAGGTTATTTCAGGAAAAGATGATTTTGATTCTACAGTTTCAAACAGCCCAATTGGAAGCTACAATGAATACAATTATAAAAATACACCAAAAAAAATTGCTTATATAGAAGAAACACTATCTCATAAACTATTAAACAAAGAAGTTAAAGAGATGTTCTTAAAAAAAATCAAAAGTTTAGAGAAAAAGGGTCATGTTATTTCACCCATTTCATTTCCCTATCTTGATTATTTGGTTCCAACGTATTATGTTTTAACAACAGCAGAAGCCTCATCAAACTTATCAAGATATGATGGGGTTAGATATGGTTATAGGTCTGAAGCGAGCTCTGATTTACAAGACATGTATTTTAGAACTAGAACTGAAGGTTTTGGTGAAGAGGTTAAAAGAAGAATTATGCTAGGAACGTTTGTTTTAAGTGCTGGATACAATGATGAGTATTTTACAAAAGCACAAAAAATTAGAAGACTTATATACGACAAAACAATACAAATATTTAACGATTTTGATTTTTTAATATCACCAACAAGTCCCCATACAGCTTTTGATGTGGGGGTTAAGTATAATGATCCAATAAAAATGTATTTGGAAGATGTCTTTACAGTTCAAGCTAATTTATCTGGAAATCCAGCAGTTTCTATTCCTATTGGCTTAGATAGCAAGAACCTACCAGTTGGAATTCATATAATGTCAAATCATTTTAACGAGTATAATTTATTGTATTTTTCTAAAAAATTGAGCAATCAATAGTTGTATGAAGCAATGCTGTATAATATTTTTTTTGATAATATCCAATATTTCTTTTTGCCAAAAAAAACCATATAAAGTTGGAGAATTTGCAAAGTATACCATTTCATTTGGACCATTAGCTGTTGGGCATGGAGAGTTAAGCATATCTAAACTAGTTTTATTAAATAAAATTCCAACGTACCATATGACAGGTATAGGTAAAACATCAAAATTTTTCGATGTTTTTTTTAAAGTTAGAGATGTTTATGAGACGTATATTGACACTAACACCTTTTTGCCGGTTAAATTTTTAAGAGATGTGTACGAAGGTGGGTATGTAATAAAACAACAATACGAATTTAATCACGAAAAGAATCTTGTTCAAACACAAAATAACCAGTTTAAAATACCAAATGATAGCCAAGATATGCTATCAGCTTTTTTCTATGCTAGAACGTTTAACAAAGAAAGTGTTTTGTCAGACAGTATATTTACTATACCCATTTTTATGGATGATGAAAATTATTTTTTAGAAGTTAAATATTTGTATGATGAAGTTCTAGAAACAAGTTTGGGAGATATTAAATGCATGGTTTTTCAACCAAAAATGCAAGAGGGTAGGGTTTTTGAAGATGGTGAAGATATGAAAATATGGATTTCAGATGATGAAAACAAAATGTTATACAAGGTAGAAACAAAAATTTGGGCAGGGAAAATAAAAGCTGAACTAACAGAATATAAAAACAACTTGTATCCGATAATTAAAATATAAACAGATGAAAAAAATATTTTTTTTGGCACTAGTTTGTTTCTTGTTTTCTATTTTGTTTCTTAAACAAGATGAAAAAGAAAACAAACATGTTCATGTGCCAAAATATGAGTATGGTATTTTGGTTGATTCTTTTAAGGTAATTAAGGATATTGTAAAGCCAAATCAAACATTAGGAGAAATACTATATTTTAATCATATTGATCATCCACAAATTAATAAAATTGTAAAAGCCTCTAAAAATATTTTTGATGTCAGAAGAATAAATGCGGGACAAAACTATACAGTAATATGCTCAAGAGACTCAATCGATAAGGCGAAGTTTTTTATATACGAAATAGATCCCGTTAACTATGTTGTTTTTGACTTGACAAAAGACATGTCTGTATTTTTAGGAAAAAAAGATATAGAAGTAAGATTAAAAAAAGCTAAAGGAGATATTAATAACTCTTTATGGATTGCTATGGAAGAAAAAGGTCTCAGCCCGAGACTAACACATGAACTATCTACAATTTATGCTTGGACTATAGATTTTTTTAAAATACAAAAAGGAGATGCATTTAAAGTTTACTATGAAGACAGATATATTGATAATAAATACATAGGTATAGGTAAAATAATTGCCGCTGAATTTATTCATAACAATAAAAGTTATTTTGCGTATTATTATAAAGAAAAAAATAATAGAGGTGATTATTTTAATGAGAAAGGAGAAACTCTACGTAAAGCGTTTTTAATGGCCCCTGTTGATTATAAAAGAATCTCTTCAAGGTATAGCAAAAATAGAAAACACCCTGTCACTGGAAGATGGAAAGGACATTTTGGTACAGATTATGCTGCAGCTACAGGCACTCCGATTTGGACTACGGCAGATGGTGTAGTCACCAAGGCATCTTATACAAGAAACAATGGTAATTATGTGAAGATCAAGCACAACAATACGTATACAACTCAGTATTTGCATATGTCTAAAATAAAAAGCGGAATTAAAAGAAATGTAAAGGTGAAACAAGGACAAATTATTGGATATGTTGGCAGTACAGGATTAGCTACCGGTCCACATGTTTGCTATAGATTTTGGAAAAACGGTAGGCAGGTTGACCCATATAAACAAACACTGCCCCCAGGAGATCCAATTAAAAAAGAAAATTTTGAAGATTTTATGATTGTTAAGGATAGTTTGTCTAGATTCTTATCAAACTAATAAAAGTTTATTTTGCAATGAAATTTAGCCCTGTTTTTTTATTTTTATTTTTAGTAAAAACAACATATTCTCAGAATACGTTTATTGAAAATAAAGGCCAATTGCCAGTAAATGTTTTCTGTAAAGCACATTTACCTTCAGGAGACCTCTATATTGAAGAAGGGAAGTTTTCATATGTATTTTACAATCAACATCAAATTAAAGAAACTCACAACTCCACTATTACAAGAGACTATATTGATGCTCATTCATATAAAGTATATTTCGTTAATTCTAATAAAAATACTCGCTTTGTTCTCGACAGCGCAAGTACATATTACAAAAATTATTTCATTGGAAATAAAGATGGCTGGGTAAATCACGTTAGGACATACAAACGGTATACTCAAAAAGAAATATATGACGGCATCGATTTGCTCATGTTTTCTGTAGAAGATAAACTAAAGTATGAGTTACATTTACAACCTAATGCTAGAGTAAAAGATATAAAAATAGAATATGATGGGCTAGAAAGCATTAATATACTAGAAGGTGATTTAATATGTAATACGTCTTTTAGTACAACGATAGAACATAAACCTTTTTCATATCAAATAATAGATGGTAAGTTAGTTGAGGTGAAATGTCACTACAGATTAAAAAACAATACTATTTCATTTGTTTTTCCAAATGGATATGATAAATCAAAAAAACTAATAATTGATCCGACACTTGAATTTTCGACGTTTTCAGGCTCATTTGCCAATAACTTCGGATACACTGCCACGTATGATGATTTTGGTTTTTTGTATAGTGGTAGTACTGTTTTTGGGACGGGCTACCCAACAACAACTGGAGCGTTTCAAATTAGCTTTTCATCAGGCACAGTTGATATAGGTATTACAAAGTATGATACAACAGGAACCCAAATGATATATTCAACATACCTAGGTGGTGACGCAGATGAATTGCCTCACAGTATGGTTGTTAACACCTCAAATGAACTTTTTATTTTTGGTACCACCAGCTCATTAAACTTTCCAACAACAAACGGAGCTTATCAAACTATTTTTAACGGGGGCACATACTATGGTGTTGGAGGTTTGGGTGTTACTTTTAATAATGGTTCAGATATTTTTGTGTCTAAACTTAGTGCAAGTGGTGGTAGTCTTTTATCATCAACTTATATTGGAGGAAGCGAAAATGATGGACTAAACATACACGTACCAATTAATAAAAACTATGCAGATGAAGTAAGGGGAGAAATAGATATAGATAAAAACAACAATGTTTACATAGCAACATGTACAAAATCTACCGATTTTCCAGTTACAAACTCGTTTCAATCTGTTTATAATGGGGATCAAGAAGGGTGTGTTTTTAAAATGGATAATCAGCTTAGTACAATTGTTTGGTCCACTTTTTTAGGAGGCTCAAAACATGACGGCATTTTTTCTTTAGCCTTTGACCAGGAAAGTAATATTTTGGTTACAGGAGGGACTATATCTACTGATTTCCCAACCACACCCAACGCATATAAAAGCACAAAAACTGATTCGGTCTTACCAGATGCCTTTATAACAACGTTAAGTTATGATGGAAATTCTATCGTTAATTCAACTTTTTATGGTGAACCAAACTATCATGATCAATCGTACTTTATTGAACTAGATTCTGAAGATCAAGTTTATATTTATGGACAAACAAAGGCGCCTGGAAGTAGCTTTATTTATAATGCTAATTATTATGTTTTAGATGGAGGTCAATTCATAACAGCCTTTTCAAAAGATCTAAGTACAATAAAGAAATCAACAGTTTTTGGAACGGGAAGAGGCACACCAGACATCTCACCTACAGCCTTTTTGGTTGACGTTTGTGGCAATATCTATGTTTCTGGTTGGGGTTCTGATGTTCAGGGGCCATCTCCTAGTGACCCCGATCCTTGGACAGCATTATCAACGCTTAACATGCCTATAACAAATAACGCTTTTCAGCAAACAACAACAGGTCATGATATATATCTTATGGTTATAGATACAGATTTAGATAGTTTGGTATATGCTACATATTTAGGAGGAGACCAAAGTAGGGAACATGTTGATGGTGGAACATCAAGATTTGATAAAAAAGGAACTATCTATCATGCAGTTTGCGCTGGTTGTGGTGGTTATTCAGACTTCCCAATAGAACCAAATCCAGGAGCTGTTTCCGCTGTAAATAACGGTATAGGAAGTGCATGTAATAGTGCTGTTTTTAAGTTTGATTTTGATTTTCCAATTGTTGTAGCAAATTTTTCATCGCCTCTTGTTAGTTGTAACCCAATAATTACTTTTCAGAATGTTAGCTCAATAACACCATCTACTACATTCTTATGGGATTTTGGAGACGGTAATTATTCAAATTTAAAAAACCCCTCTCATAACTATATTTTACCTGGTGAATATGATGTTACACTAACTGTAATAGACTCATCCGGATGTAACTTAATTGATTCAATTACTAAAAAAATTACAATTCTATCAAATCAATCAGACTCATTACAACCAATAATTAAATGTTCTAATGAATCTGTTCAATTAGGGTTAGCATTTACAGACCCAAACTCTTTATATTCTTGGTATCCAAATATTGATTTGATTGGATCAAACACTCCAAGCCCTATTTGCACATCACAGATTTCAAGACAGTATTACATGATTATACAAAAAGGAGCATGTAAGGACACGATATATCAAAAAGTTAATTCTACTGTTGTGGATATTAATTTTGCTGAGGATACCGTAATTTGTGAAAACCCTGTTTTATTAAATGTTGAACATAATGGAACCCAAATTATATGGTCTTCTAACATGAGTTTTTTAGACACATTAAGTATGAGCGAATCGATCTTAATTTCTGATACAGGAACATATTATATTAAATCACAATTTAATTCATGTTTTGACATTGGAGAGATAGATGTAAATGTTGGGGAAGTGGAACTAAACATATTGTCTGAGGTAAAATTTTGTAATGACTCAATTTTGTTAGAAGCAGATTATGGTGGTTCTACCATTCTTTGGTCTACTAACAATATTTTCTCTGATACAATCTCTACAAACTCGAATATTTATGCTACCAATTTAGGTAATTATTATGTAAAAACAAATTCCGGTATTTGTAGTGCTAGCGATAGTATTTCAGTTGTTTCTGAAAGCATTAAAATTTCACTATTTGGAAATGATATATGTTACGGAGATAGTGTGTTTATTGCAGTATCAAATTTAAATCCATCTTCTCCTATAACTAGTTATAATTGGAACATTACTGATTTAAATACCGAAACAATTATCGACACACCAAAAATATCTAAATGGTATGTTGTAGAGGTAATAAACATTGATCAGTGTATTTTAAAAGACTCAATATATATTAATGTATATGATAACCCCAAGATAGATTCAGTTTTAACCGTCCCAGAATCTATATTTTTAGGTCAACAAGTTACATTACAGGTCGAAACAAGCGATATGATATATTGGCCTTATTTTGGCAGTAATGAAAAGAAACAAATAGATGTTCCCACAGCTAATAAATGCTATATTTTTGAGGTTTTTAACGAATATAATTGTATTATTAAAGATACGATGTGTATAAAAGTTTTAGATGTTTTTTGTAACGAAGAAAGCATAACAATTCCAACTGCCTTTAGCCCAAATCAAGATGGTAAAAATGAAACGTATTATATTTTAGACAATAGTAACATAATTACAAAATACAAATTAGAAATTTTCAATAGACTAGGTCAAAAAGTTTTTGCTAGCACAAATAAAAATGAAGAATGGAATGGCACTTATAAAGAAAAACAGCTTGCTCCTCAAGTTTTAGATTTTTATTTGGACATAACATGCTTAGGAGAGAAGAAGTTGTTTAAAAAAGGTAATATAACGATAATAAAATGAAAAGATTTGTCATTATACTGCTAGTTACAACATTAAATGCAACATCACAAGACATTCATTTTTCTCAATATAAAAACTCAACTTTTTTCACAAACCCATCATTTACAACCTTTCAAAGTTCAGATTATCACGTTGTATTACAAAAACGTAACCAATGGCAAGTTGTTGCAGATCCATTCAGTACATTTTTAATGTCAGTAGAATCAAAAAATATAGCAAATAACAACTCTTTTGGAATTCATTTTATGAACGATATCGCAGGAGACGCTAGATATCAAACTACAGGTTCAATCATTAATTACAGTAAATCTATAAAAAAAAACTCCACAACATTTTTTGCAATAGGTTTAAGTGCAGGTTTTTACCAAAGAAGAATTTCGTTTGATAATCTGGTTTTTATAGAACAAGAAAATTTTGATAATGTAAGTTTTTATTATCCCGACATAAATTTTGGCCTATTAAATAAAAAAACAATTAATAATTCGATTGATATTTATAGTGGAATTTCACTCTTTCATATAAACCGACCAAATCAGTCACTTTTAGAAAGCGATAAGGAATTGTTATATCCAAGAGTTAATATGCACACTAAAGCTAATATTTTACTTTACAATAATTGGAAAATCANACCACANNTTTTTTTTTCAAAACANAATGTTAACCAAGAGNTTATAATCGGNTCNGACTTNCAATATTTNCTATATNAAGANNANAATNTANTTTTTGGTTTAGGNNCAAATTATCGTCATAAAGATGCTATTTATNATAANGCGAATATTAAAGNNGGNAGNTTTGAANTAATATTAAATTACGANGTAAATATTTCATCNTTAAAAACAGCCTCAAACTATAATGGAGCATATGAGTTTTTAATTTCATATGAGTGGAGTAAAAGAAAAAAACATAAGCAGATAATTAATATTAAGCAAAAAAAATGTCCAAAATATTTATAACCACATTAGTTTTTTTAGTACAAATTAATAGTATTATGTCTCAAGAAATAATCATAAAAATGTTATCCGAAAAAACAAACACTAAGCTAGGTTCAGAGTTTAATTTTATAACTAATGATGATATTAACGCGTTTTATTCATCATCATCAATTGAAAACAATCGATTTAGAACAGCCATATATAAATCAAAATATATTGATGGAGATTGGCAAGCAGGAAAATATTTTAATATAGATGCTTTTTACAATGTAGGAAATATATCCTGCGATTCAACCAGCTGTTATTTTAGTGGATGCGACTCGCTAAATAATTGTAAAATATTTTATTATAATATAAATGATAAAAATGTTTATTATGATTTAGGNGAGTTAATAAATTTACCAAATACNAGTAGCACACAACCACATATTACAACTCATAAAAATCAAAAAGCGCTATACTTCGNTTCTAATCGACCAGGTGGAAAAGGAGGATTAGATATATGGGTTAGCGTTATGGGAAGAAAAGGAAATTTTGGATCACCACTAAACTTAGGTTTAAACATAAATTCATTTGCAGACGATGTAACCCCTTACTATAATAAATGGACAGAGGAACTATATTTTTCGACTAATAAAGATGAAAAAGTCTTTAATGTATATAAGTCTTCGGGAAAAATAAACAAATGGAAAGAATCAGTAAAAGAAGAAAGGCTAAGTTCAAGTGAAGATGATTTATACGTATACTTTGTTAAAAAAAATAAAGGTTATTTTTCTTCAAATAGAGGAGACACTTCTTGTTGCATGAATAATTATTCTTTTACCCTTACTTCACCAAAACAAATAAAAATAGATGTCGCAACAAAATTAGATTTTTTGCCATTAAACTTGTATTTTCATAATGACGAACCAGATCCAAGAACTACAGAAAAAACAACTAAAAAGACATATGAACAAACTTATATTACATATTTTCAGAAAGAAGATGTATATATAGAACAAAATAAAAATGATAATAGTATAATAAAATTTTTTCGCGATAGCATCAAGGGTAATTACACTAGACTTAATAGCGTTCTAGAGCAAATTTATTCAAGCTTAATAATTGGAAATAAAATAGAACTATACATTAAAGGCTACGCTTCACCTTTACACAATGCTGATTACAATAAAAATTTATCCTCTAGAAGAATTAGTAGCCTAATTAATTATATAAATCAATATAAATCAAATATATTTAAACAATATATTAATAATAAAAAATTAAAGTTTGTAATTATTCCATACGGTGAGAGCAAGTCATCTAGTAAAATAAGTGCAGATCCAAATAACAAAAGACTATCTGTGTATAGTTTGGGTGCAATGTTAGAAAGAAAAATTCAAATTATCGATGTAATAATTGATGACTGATTTAAAACAAGAAAAACCTGAGCACAAAAACCAATTACCATACCTAATATAAGTTGTGGTATGGTGTGAGATCCTTCACTATATCTAGAGAAAGCAATAATTAAGGCAAAAACAAGAGAAATAAAAACTAAAAATAGATTAGGCTCAATCAAAAAATTGCTTGATACAAAAACAGCCAACATATTTCCAGCAGCTAACATATGTAGGCTAATTTTCCAGAAAAAAGAAATTACTAACGCACAAATAGTTATTANAAAANNNGNTAAAAANATCANCTTAACAAAAGGNAAAATATTTAAACANGAACTANTTATTANACCTCCAANAATNATATATATTNTNTTCGTNANTAATGGANCTATTCGATCTNTNTTATCATGCATTTCAAATGATCNTATTAGCNTNAATTTAANTAAAACTACNCTTGTTAGAANTGGTAAAATAGTGTAGACAAGAATAAATAGANTATAAANTGANTTTACACAAATATTATTNGANNTTGAATTTGCTANTATNGNGGTAAANTNAAATANGNTAAACAANATAATTAAAGGAATAAAAACNGGATGAAAAACGTATGAAATAAATTTAGAAAATNTCATTACAATTTTTTTCTAAGTCTAGAAACAGGGATTTTTAATGATTCACGATATTTTGCTGTTGTTCTTCGAGCAATGTGATAATCTTCTTTTCCCAAAAGATCAGCTAGCTCATCGTCAGTAAAAGGCCTGGATTTGTTTTCGTTATTTATAAGCTCCAAAAGTGTTGTTTTTATTTCTTTAGTAGATATAATTTCACCGTTATCTTTTCTATATGCTTCTGAAAACAACTCTTTAATTTTAAATGTTCCGAAATGTGTTTCTATGTATTTAGAGTTGCTAGCTCTAGAAATTGTTGAAATATCTACTCCAACAATCTGAGCTATATCCGAAAGTTTCATTGGTTTTAAATCTTTTTCAAGCCCAGAAATAAAATAATTTTTTTGAAATTCTACTATTGAGGTTACTATTTTTAAAAGTGTGTTATCTCTTTTGACCAAAGCTTCTTTAAACCACTTTGCTCTTTCGATTTTTTCAGTTAGAAATTCAGATGTATTTTTATCTTTTGTGTTGCTTAATAAATCAATATAATATTTGCTTATTCTAATACCGTTTTCTTTTAGCTTTGTGGCTGAAATTACAGGAATATCATTTTTAATTTTAACATTGAAGTCTGAGGTTATATATTCGATTGTCATGTTTGGATTTTTAGAAAAACCAGCACTAGGGATTGGATTTAATGACTCTATTATTTTATAAATAGCTTTTAATATTTTTTCGTCAATTTTATATTCAGAAATTAAAAAATCAAAATTTTTATTTACGAAATATTTGTAGTGATTATTAAGAATGTTAAAGCCTATTTCTTCTTCAGGAAATTTTTTTTCTAATTGCAGTAACAAGCAATGATTCAAATTTCTTGCACCAACTCCAACGGGTTCCAGAGATTGAAGTGTTTTAAGGCAAAATCTTAGTTTTTCCTCATTTACATCTAAACCCTCTTGAGTTAACAGATCATTTGAAATTGTATGTAAATCAGAAGATAGAAAGCCGTATCCGTCTAAGCTATTTATTAAATAATTTATCAAAAAGGTATCTGTTTCGTTTAATTCTAAATTGACTAACTGTTCACTTAAATAGTTTGCCAAAGTCTCTTTTTTGTCTTCGATCTGAACAGGATTATAATCATTTTTAGTATTGTAAATACTTGGAGCCCCCATATTGTTTTCGTTAACAATACCTTCTTCATTTTCCTCAGATTCTTCTAAAGTTGGGTTTTCTTCTAATTCTTTTTGAATTCTTTCTTGTAATAGAGTAATTGGTATTTGCAATAAATTTAAGAACTGAATTTGTTTAGCACTTATATTTTGGCTAAGATTTTGCTCTAATTTTTGTTTATTCATTGTTAAAACTCAGCATTTTTTGGAGTTCTTGGAAAGGGAATTACATCTCGTATATTTTTCATACCAGTTACAAACATAACTAGACGTTCAAATCCTAGACCAAAACCACTGTGCTCACATGATCCAAATTTTCTTGTGTCTAAATACCACCACAGATGTTTTTCATCAATATTCATTTCCTTCATTCTTTTTTGAAGGATTTTTAAACGCTCTTCCCTTTGAGATCCACCAACTATTTCTCCTATTTCTGGAAATAAGATATCCATTGCTCTAACTGTTTTTTCGTCCTCATTTAAACGCATATAAAACGCTTTTATTTCTTTTGGGTAATCAGTAATTACTACAGGTCTTTTAAATTCCTTTTCTACTAAATATCTTTCGTGCTCTGACTGTAGATCATCCCCAAATCCTGATATTTGAAAACGGAATCTCTTCTTTTTATTTGCTTTAGAATGCAGTAAAATTTTTATAGCCTCAGTGTAGCTTAATCTTTTAAATTCATTATTAACAACAAACTTTAGTCTCTCTAAAAGTGATGATTCTGATCTAAGTTCTTTTTTAAGTTGTGATTCTTCATTTTTTAATCTCATGTTTAAGTACTCTAAATCTAATTTGTTGTTATCTAAGCAATAATTAATACAATATTTTAACATTTTTTCAGCCAAATCAATGTTTTCTTTTAAATCTGCAAACGCAACCTCTGGCTCAATCATCCAAAACTCTGCTAGATGCCTAGATGTGTTAGAGTTTTCAGCTCTAAAAGTTGGTCCAAAAGTATATACTTTACCAAGCCCCAAAGCACCTAGTTCTGCTTCTAACTGACCAGAAACCGTTAAACTTGTTTTTTGTCCAAAAAAATCTTTTGAGTAATCAACCTCTCCATTTTCGCCTAGTGGAATATTATTTAGATCATAATTCGTGACTTTAAACATTTCACCCGCACCTTCTGCATCAGCACTAGTTATAATAGGTGTATGCAAACTTGTGAAGCCATTTAGGTTAAAAAAATTATGAATAGCAAATGTTAAGGAGTGTCTTATTCTAAATACAGATGAAAATGTATTGGTTCTAAATCGTAAATGCGCATTTTCTCTTAAAAACTCTAAACTATGTTTTTTGGGTTGCAATGGATATTTGTCGGCATCTGCTTTACCTAGAATTAATATTTTTTCAGCAAGAACCTCTACAGTTTGTTTGCTTCCATCCGAAGTTTTTAATAATCCACTAACTGACAAGCAGGATCCTGTAGTTATTTGTTTTATTACTTCTTCATTAATTGATTTACTTTCGCAAACTATTTGGAGGTTTTCAATTGTTGATCCGTCATTAAGAGAAATAAAAAAAACATTTTTGCTTCCTCTTCTGTTTTTTACCCAACCATTAACAATAATATTTTTATCAGTAATTTTTTTTTGAATACTTAATATCTTCTTGATTTTCATGATTAAATTTTATTTTCTTGGATCTTGTGGTAATTATGTGTTGGCATTGTCATTTAAGATGTGGAGACTTTATCCAACAATTTATATGTTGATTTTATTATTGCATCTTCATCATAAAAACACTCTGCATATAACTCTTTTTGTGTTCCGTGTGATACAAATTTATCAGGAATCCCTAACATTTTAACTTTAGCACTATAGTTGTTTTTTGCCATAAACTCCAGTATTGCGCTACCAAAACCACCCTGTAAGCATCCATCTTCAATGGTTAAAATCCTATCAAATTTCTTAAATATTTTGTGTAGTAAGCCTTCATCAATTGGCTTTACAAATCTCATATTATAATGCGCAGCACTAATTCCATCATCTTTTAATGTTTTTTGTGCATTAATTGCAAAATTTCCTGGATGACCAATAGATAATATAGCTAAATCCTTGCCTTTTTGTATCATCTCACCCTTTCCTACAGCAATTTCTTTAAATTCTTTTTTCCAGTCCACAATAACCCCTTTTCCTCTTGGATATCTTATCGCAAAAGGTCCTTGATTTGGTTTTTGAGCAGTATACATCAGATTACGTAACTCAATTTCATTGATAGGAGAAGATACTATCATATTAGGAATACATCTTAAGTATGCAATGTCATATACTCCATGATGTGTTGGCCCATCAGCACCAACTAAACCTCCCCTGTCCAAACAAAAAACAACATTAAGGTTTTGTATGGCAACATCATGAATTAATTGATCATAAGCTCTCTGCATAAATGTTGAATAAATATTACAGAAAGGAAGTTTATTTTGAGTGGCTAGTCCAGCAGAAAATGTTACCGCATGTTGTTCAGCAATTCCCACATCAAATGTCCTGTCTGGCATTCTACTCATCATTTTGTTTAGTGAACTTCCGGAGAGCATGGCTGGTGTTACACCAATAATTTGTGTGTTTTTTTCGGCCAGTTCAATTATTGTTTCACCAAAAACATCTTGATATTTTGGTGGAGATTTTTTTTTGTTTCCAGTTATAATTTCACCAGTCTTTTTATCAAATAGCCCGGGAGCATGCCATTTGGTACTGTCTCCCGTTTCAGCTGGCTCATAGCCCTTCCCTTTTTTTGTTATACAATGAAGTATTTTTGGACCAGGAATTTTCTTGATATCATTTAATACGGTAACAAGATGTTCAACGTCGTGTCCATTAATTGGACCAAAATATCGAAAATTTAATGACTCAAAATAATTGCTTTCTCCCAAAACGGTTGACTTTACAGCGCCCTCAATTTTTTTTGCAATTTTTTGTGCACTACTACCAAACCTACTAATTTTTCCTAACAATTTCCACAGCTTATTTTTTGCTTTATTGTATGTGTATGATGTCGATATATCAGTTAAATATTCTTTTAACGCACCAACAGCAGGGTCAATTGACATGCAATTGTCATTTAATATAATAAGTAGATTTGTTTTTTCCGCTCCTGCGTGATTTAGAGCCTCAAAGGCCATTCCAGCAGTCATTGCACCATCTCCAATAACCGCAATATGTTGTTTGTCATTTTCTTTGTTAGCTATGGCCATGCCTAAGGCGGCTGAAATAGATGTAGAAGAATGACCAACACCAAATGTATCGTATACACTTTCACTTCTTTTAGGAAATCCACTCAATCCCTTGTATATTCTGTTTGAGGGAAATAAGTATTTTCTTCCTGTCAATATTTTGTGTCCATAAGCTTGATGACCCACGTCCCAAACTAGTTGATCATGTGGGGTGTTAAAGCAATAATGTAAAGCAACAGTTAATTCTACTACACCTAAACTTGCACCAAAATGCCCACCTTTTTTTGACACTACATCCACTATGTATTGTCTTAACTCGTTACTAACTTGATTAAGTTGTTTTTTTTCGAGCTTTCGTAAATCATCAGGAGTATTTATTTTTTCTAGAAGCTCGCCAAGAACATAGTTTTCTCCATTTTCCATTTAGCAAAGATACTTAAAACTTTTTCAAATAAAACTTTTAAGTTTCTTTAACATTTTATAGTTAATAATTGGACTAAAGTGTTTGCAATTTGCAAATTGATCTTTTTGAAATTTGTAAAATGAAAAATACTAATATTTTTTTCTTATTCTTTTTATGTTTTAGTTTAACAAATCTTTTAAATGTTTATGCTACAGATTCAATTAGAAAAAACAAAAAAGATAACTATTATTTAATTGAGAAAAGAATTAAAGAGTTAAACAAACAAACACCTGTCGATTTAAAATTTAACGATCAAGTATTTGACTACATTAATAAGTATTTAAAAAAGGATAAAAAATTAATTTCTAAAATGTTAGCATATTCAGAGTATTATTTTCCAATGATGGAGGCGATGTTAGATAAACATGGCCTACCCCTAGAACTTAAATACTTATCTATTGTTGAATCTGGATTAAATCCTAAAGCAAGATCAGTTTCAGGAGCTGTAGGTTTATGGCAATTTATGTATTTGACAGGTAAACAGTATAATCTATCTGTTAGCTCTTATATTGACGAACGACAAGACCCATTCAAATCAACAGAATCCGCATGTATTTATTTTAAAAAATTATATGAGAGTTTTGGTGATTGGTCTTTAGTTTTAGCAGCGTATAACGGAGGGCCTGGTTATATTCAAAGAAAAATAATAGATACAGAAATTAATGATTATTGGTATCTTCAACAACATTTAAGAACCGAAACAAGAAATTATGTTCCAAAATTTATTGCTATAAATTATTTAATGAATTTTTATAAAGAACATAATATTACAAAGGATGAAGTAAAGTTGAGTTATTATGAGATAGACAGCATAAAATTAAAAAGTCAAGTAAATTTAAAAGGTTTAATGTCTGTTACGTGCACAAGTAGAGAAATTATCGAGTATTTAAATCCTTCATATAAGCGTGATATATTTCCGGAAACAACTCATATAGTTTTACCAAAAGAAAACGTCCGTGACTTTTTACTTAACGAAGAGAGTAATTATAAGACAATGTCTTTGATTAATGACAAACAGGTTTTAATTGATGAGGATAGAATAATATATACGGTTCAAAGAGGAGATTATCTAGGTAAAATTGCAAAAAAGTATAATGTAAATATATATAATCTTAAAAAGTGGAATAAATTAAAAACCACAAAAATAAATGAGGGTGACCAAATGGTGATATTTGTTGATAAAGAGCATTTAAAAAAAATAAGTTTCGAGTCATTTAGAAAAGAAGAATATGTAGTTAAAAAAGGAGACACTTTATGGAGTATTGCACAAAAACTTGACGGCATTACAGTTTCAGAAATACAGGAACTAAATAATATTAAAGGGGGGTATCTCCAACCGGGAACGAAAATTTTAATCCCTGTCATATGAGAATATTTGTTTTCATGTCCGCTGTAGTGATGTTATTTTACTGTTGTAACAACTCTAATGTTTTACCCTCTTCAACAGGAAATAAATCTGATATTCTGGTAGTGGCAACAGAATCGTATTGGAGTAATAATAAATTTAAAATAAGGCAAATATTCGAGCAACCTATCTATGGTGTAAATACAGTAGAACCTACATTTAAAACAATTCATATAAATCATTTTGAATTTAAAAATATATTTAAAAGAAATAAAAACATTTTGATTTTTGGAAAAAACATTAAAAGTTCAATTCACAAAAACAAATGGGCAAAAAATCAGTTAGTAGTTTTTTTAAATGAAAATAAAACATTAAGTTCAGAAAGCTTAAACAAAACACTAAAAATTTTTGAGGCAAATGAAATAGATTTGATTAAAAATGAAATTAGAAAGAAATCAAATAAACAAGTTGAGCAAGATATATACAATAACTTTTCAGTTAAAACTTTTTTTCCAAGCATTTACACTATAGTAGAAAATAAGGAAAATTTTTTTTGGGCTTCTTATAACCCTCCAAATATTGAAGAAATCCAACACTTAATGTTTTTCGTTATTGACTCAAAATCTGCAAGTGATAAAAAGTGTTTAAACTATACCGACAGCGTTATTTCTAATAATATATTTGGAAATAAAGACAACACCTACGTGAAAATAGAAGAGCTATATGAGCCAGTTTGTGAAAATAATATATGTAGAGGGTTGTGGAAGCTACAAAACGGATTTATGGGCGGACCATTTTTACTAAAAAAATATTACAGAGGCAAAAAAACTATAATTTCTGTGGGTTTAGTTTTTGCTCCAGAAAAAAATAAGAGAGACTACATGAAAAGCTTAGAGGCTATTCTATGAGAAGCTTCTTCCTTTGAGTTTTTTCCTCACATATAATTTCTGCAAAATAATACCCACTGGAGAGATTTTCTATGCTGATATAATTTGCCGATTCTGCAAATTTGTATTTTTTAATTAGAGATCCAGACAAACTATAAATATTCATACTATAATTATTTTTGTTTGAATAATCAATTTTTAGATGATTTTTTGCTGGATTAGGATAAATGCTTAGCTTTTCGTTTGTTTCTTTCACGTAAGTAGAAACACACGCATTTACACAATCTGCTAAAGTTGAATACTGTCCACTTCCATCCCCAGGGTCTTGACAGTCGTTGACATTCACACAGTTGTACGACGCAGGTACTTGGCAGT
Source organism: Flavobacteriales bacterium (assembly GCA_002728175.1). Classification (GTDB taxonomy): domain Bacteria; phylum Bacteroidota; class Bacteroidia; order Flavobacteriales; family BACL11. The sequence continues at coordinate 93,975 of PBVH01000012.1, read as the reverse complement.
TTTTTTGGAAAATCATGTCATAATAAAAATAATAGTATTGATTGGGCCACCAAGAAGAATTTGATGTTTTGATTGTGACCAAATCTCCTATATTGTAAGGATATGAGGTGTTGGCTCTATTACGATATAAAAAAGAACCTTGAGTGCCTATTCCAAGCCTCATACTTTGACCTGCTGGAATTTCAAAATTAAGAGTAAGTCTTTGCTTTCCAGGATAAACAGCATGCGTTGTATCGTCAATAATTTGTCCTAGACTATCTCGAACTTCAAATTTGATACTGTTTTGATACTGAGCATAAAATACTGCGGACTCTAGTATGCAGTCTTCATTAGCATCAAAAATTAATGCTGCTGTGGAGTTAATACCAAAAAAACCACCTAATCCAAATGAAGTATCAAGCTCACCACCAACCGTTTGCAATGTATTAGCGTTCGGGTTATAGTTAATAGCATTTGGATTGTTACAACCAAGAACTGCAGGTATACAAGATCCATCATCAAAGCATGCAATGGAATCAAAATTAAGTGAATAAGGGTCAGTACAGCCAGAAACATAACAACAACTACCATCATCTTGAATTGCTAGCGAGGAATAGTTTACAGCATTTTGATCTGTACATCCACAATCAGTACCAAGACGGTACTTGTAAATATTTTTTGGAAAAGTCCACGGATAAGTCCATTTATTACTACCTAGTAAGAAATACACATTACAACCAATTATAAAACTTCCAGGAGCCCATATAGAGTTGCCTGGATTAGAGGGTAGTTGGGCCCATGTGTCCGTTAGTGGATTATATTCCCAAAACTCACCTTGAGCTAGTGGATAGTGACTATCTCCATCACCACTTAAAATATATCCTTTTCCTTGATAAGAAAATTGTGTGCCAGCAACTCTTGCTTGTGATGGAAATTGTGACATCATTTGCCAACTATCGTTAGTTGGGTCATATCTATAAAAATCATTATAAATAAATAGAGATGAGTTTGGGTTACTTCCAGGGCCAGAAACAGAACCATGACCAAACCCAACATAAGCATAATTTCCTATGCCAAAAAAATATGGATGGTGCCTGCCGTTTGCCGGTATGCCTGTTTTTTGTAACCAAGTATTGTTTGTTATATCATACTCCCACCAATCGCTTAAACCTGTGCTAGAGGCATTACTTCCACAACCAACAAAAATTTTATCACCAACATTAACCATAGCGGGGTGATCCCTTCCGGCTCCTGGAAATGGAGCTAACTGAGACCAAGAGTTGCTTGTGATATCATATTCCCACCAATCATTTGGATGTGTAGAGCTTGAGTCCGAACCAAAACCAATATAAGCCTTATCATTAACCGCTACTCCATATGCATACCCTCTAACACCTCCTGGAAAGGAATTTAGCTGTGTCCAACTATCAGTTATAGAATTATACTTGTAGACATTATCTGTGTTGCTACCCGTTATAACATAAGCATCATCTCCATATGAAAAGGTAACTGGATGATGAACGCCTGTAAATGGAAAATTATTTACGCTTTCCCAAGTTTGAGATACGCATAGCAATGGTATAAAAATGATAAGAAATAGAAGTTTTTTCATTAGAATAATTTTCAACAAATATAAAAATCATTTATCATTTAAAAGTTCCTTTTAAACTAAAATAAGCAAGTATTGTTATCGTATAATCAGCTTCTTTTTTTGAGTTTCATCTTCAGAAGTTAATTCAATTATGTAACATCCTGCTGATAAGTCATTGATAAAAATTCTATTATTTGGCTTAATGAAAGAAAATCTTTTAACCAATAATCCAGTAATAGTGTAAATATTAACTTGATAATTGTTTTTGTTTGGGAAGTTAATGATAAAAGAATCTTGCGCTGGATTTGGATATAATGTAAATGTTCCGGAACCTATATTTTTAATATTTGTGGCTGAACTATTCAAATTACTTTTCCAAACCCCTCTTCCGTAGGTTGCTGCACTAATCGTACCTTCTAAATTCTGTATTTCCAGTTCACTTACAATAACATTTGGTAGCCCGTTCATGTATGGAATCCAATCGGCCATATCATTGTTTTTATAATACACCCCAATATCAGTACCAATATATAAATCACCGTTTGAATAAGGTTGGTTTACAATACAGTTTACTGGCAAATTTGGCAAATTATTTCCAGTAATATTGATCCAATTTTGTCCTCTGTCAAATGATTCATATACTTTGTGCGCACTGTTATATTCTGAAAAAGTTACCCATATATGATCTGGATCAGTTGAAGAAACAGCAATATCCGTAATATTAAAGTTTGGTAGACCTGGCTTTATGTTTTCCCATGAGTCACCCCCATTTGTCGTAACTTTAAGTCTGCTGTATGTTCCAGCATATATATAATCTTGATTTGATGGCGCTAAACCAATAAATCTTACTGATTGCCCTCCGCTTACATTGTAGGATATTGAATCCCAAGAGTTAAAACTACCAGAAATATCTCCACCCAAGTAGGAACGATAAATCTCATCATAGCCGGCTACAATTAAAAGAGGATTGTTTGGATGAATTTCATATGGTGTAACCCAACCACCCTCATAACTTACAGGTTTAATATTGTCCCAATCAGCTCCTCCGTTGTAAGACTTTCTCATCCCACCATATTGATACTCTGCATAAATGATATTTTCGTCATATGGATCAATGGCACACTCCATACCGTCGCCACCCATTATAGCGTCCCAAACATTATTTGTCAGCATTTCTGTACCATTATCTTGAGCACCGGCAACAATTTTGTTTTCATTTGATTGAGACACTCCTAATTTATAAAATTGTGAAATTTCTAATCCATCGCTTATATCAAGCCATCGATTCAAATCATTTCTCCATTTATAAATACCTCCATCATTTCCAGCATATACTGAATTGTTTAGTGGATTAAATTCAAGCGCATGCTGATCTACATGCATATATGAATAATTTGACCCATTTCCGCTACTTGCATTAATATCCCAATTTTGCCCACCATCATTGGACTCCCACAAATTAATACCACCAACATATACATGATTTTCATCAGTAGAAGAAACTNCTAAACTTAGATCATACCAGGACTGACCTCCTGTTGATGTGCCGTCTGTACTTCTTCCTAAGATATTTGGAGAATTAGACTGTAGATTCCAAGTGTCTCCTGCATCTATTGATTTATAAATACCATGATAGCTATCGTCGGTAGCAGAAAAAAGTGCATAAACCACATTCGGATTTGAAATTGTAACCGCAAGAAGTGGTCTGTCTTTTCCTGATGTTGCCATTCCTGAATTAGTTAGTTGCCAAGTTGTTCCACCATCAAGAGATCGATAAATATTTGAACCACCATTAGACTGTTTTGCAGCATATATAACTTCAGGCGAAAGAGGTTTAAATTCAATGTCTCGCCATCTACCAGTTACCCCCACACTTGTCCAATTTACACCTGCATCAGAACTTACCATAATATTAGAATTTGTAACAACAAAAAGACTATCGGTGTATCTTGGATTTATAATTATTTTGTTTATTCTATTTTGCTGCAAGATGTTATAACTTAATCCTGTCGTTCCCCAACTGTTACCCCCATCAGTAGATTTAAGTATACCAATACTATATGTGTCGGATCCATTTGCGTCTCCAGTAACTACATACATTATTTGTGGGTTATTTGGGTTGATTGCTATATGTGAGATTCCGATAACAGGAAGGTTATCAGTGTTAGTACTCCAGCTATTACCACCATCATCACTTTTCCATATACCACCCGATGGGGATCCTACCCAAATTATGTTTGTATCAATAGGATCAAATGCAATACAATTAATTCTACCATTTCCTCTTTTTTTACCATTTGAAAGAATAATAGGGGTATTAATTGGACCTTTAGCAATCCAATTTGAGGAGTTATTAGAAATATTTTTACTCCTTTTGACTTTTAACCATTCTTTATAAAGTTGATCTTGTTTAAATTCAGAATTGCTCGTTTTTCTCTGCATTATAAACTCCATATTTCTAGCATATGGTTTGTGACCAACAACATTAGGATATGTTTTTCTATATTTTTTAAAAGCCTNATATTTTTCTTCTAGACTCGCGTTAGGGTTTTCAACAAGTATACTTTTTTCCCATATTTGAGATGTTATGGCAGTGGATAAAAGAATACTAAAGGATAATGATAATATTTTTTTCATAAATTAAAAGTATGTGTGCAAAGATACGGTAAAATTTCTTCCGCTTGATGACAATCCTGATCCAAACAATTTATAATGTGTATCTAATATATTTTTAACTCCAAGTGAAAAAGATAACGAATCGTCTATTTTTCTTGTATATATTGTGTTAATAGTAAACCAAGATGGGTTTCCCTCGCTTGTAGCTTCCTCAATATTATCAACACCAGCCTCATCATAATCTTCAAATTTTTTGCGTGCGTTATGAAGAACATAAAATTCATAGATGTTTTTCTCCCCTAAGTATTTTAAGTTTAAATTTGTAATTAAAGGAGGTATATGGGCTAATGGATTTTTATCTTTATCATATCCAATTAGGTAATTTGCTGATGAATTCAAAATTAGGTTTTTTGAAAACTCTGTTATAAAGTTAATGTTAAATCCGCGAATATAAGCGCTTTCAATATTTTTATTCATTTGAATTCTTAAAGAATCTCCATCATAGAAAAACAAAGTGTCGTTGTTAAGTGAAGCTTCCTCTCTTGAAATAGCATCCGAAATATTAGTTGCAAAAAGTTGAATATTAAATTTAATAAATTTTGCAATTTTTGCGTTAAGGCCAAACTCAATGTTTTTACTCCTTTCAGGACTAAGAGTTACGTTAGGAACAACTACATAACCATTTCCTTTGGAAAATATTTTTCCAACATCATCAACATTTGGATTTCTAAATCCAGTATAAAAGCACGAATTAAAAGATAAGTTTTTACTTAATGTATAGTTAACTAAAATAGAGTTAATAAGTGAATTATTTTTATTTAAAATTTTATTAAAAGGAAAAGAAAAAGATTCATTAGGCTTAAAATTTGCTTCTAAAACATTGTAATTATATCTACTACCGAGAAACATTTTTGTTCTTTTATTAACAAAAAAAGAAATCTGAGAATATAAAAATAAATCTTTCGCCACACTTCCACCATTTGGATATCTAGTAGATGCATAATAATAATTTGTACTACTTTGATTATATGCTGTAGATTCTACTAATTGTTGTTTTCCACCTAAACCGTAATTAATTTCTAACAAATCAAATGTCTTTGTTAAATTTAGATTTGCATCAAAAATCATTAAATCCTCAATTCTATTTGTGATGGCATTAGAGCTTGTTTTTTGCACATGCCTAGACTCAGTTAACTTTTGAAACGCTAGTAGAACAGTTAATTTGTCGTGAAAAATATAATTACCATTGTTAAAAAAGGAGACTGATTGTAAAAACCTTTTTTGCGGGCCGTAAAACCATTGTGAATACTTATTTATACTTTCACTAACATCATTTAGCTTATCAAATCGATGAATAATAGATGAGGTTGAGAATTGGGTGTTAAACAGAAGCGACTTCTTATTTTCTAAAGGAACCATAGTTTTGTGAATAAAATCTGTTCTCCAATAGTTTGTTTTTAACTGTTCATTTTTTTCGGTTATGTTAATTTCTTTTCCCCATTGTTCGTAACCATGCATCCTATTATTACCCATACTTAAATCACCAGCTTTTTTAATCGAAAAGCCTGTGAAAAAATATAAATTTTTAAAATGGTAATTAGCCTTATAGTTTAAAATATTTGTATTTGAAGAACTTTCATAATTTTGATTAAAATGATGCCTGGAAATATTTTCCTTTACCGGACCTGTAGTGTTAAAAATTAGAGCATTACCCATTGCACCATCACCATAAACTACAGATGAAGGGCCTGTAACTAAATTAATTGTTTTTAAAAAAAATGGATTTATGCTCGATGAACTTTGCGTATGCCCACTTCTATAAATCGTATTGTTGAGTGAAACCCCATCAATTGTGATTAACAATCTATTTGCTTCTAGGCCTCTAAAATTTGGACTACCCCCTCCTGGCTGACTTTCTTGAATTGAAACACTTGACTGGGCTTTTAAAATTTCAGAAATAGAAGGGCTTGTAGAGTTTATATAGTCAATAGGAATAATAGTTTGAGCACCTTCAAAAGAGGTATAAATATTAGTTTTTTCATTAAAATTTATTTCTTTTAAAAAATTAGTTTTAGCACTAAGTTTAATTAGTTTGGTGATGTTTTTTTTAAGTATCTTTTTATCATTGTAAGCTACATGCGTTATAATTATAACATCTTGTGAATCAAATTTGGCAGTATTTAAAAAACCATTTTTGTCAGAAATACTATTCTTATCATTACAATAAAAAACTGCATTTTCAACAGGTTTGTTTGTTATGCTATCTACAACCTGAACTATTTGGGCCTTAGTAAAAAAAGGAAAAATCACTATAAATAGTATTTTTTTCAAAACATAATAGATTTAATTATTTTTTGAGAAGTCAGATTGGTAATATCATGACTATGAATTTTGTAATACTTTATCAAACAAGATAGAACTTCAGATTTCTTTTCTGTATTTAATTTTGTTGGTTGGTTTTGAATCAAACACCTAAAAACATTTGATAAACTGGTGTTTAAAGTACTATTATTTTTTATTGTTACAAATTTAGCTTTTACAAGATCAAAATAGGGGTTTGAAATATTATCCTTGGAAGGTTGAAAACCCAAATATGCACTTAATTTTATTAAAAAAACAAAGATAAAATCGTCGTCAATTAAGTTTTTTGTCAACAAAAACTTTTTTGTTTCCCAAACAAAGTCAAATAAATATTTATCTGCAAAATTTTCTTTCGTTGTTTTTAATATTATCTCAGCAATAAAAATCGATAAAAGGTTCGCGTTGGGGTTAATATAATTATAATTCGTATTTTCAAGCAAATCTATTTTTTTCAAGTATTGTAAATTAGAACTCTCTTTATGATTTACTAAGATCTCAGACAGCTTTAAAGGTTCAAAACATATTAGTTTTTGTTTTGATTTTTTTTTACGAACTCCCTTTACAATAAAACTCTGTACACCTTTTTCAAGTGTTAGCATTTTTGATATTATTGAACTATCGCCGTATTTTATATACTTAAGCGCAATCGCTTTAGAGCTATATTCTGTCATTTAATAAAAACTATTTTTCCTTCAACTTTTTCTTCTCCTGTTTCATCAGAACTAAACAGTAGATATACTCCGGTACCAACACGCTCGTTATTTTTATTTTTGCCATCCCAGATAGCTTGACCACCTTTCGCAAAACTTTCAAACACTAGATTACCATTTATATCAGTTATTTTAAAGTTTGCATTTGTGCTTAACCCATTGATAGCTATTAGACCAAAATAAGTTTCTTTTACCGGGTTTGGATAGACTTTTACTTTTTTCGTGTTAACAAAGCCGTCTGTGGCGGTTGATCGATACGACAGCAAGCCTTTAGAAGTGCCTATATAAACTTCACCAGATTTATTGTCTATTGTTAGCGCAGTAATATTGTTAGAGAATAATGGACTGTTTTCTTCTGTAAAGTGTTCAATTTCATCTAGACCATCACNAGAAAGCAAATACAAGCCAGATCTCTCNGTACCAATCCATTTTCTATTTGCACCATCAACAACAATTTGCGTAATTTTTTCCTCACTAAGTAAATATTGACCGTAATCACCCTCTTGAATTAAAATTTGCTCAGCATCAAAATTATATTCAGAAAATATATTTGCTGGGTTGTAAAAAACAGCGATTCCCTTGTCAGTTCCAACCCATATCTCACCATCTAAATCCTCTGCAATTGACATAACATTTAAAGACGGTAAGTTTCCATTTCCTACTGCCGTTGAAAGAATTTTATATTTATCGTCGGAAACATCTTCAAGTGTATTGTTATTGTTATATACTAAAAGCCCTATTTCATTTGCCCCGCCGTCTCTTCCAATAATACACCATTTTTGATCATAGCTGTCAATAATTAAATCTGTATATAAATACTTAATTTGTTGCTGAACATAAAACGACCGCCATTCATCATCAACTGTTTTAACAAATAATGGGTTTTGTACACTTGAAGTTAAACCCCAGAGATTTCCGTAATTGTCTGTTTTAAGTCCACAAACGCTTAATCTTTTATCATTAGCCCAGTCAGCAATTGTATCAATACCATAATTTGTGTTAGATGCATTCCATCTGAAAAAAAATTCACCATCTTTTATTTGGGCAACACCATTATAAAAAGATGAAAAATAAATATTATTATTATGTTTTGCTACACTAACAATATCTTTGGCATTATCTAAATCGTAGTAATTGTAATTGTTCCAAAAACCAGTTCTTGCTTTAATTGATGCTCCATTTTTGTTGTTCCAGTTGCCAAAATTAGTGTGTCCCCCATGACATACATACAACTCTGAATCAAAACATTCTAGGCTAAATATCTGATTAGTTACAGGGCCATTAGGAATATAACTTCCCATATAACTATTGCCTGTAAANTTCATTATTCCATTATTATTATCAGCAACCCAAATATTTTGATCGGAATCAATGTATGAATATTCTAGTTCAGTAAATAATGAGTGTGTTATTGTTTGGGTCAAATTTAAATTATTATCATATATGAAAACAGAATCATTTATAGTTGTGGTAAAATAGATTGAGTTTGAAGATACGCTAATAATCTTTTCGCTAGAGTCTGCTAAAATTTTATAATTTGACGAAACAATATTTTCCAGATTATTTTTGGTAGTATCATATACAGACCAGTTATTAAAATCGTTTAATAAATTTGAATTTTTATCAGCTCTATATATACCANNGGGTGTTGAAATATATAATGAATCATTCANTGATGTNCATCCNGTTATCTGACTAAAATCANCATTAATAATTAAATTATATGTCTCTTTAATCTCTTGTTTTTCAATATCAAGCAGCACTAGTCCAAAGCTACAAGATAAATATGCAATTTTATTCTCTATAAAGATATTATTAATTGTTTTTTCACCAATCAGTTCAGTTCTTTTAATGTCATTAATATTTACTATTTCGTTTTGAGTTATTAAATCAATATTACAATTTTCATATACCACTACCACTACTCCAGTTTGTTGACAAAAAGCAGATTTTTTAATACCAAAATCAGACAGACCGGTATTCTTTGATAATTTTCGCATACTTTGATCATATTTATTTATATAAAATAGACCTTTAGAAGATATGCAGTATATTTTATTTGTTGATTCTGAAATATGAGTAGCAGAATTGTATGATTGGTGTGTTGCCCATTGTCCAATAGCAATATCCTGGCCAACTAATGTTAAGCAAGAGACAATGTTAAACGTTGTTAAATAAATAATTCTTAAAAATAATGTCATTTTACATGTTATATAACTAGTATCTCATAAAATAATTGCTAAAACTAATATAAATATTAATTTTGTTTTTTAAGGCCTAGTAGTTCAACTGGATAGAACATCAGATTTCGGCTCTGACGGTTGGGGGTTCGAATCCTCTCTAGGTCACCAAAAGCTCTCATTATAATGAGAGCTTTTTATTTATTTAAAATTACTTTTTTATCAACCGTCCCATCCTCCTTAATATAAAACATAATTGAGTTGCACTTTGATCTTACCTCTCGTCCAAACATATCAACTATTGAAATTATTTTTGCTTCTTCTCCTAAGTTTAAATTTTCATAATTACTTGTGGCACAATTGATTAGGCCGTTTATATTGTGTCTCGATAAAAATCCCCATATTTCTGCCGAGGCATTAATATCCATATTTCCGGATGATCCTGGCCAGTCATGATCTCCGCCATTTACTTTAAGCTCAACAACAGACACACAATTATCTCCATTTTCCCATATCTTTTTTTCTACATCACTACCATCATTTGGATTAGTATTTGCAATTTGTATTATATTGGCATTTAAGTCAGTATTGTTATGAGATGACCAATAGTTAGTAATATCATTTACTGAAATATAGTATGGGGGAAAACCATTGTACATAGAATGCGGATTCATGTCATTAGTTCCAGGAATCAACATTATTGCTGTAGGGTGACTTGGACTACAGGCTGGAAAACCATATTCATTTGTTCGATACGAATCAGAAAGCATAGAACCTGATACCGAGGCAATTGCTGCAATTCTATTGCTTAAACGACAGGCAAGTTCATAACTAAAAATTCCCCCTTCAGAGTAACCGCAAGCGTATACTCTGTCGTTGTCTATGTTGAATTGTGAGCTAAGAGTATCAATAATGGCTTCTATAAAATAAATGTCATTGTAGTTTGTAGGGGCCTTATGCATCCATGCACCTACAGATCCAGATGGGTATACCGCAATAAAATTAGCCGTATCTGCGATAGGTCTCATATCATTTGTACCTAACATCATACTTAAGCCGTCTCCTCCTCCCCCATGAAAACTAAATAGTATAGGTGTCGCAACAGACGAGGTGTAAGATGCTGGAACGTATATAGTATACTCTCTTGTTTCATTACCATAATACATTGTCCTAGTTTCCTGAACTTGTGCTATTACGGAACTTGTGTTAAATATAATAACAAAAAACAGTATTGATATTTTTAATTTCATTGATAAATATTTAAATACAAATTTAATGATAACTTTGCTAAAAGTTCTTTTCCACCAGTGCTTATTTTCAAGTGTAAATTATTTATTTTTTGTGTGAATGTTTTAATAGGTCTTCAAAACTAACAACTTTTAGTGTTTTTTCGTTTGTTGCTTCCAAAATAACCTTAGGAGCGATATTGTTAATTAACGCCTCTTTCCATCTCAGGGCGCAAAGACACCATTTGTCTCCATCTTTCAAACCCTCAAATCCGTATTCTGGAATTGGAGTTGACAAATCGTTTCCGACAGCTTTAGAAAAGAGTAAAAAGTCTTCGTTAACGATAACACAAACAGTATGCATTCCAATATCAGATTCGTCCGATTCACAACAACCGGTTCTAAAATATCCTGTTTTAGGACTTAAACTGCATGTAATTAATGGTTCCCCAAAAACATTAAGATTTTTTTTCATTACTTAAGTATGATTTTTTTTTCAAAACTACCATCATTATATAGTTCAATTAATATCCCCTTCTCCTTTTTTATATTAAGTTGACCTAAAATGGAATAAAAAGACGTTAGCTTTTTTTCTGCTTTATCAGCTAATGATGACAAGCTGGTATTACAAGTAATCATTGTTTTATTAGTGTCTAAAACATTATCGTTTAGTTCAGATTCCATTTCTGAATAAAAGTACAGAAATCCAGAAGTACCAGGGTTTTTGAATATGTCAGTAAAGCGAACCTCACTAATGTAGCCACTCGTATAATTATTCCCATCATTTGGAGATGTTGTCGATACTCTAATACCAATTTGTAAATTTTCAATTGTAAAAAAACCGATCAGATTATTTACTGAATCAAACGAATTTACTGTTGCATAATTATTATTCAAAGCAATACCCATTCTTAAAGTCGATACTATTGTATTGGAACTAGTGTTTAAAATTGCAAACCCAATCGAATCACCAAAATTGAATTTATACATATCAAAACTTCCTCCGCTTGAAGTAATTACAGTGGTGCCAATATCTGGCTCATCCGCATTTTGAGATACTCTAAGCGTCAAGTTCGTTGACGAGTCACATATTTGGTGAGATATGGAGTTGACTACCAACGGATTAAAAGGAGCTGCAACAAAATTTATTGTTGTAAACGTATCTATTATTGACCAATTTGAACCGAGTTGGTTTGTTGAATCACAAAATGCTTTAATTTGCCACTCATATGTGGTTAATTGCTGAAGAAGCGGGATATTTCGTGTTGAATCAGTTTGACCAATATTTCCTAAATTACTCCAGGAAGGCGCGCCAATTTCCCTATATCTTATTCTGTAATGATCTACCCCTACAACTGGGCTCCAGTTCGCTTGAGCATTATAGTAGGTTATATTAGATGTAAATAACGCTGTCGGAGTAGGGCATTGTGAGTTGCTTTCATTTATATATACTAGATAAAAAATAGAAAAAAAAATTAAGGACCTCATGATGCAAAGATATATAATTTTTGTTTTTCTAATCTGTTAAATTAAAAATAGCTCTAAGGCTTAGGCTTTCTTTTCAAACACATAGATGACGCTTGAATATTGCTTGTCAATATATTTTGCTCGTAAGTTTGAAATTGTTCCAATGACAAAACTCTTGATATAATTCTTATAGTTGTTTTTGTATTCTTCACTAAGCAAAGAAACGTAATATGAGTCAAAGATCATTGGTTTTGTATACTTAAATGTAAAACCAAAATTTGACATTAATTCAATTATGTTTTTATTTGAAAAGTGCCATAGATGAATAGGAACATCCCATGCTGCCCAATATTCTTGATAGTATTTAGCATCAAAGGATTCGTGGTTTGGCAGTGCGATGAAGATTTTTCCTCCAATTTTTAGTAGCTCGTTTATTTTACTAATAGATTTTTTAATATCATGAACGTGTTCTAAGACATGCCACATACTAATACTGTCAAATTTTTTGTTAGTAAAAGTTTTTGAAAAAATGCTATCAGCAACCTCTATTTTGAAGTTGTTTATAGCCTGTTCTGCAGCCGCTTTAGAAGGCTCAACTCCAAAAACATTAATACCATTTTTCTTACATTCGTATAAAAACTCTCCTGTACCACAACCAATATCTAAATGATGAATATTTTGCCTATCCCTTGGGAGAAGTTTTCTTTTACTTTTTATTGTAATCCCCCTAATAGATTGATATAAAAAATTAAACAGACCTTTTTTGCTATTTGTGTGAGAGATATACTTATCAGAATTATAGTATTTTCCAATCCCATTCTTACTGGGCATAGGATTTGTAAACTTAAAGCCACATGTTTCACATGAAACAATATTAAAATTTTCCTGAGATACTGTAAAATCTTTGCAGATCATAAATAGATTTAATTTATTGCTTTCGCAAACTGGACATTTTTTTAATAGTATCATCTGCCTAGGTAAACAAGTAATATATTTATATCAGATGGTGATACCCCACTAATCCTTGATGCTTGTCCTAATGTGGTTGGTTTTATAAGATCAAGTTTTTCTCTTCCCTCCGTTGAGATTGAGTGAAGCTTGCTGTAATCAAAATTGACATCTAGTTTCATATTTTCAAATTTTTTAAATTTTTCGACAGATTTTTTTTCTTTATTTAGGTATCCACCGTATTTAATTTCAATCTCAACTTTCTCTACTGCTTCTTGGCTTATATTATTGTCTTTCAAGTAGTTGCGCAGTTCATTAACAATCATTAAATCTTTAATTGTTATATGTGGCCTAGCTATTAAACTATTCATTTTTAATTTTTGTTTTAGAGGTGAACTGTTTTTTTCGACTAACATTTCATTTACAATGTTTGGTTCAATGCTAAGCTTCTTAATAAATTTTAACAATTCAGTTGATTGACCTAAAACCTTCTCTAGTTTTTTTAATCGTTCTTTACTAGCCAAACCTATTTCATATCCAATTTTTGTTAATCTTTCATCTGCATTGTCTTGTCTTAACAAAAGTCTATATTCTGCTCTTGATGTAAACATTCTATATGGTTCATCTGTTCCCTTTGTAATTAAATCATCTATAAGAACACCAATATATGCATCTGATCTCTCTAGTATAAACGAGTTTTTATTTTCAATATTACAGTGAGCATTGATTCCAGCTATCAAGCCCTGACAAGCAGCTTCTTCATAGCCAGTAGTTCCATTTATTTGACCGCTGAAAAAAAGATTTTTAATTATTTTTGTTTCTAGTGTATGCTTTAGTTGTGTAGGTGGAAAATAATCATATTCAATTGCATATCCTGCACGGAACATTTTTACATTTTCTAAACCTTCTATTTTTCTTAAAGCTTCTATTTGTGTTTTTTCAGGTAGTGATGTTGAGAAACCGTTCAAATATATTTCAATAGTTTTTTTACCTTCTGGCTCAATAAATAGTTGATGTCGATCTTTATTACTAAACCTTTCAATTTTGTCTTCAATGGAAGGGCAGTATCTTGGACCAAGTCCTTGAATTCGACCATTAAACATGGGTGAATCATGAAAACTTTTTTTAAGAATATTATGTACCTCTTTTGATGTGTATGTTATAAAACATGAGTGTTGTTTATCAATTTTGTCAGTAGTTAAATATGAAAATTTTATTTCTTCTTCATCTCCTTTTTGCTCAATAGTTTTGCTATAATCTATTGTTCTTCCATCTAGTCTAGGAGGAGTTCCAGTTTTCATTCTTCCATGAGTAAATCCTAAATCAATTAGTTGTTTAGTTATACCTTCTGCTGCAGGCTCTCCTGATCGACCTCCTTTGTAATTTTTTTTACCTAAATGAATTAATCCGTTAAGAAAGGTTCCGCTACATAAGATAACAGATTTACTGAATATTTTAGTGCTCATATCTGTAATAATCCCGCAAATAGTGTTGTTTTCAACTAGCAGCTGATTTACAGTATCTTGCCAAAAGTCAATATTTTTATTTTTTTCAAGAATTTCTCTCCATTCTTTTTCAAAAATTTTTCTATCGCACTGGGCTCTAGGGCTCCACATGGCAGGCCCTTTACTTTTATTTAACATTCTAAATTGAATGGCTGATTTGTCTGTAACAATTCCAGACATTCCTCCTAAAGCATCAATTTCTCTAATAATTTGTCCCTTTGCAACACCTCCCATTGCAGGATTGCAAGACATTCTAGCAATTGTCTCAAGGTTTTGAGATATCAATAATACTTTTGACCCTAACGTTGCTGCAGCATGGGCCGCTTCACATCCAGCATGACCACCTCCGATTACAATAACATCATATTTATCTTCTAAAGTCATCATATAAATTTAAATAGAAATCTTCTTTTTCTGTCATTTCTTTTTTTGAAGAATTGGTTTTATCATCATAACCTAGCAAATGTAATAAACCATGTACGATTACTCTTTTAATTTCTGTAAAAAAACTAACATTATAACTTTTAGCATTTTCTCTAACACGTTCAACGCTAATTAAAACATCACCTGATACGGTTCTATCTTCACAGTAATTGAAAGTAATTACATCAGTCAAATAATCATGATTTAAATATTTAATATTTTTTTCTAATAAATATTTATCATCACAAAATACACATACAATTTCTCCTAGGATTTTTTTTTCTTGAATAACTACTTGCTTCAACCAATTTGATAAGCCAAGAAAGTCAACATCGTCTAATAATTTCTTATTTTGAAAAACAATCATTATTTATCTTTATTTAAATAGTTGAAATATTTAGTAACTCTTTTTTTATAAAAAGGCTTGAGCTTAAGAGGAGTAGTTTCAATAATTTCTTCATAAGCTTTTTTTGATCTTTTGAACTCTAAGTATTTTTCAGTTTCTTGATCAATAGTAAAATCCCATTCAATAGATTCTCGTTGAGTATCTTCATCTTTTTCTCTTAATGCATCTTCAGATTCAAGCATTTTTGATAAGATCTCTTGTTGTCTCTTTATTGTTTCTAGTGTTATATTATTATTTACAATATCAATTTCATTTTCTTCCATGTTTTTGATGGTTTCGTTTAAATCTTTTATACCTTCTTCATTCATTAATTCCATCAAATTTCTTCTTATCTCTTCTTGTTTTTTAGCAAGTTTCATTAGCGATTTTGCTTGCCCCTTATTTTTTGGGTCATTTTTTGCCTTCTTCATCTCTTGATTTAATTGTTTTTGTGCATTTTTTAGTTCAGACATAGAAGGCTTATTGCAATTCTTAGGTTTATTGCAATTTTTAGGTTTATTGCATTTAGAATTTAAGTCTAAGTCTCTTTGCATTTGCTCAAGAATTTCTGAAAGTAAAAGGGCTAAATTATTGATAGAAGTCATAACAAATTGTTGTTTCTCTGTTCCTCTTGGCACATTTCTTTCCTCGAGATTTTTTGTTGCTATTTTTAAATTTTTATTTATTAAATTAATTTCTTTATTAATTGTAGATTGAATTTCAACAACTCTTTTGCTTAAGGCAAGAAGAGAATCTTGAATAATCTGGCTATCGTCAGATATTTTTTTTTGAAATTTTACAATGTTTACAAATTCTGGACTACTAGTAGAGTTCGTATTAACTTCTGCAATTAAGTTTTCTTGATCAAAAGAAAGTTTTATTAAACCTTCTAAAATCTGTCTTAACATCTGCATATCTTCCATTGGCTTGTCTTCAGAATTTTGAGATTGCATATTTTCAAGTTGTTGACTAAGACTTTCTAAATCTTCAGCACTTTGTTTTTGAGATTTTTTAGCGGCGTTTTTTTTATTATTATTTAGAGATTTAATACTCTCATTCATATTTTCTTTTATTTTCTCTTCTAATTTTTGAGTTTTGGGCATTTCGTTTTTTTGCTCTAACTGTGTATTTTTTTCTCGCAGATCTTGAAGGTCTTTAGAAATATCAGACATTTTATTTTTAATTTCTTCTTGCTTTTTTAAGAGTTCATCAATATTTTCTTCGTTTTCTAAACTTTTTTGTTCAGCACTTAGATTTTTAGTTTTTTCAATTAATTCTTCTAATTTTTGTTCAAATTCTAACTGTTTAAAAAGCTCTAATTCTCTGTCCAGTTCATCATTAATATTTTCATTTTCATCTTTAATTTTATTCAAAATATCTTGCATTTTTTCTTTATCCATTTTTTCAAGATTTTCCTCCATCTCTTTAAGCAATCGCTCCATATCTTCATCTAATACCTTTTTCATCAATTCCTCTAGTTTTTTTTGTTTTTCAAGTGTTTTAGAATTGAGTTTTTCTTGTGTTTTAATGTTTTGTGAATTTTGTTTTTGAGTTTTTTGAATTTGATCAGCAAGTTTTTTTTGATTATCAAGAATTTTTTTTGCAAGTTTTTTTTCTTTCCAACCTAATGTTTTGTTTTCTAGCATAAGTTTTTTAAACAAATCAATGTCTTTTTTTATTTCTTCTGCTAATGACATAGACACACTGATATTATTTTTGGTTTTTTCATTTTGTTCATCTTTCTTGGCAATAAGGTCGCTACTGGTCATTTCACTGTAAGTTAGACTATTACTAGTTGTTTTTTTGTGACCATTAATTTTGTCATTATCCCAAACACTAAAGTTGTACACAACTTTTTGTCCGGGATTAAGATTTAGCTCGTTAAAGTTGTATTCAAAGAAAAAAGCTTCTTCATTTAATTGATTAATTTGAATGAGCTCAGAAGCATATTCTTTTGATGAATCAATTTTATAGTTAAAGGTAAGTTTAGATAATTTGTAATCATCTGATACATTACCATAAAAAAGATGTTTTAGATTTATACTGTCATATAGCTGTTGATATGTAATTTCTGGATATTGATCTTTTATAATTGTAATATAATTTGAAACTGTATCAGAAAGTAGATTTTTGTTGTTTACAATTATTTTGTAGTTTTTATCAGCTAGTACAGTTTGAGTATAACNAAAACNATTATTTTCAATTTTATTTTTAATTAAGGTACTGTCAAACAACATATTTATATTATCACTATTTCGAGTTTTGATATTCCATGATACTTCTGTCCCTTCTGGAACAGTGATGTCTCCTTTGTTTAAAACTTTTTGATTTTTTAATTGAGTATATTCTGGATAATTTAACTCAATTTCCAAATTAATAATCTTAGGCATTTTTTGAACTCGCAGAACAAAAGGACCTTTTTTATACCCCATTGAAGTAAGAAAAAAAGAAACATCACTTTCAACAGATTTAAACTTGTAGCTAAAATTATTGTTTGGCAAAGGGTTTAGTTCAAAACTACTTTTGTTTATTTCAATAACAACAGATTTTGGCAACTCTCTTCCTTTAGTATTTACAATTAAATTATGATCAGAATATTGTACAGCACTCAGTGAATTGAAGGCATATTCAAATGGGGCTTCTGGTTCAAAAAAAGTATTGTGTTTTATTATTCTATTCGAACTTTCTGTTAAAACATATTCTTTTCCGGAAATATAAAAAAGAAGTATTATTACAACAGGGGCAATAATCCACTTAACTTGCTTTTTGTTTTTTGATATATCTACAGCTTTGTTAAATGAAAATGGTGTAATTAAACTAATTTTTTGTTCAATGCTGGCATTTATCAATTCATTTTGATTATTGTTCATTTCACTTAACTCCAAATAGTTTAGCAATTTATCTTCAATTTCAGGAAAATGTTTACCTATAATTTTAGCTGCTTCTTTATGNGTTAGAACACTACCAATTTGAACTAATTTTAAAATAGGTATAAAGATAAACTTAATAAGAACAGTTGAAAATAAAATAATATAAACCCAAAATAAGGTGGTTCGTACATTTATATCAAATTGATAATAATACTCGATAATTGATAAAAAAATAAAGAAACTTGTTAATATAGATATAAACCAAATACCACCCCTAATCAATTCATTTAAATAGTACTTTCTAATAAAATGATTTAGTTTAATTAACAAATTATTTTTAGTTTTTTGCATAAACACAAAAATACAATTTAATTACCTATTATTTTAAAATACAATTTATATGATAAATACTATCTTTGTTTTAAATTGTTATTATGTCGAAAGTTAGAGTACGATTTGCACCCAGCCCAACAGGTCCATTACACATAGGAGGTGTAAGGACAGCTCTTTATAATTATCTTTTTGCCAAAAAAAATGGTGGAAAAATGATTCTTCGTATAGAAGATACTGACCAAAAGCGATATGTTGATGGAGCTGAGCAATATATTTTAGATTCTTTAGAGTGGTGTGGTATTCATTTAGACGAATCAATTATTCATGGCGGAAAATATGGGCCTTACAGACAGTCACAAAGAAAAGAAATATACCGTCCTTATGCTGAGCAATTAGTTAATAATGGTTTTGCATATTATGCGTTTGATACAGCAGAAGAATTAACCTTAATGAGGGAAAGAATGAAAAAAGCAGGTGTGACTTCACCTCAGTATAATTCTGTAACCAGAAGTACCATGAAAAATTCTCTTTCACTTTCTGATGATGAGGTTAAAAAACGACTCAACAATGAAGAGCCATACGTTATAAGGATTAAGATGCCACGAAATCAAGAGGTGAAGTTGTTTGATGTCATTAGGGGCTGGGTAGTTGTCAATACTAATAAAATGGATGATAAAGTTATTTTTAAATCAGATGGAATGCCAACATATCATCTTGCTAATGTTGTGGATGACTACTTAATGAAAATATCTCATGTAATTAGAGGTGAAGAATGGTTGCCATCTGCACCATTACATGTTTTATTATATGAGTACTTAGGTTGGAAGTCGCAGCAACCTCAGTTTGCACATTTACCATTGTTGTTAAAACCCGATGGTAATGGAAAATTAAGCAAACGTGATGGAGATAGACTAGGGTTTCCTGTTTTTCCATTAAATTGGAAGAATCCTGAAACAGGGGAGATAAGTTTAGGATATAAAGAAGGAGGGTATTTACCAGAGGCATTTATCAATATGTTAGCGTTTTTAGGATGGAACCCCGGAACACCACAAGAAATATTTTCGATAGATGATTTATGCGAAACATTTACACTGGATAGAGTAGGTAAATCAGGTGCTAAATTTGATTTTGATAAGACAAAATGGTTCAACCAACAATATTTAAGATCTAAATCAAAACTTGAATTAGCAGAAATGTTGCAGGTAATTTTGAAAAAAAATGACATTAGTGCTGAAATTAATTATGTTGCTAATGTTTGTCAACAATTAAAAGAACGAGCAACATTTATTAAAGATATGTGGAGTGAAGGAAAGTATTATTTTCAGCCTCCCAAATCATATGATGACAAAGTAATTAGAAAAAAATGGGATAATGACATTAAAGATATTCTGAACGAGCTAAAAATTGAATTAGCAGAGCTAGTCGATTTTTCTGCAGAAAACATAGAAACAGTCTTTAAGCTATTTTTAGAAAAGAAAAAAATTAAAATGGGTGTTTTATTGCCAGTATTAAGGGTTTCTTTAACGGGCTTAGCAATGGGACCCTCTTTATTTAATATTGCTGAGCTTATTGGAAAAAAAGAAACATTATTTAGAATAGACACAGCAATACAAAAGATTAGAAAATGACAACAATAACAATTGAAGGGATAAAAGTTTATGCTTACCACGGACACTTAA
Source organism: Flavobacteriales bacterium (assembly GCA_002728175.1). Taxonomy (GTDB): domain Bacteria; phylum Bacteroidota; class Bacteroidia; order Flavobacteriales; family BACL11. The sequence continues at coordinate 73,702 of PBVH01000012.1, read as the reverse complement.
AAGAAGAAGCGATTTTAGGTGGGCATTTTAACGTTAACGTTTGGGTTGAAGTAAACACTGATATTGTCGAAGAATCAGATGAATTAAAAGATACCTTAGATTATGTAAAAGTAATAAGTATAGTTAAAGAACAAATGTTAATTCGATCAAATATGATTGAGGTTCCAACTGCAAGAATTGCTAAAAAGATTCTAAAAGAAAAAAACGTTTTAAAAGTAACAGTTGAATTAGAAAAGATTAGCCCTCCGGTTGATGCTGTTTTTAAAAAAATATCAGCAAAAAAAACACTAGCTAAGTCAAATTTTTCTTCTACCACTTAACATTAACTTAATAAGTCATCAAGACTACTAATCATTATTTAACAATTATATAAAATTCACATAATTGTAATCAGTAATAGCTAAAATATTTTTGTCAGAAAATTTATCATTTAAGATAAATAATTTGCTGAATGAGAAAAAAAATATGGTCACTATGTCCCATGTAGCTGATGAAGAAATATTTAAAACATATAACCCGGGTAGAGTTTTTAAGTTAAATGTGAGTTATAAACTTTAAAAAGTAATAATTTTTTAACAATTATTTAAAATGTATAAAATTAAAAAGTAACTATTTTGTAGAAATTAATTTAATATGCAACAATTTCTTAAAATAGAGTTTTTATTTCTTGTGATAGGTTTAATTCTTATTATAATACAAGTCTTAAAAGACAGAAAAGAATATAAGGAACATTTAATGAATAAGAAAAGCTAATCTATTCTTCTATAGCTTTAACAACGTTAATATAACTTGTTTTTTTTGAAATAATTAAGTTTAAATCTTCGATTTGAATTCTTTTTTGTTCCATTGAATCACGATTTCGTAGTGTAATAGAGTTGTCATTTAATGTTTGATGATCAATAGTAACACAAAATGGCGTGCCAATAGCATCTTGTCTACGGTATCTTTTTCCAATAGAATCTTTCTCCTCATACTTACAATTATAAAGTAATTTTAGCTCGCCAAGTATTTCCTTTGCCTTTTCAGGTAAACCATCTTTTTTTGTAAGAGGCAATACCGCAACTTTAATTGGAGCTAAAAAAGCAGGTATTTTTAAAACAACTCTAGTCTCGTTGTTATCAAGCTTTTCTTCTTTATAAGAGTGACATAAAACAGCTAAAAACAGTCTATCTAATCCAATTGATGTTTCAATTACATAAGGAACATAGCTTTCTTGTTCTTCAGCGTCAAAAAAATTAATTTTCTTTCCAGATTTTTCTTGGTGTGCTTTTAAATCAAAGTTAGTTCTTGAATGAATTCCTTCAATTTCTTTGAAGCCAAAAGGGAAATTAAATTCAATATCAGTAGCAGCATTTGCGTAATGAGCTAGATTTTCATGATCATGAAAACGATAATTTTCTTCTCCCATGCCTAATGATTTATGCCAAAGCATACGACTTTTTTTCCAATAATCATACCAAATCATTTCCTCTCCAGGTTTTATAAAAAATTGCATTTCCATTTGTTCAAACTCTCGCATTCTAAAAATAAATTGACGGGCAATAATCTCATTTCTAAATGCTTTACCTATCTGCGCAATACCAAACGGTAATTTCAATCTAGTTGTTTTTTGAACATTTAAGTAATTAACAAAAATACCTTGAGCTGTTTCAGGTCTTAAAAATAAATCTGAAGATGTATCTTGATTTGCTCCAACCTGTGTTTTAAACATCAAGTTAAACTGACGTACGTCTGTCCAATTGCATGTTCCTGATATTGGACATTTTATGTCCAGTTCTTCAATTAAATTTTTAATCGATGGCAAATCATTTTCTTTTAAAAACAAAGTTATTTTCTTTTCTATTTTGTCAATCTTTTGTTGTCTTTCAACAATTCTTTTGTTAGTTGTCAAAAACTCTTGACGATTAAAATTATTACCATACTTTTTTTCAGCCTTTAAGCAATCCTTTTCAATTTTAGTATTTATTTTTTGAACATAATCTTCTATCAAGTTGTCTGCTCGATATCTTTTTTTTGAATCTTTATTATCAATTAACGGATCATTAAAAGCATCAACATGCCCAGATGCTTTCCATACAGATGGATGCATAAAAATTGCACTATCAATACCGACAATATTATCATTTAGATTAACCATTGATTTCCACCAATAATCTTTAATATTGTTTTTTAGTTCAGACCCAAAAGGACCATAATCATAAGTTGCAGCAAGACCATCATAAATCTCCGATGATTGAAAAACAAATCCATATTCTTTACAATGTGCTGTAACCTTTTTAAATATATCTTCATTATTAGTCATGTATGCAAAAGTAGTAATTTATTGTAGTTTTGCTTTTATGATTCAATTAGAAGATAAAATAATTTCAACTGATATTTTTAATAAATATTTTTTGTGTGATCTTAAATCATGTAAAGGAGCTTGTTGTGTAGAAGGAGATGCTGGTGCACCCATCACNNNNGANGAAGAAATAGANCTTAAAAAAATNTTAAATGATGTTANGCCNTANATGACTNAAGAAGGAATAAAAGCTNTTGAANAAAATGGAGTNGCTNTTTTAGANGCNGAAAACGATTTAACTACTACATTAGTAAATAATAAAGAGTGTGCGTTTTCATTTAAAGAGAAAGGAATTGTAAAATGTTCCATTGAAAGAGCATATAATGATGGAAAAATTACGTTTCAAAAACCAATTTCATGTCATCTATTTCCAATTAGAACAACGACATATAAAGATTTTGAAGCGATTAACTACGAACAAATAAAAATATGTAAATCTGCGTGTGCGTGCGGAAGTAAATTAAAGGTGCCTCTCTACATTTTTTTAAAAGAACCTCTCATAAGGAAGTATGGCAAAGAGTGGTACGATGAATTGGTAAAGGTTGCACGACTTGTAAAATAAGCTATTTTAAGTATTTTCTGTCCACATAAAATGTTCCAAAAGGAACTAAAGAGGCAATTAAAATAATCATGCTGTCTTTAACAGATGGTTTTTTTATCAAAACAAATCTAATTGCTAACAATATGTAAATAATAAAAAACACCCCATGGGGCATACCTAATATTTTTACAAATAAATCATTATCTAAAATATACTTTACTGGTACTGCTATAAACAATAGCAACAAGTAAGACACTCCTTCAGCAAAAGCAACTATTCTAAAAAGAGTGTTCTGCACTATTTGAAAGCGTTTTCTCCAGTGATATCTAGGCCGGTTATAAGTAAATGTATATCATGAGTACCTTCATAAGTTATAACAGATTCTAAATTCATCATGTGCCGCATAATTGAATATTCTCCAGTTATACCCATTCCCCCCAAAATTTGCCTTGCATCTCTTGTGATGTTTAAGGCCATCTCAACATTATTTCGCTTGCACATTGATATTTGTGCAGATGTTGCTCTGTCTTCGTTTTTTAACTGACCAAGTCTTAATGTAATAAATTGTGCTTTTGTGATTTCTGTTATCATTTCAGCAAGCTTTTTTTGTTGAAGTTGAAAAGCAGCAATTGGTTTCCCAAATTGTATTCTTTCTTTAGAATATCTTAGTGCGGTATCATAGCAATCCATGGCAGCACCTATTGCGCCCCAAGCTATACCATAGCGAGCAGAATCTAAACAACCAAGAGGAGCTCCAAGACCATCTTTATTGGGTAGAATATTTTCTTTAGGGATTTTAACGTTATCAAAAACAAGTTCTCCAGTAGCAGAAGCTCTGAGACTCCATTTATTGTGAGTTTCTGGAGTAGTAAAGCCCTCCATGCCTCTCTCAACAATTACCCCTTTTATTCTTCCTTCTTCATTTTTAGCCCAAACAACAGCTAAATCAGCAAATGGGGAGTTAGATATCCACATTTTTGCGCCATTTAACACATAATGATCTCCAGCATCTTTAATGTTTGTGGTCATTCCTCCAGGATTAGATCCGTGGTTCGGTTCGGTTAACCCAAAGCAACCAATAAGCTCTCCAGAAGCTAACTTACCAAGGTATTTTTTTCGTTGATCTTCATTACCATATTTGTAAATAGGATACATAACGAGAGAAGATTGTACAGATGCAGTTGAACGAATACCACTATCTCCTCTCTCCAATTCTTGCATTATTAAACCGTAAGATATTTGATCTAAGCCGGCTCCACCATATTCTTCTGGAATATATGGTCCAAAAGCTCCTATTTCTGCAAGGCCACCTAATATTTGTTTCGGAAAAGTAGCTTGTTGACAAGCCTCTTCAATTATTGGTGATATCTCTTTTTTTACCCATTCTCGGGCAGTCTCTCTGATAAGCTTGTGTTCTTCAGAAAGTAATTCATCCATATTAAAATAATCTGGAGCTTGAAATAAATCATTTGACATATTATAGGTTTTTATTACTATGCAAAAATATATATTTATTAATATATAATTGAATGTTCTTGTATCTTTGTGTTAAAGTAATTAATGGCAATATTAAGGAACATACAAATTCATCAAGAAATATTTGTGTTGTTATTTACAACTTCATTTTTTTTATTTGCTATTTTGAGAAATCAGTATTATAAATATGCAAAATTATTAGTACTTGGAGCAGTTTCTCAAAGATATGCAAACCAGTATCTACGTGAAGACAATTTCTTCACTGAAAGAGTTAATTTAATAACTTTTCTAATAATAACATTTAACCTTACATTATTTTTTTCTAAAATTTTAGACTATAATCAGGTTTGTAAAATTTTTTTAACCTTACTTTATATTTTAATTTATTACGCTATAAAATTTGTTTTAATCAAATTTCTGTCATTTTCCTTTAAATTAAAGGAAATTAGTAAGCTTATTTTATTCTTTACTTTAATGTTTGATAGGGTTCTCGCTATAGTTATGTTTCCTCTACTAATTTGCATGTATTTTTTCTATATTGATGCGTATAATTTTTTAATTTGGACAACATATAGTTTAATGTTAATATTAGTTTTTTTAAAATCAATGTGCTTTGTAAATCTAGGTTATAACTCATTCGGGATATCAAGATTCTATATATTTTTGTATCTTTGTGTGCTTGAATTTTTTCCAATAATGATATTGGTAAAAACTATATTATTTTAGTAATGAAAAAAGTTAAGACAATTTTAATTTCCCAACCTAAGCCTGAGGGAAAATCTCCTTACGCAGCTTTAGAGAAAAAACACAAATTGAAGATTGATTATCGCCAATTTATTCATTTGGAAGAGCTCTCGGCAATTGAGTTTAAGGAACAAAGAATATCAATTTTAAATCATGATGCTGTAATTTTTACATCCAAGAACTCTATGGATCATTATTTTGGAATGATGGAAAAACTTCGATTGAGAATACCTGATTATACTAAATATTTTTGTGTTTCAGAGGCCATAGCTCATTATTTACAAAATTTTATTGTTTACAGAAAAAGAAAAATATTTACAGGAGAGCAAAGCTTACTTAGCTTAATACCTGTCATGCAAAAGCATAAAGAATCTAAGTTCTTATACCCTTGTTCAGATGCTTTAAAAACACAAAAAAACATTTCTTTAGAAGAGAGCGGTCTTTCAATTACAAAAGCAGCATTGTACAAGGTTGCTTGCTCGGATTTATCAGACTTGTCTGATGTAAAGTATGATGTTTTAGTTTTCTTTAGTCCAACAGGAATTAAATCTTTGTTAACAAATTTTCCAAAATTTGAACAAGCCGAGACCAGATTAGCTGTTTTTGGTTCTTCAACCATCGAATCTGTTGAAAAAAATAATTTAAGAGTTGATATTGCAGCCCCAACAAAAAAAGCGCCATCAATGTCAATGGCATTAGATCAATATATTAAAGAGGCAAATAAAAGAAGGAGATAAATAGCTTTTAGCTACTTTCTAATTTGTATGCAAAAACTTAAGAAAACAGAAATACTTAATCACAAAAAAAAAATCGATCAACTTTTTAAATCAGGCAATAGATTTTTAATTGATGAGTTCCAAGTTGTATATTCAACATCTAACAGTTATGATAATTGGTTTAATATTTTAGTCAGTGTTCCAAAGAAAAAAATTAAGCTTGCATGCACCAGAAACTTGCTTAAAAGAAGGATAAAAGAGGTTATTAGGAGAAAAAAAGGAAAATATATTCTTAAACTTAAGGATAAAAAAAAACATGTAAAAATCGCTTTTATTTACAATAGTGAAAAAGTGCTTACATATAAAGTTATAGAAGAAAAAATAAATTTAATTTTACAACGTTTACTAAAAGAAACATGAAATTTATTTTAAAAACATTAATAATAATTTACCAAAGGATTATTTCTCCTTTAACTCCATCATCATGTAGATTCACACCAACATGCTCTAATTATGCTTTAGAAGCCATTAGAAAAAAAAAATTGATTACTGCTATTAAGATGATTGTTAAAAGAATTAGTAAATGTCATCCTTGGGGAGATAGTGGATATGATCCAATAAAATAATTAATATGAAAAAGAAATTAAAAATAGTTTTACTAACAATTGTAATGTCATCATTTGCAATTTTTTCAACAGGCATATCAGAGTCTTATTTTGAAATTGCAAAAAATTTAGATATTTTCAACAGTTTATATAAAGAGTTGAATTCTTTGTATGTTGATGATACAGATCCAGGAGAGTTAATGAAAGAAAGTATAGACCATATGCTTGAGTCACTCGATCCTTATACAACTTATATACCAGAGTCAGAGATAGAAGACTTTAGGTTTATGACCACTGGACAATACGGTGGTATAGGAGCCGTAATAACCAAAAGAGATGAACATGTATATATTAGTGAGCCATATGAAGGTTTTGCAGCACAAAAAAGCGGTCTTATGGCCGGAGATAAGATACTAGAAATTAACGGAACATCGGCAAAAAATAAAAGCACTGAGGAAGTCAGTAAAATTTTAAAAGGACAACCAGGAACATCAGTTAGTTTATTAATAGAAAGAAAATCAGTTGCAGATCCGTTTACTGTTATTTTTGATAGAGAGAAAGTTACAATAAATAGTGTTTCATACTCAGATTATATAAATGATGATATTGGATATGTTAAATTACGAAGTTTTACTAGAGGCTGTGCAGAACAACTAAAAAAATCCATTGTCGAGCTAAATAATAAAAAAGTTTTAAAAGGCTTAATTCTTGACTTAAGAAGCAATCCTGGAGGTTTATTAAATGAATCTGTTGATATAGCTAATCTCTTTATTGATAAGGGGGAAATTATTGTAAGTACTAAAGGAAAGATAAACTCTTGGGATAAAGAATATATTGCAAAAAAAACCCCAATGTTTAAAAATCTTCCTTTAGTTGTTTTAATTAACAACACCTCAGCATCAGCATCAGAAATTGTTTCCGGATCAATTCAAGATCTCGACAGAGGTGTCATAATAGGTAAAAAGAGTTTTGGAAAGGGTTTAGTCCAGCAAACTAGAAAACTTCCGTATAATTCTGAATTAAAATTAACAGTCGCTAAATATTATATCCCTAGCGGAAGATGTATTCAGGCTATAGATTATTCAAACAGAAATGAAGATGGCTCAGTTGGTGTAGTTGCAGATTCTTTACTTACAGAGTTTAGAACGAGAAACGGAAGAAAGGTTTATGACGGAGGTGGTATAACGCCAGACATAATAACTAATGAAGATTTTCCTGTAAATCTTATTAAATCTTTAGTTAAAGAAAGACTGTTTTTTGATTTTGCAACTGATTTTAGAATTAAAAATGATCAAGTAAATTATGATTTTGTTTTGACTGAAGAAGGTTTTTCAGATTTTATTTATTTTTTGTCAGATAAAAAATATGAGTATAAAACAAAAACTGAATCAGCAATTGAATCATTAAAAGAAAAATCAAAAACAGAAAATTATTTTAGTGAAATTGAAGAAGAATTAAATCTTCTTTTAAGCAAATATTATGATAGTAAGAAAGACGATTTAAATAAAAATAAGCAGATAATAAAAGAAATATTAACAGGTGAAATAATGAGTCGTTATTATTATCAAAAAGGAAGAATAAAAGCAAGTCTAAATTTTGATGAAGATGTTAAAAAAGCAATTGAAATACTTGAAGATGGAAACGAGTACAATGCCTTGTTAAATATTTAATAATGTATATTAAATCAGACCCATCTTAATTTAGGTTTTTTATATGCGATATAAAGTTAACAGCATATTACAATCACTTTTTGTTCTATTAGCAATAACTATTCCTGTATCAGTAGCCGCAACAAATGTAGTGCTAGGTCTCATAATATTTTTGTGGTTACTTGAAGGAAATATTAGATTTAAAATAAAGTCAATGTTTTCTGAAAAATGGATAATTTTTCTGTTTATTTTTTTTTGTTGGAACATATTAGCCCTTTTTTGGGGTGAAAATCATAATAATTCAGCCTGGGTTTTTCAACGACTTGCTCTACTGATATTGTTACCAGTTTTAATTACAGTTAATTTTAAAAAAAGTATAATAAAAAAGTCTATTGTAGTTTTGCTGGCAACATTAGTATTTATTTCTGTAATAGCAATATTACAGGATCTAAGTTATATAAAACATCTTTCTAAATACTTTTCTTTTATAAATTCAAGAAATGTAGTTTTTACTACATATAATTATCATAATATAATTTTAGCATTTGGATTTTTATTATCTTTTTTATACTTCAATAAAAGAAAAAATACTTTGTGGATACATGCTTTAATAATTTGTTGTTATTTCACGAGTATTTTTCTAGAAGCCGGAAGAGCTGGACAATTTTTAATAATTTGTTACAGTGTTTATTACATTTTATTTTACAATAAGAACAAAATTTTTCGTCTCGTATTTTTTCTTTTTGCTTTTGCATTAGTTCAAGTAGTAGCTTATAATATTAGCGAGACCTATAAAAATAGGTTTGATACTACTTATTATAGATTAAGCAACTTTGATAAAGAAGAAATTCAACAAACGGAGCCAAGATTTGTTTTAGCATCATGGACAATAAAAGAATTTATTCAAAAACCTATTCTAGGTCACGGAACAGGAAGTTTCAAGTACAATTTTGATAAAGATCCAGTATTTAAAGAAAAGTATGCTAGACATATGACGCCACATAATAATTATCTTTTTGTCTTATATGAATTAGGATTGATTGGCTTTGTTTTATTAGTTTTAATTTTCTACTATAAACTCAAAAGTTTAATTTTTAGAAAGTCTAAGTATCATACAATTTTACTGCCCATCAGTTTTTTGTTTCTTATGATAATTGATTCATATTTGTATATCTTTTCAATATTAGTAATGTATATTTATATGTATACTCTTTTTATCAATTACAAGACTACTGATTAATATAAATTCTTTTAATTCGTCTATTAAGACAGGATAATATTTCATATGGAATAGTTGAAATAGAATTAGCAATTGATATAATAGAATTATTGACACCAAAAACTTCAACCACATCACCTTCAGAGGCATTTATACTTGTGATATCAATTGTTAAAGTTCCCATACTAATTTTACCTATGATGGGACAGTGGTTGTTATTTATGACAATACTTCCTACCATATTACTAAGACCTCTATTAAGACCGTCTGCATAACCAATTGGAACAACAGCAATTTGCATATCTTTTTCACAAACAAAACTATTTCCATATCCAATACGATCACCTCGTTTGACCTTTCGGATTTGAGTTATAACACTATTTAGAGATGCTATCGGTAATAAAAATTTATTTTTAGTACAACCATATAATCCAATCCCAATTCTAACAGCATCTAAGCAGTCAGAAGAATGATGTAAAACTCCATATGTATTTAAAATATGCGATAAAGTTTTTTTCGCAATTAATTTGTTGAACTTTGTTGAGATTTGTTTAAATAAATTAATTTGTTTTTTTGCAAACTTTTTCGACACTTCATTTTCAGCATCTGATAAATGAGAGCAAGTTGATAATACATTAAGATGAGGGTTGTTTTTTATTAGAGATGCTAAAACTGGAATATCTTTTTTATTAAATCCATACCTGTTCATTCCGGTATTAAATTTAATGTGTACGTTAATAGGCTTCTTATTTTTAATATAAAGTTGTAAAATACTATGATTATAAATAATAACATCAATTTTATATTTTATGATTTCATTATAGCTTTTGTATCCAGGATTAGCAACAATAATTTTAGATTTAACACCACCTTTTCTTAAGTTTATTGCTTCTTCAAAATCAGTTACCCATAATGCATATACACCTAATTTTTCTAATTTTTTTGCTATTTCTAAGTCTCCATGTCCATACCCAAAAGCCTTAACAACACCAATAATTTTTGTTTTTGGTGCTATTAGTTTTTTTAAGTAAAAAAAATTTTTTGCTAATTTCTCTAAGTCAACTGATAATATGGTTTCGTGGATATTATTCACAGTTTTTTTTCTTATTAAAACACACCCTGCAAAGCGCTTGATATTCTTCTTGCTCGCCTATTTTTATTCTATTTTGATCTGTACCTATTCTATATGAATAGTTAGCAGTATCACCACAGTATGAGCAAACAGCATGTAGTTTAGTAATACTATCAGAAATCGCCATTAATGACGGCATTATTCCAAAAGGAACACCTAAATAGTCCATGTCTAGCCCACAAATTATAACTCGTTTCCCGCTATTGGCTAAATCGTTACATAAAGAGATCAAAGTTGCGTCAAAAAATTGCGCCTCATCTATAGCAATAACCTCCTCATCTGAAATTATTTCTTTTATTTCAGCAATATTATTTACTGACGTTGCATTTATACAGTCTTTATTGTGAGATACAATTTTATTTTTATCATATCTAACATCAATAGTAGGTTTAAAAATTATAAATTTTTTTTTAGCAATCTCCAGTCTTTTTAATCTTCTTATAAGCTCTTGTGTTTTGCCTGAAAACATAGATCCACAAATAACTTCAACAGTTCCTTTTGACATGTTGGAATATATTTTTGGTTCAAAAAACATATATAATTATTTGCTTTATATTTATGTTTGCTAATATAAAACAAATAGCAGAGATGAATTTTAGATTATTTATAATAAATTTATCGTTTATACTTTTTTCAACTAATTGTAATTCACAATCTGATACTGTTATGCCGAATAAAAATAAGTTATTTATAGCAGGATCTAGTATTACACTGTCATTAGCATCTACATATTATTATCTTGAAAACAGTTGGTGGGCAGATAATAAAACAGCTTTTCATTTTGATGATGGTGTAGATTTAATATATGCCAAAAACGTAGATAAACTTGGGCATTTTATGGGTGGATTATTAGCTGCAGATATTTTTAAATCATCAATGTTGTGGTCTGGAATAAATAAGGAAAAATCACTTTTATATGGAACAATTGTTGGAACAAGTTTGCAGTTAGCAATTGAAATAAAGGATGCATATGCTCCATATTGGGGGTTTAGTTATTTAGATCTTGCTACAGGAACAGCAGGAGCGTTTTATCCGTTTTTTCAGCATAAGTATAATTTTTTTAAAAATATTAATTTCAAGTTTTCTTATTATAAGTGGTCAAATAAATACATTCAACTTGAAAAACAACGTGGCAAAGAAATTAGCGGCATAAATTGGCATGATGATTATCCTAATCAAACGTATTGGATGACAATAAATTTACATAATATTTATGATAATTATTTTTTTCCAGAATGGTTAAATATTGCAGTAGGTTTTGGTTTAGATGACAGTCAATATTTATCTGAAAATAATCAAAAAAGAGGAGGTAGAAATGAATGGTATATAGCTTTAGATTATGATATTCCCAAAATATTAAAAAAATGGAATAAACCAGTTGCTAAAAAGATAAAACATTGGTTAAACTATATTCACTTTCCTGCACCAACAATATTGATATCTCCAAAAATAAAATTTTACCCATTATATATATAAAAATTAATTTATGTCCAAATTATATTTAGTGCCTACCCCAATTGGAAATTTAAAAGATATAACATATAGAGGAGTTAATATTTTAAATAGTGTTGATATAATTTTAGCAGAAGACACTAGAAAAACAAAAAAGTTATTGTCACATTATGATATTAAAACAAAAATGTTTTCATACCATATGTTTAATGAACATAAAAAATTACAGAAGTGGATTGACAAATTACTTTCGGGGATCCAAATTGCTATAGTATCAGATGCTGGAACTCCTTCAATATCAGACCCAGGATTTTTATTAGTAAGAGAATGTATGAAGAATAATATAGATACTGAGTGTTTGCCAGGCCCAACTGCGTTCTTGCCGGCACTAGTTAGTTCAGGATTTTCTTGTGATCGATTTATTTTTGAGGGCTTTTTGCCTAATAAAAAAGGAAGAACAAAAAGATTAAAAATGCTTGTTGACTATGATATGACGTTTATACTGTATGAGTCACCACACAGATTGCTAAGAACATTAAAGCAACTATCTGCATTTCTTGGCTCAGACCAACTTATTAGTGTTTCTAGAGAAATCTCAAAGATTCATGAAGAAAATAAAAGAGGAAAAATTATAGAAATCATTAGTTACTACGAATTAAAAAAACCAAAAGGGGAATTTGTGATCATAGTTTCAAAAAAATAAAAATACAGCTAAATTTACTTGTAATTATGTTAAATTATAAATTAGAAAAAAATAGGCCATTTATAATTTCTGGTCCATGTAGTGCAGAATCTGAAAAACAAGTAATAAGAACTGCAAATGCTATTAAACCAATAGTTGATGTTTTTCGAGCAGGTCTTTGGAAGCCAAGAACTAAACCAAATAACTTTGAAGGAGTCGGTGAAAAAGGATTAAATTGGTTAAATAAGGTTCAATCAAAACTTGGAATTAAGGTTTGCACTGAAGTAGCAACACCAAAACACGTTGATATATGTTTAAAATCAAATATTGATATGCTTTGGATTGGGGCTAGAACAACTGTCAACCCTTTTTATGTTGAAGAAATTGCACAGGCTTTAAAAGGGCATGATATTCCTATTTTAATAAAAAATCCAACCCATCCTGATATTAATTTGTGGATTGGTGCGTTTGAAAGGTTAAAAAAACATGGTGTAAATAATTTAGTTGCTGTTCATAGAGGATTTTATAATGATACAAGTTCAACATTTCGAAATGAACCTAGGTGGGAAAAAATAATTAAATTTAGAAAGGCAAACCCCGAAATACCAATAATTTGCGATCCAAGCCATATATCTGGCAACAGCAAGTATGTTAAAGATATTAGTCAAATTGCGATGGATCTAGATCTAGATGGATTAATGATTGAATCACATTATGATCCAAAAACTGCTTTAAGTGATCGAAAACAACAAATTTCACCCAAAAATTTAATCGATATTGTTAAAGGACTAACATTAAGAAGTCCCGAGTTAAATGATGATAATATAAGTAGTCAATTACAGTCTTTTAGACTTGATATTGATAATTATGATATGAAAATATTAGAGTTATTAATGCATAGAGAAGACATAATTAAACAAATTGCTGATTTAAAACACTTAAATGGAATAACTGTTTTTCAGCTTAAAAGATGGTTTGAAATTTTAGATACTCGAAAGAAAAAAGGAGAAACATTAGATTTAGATGAAAATTTCGTTTATGAAATTTTTGAAATAATTCACAAATATTCAATTTTAAAACAAACTAAAATTCTTCAAAATTTAGATAATAATTAATCTAGAAAAACACTAAATACTATATTTGGTTGAGAGTTATAAGAAAAATTAAGACTATAATTTTTTGTTTTTGATGTAAATAATTCAACACAGCCTACACCAACTATAATACCACCAAGAACATCAATATAATCATGTTTTTTTGCGTATACTCTACTCCACCCAACAAATGCTGCAAATATGTATGCGGGTAAGCCATATTTTAAACCATATTTATAATCGATAAAAGCGGCTCCTGTAAACGCTGCGGATGTATGCCCAGATGGAAAAGAAAAATCACCCCCGTTAGGTCTTTCTTTATTAACTACTCTTTTGATTGTGTGAGTAACAATAAAAGATGCCCCCATTGATTTTACAAATGTAATTGCCTCGGAATCTTCTTTATCTAAAAAAAGTTGTGATGTAAATGCGGTTGCTGGCAATGTGATTTGAATTATATCACCCGCCTTTTCAAAGTTACTTTTTTGGCTAAAAAGATTAAATGAGAACACCAAATAAAATAGTATTAAAAAAAATTTACCCAACATTTCTACCAAGTATTTTTGCAATTTCTGTTTTGATTTTAGTTAAATCATTTAATTCTTTTAGTAATGATAAGTCGTTGTTTCCAAAACTAATTTTCTCTTGTAAATTTTTTATTTTTATTTCTAGGTGGCATTTTTTTAATGATAGAATAGCTTTTTCCGTTGTTTTGCGCATTTTTTGATTTTCACGAACAGTAAAAATTTTATGTTGCTTTTTCCAATTGATACTAATTGAGTGTTGGTTGCTAATAAGATTAACAACTACAGAATTTATTTCATGATCATATTCTTTTATTAATTTCTCAATGTCAATAACATTATTCTTTGAATATTCAGCGATTATTTTGATGTAAATTTTATTAAAAACCGAATTGCTAAAGTTGATGTTATCAATTTTTAAATCATTTATTATCATATCTACAACACTGATACTTCCATCTTTATAATTGATTTTTTCATTCCCATAATTAATTAATAGTCTAATAATTTCTTCCTCATATGCATAAAGTTTAGTTTCATCATTGATATTTTTAGTTTTATTTACTACTTGGAGGTTATTAGTTTTCTTAGTAAGAAAATTAATGTTAGATCTAATTTTAAATATTTCTTTTAACATAATTTCTTCATCAACATTCAATTTTTTAGCATATATTTTGCAGTATTCACTTCTAACTAAGGAATCACTAATCTGGGCTATTGAAGAAAAAATATTTCTTTTTATAACTGTAATTTTTTTGGGATCTGTAATTGAATTTAATTTTGAAATAAATACTTTATAATCAATAAAATTAAGTTTTTTTGATTGTAAAAATAATTTTAGTTCTTCTTCACTATTATTTTTGGCAAATGAATCAGGATCTTCAGCTTCAGGTAAAATAACAATATTAACTTCTAGTCCTTCTTGTAAAGCAAGATCAATTGTTCTATAAGTAGCTTTTATACCGGCATCATCTGAATCAAAAATTAACGTTATGTTTTCAGTGATTCTAGAAATTAATCTAAGTTGCTCTACACCCAAAGCTGTACCTGATGCTGAAACAACATTTTTAATTCCTTTTTCGAATAAAGAAATTACATCAGTGTATCCTTCAACTATATAACATTCATCTTCTCTTTTTATATCAGTTTTAGCTTGAAATAAGCCATATAAAACTTTGCTTTTATGATATATTAATGTTTCAGGAGAATTTAAGTATTTTGCTTTTGCACTTTCTTTCAATGCCCTTCCTCCAAATCCTAATACTCTTCCTGTAAAGCTATGAATTGGAAAAATTATTCGATCTTTAAAACGATCAATTATTTTATTATTATTTTCATTAGCCAATGACAATCCAGAATCAACTAAAAGCTGCGGGTTAAAATTATTTTTTAACGCAATAGTTGTTAAAAAATTTGAATTTGACATTGCATAACCAAGCTCAAATTTTTCAATCATGGGCTCTGAGATACCTCTTTCTTTAAAATATCTTAGTGCAATGTTTTTCCCTTCTTTACTATTAAGATTTTTTTTAAATATATTTTTTGCGAAATCTGTAATTAAATATTGATTATCTTTTTTGTTTTTTTTATCCTTTTGTTCAAAAGTGAGTTCATTTTCGACTACTTCAATACTATATTTGTTAGCTATATATTTTAGCGCTTCAGGATAATTATAGTGTTCGATTTCCATAATAAAATTTACAACATTCCCTCCCTTGCCACAGCCAAAGCACTTGTAAATCCCTTTAGTAGGTGAAACTGTAAATGATGGTGTCTTTTCATTATGGAAAGGGCATCTTCCAAGATAGTTGACACCTCTTTTTTTTAGTTCAACAAAATCACCTATTACTTCTTCAATTTTTGCAGCTTCAAAGATTTTATCAATTGTTTCTGAATCAATCATTTTTTCCTATTTATTATAAATTTGAGCAACAACATGAGACTGTTTTTAGCTTCATTATCTTCAAATTCATTCAGTATACCAATAGCCTTATCATGGTATTCATTCATAATTTTTTTAGAGTAGTCGATGCCGCCACAGGATTTTACAATATTATATAATTCAATTATTTTCTCATTATTGTCATAATCCCTTTTTATAGTGTTAATAATCGTTCTTTTTTGATTGTAAGAAACTTTATTTAAACTGTATATTATTGGTAAAGTTAACTTCTTGTCTTTAATGTCAATACCTTTTGGTTTACCAATATTTATATTCGAATCGTAGTCAAAAAGATCATCTTTAATTTGGAATGCCATGCCAGCGTACTCTCCAAATAAACGCATTTTCTCGCAAACAGTATCACATTGTTTAGTTGCAACAGCGCCGCTTTCACAACAAGCGGATATTAAGGCAGCTGTTTTTTTTCTAATAATTTTATAATAATCGGCCTCTGATACATTTAGTTTTCTTGATTTTTCCATTTGCAATAATTCCCCTTCACTCATTTGTTCAACAGCACTAGACATAATCTCTAGCATTTTATATTCTTTATTTTTTACAGATAAAAGAAGACCTTTGCTTAATAAAAAATCCCCAACAAGCACAGCAATTTTATTCTTCCAGACAGCATTAACAGAAAAAACACCACGCCTTAGATTAGATTCATCAACTACGTCATCATGTATTAGTGTAGCAGTATGTAATAGCTCTATTAGAGAAGCGGCAGTATAACATGATTTAGATACTTTACCAAAAAGTTTTGCAGATAAGAAAACAAAAATAGGTCTTATTTGCTTCCCTTTTCGTTTTATGATATAGTGCATGATTTTATCTACTAAAGCAACGTCGCTAGAAACAGATTCTTTGAATTTTTTTTCAAATGATTCCATTTCTTTTTTTATTGGCACTATTATTTTTTTTATATCACTCATTAATTTTATAATAAAAATTTAGTTATTGCAATTCATTTTGATTTGCTAATTGACCACATGCGGCATTAATATCTTTGCCTTTGCTTTTCCTCAAATTTACAATAACATTATGTTTTTCTAAAAAGTTTATGAACAAATCTGTCTTTTTACTTGTACTCTTTTTAAATTCAAAATCAGAAACAGTATTATACTCAATTAAATTTATTTTACATGGTGAGATTTTAATAAAATCTAGTAGTTTTTTAGCATCATTTATTGAATCATTAATATTTCTTAAAAGTATATATTCGTATGTTATTCTAGTCCTTGTTTTCTTATAAAAATATTCAATAGCCTCTTTTAATTGATCTAAGTTAATGTTATTGTTTATTGGCATTAGATTACTTCTTTTTGAATCTTCAGCAGAATGTAATGAAATTGCGAGATTAAATTTAACCATGTCATCACCTAATTTTTTAATTAGTTTAGCAATACCAACTGTAGAAACAGTTATTCTTTTGGGAGACATGTTCAAGCCTTTTTTAGTAGTAATAAAATCTATACTCTCAAGTAAGCAGTTATAATTTAATAGAGGCTCTCCCATTCCCATATATACAATATTTGTAATAGGTTTTTTAAAATATTTTTTTGATTCTTCATTTAGTAAAAAAACTTGGTCGTAAATCTCAGATGACGTTAAATTACGCTTTAATGTTAATTTTCCTGTAGCACAAAAGTTGCAAGACAAACTACATCCCGCTTGAGAAGATATACACGCCGTAATTCTTTTTTTTGACGGAATTAAAACGCCTTCAACTATATTTTTGTCATGTAATTTTAATCCATATTTTATGGTTTTATCTTTACTTATGTGCTGTGAGTAAACTTGAATGTAATTTATCCAAAAAAGATCCTTAAGCATATTTCTTGTTTGTTGTGAAATAGAGCTCATATCATCAAAAGATTTTACATTTTTTTTCCATAACCATTCATATATTTGTTTTGCTCTATATGTAGGCAATTTATTTTCTTTGCAGAATGAGAGAAGTTCATTTAAACTTAAAAGTCTTATATCTTTTTTATTGGACATGATTTTGCAAAGATATAGTACTTTTGTTCTATGAGATTTTTAACAGCAGATTATTTATTTCCATTAGATCAAAAACCTATAAAGGAAGGAGTGGTGATTGTTGATAAGTCAGGTAAAATTATTTCAGTAATAGATTCTCGAAAAAAAGTGCCAACAAATAAACTTGAGGTATTTGAAGGTATAATATCACCTGGATTTATAAACGCCCACTGTCATTTAGAACTTAGTTATTTGCAAAATAAAATATCAAAACAAGTTGGTCTTGTAGATTTTATTAAAGAATTACAACTAAAAAAAATCAACAATGAAAATATTTATGAAGCAATTGAATATGCGGAAAATTTAATGATTAAAAATGGAATTGTAGGCGTTGGAGATATTTGTAATACCGATTATACTTTAAAACAAAAAGTCAAGAAAAATTTAAAGTATTATAATTTTATTGAGTTGTATGCAGTCAAAACCAATCAAGTTGAAAAATGCTTTAATGATGCAAAGTGTTTGAAAAAAAAGTTTGTTAAACATAATTTACAATCAACAATTGTACCGCATTCAACTTACGGTGTTCACCCAAGATTAATGCATATGATTTTAAATTATATGCAAGAAAATGATTTAATTTCCATTCATAATTTAGAGACAGAATCCGAGAGAGATTATTTGCAAAAAAAAGAAGGAAATATATTTAAATGGTTAAAACAACTAGATGCAGATTTATCAATTTGGAGCGAAAAACCAAACAGTTATGAATTGATTAATAATTTTAATAAACAAACAATTTTTGTACATAATACATTTGCAAAAAAAATAGAAGTTGAAAACAAATTATGCTGCACCTGTCCAAATGCAAATTTATTTATTGAGGGTGTTTTACCAAGTTATGATAAATTTGATAAAGACACTTTATGTGTAGGTACCGATAGCTTAGCTTCAAATGAAAATCTATCAATTCTAGAAGAACTATTAATTATTCAGAACAACTCGACATATTGTCTCAACACATTATTGAAAATTGGATGTTTAAATGGAGCTAAAGCACTTAAATTCAATACTTTAGGTTCAATTTTTGAAGGCAAAAGTCCAGGATTAAATTTAATTACAAATATTAAGAACTTAAAACTTACCAATGAAAGTATTGTTAAGCCACTATTGAATTAGGTGCGAAAATATTTTTAAATCTTCTTGAGTAGTAATTTTTATATTAGTTTCTTCACCTACAACAGTGTATATCTTCCCATTATTTTTAATAAACACAGAAGTATCATCTGTAAATGATGCTTGATATTTTTGTTGGTATGCTTTTTTTATGTTTTTGCTAAAAAAACATTGAGGGGTCTGAATTAAAAACATATTATTTCTATCAATATGCTGAAACTCTTTTTTGTTTATGCAGATGGAATCTTTAATCGGTATTGTTGGAACTATCCCAATATTTTTACTTCCATTTATTACTTTATTTATAATTTTATTAATTAAAACTTTTGATACAAAAGGTCTAACACCATCGTGTATAGCTACTGCGCAATCATCTGAAATTAAGCTTAGACCATTTTTAACAGAATTAAATCTATTTTCTCCACCAGCAATTACTTTATGTTTAATTGTAAAGCTATATTTTGCACATAGATCATCCCAAAAATCAAAATATGACTTATTAATAACAACTATTATATCATCAAAATCATCAAATTTTTTTATTGTTTGCATTAATATAGGTCTATTATTTAAAAGCAAGAATTGTTTTGGCACAGATGCCTTCATTCTCTCACCGATACCAGCAGCTAAAATTAATGCTGTTTTATTCATGATTATAAAATTAGCATAGCATCTCCGTATGTATGAAAATTATATTTCTTCGAAATGGCCTCTTTATAACCTTTTTTTAATAAATCAAGTCCTGAGAAGGCTGCAACTTGCATCATAAGAGACGATTTAGGTAAATGAAAATTTGTTAGCATACAATTTGCAACATGAAAATTATATGGGGGAAATAAAAATACATTAGTCCATCCATGAAAAGGTATCAATTCATTTTTAGTTGATACAGAACTCTCAAGTGTTCTCATTACAGTTGTACCAACTGCACATATTTTTTTATTAAGTTTTTTTGAATTATTTATGATTTTAGCTGATTTTTCTGGAATAAATATCTCCTCAGATTCCATTTTGTGTTTTGATAGATCTTCAACCATAATTTCATTAAAAGTACCAAGCCCTACGTGGAGAGTAATAGGAACAAAATCTATTCCTTTTATCTCCATTTTTTTCATAGTAATTTTACTAAAATGCATTCCTGCAGTTGGCGCATGAATAGCCCCTTCGTGTTCGGCATATATTGTCTGAAATCTTTCGTTATCCATTGATGTTGGAGTTCTACCAATATGTTTAGGTAAAGGTGTTTCGCCAAGCATATTTAATGTGGATTTAAATTCTTCATGATTTCCATCAAAAAGAAAACGTAAAGTTCTTCCTCTGGACGTGGTGTTGTCAATAACTTCAGCGATTAATTCATCATTCTCACCAAAAAAAAGTTTATTACCGATTCTAATTTTTCTAGCAGGATCTACTAGAACGTCCCATAGCCTATTTTTTTTATTAAGCTCTCGAAGCAGAAAAACTTCAATTTTAGCTCCAGTTTTTTCTTTATTTGCATAAAGACGAGCTGGAAAAACTTTGGTGTTATTTATTGCAACCACATCTCCTTCCTCAAAATAATCCCCAAAATTTTCCATTGTTGAGTGTTGGATGTCATTTGTTTCACGATTTAAGATCATCAATTTTGCATCTTCACGATTTTCTCTAGGCTTGTTAACAATTCTAGATTGAGGAAGAGCAAAATCAAACATTGACAATTTATATTTCATATTCCAATTTTTTTTCAAAGATACTGTATACAAAAGCCGATGTCAAGAAAAACACACTTTTTTAATTTAAGATATCATGTATTTCGATAGAATTAGATAGCATGTGTTCTCCAATCGTTGTTCTTGTTAAAGAACTTAAATATTCGCCACTATCAACTTTTTTACCAAAATCATGAGCTATTGATCTAATGTACGTTCCTTTACTACAAACAATTTTAAAATGAATTTTTGGAAGTGAAATATCGGTTAAAATAAAACTTGATATTTCTACTTTTCTACTTGATATTTTTACTTTTTCTCCTCGCCTAGCCTTATGATATAATCGCTCTCCTTTTACTTTAAGAGCAGAATACAAAGGAGGTATTTGATCAATTTTTCCAATAAAACTTTTTGATGCTGCAATTAGCATTTCCTTGTTAATGTGTTGAGTTGGAAAATATGCATCAAAATTTGTTTCAAGATCATAAGACGGTGTGGTCTTGCCTAAAATTAGTTCTCCTATATAAGTTTTATTTTGCTCTTGTATTTCAGCTATTTTTTTGGTAAATTTTCCAGTACAAATAATAAGAAGCCCAGTTGCTAGTGGATCAAGAGTACCAGCATGTCCAATTTTAACTTTTGAAATATTATGTTTTTGTTTAATTGTTGATTTAATTTTTTTTACAACATCGAATGAAGTCCAATTTTTTGGTTTATTTATTAATAAAATTTTACCTTTTAAAATTTCATCTAATGAACTAAGAGGATCTAACATAGTTTCAGTTTGAATAAATGAGTGTCAACAATCCAACTAAAAAACAATAAATTGAAAAGTATTTTAGTTTGCTTTTTTTGACAATATTAATCATCAGTTTGCAAGCAAAAAAACCAGTAATTAATGCTGCAAAAAATCCAACTAGTAAGCTTGTAAAAATTGTATCTTCATATATTATACTACCAGAAAAAAAATCTTGTAGTATTTTTCCGAAAATCAGAGGTACAACCATTAAAAATGAAAAACGAGCTGAAGCTTCTTTATCAATACCTAAAAGAACAGAGGTTGAAATTGTAGCTCCTGATCTTGATATTCCTGGAATGATTGCAATTGCTTGTGAAAATCCTATTAATAGTGCGTCTTTATAGTTTATGTTTTTATTACTGGGTTTAGATTTGTCTGCAAACAAGAGTAAAATACCAGTTATCATCAACATTATTCCTATGTAAAAGATGCCACTACTAAATAATTGTTTTAATTCATTGTCGAAGACTAAGCCAATAAAAACAGCGGGAATCATTGATAATATAATTTTCAAAGAAAATTTAAATTCTTCATTTTTAAAATCAAATAATAATAAACCTTTTATTATTGAGATCACCTCATTTTTAAAAACTAATAAGGTTGCTAAAGCTGTTGCAAAATGTAAAACTACAGTCATTAAAAGACTTTTCTCCCCAACTATTTCTTGACCCAGTATTTTTTTTGCAATTTCTAAATGACCGCTACTACTAACAGGAAGAAATTCTGTTAGACCTTGGATAATACCAAGAATAATAGCATTAATTATTTCCATTTATTTTTTTTCTTCTTCACTTTTAGTGACTAGCATGATTGCGAAAAATTCAATAATAAATCCGATAGCAATTAATATAGGTGCTAGAGTCAATCTTTGAAAGTTAAAAATTTCATCAGAAAACTTTGTTGGATCTTCTGATCCACCTCCAATCATTAAAATTAGACCACTAAGAATAAATGCTATTCCAACAAAAAGTAGAGTAAAATTTTTCTTTTTAAATACAAAATCCATAGTTATTTATTTATAAAGTTTATGTTCAGTTAGTTTAATATATTTTTTTACAGATAAATAGGTAGATATCCAGCTAATAAATATTCCAAATGTAAATATTAAAAGAAACACAGTTCCTATAACTTTCAAATCAGAGATATTTAAAATATGCATAGCTTCTTTTTGTATTAGTTGTAATGAACCAATTATCATAAAGATAGCAAAAATTGCACCATAAAGACCTTGATATAAACCATTTATAAGAAATGGTTTTTGAATAAATGAGTTTTTAGCTCCAACTAATCGCATGGTTCTAATTAAAAACCTTTTTGAGTATACGGAAAGTCTAATAGTATTGTTTATAAGAACAAAGGCGATTATTAGTAATAAAGAGCAAAATGCAAGTAAAAAGATTGCAATTCGATTTACGTTACTATTAATTTTTTCAACTAAATCTTCTTGATAATACACTTCAAATACATTTGTGTTTTCATGTAGTTGATTTTTTATTTTAAGTAAACTATCAGGGTTGGCATAATTAGCATTCAGCTTTACATCTATTGAAGACAGAAGAGGACTATAACCCAAAAAATCTACAAAATCTTCTCCCAATTCATTTCTAAGTTCTTTTGTTGCTTGTTCTTTTGATACTAAAGTTGCGCTTTTAGAAAAATTATTAGCATCTATCTCTTTGAGAAAGCGCAAACAGTCTAACTCACTAGTATTTTCTTCAAGCATTACAGAAAAACCTATGTTTTCTTTCACATAATTAGATAGTTTTTGAGCATTAATTAGTACTAAAAATAAAGTTCCTACAATAAATAAGACAAGTGACAGACTGATAACTACTGATATTGAAGATGAGAAAACAGAAGAATTAAATTTTTTTTTAGTTTCAGATGCCATATAGTTTGCTAAAATATAAAATTCTATTTTAGTTTGNAGTTATTNATTAACTTTGCCCNANCNAACTTAACAAAAATGAAGTACGATTTTCNGNAAATAGAAAAAAAATGGCAGAAATATTGGTNTNAAAATCAAACATATGCNGTACATGAAGATCAAAAAAAACCAAAATTCTATGTTCTTGATATGTTNCCATACCCTTCGGGTGCTGGTCTTCATGTTGGACATCCGCTGGGATATATTGCTTCAGATATTTATGCAAGGTATAANAAACTTAAGGGNTATAATGTTTTACATCCTATGGGNTATGATTCTTTTGGACTTCCTACTGAACAATATGCAATAGAAACAGGAATACATCCTGAGTTAGCTACAAAAAATAACATCTCTAGATACAGAAAACAACTTGACAAATTGGGCTTCAGCTATGATTGGTCAAGAGAGATACGAACATCTGACAAAAATTATTATANATGGACACAATGGATCTTCAAACAATTTTATAATTCATATTATTGTTTAAAGTCAAATAAAGCAAAAGATATTCAAGNACTTAAAGATAAATTTTCTAAAAAAGGAANCTACANNTGCAATGCATACTGTGGTGAAGATGAGTTAATATTTTCNTCTGACGAATGGAATACATTTACATANGAAAAGCAAGAAAATATTTTAGGTAATTTTAGACTCGCTTATTTATCTGAAACGTTGGTTAATTGGTGTGAAGGACTTGGCACTGTTTTAGCTAATGATGAAGTTAAAGATGGATACTCTGAAAGAGGAGGTTTTCCAGTTGAACAAAAATTAATGAAACAGTGGTCGTTAAGAATTACCGCCTATGCTGAAAGATTATTGGAAGGGTTAGATGGAATCAATTGGAGTGAGTCTATAAAAGAAGTTCAAAGAAATTGGATAGGAAGGTCTAATGGAGTATCATTAAATTTTAGTGTTGAANAACANAATGAAACGATTGAAGTTTTTACAACTCGTCCGGACACTTTATATGGTGTTAGCTTTATTGTGTTAGCACCCGAGCATGATTTNGTAAGAAAGATCACTACATCTCAACAAAAAAATAAAGTTCAGGACTATATTAATAATGTTAAGTTAAAATCAGAAGTTGATCGACAATCTAGTCAAAACATAACAGGTGTATTTACTGGAGCATATGTNCAACATCCATTTACATTTGAGAAATTACAAGTATGGATAGCAGATTATGTGTTAGCAAGCTATGGTACTGGTGCGGTTATGGCAGTTCCATGTGGAGATCAAAGAGATTGGAATTTTGCTAATCATTTTAACATCGAGTTTAAAAATATCTTTNAAGNNATTNATGTTAGTAAAAAAGCTTATGAAGAAAAAAATGGANTTATTACAAATTCAGAATTTTTAAATGATTTAGAAATTAATAAAGCAATAAATTGCGCAATNGAAAAAATTGAAANNAAAGNACTTGGAAAGAAAAAAATTAANTTTAGGCTCCGAGATGCTGTTTTTAGTAGACAAAGATATTGGGGTGAACCTTTTCCTATTTATTATAAAAATGATACTCCAATAGTTTTGACAGCTGATGAATATTTAACATTACCAAATATAGATAAATACCTACCTACATCAACAGGACAACCACCATTAGCAAGAGCAAAAAAAGAAGATTGGAACATTTTTGATGGAGATAGAATGGAAACTAATGTTATGCCGGGATGGGCGGGTAGTTCCTGGTATTTTTTGAGATATATGGACCCTAAAAANAATGTTGAGTTTTGTTCTAAAGAAAAATCTGATTATTGGGGCCAAGTTGATTTATACATTGGTGGCGCCGAACATGCAGTGGGACATTTATTATACTCTAGATTCTGGACAAAATTTTTATATGACAAAAAGCTTATAAGTTTTGAAGAGCCATTTAAAAAACTGATAAATCAAGGTATGATTCTAGGAAGATCTAATTTTGTATATAGAATAGTCGATAGTAATAAATTTGTAACTTATGAAGAAAAATCCAAATATTCTACAATAGCTATTCATGTTGATATAAGTTTAGTAGATAATGATATCTTAAATATTGAAAAGTTTAGAGAGTGGAGAAAGGAATATANTAACGCAGAATTCGTATTAAATGAAGACAAAAAATATGTTTGNGGTTCAGAAATTGAAAAAATGTCCAAGTCAAAATATAATGTTCANACCCCCGATCAATTAGTTGAGAAATTTGGCGCAGATACATTAAGACTATATGAAATGTTTTTAGGNCCTCTTGAACAATTTAAGCCNTGGGACACTAAAGGAATTAATGGGGTNCATAACTTCTTAAGAAAATTTTGGCGCCTTATTCATGATAGTCAAAATAATTTTTCAATTTCACAAGATCCTGCAANCAGAAATAATTTAAAAACAATACATAAAACAATCAAAAAAGTTGAAGAAGATATTTCTAGATATTCTTTCAATACAGTTGTAAGCACATTAATGATATGTATTAACGAATTAACAGATCAAAATTGTAATAACAAAGAAATTATTTCAGATTTTACAATTTTATTATCTCCATATGCACCTCATATTGCCGAAGAAATTTGGAACAAACTAGGAAATAGCGAGTCAATTTTTAATGCGATTTTTCCAAAATATAAAGATGAGTTTCTAGAAGAAAAAACAATTAATTATCCAATATCATTTAATGGAAAAATGCGCTATAAAATTCCATTGGATGCAGATATTTCTAAAGAAGAGATTGAAAAGCAAGTTATGCAGCATGAAAAAACCGCACATTATCTCTCTGGAAAATCACCAAAAAAAGTCATTATTGTTCCTAAAAAGATCGTCAATATTGTATTTTAATTTTGATTAGGTATTTAAAAAAACATCTTCTTTTTTGTATAAACACTAATTTTTTTGTTGCACTAGCAGTTTTATGTTTACACCTTAGCTCAGAAATCTTACTAAATAACAGTAATAGCAGAATATCAATTTTTATATTTTTCGCCACAATTTTAACATACAATTTTCAAAGGATAATTATAATACAAAATGGCATCGACAATAAAAAAAGATCATGGATAAAAAAAAATAAAAAAACAATTTATTTTACAGCTATATCTTCTCTTGCAATTTCCCTTATCNTATTTTTAAATTTCAAGCTCCCAACTCAAATAGCTATTATAGTTTGTAGTATTATCTCTTTCTTATACCCGCTATATCTTAGATCGATTCCTTATTTTAAAATTTTTATTATTTCCATTGTTTGGACATTTGTNTCTANNACTCTTTTAGTGATTGAAAATGAGGTGTATATTGATCAAAATATATATTATTTACATATTTCAAGATTTTGTTTTGTTTTTGCGATAACTATTCCTTTTGACATAAGAGATATTGCAATTGATTTTAAAAATATTAAAACAATACCAATCAGATTTGGTGAAAAAATTTCTAGATATATTGGTGTAATTTTTATATTTATTAATCAATTCATTATGTTGAAACTGTATTTACTAGATTTTATTNCTNATCAAATATTTTATGCAACTATAGCTTTATCTTTTATTACTACAATATTAATTATGCAATCAAGCTCAAAAAGAAAGGATATTTATTTTTCATTTGGTGTAGAGTCGGCTAGTATNTTGATGTATATAATTTTGTTCTTTTCATTTTGTATTGTATAAATCATATTCTTACCTTTACTGCAATTAATTTAATTATAATATGTCGGATAAAAACACTTCCTTGCATTATCAAAATTATCTCCAGCTAGATAAGATTTTAGATGCTCAGATGCTTGAAAGCAAATCTCATGGAAATGAGGCTCATGAAGAAATGTTGTTTATTATTATACACCAAGCTTATGAACTTTGGTTTAAGCAAATATTACACGAGCTTGAATCTGTTATGTTATATTTTAGTAAAGANAAAATTGATGANGAAAATATAGGCTTAATTGTTTCCAGAATTGAGNGNTCAAACAAAATAATGGATATTTTAGTNGATCAAATAGATGTTTT
The DNA here is from genome assembly GCA_002728175.1 of Flavobacteriales bacterium. GTDB lineage: Bacteria > Bacteroidota > Bacteroidia > Flavobacteriales > BACL11. Next base: position 46,044 of record PBVH01000012.1, on the reverse strand, counting down.
AGAAACCATGTCATCNCTAGATTTTTTGGATTTTCGCCATCATTTATCTCCTGCATCTGGATTTCAGTCACATCAGTTTNGAAGAATAGAGGTNTTGTTAGGATTAAAAATTAATAAACGACATCAGTTTGGCGGTTGTCCATATCATGATCAGTTTAAAGGGGAGAAAAAGGATGNGATTCTAGATTTAGAAACTAATGAATCATTNTTNTGTTTGATTGAAAAGTGGCTTGAAAGGATTCCTTTTTTAAATATGAAAGACTTTGANTTTATTAAAAAGTATGAAGAAGCAATCACTGGAATATCAAATGAAGAAATTTNATCTATNTCTGAGTCTACGATTCTAAATGAAAATGATAAAAAATTAAGAATTCGTATGATTGAGGAGAACATGAAATATTTTCATCGAGTTTTAGATGAAAAAGAGCATTTAAAGGCTATTGAAGAACAAGAAATCTCATTGTCATATAAGGCTACAATGTCTGCATTATTGATAAATTTATATAGGGATGAGCCAATACTACATTTACCTTATCGGCTACTTAAAAGCATAGTTGTATTGGATCATAAAATTGCNGAATGGCGTTTTAGACACGTTCAAATGGTNGAGAAAATGTTAGGACAAAAAATTGGAACAGGTGGAAGCTCCGGTCAAGGTTANNTAAAANAAACCGTTGATAAACATAAGGTTTTTACTGATTTTGCAAATATCGCTACTTTAATGATTTCCAGATCATATTTGCCAAAATTACCTGCTAGCGTAAAGAAAAATTTAGGTTATGTATATAGTAAATAGTTAAATAATGGATATAAGTTTAATAAATAAAAANGCAATTGTATGTGGAAGCACACAAGGTATTGGAGANTCTTCTGCTATTTTATTNGCAAGTTTAGGAGCTAACATTACATTAATAGCNAGAAACGAAACAAANCTNTTAGACGTGATAAGTGAGCTAGATACNAGTAAAGGACAAACTCATAGCTTTATNGCGATNGANTTTAGAGATTCTGAAAAATTAAAAAAGGAAGTTGATTTNTTGACTGGTACATATCACATTTTNATTAACAATACTGGTGGCCCNGCTGCAGGACCAATNGCTGATGCANANNTAGAGTCNTTTGAGTTGGCTTTTAAAATGCACTTAATTAACAATCAAATTTTGGTTCAAAAAGTTGTTGATGGAATGAAAAAAGAGAGGTATGGTAGGATTATCAATATTATTTCTACTTCAGTAAAGGCTCCAATTCCTGGTTTGGGAGTTTCAAACACTATTAGAGCAGCTGTAGCAAACTGGGCTAAAACTTTATCGATAGAACTTGGAGCTTATGGAATTACAGTGAACAACGTTTTGCCTGGCTTTACTAATACAAANAGATTAAAATCATTGATTGATAAAAAAGCAAAGATTCAGAAAAAATCAAAAGAAGAAGTCGCTAGTTTAATGAAATCTCAAGTACCCGCAGGAAGATTTGGAGAAGCTGAAGAGATTGCTAATGCTGTTGCTTTTTTGTCTACACCTGCCGCCTCTTATATAAATGGAATTAATGTTCCGGTAGATGGTGGTAGAACAAAAAGTTTATAATGAAAAAAATATTAAATTATATTAATGGAGAATTAGTTGAGCCCTTTTCAGGTTCATATTTAGAAAATTATAATCCTTCAAACGGAAAGGTTTATTCTTTGATTCCTGACTCTGACAAACAAGATGTTTTGNATGCTGTTANTNCNGCAAAAAATGCTTTTCCTTCTTGGAAAAATACACNAAANCAAGAAAGATCANATNTGTTAATGAAACTTGCCGATTTGATTGATAAAAATTTTGAAGAGCTTGTAAAGGCTGAAAGTAAAGATAACGGAAAGCCAGAAAGTTTAGCTGCTAAAGTAGATATTCCAAGAGCTTCAGTTAATTTACGTTTTTTTGCAAGTGCTATTTTACATGAAAGTTCAAATGTCCATGAGATGGATGGTATAGCGATCAACTATACTCTGCGTCAACCAATTGGCGTGGCAGCGTGCATTTCACCATGGAATTTACCTCTTTATCTTTTAACATGGAAGATTGCTCCTGCGCTAGCAAGTGGAAATACTGTAGTAGCAAAACCATCAGAAGTAACTCCTATGACAGCTTATATGTTAAGTGAGCTTTGTATAGANGCAGGATTTCCAAATGGAGTAATAAATATTGTTCATGGCTATGGTTCTAAGGTTGGAGACCCATTAACTTCACACCCTGACGTGCCAATTGTTTCATTTACTGGTGGCACAGATACAGGTCAACATATTGCTAAAGTTACTGCACCAATGTTTAAAAAGCTGTCTTTAGAGCTAGGTGGTAAAAATCCCAACATTGTGTTTTCTGATGCTAAAATAGATGATGCGGTTAGTATTGCTGCAAGAGCAGCTTTTACCAATCAAGGACAAATATGTTTATGCGGTTCTAGATTATTTGTACAAGATGAAATTTACGAAGAATTTAAGTTAAAGCTTGTAGAGAAAGCTTCAAAATTAGTAGTTGGTGACCCAAAAAATTCAACCACTCATTTAGGGGCAGTTGTTTCTANGNAGCATATGAATAAAATCTTAACTAAAATAAAAGAAGCNGAAAGTTTAGGAGGTAAAATTTTATTAGGCGGTCAACAAAAAATATTAGATGGAGATTTAGCTGACGGTTATTATATTGAACCAACAATAATTGAGGGGCTTAATTTTGATTGTTCTGTAAATCAAGAAGAAATNTTTGGCCCAGTAGTATCCATTATACCTTTTTCATCTGAAGAAGAAGTTATTAATATGGCAAACTCAACAAAATATGGTTTGTCAGCAAGTATTTTTACTCAAAATGTAAGTAGAGCACACAGAGTTGCAGCTAGTATTCAATCTGGTGTTGTTTGGGTTAATACTTGGTTGTTACGAGATTTAAGAATTCCTTTCGGTGGAATGAAGAGTTCTGGTGTAGGTAGAGAAGGAGGATTTAAATCATTAGAGTTTTTTACNGAACCAAAAAATATATGTATAAAGATTTAATATGAACGGAGAAAAATTTAATTCTTGTCGTGCTCCACAAGCAGTNGGGCTTTATCCACACGCTAGAAAAGTAGGCAATTTGTTGTTTTTATCAGGAGTTGGCCCTCGCCAAGCAGGGTCCAAAGAAATTCCTGGTGTAAAATTGAATGAAAAAAATAAAATAATTGAATATGATATAGCTGCTCAGTGTCATTCTGTTTTCCAAAACATTCGCTATATTTTAGAGGATGCTGGTTCGTCTTGGGAGAATATTATTGACGTACAAGTATTTCTTACTAATATGAAAGATGATTTCAAAATTTATAATAAAATATATGCAGAATATTTTAAAGACAATCAGCCGTGTAGAACAACTATTGAAATTTCAAGTTTACCAACACCAATAGCAATTGAATTAAAAGTAATAGCAACTATTTAAAACATCAAACATGAAAATCAAAGAACCATTTAATTTGCAAAACTGGATTGACAATAACAGGCACCTACTTGTTCCTCCGGTCGGAAACAAAAATCTTTATGTTGAATCAGGCGACTATATTGTTATGATTGTCGCAGGTCCAAATGCTCGAAAAGATTATCATTACAACGAAACTGAAGAGCTTTTTTATCAAATTGAAGGAGACATAGTTGTAAAAACTCAACAAGAGGGTAAATTAGTCGAATATAATATAAAAGAAGGCGAAATGTTTTTGTTGCCAGCGAAAGTACCACACTCACCTGTTAGACCAGAGGGTTCTGTAGGTTTGGTAATTGAAAAAAAGAGATCAAAAGAACATAAAGATGGTTTAATGTGGTTTTCTGATACCGCTAACGCCTTGCTGTATGAAGAATATTTTCAACTAACTAATATTGAAAAAGATTTTTTGCCTGTTTTTAAGAAATTCTATTCTGATGAGAAGCTTAGAACATGTCCTGTTACAGGAGAGGTTATGGATGTTGATGAAAGATTTGTTGAAAAGAAATAATTTGAGTTTTTAAATAGTTGAGTAAGATGAAAGCGATAATTGATTTAGATTCAAAAAAATTTCAAGTTGATTTTTCAAATGGTGAAGATGTATCTATCCCATTAAATTTTAACGGTAATCAACCTAATACGTATAATGTTCCAANGGCTAATGCAAAACCNTATTCAGATAATAATTTCATTGGTGATACTAGAAAAGGAGGTCCGTGTAACTTTGAAACATTTAATTTAACACCTCATTGTAATGGNACCCATACTGAATGTATTGGGCATATAACANAANAAAGGATATCAATTACAGAATCTCTAAAAGAAGANTTTGTTCCGTCGTTTCTTATNACTATTAATCCAGGAAAAACAATAGAAAATTACGTTCCCAATTTAATGTCAGAGGACTTAGTTATCTCAAAAAAAAACTTAAAAGACAAGCTTGAAAATATAAGTTCAACATTTTTAAAGGCATTAATNATAAGNACTACACCAAATGATGAACATAAAAAAACTAGAGATTACATGNAANAACCATCTTGTTTTTTCACAATTGAAGCTATGGATTATATTGTTTCACTNGGTGTNAAGCANTTACTTGTTGATATNCCTTCTGTAGATAGACTTTTTGATGACGGAATCTTAACAGCACACAATAAATTTTGGGAAACAGAAGAAAAAAAATTAAATAATAATTCAAAACACAAAACAATTACTGAAATGATATTTGTGCCAAATAATATTTTAGACGGCAAATATTTGCTTAATCTACAAATTGCACCCTTTGTTTCAGACGCATCACCTAGTAGACCTATAATATATCATATAAATGAATTATAAATTAAGTAAAGATTTCGCGCTAACTTTAGATGATAAAGATGAGTTAAAAGGTTATAGGCAAAAATTCCACATTCCAAAAATGGAAAATGGTGAAGATATGATATATTTTTGTGGTAATTCTTTAGGATTACAACCTAAAAAAACNAAAGAATATATTGANCAGGAACTCAAAGATTGGGCTCATCTTGGAGTTGAAGGNCATTTACATGCAAAAAATCCATGGCTGCCTTATCATGAATTTTTATCTTCAAGTTATTCAAAAATTATAGGATCTAAAGAAACTGAAGTTGTTGCAATGAATACATTGACTGTTAATTTACATTTAATGTTAGTTTCTTTCTATAGGCCAAACAAAAAAAGATATAAAATAATTATTGAAGATGACGCTTTCCCATCNGATATATATGCCGTTGANTCCCAAATAAAGTATCATGATTTTGATATTGAACAAGCATTAATCAGGCTTAAACCAAGAGACGGTGAGTTTTCAGTCAGAACAGAAGATATAGAAGANCTTATTGACCAACAAGGCGAAAGCGTNGCNTTAATNATGNTAGGAGGNGTTAATTATTATACTGGNCAGATTTTCGACATCCAAAAAATCACAAGACATGCTCAATCAAAAGGTATAAATGTTGGTTTCGATTTAGCGCATGCGGTTGGAAATATTAGTCTGANNCTNCATGAATGGAATGTAGATTTTGCCGTTTGGTGTTCATACAAATATCTTAATTCNGGACCTGGATCAGTTGGAGGTGCTTTTGTGCATGAACGACATCATAATTCTCAAGTTCCTAGATTTTCTGGATGGTGGGGACACAATAAAGAAGANAGGTTTAAAATGCCTGATAAATTTAATCCAATTAAAACTGTTGAAGGCTGGCAACTAAGTAATCCACCTATATTATCACTTGCAGCAATTAGATCATCTCTTAGTATTTTTGATGAAGTAGGTATGGATAAGTTAGTTGCAAAATCAAATCAATTAACTAATTATCTCAGATTTTTGCTTAATTCTATTGAGAATGATAAAATTGAAATTATCACGCCTAAGAAAAGTGGCTGTCAACTATCTATTAGAGTTATTAATGGAAGCAAAACACTTTTTGATATGATTACAAATGAAGGAGTAATATCAGACTGGAGAGAGCCTGATGTGATTAGAGTTGCACCGGTACCGTTATATAATAATTATGAAGATCTATATGAGTTTTATAATATTTTGAAAAAATTACTGTAAATGAAAAAAGAAGTAACTATCGTTGGTGCTGGATTAGTTGGATCATTATGCTCGCTATTTATGTCTAAAAAAGGCTATAAAGTAAGTGTTTATGAAAGAAGAAAGGATTTGCGATCAGAATTAATTACTGCTGGAAAATCAATAAACTTAGCANTATCTAAAAGAGGCTGGACAGCTTTAAGACAGGCTGGTGTTGAGGATCAAGTAAAAAAAATTGCAATCCCTGTACACAAAAGAGTTATGCATGATAAAAATGGAAAACTTTCAGATCAACCATATGGTAATGAAGGACAATGCATATATTCAGTTTCCAGAGTTTTAATGAATGTGTTAATGATGGACTTAGCTGAAAAAAATGGTGCTAGCCTATTTTTTAATGAGAGATGTNANGTTGTAGATTTTGAAAACACATCTGTAACTTTTGAAAATACAATTACTAAAAACCATCAAAAAATCAAATCTGATTTTATAATTGGTTCAGATGGTGCTTTTTCTGAAGTTAGAAAACAAATGGTTAANAAATATAATCACCAATATAGCTACCATGAAATTGATCATGATTACAAAGAGCTGCTTATTCCTTCCGGACCTAATAACAGTTATCTGATAGAAAAAAACGCTTTACATATCTGGCCAAGAGGTGAATTTATGTTGATGGCTCTTGCAAATTTAGATGGTAGCTTTACATGCACGTTATTTGCTCCAAAAAAAGGAAAAAATTCATTTGAAAACTTAAATACTAAATCCGAAGTCGAAAAATATTTTTCAAATATATTTCCTGATTTTTATGATTTAGTTCCGGATTTGTACGATCAGTGGCTGCAAAATCCTACTTCATCTTTAGGTATTGTTAGAACATATCCATGGCACATAAAGGACTCAGCTATATTGATAGGTGATTCGGCCCATGCTACAGTGCCATTTTATGGACAAGGNATGAACTGTGGGTTCGAAGATTGTCGAATTTTTGACAATCTATTAGANCAATATACTAATGATCTTGAAAATTGTTTTGAACAGTTTTCTAAAATTAGAAAACCAAATGGGGACGGCGTCCAAGATCTTTCCATGCATAATTTTATTGTTATGAGAGATAAAACAGCTGACCCNCTTTTTTTGCTTCAGAAAAAAATAGAAAAAAAGTTTTCAAATCTTTATCCAGATAAGTGGATACCACTTTATTCTATGGTTAGTTTTACTAATATTTCTTATTCAGAAGCNTGGAAGCTTGGTCAAAAACAAGAAAAAATAATGCGTGAAGTAATGCAAACTCCTTGTATTGATAAAATTTGGGATAATGACGAAATAATGCAAAAAATTGACAATTTATTGTAAAAATAATGCTTTTTTAAGCACTTTTTTGCATTTTTTTAATTTTATTTAAACAATATAAACTCAAATTTTTTTAAGCACACTAATTTTTCTGATTTTAAATATATTAAAAATCTATAAAAAGTTAAAAAAAGCTTTATTTATGCNCAAAATGATTAAAAAACGATTAAAAACACTTAAAAAAACATATTTTTTGGTTAAAAATAATATTAGATTAAAAAATAGNATAAAAAAGTTAATTTTAATTTTTCTTTTTTTTCCCAATATTATGTTAGCACAAAGTATTGATATTCTCTTCATAGGTAATAGCTATACATATGCTAATAATATGCCACAAATGGTTTCTGATATAGCACTTTCTTTTGGTGACACATTAAATTTTCAAACTTCTACTTTTGGAGGTGCAACATTTAATTCACATTCATCAAATGTTTCCACACTCGATAAGATATCTCAAAAAAATTGGGATTATGTAGTACTTCAAGCCCAAAGCCAAGAACCTTCTTTTTCTCCATCACAAGTAGCAAATGANGTTTATCCATATGCTCAGATTCTTATTGATTCAATAACATCAAATTCAATTTGTACTGAACCTATATTCTTTATGACATGGGGAAGAAAATATGGTGATCAACAAAATTGTCAATTTTATCCTCCTGTATGTACATATTTAGGCATGCAAAACAGATTACGTGAATCATATTTAAGCATGTCATTTACTTCAAACGCAACATGTGCTCCTGTGGGAATTTCTTGGAAAGAATCTATTTNACAAGATAGTTCTATAAATTTATATACTTCTGACAATAGCCATCCAAGTATATATGGGAGCTATTTAACAGCTTGCACTTTTTATTCTACTATCTATAAAAAACCTTCTTTAGGCTCAACTTATATTCCTGTAGGAATTGATTCTTTAACAGCAATTTTTTTACAAAATGTTGCATCAAAAANAGTTTTAGACAGTGTAAATGTTTGGAACATTTTTAACTCAGATTTTAGTAGTAATATTTTTGTAGATTCAGTTTCTTTTGTAAATATGTCGTCAAATTACGAAAATGTTCTTTGGAATTTTGGTGATGGCAATACATCTATNGATGATAACCCGCACAATATATATGCAAACGATGGTTTTTTTGACATTAANTTAACTGCAATTACTAATTCAGGTTGTTTAACCGATACTATAACAAAATCTATTTTTGTGACTTCTCCATTAAATATAAATGAGTTTAACAATAGTAAAGTTATACGAACTATTAATATATTAGGATCAGAAAGTGTATTTCTTTACAAACCATTAATTTATATATATGATGATGGTACTGTAGAGAAAGTAATAATAAATCAAACAGATTGATTTATTTAGTTTGCCAATCAAAGCAAATCATATTTGAACTGGCTTCTTCTTTATTTGAACAACTATCTAAGCCGTAGTGAAAACAATTNGNGCATGATGAATTTCTGTTAATTGCAACTTTGTATTTATGACTGTCACATAAAGTGGTAATATCAACATGCTTATCATGTTTTTGACACATGAAATTTTTAGTTAAGTTTTCACAATTAATGCACGAGTTTATTTGTTTTAAATTCATAATTATATGTTTTCTGTTTTTTATTTACGTAAAAGTAATTAAAAAGTTTCACATAATAAATTGTAAACCATTAATAATCAGTAATTTATATTAAGAATAAATAAAAATAAGAGTTTTAGTTAATTTCAACGTAGTTATTAAAAATATGTACTAAACAGATCAAATTAAAATAATTTTTAAATTTGATTATTAAAAGAAAATTAGATTAAAATGAAAAACATCTTAATAGTTGTTGTTTTAATAACTTGTTTAATTTCATGTTTAGATTCTCCAAAAAAACATGAAANAAAAACTATTATTCTTTCAAAGGCATCTGCAAATTATATAGATTGGATTGAAGATGATAATATTGTAATCATTGATGCTTATAGAACAAAAAATACGGATAGTATTTTACTTTTAGCAGACGGAATAATTTTAACTGGAGGAGAAGATATAAACCCACTTGAGTATAATGATACAAATAATATTAAAGTATGTGGCCCTATAGATTATAGAAGAGATACATTGGAAAGAAAATTGTTTAATTATTCATTAGAAAACAATATTCCTTTTATTGGTATTTGTAGAGGTATGCAAATGATGAATGTTGCAAGCGGTGGAACACTATATGGNGATTTACCNNCNGAGCTAGGTAACAAGGTAATACATAGAAATAATGGAGAAGTGATNCATGAGATATTTGTCCAAAAACAAAATTCCTATTATGAGAGCTTAATTTTTCCAGCTGAAATAGATACTTTTTTAGTAAACTCATGGCATCATCAGGGACTAAAAGATATTGCTAAAAATATTCAAATAGTAGCAAAATCGTTTGATGGTTTACCTGAAGCAGTTGTAATGGATACGTCAATTCATTCATTTATGATTGCTGTACAATTTCATCCTGAAAGACTACCTGCTGANAACTCCATAGCACTAACTATGAGAAAGGGTTTTTTTAATTCAATTTTTAAATAAAAGCCTATTTTCTTTGNATATCTTTGCTATTAAATGAGCAGTAGTAAAAAAACAATATTNATAATTCTTGATGGCTGGGGTCATGGAAACAAAAAAAAATCNGATGCAATTCATCATGCNTCAACACCATTTATTGATTCTCTATATNAAAAATATCCTAATTCTGAGCTTAGAACAGATGGAGCACATGTTGGTTTACCTTCAGGACAAATGGGTAATTCAGAGGTNGGGCATTTAAATATTGGAGCNGGAAGAATTGTTTATCAAGANCTAGCTAGAATTAATAAGGCTTGTGANGATGGTTCAATTGACAAAAACCCAATAATTATTAACACATTTAAATATGTCAAAGAAAATGACAAAGCACTTCATTTAATNGGNTTAGTTTCTGATGGAGGAATACATTCTCACCTGAAACATTTATATAAGTTATGTGAGTTATCAAATCAGCATGATATTGATAAGATATATATCCATGCCTTCACCGANGGAAGAGATTGTGACCCTAAAAGCGGAAAAACTTTCATTGAAAATTTAGAAAAAAACATGTACAACGCAAAAATTGCAACACTTTGTGGTAGATATTTTGCTATGGATAGAGACAACAGATGGGANAGAATTAAGCTAGCATATGATATGATGGTAAATGGTGTTGGTGAGCCAACATCAAATATTAAAAATAGTATACAGTTTTCTTATGATAATGGAATAACAGATGAATTTATAAGACCTTTGGTACATGTGGATCGTAATAATGAAAAAGTTGCAAAAATCGAAGATGGAGATGCGGTAATATGTTTTAATTTNAGAACAGATAGATGTCGGCAAATAACACAAGTTCTTACTCAAAAAGATATGCCAAAATTTAATATGAAGCAACTACCGTTATTTTATACTACAATGACAAATTATGATAAATCNTACAAAGATGTNAATGTTATTTTTAATAAAAACAATTTAGTTAATACACTTGGTGAAATATTAGAAATTAATAATTGTTCCCAACTGCGAATCGCTGAAACTGAAAAATATCCACACGTAACTTTTTTCTTTTCAGGTGGAAGAGAGAGAGAATTTAAACACGAAAAAAGAATCATGATTAANTCACCGAATGTGGCAACTTATGATATTCAGCCTGAAATGAGTGCTGACAAGGTTGTTGATGCAGTCATTGAAGAAATCAATCAATCAACTATAGATTTTATTTGTTTGAATTTTGCAAATCCTGACATGGTTGGCCACACAGGAAATTATGATTCAATTATTAAGGCTGTAGAAAAAGTTGATGACTGTACNCAAAAAGTTGTGGAATCAAGTTTAAAAAATAATTATGCCGTATTAATTATAGCAGATCACGGAAATGCAGATTTTGCTTTAAATAAAGATGGATCTAGTAATACTGCCCATACAACAAATCCCGTCCCTTGTTTTTTATTAGGAACAAAATATAAAGATTTAAGTAATGGTATATTAGCGGATATTGCACCAACGATTTTACACATAATGGGCTTAAAACCAACTAAAGAAATGACTGGAAAAACATTGATAAAATAAAACTATGGATTATATTAAAAATTATATAAATAAAAACAAAGATAGGTTTGTAAGTGAGTTAATTGAATTATTAAAAATCCCTTCAATTTCTGCCGATCCTAAATATAAAAAAGAAGTATTTTTTTGTGCAGATGCTGTTGCTAATTCTTTGAAAAAGGCGGGGGCAGAAAACATTGAAATTTGTAATACAGAAGGTTATCCAATTGTATATGCTGACAAAATAGTTAATGATAAACTACCAACTATTTTAATATACGGTCATTATGATGTTCAACCACCAGATCCTTTGGAGCTTTGGGATTCTGGACCATTTGAGCCTGTAATTAAAAAAACAGATATTCATCCAGATGGAGCCATATTTGCAAGAGGAGCCTGTGATGATAAAGGACAATTTTATATGCATGTTAAGGCATTTGAATTAATGATAAAAACCAAAACACTTCCATGTAATATTAAGTTTATGATTGAAGGTGAAGAAGAGGTTGGCTCAGAGAATTTAGGAGATTTTGTTAGAAATAATAAAGAGAAATTAAAAGCTGACGCTATTTTAATTTCTGATACGGGCATAATATCAAATGATACTCCCTCCATTACAACCGGCTTAAAAGGATTAAGCTATCTAGAGGTAGAAGTTACAGGTCCAAATAGAGATTTACATTCTGGTCTGTATGGAGGAGCGGTTGCTAATCCGATAAATATATTATGTGAAATGATTGCTAAAATGAAAGATGAAAAAAATCATATAATTATACCTGATTTTTATGAAAATGTTGTAGAACTATCAGATATTGAAAGAAAAGAAATCGCTAGAGCTCCATTTTCTTTGAGTAAATATAAAGACGCATTGGACCTTTCAGATGTTCATGGTGAGAGTGGTTATACTACAATGGAAAGGACTGGTATAAGACCTACGCTGGATGTTAATGGAATATGGGGTGGTTATACTGGAGAAGGAGCAAAAACAGTTATACCGTCAAAGGCGTATGCAAAAATTTCAATGAGATTAGTACCTAATCAAAGTGATTTCGAGATAACAAAAAAATTCACAAAATACTTTAATAGTATTGCTCCTAAAAGTGTCAAGGTTGAGGTTAGACCTCATCATGGAGGAGAACCATATGTTTCTCCAATAGATTCTATTGCATATAAGGCAGCTAGTGATGCCATGCAAACAACTTATGGAAAAAAACCTGTTCCAGTTAGAAGTGGAGGTAGCATTCCAATTGTTGCATTGTTTGAAAAAGAATTAGGTTTAAAGTCAGTTCTTTTAGGATTTGGTTTAGATTCTGATGCTATTCATTCGCCAAATGAACATTATGGAATTTTTAACTATTTAAAAGGAATAGAAACAATATCTCATTTCTTTTTAAACTTTGTGAAGTATAAAAAGTAAATATTAAGTTACAATTATTAGAAAATAGTTCTTTTTTCCTTTTTGAATTAAAATATATTTCTCATTCAATAGGCTATTAACAGACAAACTATATGTTTCAGTGATTTTTTCTTTATTAATTGCTACTGCATTACTATTGATCATTCTTCTCGCATCTCCTTTACTATTAAAAATTTGTGTTTTTACTGATAAAAAATCTAATAATGGTGTTTTTAAATCTGATAATTTTACATTAAATTGAGGAACTCCATCAAATACAGCTAAAAATGTTCTTTCATCTAATTTTTTCAAATCATCTGTGGTTGAATTTGNAAATAAAATTGATGAAGCTTGTTGCGCTTTTTTTAATTCATCAGCAGAATGAACGCGAACTGTAATATCTTCAGCTANNGACTTTTGTAATAGCCTTAGATGAGGGTTTTTTTCATGTTCAGAAATTAAATTGGTAATTTCTTTTTTTGAAAACAGAGAAAATATCTTTATATAATTTTTAGCGTCTTCGTCTGTTGTGTTTAGCCAAAACTGATAAAATTTATAAGGAGAGGTTTTATTTTTATCTAACCAAATATTTCCCTCTTCTGTTTTGCCAAATTTACCACCATCAGCTTTTTTAATTAATGGAGTAGTAACGGCAAAGGCTTTAGCTTTAGCTTTTCTTCTAATTAGTTCGGTACCTGTAACAATATTACCCCATTGATCAGACCCGCCAAGTTGAACTTTGCAATTTTTATTTTTCCAAAGCCAATAAAAATCATATCCTTGAACCAACTGATATGAAAATTCAGTAAAACTCATTCCTGATTCTAATCTACTTTTTACAGAATCTTTCGCCATCATATANCTAACAGAAATATGTTTTCCAACATCACGAATAAAATTAATAAACGATTCTTTTTTAAACCAGTCATAATTATTTACAATTTCTGCTGAATTATCGCCACAATTAAAATCTAAAAATTTCTCTAATTGCTTTTGAACACACGATAAATTATGATTAATAGTTTTTTCATCAAGCAAATTTCTTTCTTTACTTTTNCCNGATGGATCNCCAACCATNCCTGTNGCACCNCCNATCAAAATGATAGGNTTATGNCCATTATTTTGTAAATGAACTAANATCATAATNTGTACTAAGCTACCAATNTGTAATGAGTCAGCCGTCGGATCAAATCCTATATATGCTGATGTCATTTCACTTAAAAACTGTTCTTCAGTACCAGGCATAATATCATGAATCATGCCTCGCCATTTTAGTTCTTCAATAAAGTTCATTTTAATACTTTTTTCAAAAATATATATAAATATTATCTTTTTTACACCTATTTAAAATAAACTAACAACTAATAGTATCTTTGTATTATGATTTTTGTTACAGGAGGAACTGGTTTAGTAGGGTCTCATATNTTGATGAGATTAATTTTAGAAAATAAAAAATTTAAAGCTCTAAAAAGAAGTACTTCATCAACAAGTATTTGTAAAAAAGTTTTTAAATTTTATAATTTAAGTNATAAATTTTTNCAAATAAACTGGGTAGAGGGAGATATAAATGATATACCTTTTTTAGANGAAGAAATTAGAGAATGTAATTTCATTATACATGCTGCTGCTATGGTTTCATTTAANCCAAGAGACATAAGTATAATGAACAAAGTAAATATTGAGGGAACNGCNAATATTGTTAATGTAGCACTTGATAATAATATTAAAAAAATAGCTTACGTTAGTTCAATAGCAACNCTTGCCAGAGAAAAAAAATCTAAANTAATTAATGAAAGCAATTATTTTGAAAACACTGGAACAGAGAGCAACTATGCAATTAGTAAATTCTATGCGGAGCAGGAAGTTTGGAGAGCATCCGCTGAGGGAATAGATGTTGTAATAGTTAATCCATCAGTTATTTTAGGTCCTGGTGATTGGTCTAAAGGTAGCTCCCAGATGTTTAAAAAATCGTATAATGGTTTAAGTTTTTATACTGAAGGAGTTACGGGATTTGTTGATGTTTTAGATGTTTCTAATATAACAATTAATCTTTTATTTTCAGAAATTGTTAACGAAAGGTTCATTGTAAGTAGTGAAAATTTATCGTACAAACATTTTTTTGAAAACTTAGCAATCGAATTTGGTCAACCANCACCAAAATTTAAAGCNAANAAATTTTTAAGCGAAATTGTTTGGAGAATAGAAATGATCAGATGTTTTTTTACAAAAAGTAATCCTCTTATTACAAAAGAAACTGCAATCTCTTCAAGAAGAAAAGCTTATTATTCTAATGAAAAAATTAAGAATGCACTTGGATATAATTTTATTAAAATAAATTCTTCAATAAAAAAGTATTGTAAGTTTTTTATTGATGATTTAGATTAGATTGTTCTTTTAAAAGACTATCAATAGCTTGCGAATATATAATTAAAAGTTTTTCGGGTTCAGATAAATAATAATCAATAGTTTTTGTAAAATCAGTTTCAGAAATTTTATATTTAGTATATATTCTGTTATGGCTTGCAGACAGATCTTCTTTTGCCTTCTCAATATTAGTTTGTTTAGTTATCTCATACTCAGCTTCTGCAAGTTGAAGTTCTTTAATAANANTTGTAAATTTATTTTGGGAGATTATTGTGTTGTTTTTTAAAGAAGTGTTTTCTTGATTACAAGAAAAAAGTATAATTAAAAGAGCAATTACATGTATTTTCATAAAACAAAGATAAATATATTGTATTTAAAAATAGTAAATACGTATATTTGTCGAAATATTAATCAAATAATCTAGATATTATGAAAAAGTTAAATTATTTGTTTGTTGCTCTAACTCTATTCGCATTCATTTCATGCGGTGGTGGAGGTTCAACAAATGCAACTTCTGAAGAAGCTGCTCCTGCAGAGGCAGCACAAGAAGAAACTGTTGAAGAAGTAGATACTGCTGCTGCAACAGAAGAGCACGATCATAGTCACGATCACGATCATAGTCACGACCACGACCANGACCACGATCATGAGCATTAATCATTGATCAAATTAAAAAGACAGCTATATAGCTGTCTTTTTAATTTCTATTAAACAATAATCTTTTTCCTTTTTTTGATTCGTCGAAACTTCCGTGTTGATATACTAAGTGACCATTCACCAAAGTATGTGTAACTTTTGAGTTAAAACGTTGTCCTTCAAAAGGAGACCACTTACACTTATACAAGAGATTACTCTTATTTACTTCCCAACTTGAATTTTTATCAACTAAAACTAAATCTGCAAAATAATTTTTTCTTATAAACCCTCTTTTTTCAATTTGAAAACAAATAGCAGGGTGATGTGACATTTTTTCAACTACTTTTTCAATAGTAATCTTTTCTTGTTTAACAAGCTCTAGCATAGCATTTAAAGCATGCTGTACTAATGGACCACCAGATGGGCAGTTTAAATACGTGTTGTTTTTCTCATTTATCGTATGAGGCGCATGGTCAGTTGCTATAACATCAATTTTATTTTCAATTAGTGCTTTTAGTAAAGCATCTTTATCACTTTTATTTTTTACAGCTGGATTCCATTTAATTAAAGCTCCTTTTTTAACATAATCACTTTTTTCAAACCAAAGATGATGAATACAAACTTCGCATGTAATTCTTTTTTTATCAATAGTCACATTATTTTTAAATAGTCCTAATTCTTTTTCTGTTGATATATGAAAAACATGAAGTCTAGTATTGTATTTCTTAGCTAAGTCAACAGCCATTGATGATGATTTGTAACATGCTTCTTCGCTTCTTATTTCTGGATGCTTGCTAATTGGTATGTTTTCTCCAAATTCAGAAATTGCTTTCTGCGTATTTTTTTTTATTGTCTCTTCATCTTCACAATGAACAGCAATTAACATTTTAGAATTTTTAAATATGTTTTCTAAAGTTTTTTTATCATCAACTAACATATTACCAGTTGAGGACCCCATAAAAATTTTAATTGCAGCTACATGCTTTGGATTTACTTTTAAAACCTCTTCAATATTATTATTTGAAGCTCCCATAAAAAAACTGTAGTTAGCAAGCGATCTTTCTTTTGCTATGGAAAATTTATTTTCTAATAATTCAAGTGTTGTAGCTGGCGGATTTGTGTTTGGCATTTCCATAAATGAAGTTATTCCTCCTGCAACAGCTGCTTTACTTTCTGAATATATGTCAGCTTTGTGAGTAAGTCCTGGTTCTCTAAAATGCACTTGATCATCAATAATTCCAGGTAAAACATACAGTCCTTTCGCATCAATTATTTTATCAGCTTTATCTGTTATGTTTTCTTCTATTTTTGAAATGTATTCGCCCTCAATTAAAATATCCAGTTTACAAATTTTATTTTCATTAACAACGATGCCATTTTTAATTAAAGTTTTCATTTATATTATCGGCTCCAGTTTTTAAAAAAACTTTTTAGTTTCATTTGAATAACGCCAAAAAATGCTTCAAAAAATATTCCACCACTCATTTTTGAAGACCCCAGTGTTCTGTCAGTAAAAATTACTGGCACTTCTATAATTTTATAATCATATTTCCATGCTTTAAATTTCATTTCTATTTGGAATGCATAACCAACAAAAGAAATATCATCCAAATTGATTGTTTCTAAAACAGCTCTTCTGTAGCACTTAAAACCTGCAGTTGAGTCATGAATAGGCATACCTGTAATGAATTTGACATATTTTGATGCAAAAAACGACATTAAAAGCCTAGACATTG
The DNA here is from genome assembly GCA_002728175.1 of Flavobacteriales bacterium. GTDB lineage: Bacteria > Bacteroidota > Bacteroidia > Flavobacteriales > BACL11. Next base: position 28,435 of record PBVH01000012.1, on the reverse strand, counting down.
GCCAGTTAACAATATTTACTCCTTTGACATACCTAGACCCTATAGCAATATAACCACCTTCATTTTTGTTTGCAGAATATAATCTGATTAGATCATCAGGATTATGAGAAAAATCTGCATCCATTTCAAAAATATATTCGTACTTTTTGTTTAAAGCCCATTTAAATCCATGAATATATGCTGTTCCTAATCCTAACTTTCCCGTACGCTCTTCAATAAATAAAGTTTCTTTATATTCTGCGATTAGTTTTTTAACAATATCAGCGGTACCATCAGGTGACCCATCGTCAATTATTAATATGTGAAAGTTCTTTTCTAAGCTAAAAACTTTACGAATTATATTTTCAATATTTTCTTTTTCGTTGAACGTAGGTATTATTACTAAACTATCTGACATGTAGCAAAAATATATAATCTAGTTAACAAAATGATTATTGTACATTTTTTTTAATTTCTTTAACTACATTTGGATCTACTAATGTGCTTATGTCACCTAAATTTTTATCATCATTATTGGCAATTTTTCTAAGTATTCTACGCATGATTTTACCAGATCTTGTTTTTGGTAGATTTTCTACAAATTGTATTTTATCTGCTTTCGCAATTGGACCAAGGTATTTAGTGATAATTTGATTAATTTCGTTTTTTAATTTTGTCTCATCTTTTGGTTTTTGATGACAAATAACATAGGCATATATTCCATTTCCTTTAACTGCGTGGGAAAATCCAACAATTGCTGTTTCACAAACATTTTTGTGTTGATCAATAGCACTTTCAATTTCAGCAGTTCCTAAATTATGGCCTGATACAATCAAAATATCGTCAACCCTTCCTGTTATTTTATACCTACCCTTTTCGTCTCTAATACAACCATCTCCAGTAAAGTATTTATTTTTAAATGATGAAAAATATACAGATTTAAACCTATCATGATCATTATAAATGCTTCGAGCTATTGATGGCCATGGATATTTTATACATAAACTTCCTTCTGCGTTATTAGATGTTATCTCATTTCCATTTTCATCCATTATACAAGGTTGAATTCCAGGTAATGGAAAAGTAGCATAAGTTGGTTTACTTCGCGAAATACCTGCCAAGTTTGAAATCATTATACCTCCAGTTTCGGTTTGCCACCAAGTATCTACAATGTTAGCTGTCTTTCCACCAATTTTTTCATTGTACCAAACCCATGCATCATAATTTATTGGCTCTCCGACTGTTCCTAAAACTCTTAAAGAAGATAAATTGTAAGGCTTAACATATTCATCACCTTGAGCCTCTAATGTTCTAATAGCTGTTGGGGCTGTATAAAAAATAGTGACTTTATATTTTTCAATAATTTCCCAAAATCTACTATAACTAGGATATGATGGAACACCTTCAAACATAATTGTAGTTGCACCAGATAATAAAGGACCGTATACAATATACGAGTGTCCAGTAATCCAACCTATATCTGCCGTACACCAATAAATATCATTTTGTTTATATTGGAATACATTTCTAAAGGAATATTCTGCATAAACCATATAACCAGCTATTGAGTGTTGTATGCCTTTTGGTTTTCCGGTTGACCCTGATGTATAGAGTATAAACAATGTATCCTCTGCTTCCATCGACTTGGCATTACAATTGTTAGAAACATCTTCCATTTCCTTGTGCCACCAAACATCTTTTTTATTATTAAAATTTATTTTATTTTGAGCTCTTTTTACAACAATACANTTNTNTATTGAAGGTGTTGTTTTCGTTGCTTGGTCTGCAATTTCTTTTAAAGGAATAATTTTTTCACCTCTAAAGCTGCCATCAGAAGTTACAAGGATACTACATTTTGCATCATTAATTCTATCAGATAAAGATTTAGCTGAAAATCCAGCAAAAACAACAGAATGAATAGCTCCAACTCTAGCGCATGCAAGCATGGCAATTGTAAGCTCAGGTATCATTGGCATATAAAGACAAATTCTATCACCTTTTTTTACACCATATTTTTTTAAAACGTTTGNAAATTTACACACCTCTTTATGAAGTTTATAGTACGTAATATTTTTACTTGGTTCATTTATATTATTAGAGATCCATTTTATTGCAATCTTATTTCCATTTTCACTAAGATGACGATCNAAACAATTTTCGGTGATATTAAGACATGCGCCNTCAAACCATTTGATTTTTGCTGTTTCAAAANTCCAATCTANTACTTTTTTCCATTTCTTTTTCCAAACAAAATGTTCTGCTTTTTCTTCCCAGAAAGACTCGGGAGAATCAAGACTATTTTGGTATTCTTGAAGATATTTTTTAAAATTATTAATGGTTTTCATTTTATTTAATTGTTAAATTCAAAATTAAACTTAATTTAATATAATAACTAAAATTATATTTATGATTTTTGTAAATTAGCGACACCAAAACAATTAATTATGAAACATTTATTACTTAGTATATTTTCCCTACTTTTACTAAAAACCTCTGCTCAAGATTGTTCTGAATTGTTTTTTTCTGAGTATTTAGAAGGNTACGGACAGAACAAAGCACTTGAAATATATAACCCAACCAGTAGTAATATTGATTTGAGTCAATATCAAATTGAGAGATACTCGAACGGNAGTACAAGTAGTGCAGCTGGTGGTATCACTGTATTATCAGGAACTATTGCCCCAGGAGATGTCTTTGTTATTACGAATGGAGACACAGATACTTCAGGTCAGTTCGGGTTTATTGATGCGCTTCTATTTGCTAAGGCTGATTTTTCTGAGCCAAATGGTTCGTATCCTACACCTTTACATATGAANGGAAATGATGCTATTGTATTGATGAAGGGAAGCCAAGTAATTGATGTGATAGGTCGTGTTGGAGAAGATCCAGGTGTATGTTGGACTGATAATGCTGCTTCGGGCTTTGTTTCAGGAACATCGGCAACTGGTTTTAACCCTGGAACATGGTACACAACTGGACAAACATTGATTAGAAAATCAACTGTCAAGCTTGGAGATGATGTAGCTGTCGATTTATTTAATCCAAGCCTTGAATGGGATACTTTACCTCCAACTGACTGGGCTGATTTAGGCTCTCATACATGCGATTGTAACACGAGTTCAAACATTAGTGAAAAAATTAAAAATATTAATTTTTCTATATATCCAAATCCTGCTATTGAATCAGATAATTTCAGAATAAAATCGGATTTAGCTATTAATAAAGTTAATGTTTATAATATTTTATCAGAAAGAGTAATATGTACTGATAAAACTAATTTTTCTGCGCAAAAGTTAAGCAAAGGAACATATATTGTGAATGTTTTATTTCAGGACGGAAGTTCTGGAACTAGCAAACTAATAATTAAGTAATATTAGCATTANNATGCANACTATTTTTACTTAAGATGAAAAGANTTTTTCTACTTGTATTCACATTTAGTTTGTTTATTTGCTGCATAGATAGTTTTTCNCAGGTCAATTTAAGCGGTAAAATATTNGATAAAAATACAGGTGAAGTTTTAATTGGAGCTACAGTTATGTATGGTGAAGGACTTGGTACAGTGACTGATTTTGATGGTAATTATTACTTATCCTTAGCATTAGGTAAACAAACTATAAAGGNNTCTTATGTTGGCTACAAAGCNATNGAAATAGATGTTGAAATTACATCAAAANTNCAAACTCTTGATTTTAAGTTAGAAACTATTTTGTTAAATGAAATACAGGTTGTATCTGATATCGCAATAGATAGAGAAACTCCCGTTGCATTTACAACTATTCCGGTTAAGAAAATTAATGAGGAATTAGCCTCTCAAGATATTCCTATGCTATTAAATTCCACACCTGGAGTTTATGCTACTCAAGGTGGGGGTGGTGATGGTGATGCAAGAATTACTATTAGGGGTTTTAACCAAAGAAATGTTGCGGTTATGATCGATGGCATACCAGTTAATGACATGGAAAATGGTTGGGTTTATTGGAGTAACTGGTTTGGCTTAGATGCAGTAACATCAAACATACAAGTTCAAAGAGGATTAGGCGCATCAAAAATTGCTATACCCTCTGTTGGTGGCACAATGAATATTCTCACTAAAGGAACTGGTAATAAAAAGGGAGGTTCAATTAAACAGGAAGTAGGGTCCTATGGAAAGCTTAGAACAACACTTGGGTATAATTCTGGAAGATTGAAAAATGGATGGGGCTATACTATTGCTNGCTCATATAAACAAAGTGATGGCTTCGTAGATCAAACATGGTCGGAAGGTTATTTTTATTATTTAAAAATTCAAAAAGAGATAGGTAAACANATTCTAAGTTTATCTGCAATGGGAGCTCCACAACAGCATGGACAGAGATCATACAAGAGAGATATAGCAACCTACGATACGTCATATGCTAGAGAACTTGGAGATACATCAGATTTTTCTCAAAGAGATTTTATAAATAAAGGGATTCAATACAATTTACATTGGGGTTATTTGGATCGTTGGATTTTAGATAGCAATGGAGACACAATTCATAATAAAGAAATTTTAAATACTAAACAGAACTATTATCACAAACCACAATTTTCTTTAAGAGATTTTTGGACAATAAACAAAAGACTATATATGTCAAATATATTATATGCGTCAATAGGAAATGGTGGAGGAACAAGCATAAGTGGCAGTGCATACGATGATCTTGGTCAATATAATCTTCAAGCAGTCTATAATGGTAATTTAGGTCCATTTAGTATTGACCCAACATATTCTGATTCTGAACATAAATCTGGAAGTTATTTAAAATCATCAATTAATAATCATTATTGGTATGGTGCGTTATCNACATTAAATTATCAATATACAGAGAACATTGATNTATCAGGAGGTCTTGATTTTAGATATTACAAAGGAGAGCATTATAGAGAGATTTACGATTTGCTAGGTGGGGATTATGCTATTGTAAACGATGATGCTACACAATTATCTTCTGTTAAAAGAGTTGGAGATAAAATTGGATACCACAATGATGGTTTAGTTAAATGGGGAGGTGTTTTTACACAGTTAGAGTATAAAAACCCTGTTTTAAGTACATTCATTAATCTATCAGCCTCTAACTCGGGATATAAAAGAATTGATTATTTCAAAAAGAAGGATCTAGTTTTAGAAGATACTACCTTAACACAAGTTTTAGGAACACACCCATACTTTGGGGAATTAGTTTCGGATACAATTAATTATAATGGNGTTGAATATACTATCAACTCTGAAGAAGCAAAAACATCATCATCTGACTGGAAATGGATAGTGGGTTATACTATAAAAGCTGGTGCTAACTTAAATATCAATTCAACAAATAATATTTTCTTTAATTCTGGCATAATATCGAAAGCACCAAGATTTAATAATGTGTATGATTATGATAATAATTTATATAGCAATATTAAAAATGAAATTGTAAAGGCTGTTGAAGGTGGCTANTCTTANAGGTCGCCANTTTTTTCNGCTAATCTAAATGCATATTATACCATATGGGAAAACAAACCAACTAAAGGAATTTCATATGTAAATCAAGATGATATACTTATAAAAGGTAATATTAATGGTATGAATGCTCTTCATAAAGGGNTNGAGTTTGATATGATTTATAAATTNAATAATCAAATTAGTATTGAAGGCCTTGTTTCTTTAGGCGATTGGATTTGGACATCATCAGATACGATAAGGCTTTTAGATGAAAATAATATCCCAATTTTAGATCAAAACAATAATCCAATTGATACTGCTTTTGATGCTGACGGGGTACATGTAGGAGATGCTGCTCAAACACAATTTGGATTAAGTCTTAGATATGAACCAAATTCAAAAACATATATCAAAATTAGAGCAACACATTTTGATAAACATTATGCTGATTTTGATCCATTATCCTTATACCAAGATAATGCAGGAAGAGAAAGNTGGATGCTACCATCATACCAGCTATTAGATTTACATTGCGGAAGAAAAATAAAAATACATGATAATTTAAAGCTAGATGTTAGATTAAGTGTNTTAAATTTGTTNGATGAATTGTATATTTCAGATGCTCAGAATAATGATCCGTATAATTCNAAATATCAAGATTTTGATGCNAAATCTGCTGGAGTATTTTTTGGTTTTGGANGACGATATAANNTNTCATTAAAAATTAACTTTTAANATAAAAANATGAAAAAAANTATTTTTTTAANAATCTTAAATNTAGCTTTTANTTCAGTAATAGCNCAAGTTGATATAGCTACAGCTAGNAACCAGGGNATAGGTGCAAATGTGACGATNACAGGNNTTGTTACNAATGGNGATGAGCTGGGTGTAATAAGATATATNCAAGATAATACNGCTGGNATGGCTCTGTATGATGCCTCNTTNTCTAGTTTTCAAAGNGGNGACGAGGTTACTGTAAGCGGNACACTTGTNGATTATAATGGTTTGTTGGAAATGAATCCTGTAAATTCAAACAGNATTAATTCAANNGGAAATACGGTTAGCCCNCAAATAGTTACNCCAAATCAAATTGGAGAATCAACCGAATCTGAACTAGTTCAAATAGANAATGTNATTTTTAATAATGGNGGNGCAGTTTTTACAGCAAATACTACATTTGATTTTACCTCAAATAATCAAACTGGAAGAATATATATTAAAACAGGACATACTCTTGTAGGTAGATTAATTCCAATGGGTCCTGTGACACTTATCGGTATATCTTCTCAGCATACTTATTCAGTTCCTCCAGTTGGAGATTATCAAATATTACCTAGAGACACAAATGATATANTTCAAGCTGGAAGTATAGTTTTTACATCGGGNGTAACTCAATCTAACATAACAACTTCTAGTTTTGATTTAAGNTGGAGTACTTCNCTACCNTCATCNACAAATTGTAATTATGATATTAATACAACTTTATCAAANACTATAAATANTNCTGGAGCNAANCAGCTTCATACAATTTCACTTACAGGCTTACAGCCGGCAACATTTTATTACGTNGAGTGCTACTCAGTAAATGGTACTGANACNGCTTTCTCNTCAANTNNTATTTATTCAACAGCATCTAATTCNTCGGGTAAGATAAGACCATATTTTAATTATTCAGTTGANAACTCATTTTCAACNGGTGTAGATGCGCAAAATATAGGTTCTGCCTTTAGAGATACAATTGCTGCTTATATTGATCTTGCCCAAAATACTTTAGANATTTGTGTATATAACGCTTCTTCAGTTTTTTTAGCTAACGCAATTAATGATGCCTANNATAGAGGAGTTCAAGTAAGATATATCGCGGATGATGATGCTCAAAATTTAATGCTTCCAAATTTAGATCCAAATATACCAGTCGTTATTAGAGATCCATCACCAGCAGGAATTATGCACAATAAATTCATAATTGTCGATGCAAATTCAGTAAATAATTCTTGGGTTATGGGGGGGTCAACTAACTGGACAGATCCAAGTAACTTATTAAATGATTATAATAATATAATTTTTATACAAGATCAAGCTATAGCAAAAGCTTACACATTAGAATTTGAAGAAATGTGGGGAGGAGTTTTTGGCACACACAAGTTAGATAACACACCTCATAAGTTTAATTTGAATGGGGTGAATGTTGAGGTTTATTTTTCTCCATCAGATAGAACAACATCAAAAATTTTAGATTTGATTAAAACTGCGAATCAAAGTGTAGAGTTTGGTCTTCTTAGTTTTACAAGAGATGATTTAGGAGATGCTATAATTGATCAAGATATTCAGTTTGGTGTCACTGTTCGAGGAATTATTGAAAGTAAAAACAGTTCAAATGGAGGAGAGTATGATAACTTAGTTGCAGCTAATGTTAATGTTCGTTCTCATGAAGGAGTTACACATCAGTTTCATCATAAATATTTAATTGTAGATGCAAATCTAACAACGTCAAATCCAGCTGTTTTAACAGGTTCTCATAATTGGAGTAATAATGCCGAAAATAATTCGGATGAAAATACGATAATTATATATGATCACACTATAAGCAATATATACCTTCAAGAATTTGAGGAAAGATGGAGTGAATTATCTACCACTTCAATTAATGATTATTCAGACGCTAAGATAAGTATATATCCAAATCCTTCAAATCAAGTTATATTCGTTGATAGTGATAATGAAATAAAAAATATAAGTGTGTTTACTGCTGAGGGGAAGTTAATCAAAACTACTAAAGATATAAATATTACTATTGAAAATAGTGGCGTATATTTTATTAAAGTTGAGACTATTGAAGGAAATACTTATCAAAAAGTAGTGGTTGAATAACAATTATTGATAATTTAAAGCTTAAAATTTTCCATAAATTTAGTTGTGTAGACACCTTTTCTAAATTGTTCATCTTTCATTAATTTTTGATGAAATGGAATAGTTGTTTTGATTCCTTCGATTACAAATTCATCTAAAGCTCTCTCCATTTTTGAAATAGCTTCTTCTCTAGTTTGAGCAACAGTTATTAGCTTTGCAATCATTGAATCATAAAACGGAGGTATAACATAGTTTGTGTAAACATGNGTATCAATTCTAATTCCATGTCCGCCAGGAGCATGAAAATTAGTTATTTTTCCTGGAGAAGGTCGGAAATCTTTCTCAGGGTCCTCTGCATTTATTCTACATTCAATTGCATGTAATTGTGGTATGTAGTTTTTTCCAGAAATTTTAACACCTGCTGCAACCTTTATTTGTTCTTTAATTAAATCATAATCAATTACTTCTTCTGTGACTGGATGTTCAACTTGAATCCTTGTATTCATTTCCATAAAATAAAAATCTCTATGCTTATCAACAAGAAATTCTACTGTACCTACACCTTCATACTTTACTGCTTCTGCAGCTTTAATAGCTGCTTCTCCCATTCTTTTTCTAAGTTTAGTAGTCATAAAAGGTGATGGAGTTTCTTCAGCTAATTTTTGGTGTCTTCTTTGTATTGAGCAGTCTCTTTCTGAAAGATGTGCTGCTTTTCCAGTTTTATCACCAATAATTTGAATTTCAATATGTCTAGGGTCTTCAATAAACTTTTCCATATACATCCCATCATTAGCAAAAGATGCTTTTGCTTCTTGCTTAGCACTTTTCCATGCATCTTCTAAATCATCTTCTTTCCATACTAAACGCATTCCCTTACCTCCACCTCCAGCAGTTGCTTTTAGCATTACAGGATAACCGATTTTTTTTGCTAGCTCTTTACAATTTTTAAAATTTGGTATAATACCTTTAGAGCCTGGTATTGTTGGAACACCTGCTTTTTTCATTGTTTGCTTGGCAGCTGCTTTATCACCCATTCCTTTAATCATTTTAGGGGAGGCTCCAATAAATTTTATTCCATTTTCTTTGCAAATCTTTGAAAAATTTTCATTTTCGGAGAGAAAACCATATCCTGGATGAATTGCATCGGAATTAGTTATTTCTGCCGCGGCAATTATATTTGAAATTTTTAGATATGACTCTGAACTAGCTGCAGGTCCAATGCACACAGCTTCATCTGCAAATCTAACATGTAAACTATCGGCATCTGCTTTTGAATATACAGCAACAGTTTTTAAACCCATTTCTTTGCATGTACGAATAATTCTTAGTGCAATTTCACCTCGATTGGCAATTAAAACTTTTTTAAACATGTGTATAAATATTTATGCTGGATCAATTAAAAATAATGGTTGGTCAAACTCAATAGGAGTTGCATCGTCAACTAAAACTTTAATAATAGTTCCTGAAACTTCNGCTTCAATTTCATTAAATAGTTTCATTGCNTCAATTATACATAAGGTGTCTCCTTCTTTAATTTTATCACCAACATTAGCAAATGGAGGGTTTTCTGGAGATGATGAACGATAAAATGTTCCTATCATTGAAGCATTAATTGTTATGTATTTTGAATCATCTGTTTCAGATGTTAATTGTTCTTTAATTTCGTTGTTTTCGGAAGCAATGTTTTGAGCAATAGGTTGTGTGTTTGTTTCAGTTTGAGGAACTACTACAGGCTGTGGATGTGCCTGATGAATAATTTTGACTGCTTCTTCAGAAACTTCACCTCTTCTTTTTTTAGGTGGAGATTTAATAGAAATTTTGACATTATCAATTTCTAAATCAACTTCTGTTGCACCAGATTTTGCAACAAACTTAATTAGCTCTTGTATTTCTTTAATATCCATTTTTTAATTGTTTTGTGCAAAAAAAGACATTTTTATGTAAAAATTGATGGTTTTTTTGAAAAAAAGAGATAAATTATGAATTATACGCCCATTTTAGATATACAGACCCCCAAGTAAATCCTCCACCAAAAGCAGCAAGTATTAAGTTGTCACCAAGCTTAAGCTTTTTTTCCCACTCCCATAAACATAAAGGTATTGTTCCATTGGTAGTATTTCCATATTTTTCAATATTTACCATTACTTTTTCATTTCCTACACCCATTCTGCGTGCAGTTGCATCAATTATTCTTTGATTCGCTTGATGAGGTACTAGCCATGAAACATCATTAGCAGATAAATTATTTTTTTTCATAATTTCTTCAGAAACATCCGCCATAGATGTAACGGCAGCTTTAAAAACTGTTTGTCCATCTTGCCAAACAGAATGTTCTTTTGCATCTACTGTTTCATATGTTGCAGGTTTTGCAGAACCCCCAGCCTTCATGTGTAAGAACTCACTACCAGAACCATCACTTTTTAGAATAGCATCCTGTACCCCCAAACCTTCATTGTTAGCTTCTAGCATTATTGCTCCTGCACCATCACCAAAGATTATACAAGTTGCACGGTCTTCATAATTAATAATAGATGACATTTTATCAGCACCAACTACAATTACTTTTTTATAAGTTCCTGTCTCAATGAATTTTGAAGCTGTTGAAAGAGCATATAAGAAGCCTGAACAAGCGGCCATTAAATCATACGCAAAGGCGTTTGCAGCACCTATTTTATCAGCAATAATACATGCTGTTGAAGGAAATATCATGTCAGGAGTTGCAGTTGCACAAATAATTAAATCAACTTCTTTCGCGTCAATTTTAGTCTTTTTCAAAAGTCCATTAACTGCTTCTATTCCCAGAACAGATGTTCCCTTTCCTTCTCCTTTGAGAATTCTTCTTTCTTTGATACCTGTTCTTGTTGTAATCCATTCGTCATTTGTGTCAACAATTTTTTCAAGCTCCTTATTTGTTAAGATGTAGTCTGGAACATATCCATTTATTCCGGTAATAGCTGCAGTTATTTTCATTATTCTATTGTGTTCATTATTTTTGATGTTAGTTTAGCTTGTAATACTAATTTTGATTGTAAAATCATATTTTTAATTGCAATTTCATTTGAAATTCCATGACCAATAATTACTGGTTTAGTTAATCCAAGTATGGGTGTTCCTCCATAGTTTTCATAATTAAACCGTTTAAAGTATTCATCTAACTTGTTTCTTTTAGCAACTAAGTTATAAAATCCTTCTGCTTGTTTTAAGACAATATTTCCTGTAAAACCATCACATACAATAACATCTGTTTCTGATTCAAATATATTATTAGCCTCTATATTTCCTATAAAATTATAATCTTTAGACCCATGCATAAGATTATAAGCAGTTTGGGTTAACATATTTCCTTTAGTTTTTTCCTCTCCTAGATTTAATAAGCTTACTTTTGGGTCTTTTATGTCATATACATTTTGTGCGTATAAAGAACCTAAAACTCCAAATTGATACAAAACATCGGCCTTGCAATCTGCATTAGCCCCAACATCTAATAAAACAGCTACGTTGCCATTTGGTTTAGGAAGAACGGTTGCTATTGAAGGTCTAATGACTCCCCTAATTGGTTTTACCGTGTAATAACCACCAATAAACATCGCCCCAGTATTACCTGCAGATGCAAACGTATCTATCTGATTTTTCGCAAGATATTCAAACCCCTTGTAAATACTTGAATCTATTTTGTTTTTGAAAGCTTTTGTAGGATGTTCTCCCATTTCAATAATTTCAGAACAATCAATTATTTCAATTAAATCATTATTGAAATCATATTTATTTAGTTCGGAAGTTATTTTTTTTTCTTGACCAAATAAAAATAATTTTTCGTCTTTATGAAAATGTTCTAAAGCTAGAACAACTCCTTCAATTGTTTTTTTGGGGGCAAAGTCGCCTCCCATTATATCTATGCCAATTTTCATAGAAGAGGGTAATTTTTAAAATTACAAATCTTTATTTAGCGTTCGAAGTAACTAACTTACCTCTGTAATAAAGTTTCCCTTCATGTTCATGAGCATGATGATATAAATGTGATTCGCCTGTTTCCTGACAAGTTTTAATTGTTTTTTCACTAGCTTTATAGTGGGTTCTTCTTTTATCTCTCCTTGTTTTAGAGATTTTTCTTTTAGGATGTGCCATATTTTAATTTACTTTAAAAATTTAATTTTTTTAATTCCTTCCATCTCTCATCTACAACCTTTTTCTTAATACTATATTGTTCAATTAATTTTAACATTTCTTGATCACAATTATCTTTTCCATCTTCACATGTTTTTTTGTTTGGAACAGATAAAACAATTAATTCAAACAAAATTTCTTTAACACATAGTCTGTTTGTATTATTTTTAACATAAATAATTTCATCTAAAGATATTTTATTATCATCAGTAGATTCAATTAAGAAGTTAAATGTAGAAGAAATCGGTAATGATATTTTTGAAGAGCATGAGTCACATAACAAATTATTAATATTTCCACTAATCTCAATGCACAAACTATCTCTGTGATCTTTCTTATTCAAAATAACGTTAGCTTCAATTTCAGCATCAGTTATTTCAGATTTGTCAAATAAACTAAAGAACGATTTGTTAATATTAAATTTATATGAGTGCTTACCAATACTAATGTTTTTATATTTAATTTGATAATCACTCATATGAATGAACTTTTAACGAATGCAAAGATATAAATATATTCCAATGAAAATTTTTAGGCATATGATTTCTTTTTTCGTGCTTTAAGTTTCAATAAATAATTTTCGTTGTTTATAAATTTCGCATGCTAAAAAAACTGCTTGTCGAAATGAATTTTCATTAGCAAGTCCTTTTCCAGCTATTTCAAAGGCAGTACCATGAACAGGAGATGTTCGTATTATATCTAATCCTGCTGTAAAGTTTACACCAGAATCAAATGCTAATGTTTTAAATGGAATAAGACCTTGATCGTGATACATTGCTAAAATACCATCAAATGCAGATAGATTTTTAGTAGTAAAAAAACTATCGGCTGAGTAAGGTCCAAATACCAACAAACCTGTATCTTTAGTATCATCAATTGCTGGAATAATAATCTCAATTTCCTCATTTCCAAGCATACCACTTTCACCAGCGTGAGGATTTAATCCTAAAACAGCAATTTTTGGTTTGACTTTACCAAAATCTTTTTTTAAAGAATTGTTTAGTATCAATAAATTTTCAATAATATTTTCTTTGGATATATAGTTTTTTACGTTGGATAACGATGTATGTCCTGTTAGGCATGCAATCTTCATAACTTCACTTACCATAATCATTAGTGAATTCCCATTAAAATTGTTTTGCAAGTATTCAGTATGCCCAATAAAATCACTTTTATTTTTTTGTATCGATGATTTATTAATAGGAGCTGTTACTAGTGCATCTATTTTATTTTTTTTATAAGCATCAATTGCACAATCAATAGAGTTTATTGCGTTGTCGCCACCGTCAATATTTTTCTCTCCTATTTTCACATCAGCTTTATTTTTAAGAGCCTCCAATAAATTAATTTTGTTAGGTTTTAAATTTTTTAAATCTCTTACTACATTGAAATTAACATTATGAATTTGTAATATTTTTTTATGTTGAGATAATATTTCATTTGAACCAAAAATTACAGGAGTACAAAAATCTAACATTCTGTTGTCTTTGAACGTTTTAAGTATTATTTCAATTCCAATACCATTTGAATCTCCAATAGTGATACCTAATCTAGTTTTCATTTTTTGTTTTATTTTTAATGAATTCATATAATAAACGAACACCCATTCCTGTAGCTCCCTTACCTCTGTACCCATACTCTGATTTTGAATACACACAAGATAAGTCTATGTGAATCCAAGGGAAGTCAATAAAATGAGATAAGAACTTTCCTGCAGTTATTGCTCCTGCATATGGACCACCTAAATTTTTTATATCAGCAATGTCAGACTTTATAAGCTCATCATAATCGTCCCAAAATGGAAATTCCGCTAGTCTTTCATGTACTTTCAATCCAACTTTTTTTAGATTCTCATGTTCATCATGTGCATCTTTATGCATACTAACAAAACCATAATTTCCAATAGCAGCTACAGCTGAACCCGTTAGTGTAGCTAAATCAATAACTAGCTTTGGATCATATTTTTTTGCATAACTTAACGCATCAGCTAATAACATTCTTCCTTCAGCATCAGTGTTCATAACTTCTACAGTCTTTCCACTATGCATGGTTATAACGTCCCCAGGAGCGTAGGCGTTTCCTGAAGGCCTATTATCTGTTGCGGGATTTAAACCGATAACATAATAGGGTAATTTATTTGAAGCTATTGCCTGTATTGCACCAATAACTGTTCCAGCTCCACCCATATCTATTTTCATTAAGTCCATAGAATTTGCAGTTGGCTTTAAGCTTAATCCACCCGTATCATAAACAACACCCTTTCCAATAAAAACTATTGGTTTTTTATTTTTTGCATTTTTAGGCTTCCATTCCATTATCGTAAATGTTGGCTCATCTAAACTACCCTTATTAACGGCAAGAAGTCCACCCATTTTCAAGCTTTCAATTTTCTTTTTATTGAACACCTTAGTCTTAATATTGAATTTTTTCCCAATATTTTTTGAGGCATTAGCTAAATCTTTAGCAGTTAGGTGAGAAAAAGGTTCATTCACTAAGTCTCTAGTAAAAAATACTGCATTTATAATATTTTGTAATTCAATAATATCCTGTCTTTCAACTTTTTCACATAAATAAATGGTCTTTAATTTAAAGGCTTGAGGATTGGTTTGATGCTTTAAAAACTGATAACTTGAAAGAGCTAATCCTTCAGCAATCTTTAATGTGAGATTTTTATTCTTATTATTGTTTTTATGATTATCGATAATATGTATTGATGTTAACTCTGATGCTTTTTTAAATAGTTGATGTCCAAGTATTCTAAGGCTTTCGTCTTGCTTATTTTTATTAATATTTTTTTCGTAATTGACTATAAATAATTGTCTGCTATACTGATTAATTTGTGTGATTTCTTTTTTTGATTTTTTTATAAAATTAATTTCAGATATTGTTAGTTTAAACTGGCTTAAATCTGAGTTTTTATCATTTAAAATAATTAAATCATCTTTTTTAGTAAACGACTTTTTCTTTTTGATTAGTATCTTCATAAAATTATGTAATTTTGATTGCGTAAAATTACAATTTTATGGATAAAAAGACTATAGTTTTAAAAGCTCTTAATCAAGAATTCCTAACAATTGAAGAAGGGCTATATTTGTTTGATTATCTTCCAACCCCTGAATTAATGTGGGTAGCAAATGAAATAAAAAAAGATTTGCATCCTTCTAATAAAATCACTTGGCAAATTGATAGAAATGTAAATACAACTAATGCGTGTATTGCAAATTGTAAGTTTTGTAATTTTTTTAGAGTGCCGGGTCACAAAGATGTATATATAACTGATTTAAATACTTACAAAAAAAAAATTGAAGAGACAATTAAGTACGGAGGAGATCAACTTCTATTACAGGGGGGGCACCACCCAGAGCTTGGGCTTGAATTCTATGTAAACTTATTTAAAACTTTAAAAGAAAATTACCCGAAAATAAAATTGCATGCGTTAGGTCCTCCAGAGATAGCACATATATGTAAATTAGGTAAACATTCACATGAATTTGTTCTTAAAAAATTAAGAGATGCCGGAATGGATAGTATGCCTGGTGCAGGAGCAGAAATTTTATCAGATAGAGTTAGAAGATTAATTTCTAAAGGAAAATGTACTGGCCAAGAATGGTTAGATATAATGCGGGCTGCCCATAAACTTGATATTACAACTTCTGCAACTATGATGTTTGGTCATGTTGAGACTAAAGAAGAACGTTTTGATCACCTTGTCAGAATTAGAGAAGTTCAAGAGGAAAAACCAAAAAATGCTAATGGTTTTTTAGCCTTTATTCCATGGCCATTTATGGACGATGGAACATTATTAAAAAAAGTCAAAGGAATAAACAATTCCTGCACTCAAGATGAATATTTAAAAACTATAGCAATCTCAAGAATAATGCTTCCAAACATCAAAAATATTCAAACATCGTGGTTAACCGTTGGTGGAGAAACAGCTCAGTTAACTCTTCATGGTGGTGCAAATGATATGGGTTCAATTATGTTGGAGGAAAATGTTGTTTCAGCGGCAGGAGCTCCACACAGATTCACAGCTAATTCAATTCAAAAATGTATTGAAGAAGCTGGCTTTGTTCCAAAACTTAGAACTCAATTATATAAAGAACGAGTTATGCCAAAAATGGTTGAACAAAAAATAAATTATTGATTATGTTTACTGGAATTATTGAAGATATTGCTACCGTTGTTAATTTAAAAAAAGATAAAGAAAACTTAAATATCACATGTAGTTCAAATATTACTGATGAGTTAAAAATTGACCAAAGTCTATCCCATAATGGAATATGCTTAACAGTTGTAGCAATTGAAAACAATCATTATACTGTAACAGCAGTTAAAGAAACGTTACAAAAAACAAACCTATCCAATTTAAAACTTAATGATAAAATAAATTTGGAAAGAAGTCTGAAGTTAAGTGACAGACTAGATGGTCATATAGTTCAAGGTCATGTTGATCATACAGCAAGTTGTAAAAATATAGTTGAACAAGAAGGGTCATATTTAGTAATTTTTGAATTTAAAAAAAATCAAAATATTATTGTAAACAAAGGTTCTATATGTGTTAACGGTGTAAGTTTAACAGTTGTTGAAGCAAGTGACAACACTTTTAGTGTGGCAATTATTCCATATACATGGAAACATACAAATTTTAAGTATTTTAAAAAAGGTACCATTGTAAACATTGAGCATGATGTAATAGGAAAATATTTGCAAAAAATAGTTGATAAAAATAACAAATGAGAAAGAAAATATTAATACTAGGTTCTGGTGAGCTTGGAAAAGAATTAGTTATTGCATTTCAAAGATTAGGACAGTATGTTATTGCTGTAGATTCATATGAAAATGCTCCTGCTATGCATGTTTCGAATGATTATGAGGTTATAGATATGCTCGATGGTAACATGCTAGACAAAATAGTAGATAAGCATAAGCCTGATATAATTGTTCCAGAAGTAGAATCAATTCGTACTGAAAGATTTTATGAATATGAAAAAAAAGGATTTAAAATTGTTCCATCTGCGAAAGCAGCAAACTTCACAATGAATAGAAAAGCAATTAGAGATCTTGCAGCAAAAGATCTTGGAGTTAAAACAGCAAAATACAGTTATGCTTCAACATATTCAGAGTTTCAAACAGCTATAAAAAAGTGTGGAATACCCTGTGTAGTCAAACCTTTAATGTCAAGTTCCGGAAAGGGGCAATCTGTTATAAAAAGTGTAAGTGATGCTAAATTGGCATGGGATTATGCATTAAAAGGGTCAAGAGGAGATTTGATGCAAGTAATTGTAGAAGAGTTCATTAAATTTGACTATGAAATTACTTTGTTAACAGTTACTCAAAAAAATGGAGAAACATTGTATTGCCCACCAATTGGTCATAGGCAAGAAAGAGGAGATTATCAAGAAAGTTGGCAGCCTAAAATAATGAAAAAAGAATTGCTAAACGAAGCGTGTCAAATTGCAAATAAAATTACAAAATCTTTAAAGGGTAATGGAATATGGGGTGTTGAGTTTTTTATAAAGCAAAACGAAATATTTTTTTCAGAACTTTCTCCAAGACCACACGATACAGGCATGGTAACTTTAGCTAAAACTCAAAACTTCAATGAATTTGAACTTCACGCTAGAGCTATTTTAGAAATTCCAATTAATGAAATAAAACAGTTAAACAATGGTGCTTCAGCTGTAATACTTGCAAGTGAAAAAAATAATGAATACCCTAATTTTGTTGGATTAGAAAATGCTTCAATAATTCCAAACACAGATTTTAAGATTTTTGGAAAACCAAAATCTAGACCATATAGAAGAATGGGTGTTGCTTTAGCGTATGGAAATAATGATGTCGATGAGCTAGTTAAAAAAGCTAAAATGGTAGCCAGTAAAATTATTGTCAAATAGGGTTTTAAAGTTCAGTTCCATAATAAAACTCTAAAACCTTTATTTTAAAGACATAATCGTATTTGCTTTTGATTAGTTCAGATTGAGCATTCTCATATTGTTTCTGAATTTGTAAAAAATCTAATGTATTTATGGCTCCATTCTTAAATCTTTCCTTAGCATAATCATATGCTGTTTCTCTTGCTTGAAAAGTTTTAATTGAAGCTTCAAATGTTTTAGATGCTCCTTGTGCATTTTTTAATGATTGATGGATTAAGTTTTCTAAATCAAGTTTTGCCTGTTGCAATAAATTTTCAGACTTTAAAATGTTTAATTTACTTTTCTTAATACTTGTTTGAGTATTTAAATTATTAAAAACGGGTATTGATAATTGTAATCCATATGTTTTTCCAATATTTTCATCAAATTGAGTTTTTACAGACTCTGAATTTCCAAATAAAACTCTTGAATTGTATGAATAAAATGCATTAACTGACGGATGAATCATAGTGTATGCTAATTCTTTATTTTTTTTTGCAATCTGTAGATTTTTCTCAGCGATTTTAACATCACTTATTTTGTTAAGAGCAGTATTGAATATATCTTGGGGGTCTTTTTTAAGTATAGCTGAATTTGGCAATTCGAATTCATCATAATTTATATCAAAGTTTGAAACATCATCAATTAATAAAATTTGTGCTAAAGAAATTTTAGACAATAAAAAATTATTTTTTGCAACAATTAAATTTTCCTCTTTTTTTGCCAAGTTAGCTTCAATTTCTAATAAATCTCCTTTAGATATTATTCCATTTATATATTTTTCTTTAGCGATTTTTAATTCCTCTTGAGCTACATTTAATTGTCTATTTTGAATATTTACATTTTCATTATTAAATAAAATCTGCAAGTATGAGTTTACAATCAAAAGAGAAATATCTTCTTTAATTTTTTCAGTTTGTAATTTATTAGATTGTTTAATAAGACTTGCTCTTTGAAGGTTCTTTATGTTTGATAAGCCATTGTAGAGGTCTACACCAACACTTAAGGAGCCGTTTGCTGATTGAAGAATTTGATCTGCAAAAAGTCCTGTAGTTATATCTTGTGTTAATCCACTACTCCAGGAATTATTTGCACTAATATTAATATTTGGTAAAAAATCTCCAACAACACTTAATCTGTCTGCTTCACTTAACTTCAGTTCAATTAAAGAATTTTTAATTGAAATATTTTTTTCAATTCCTCTATAAATACATTCTTTGAGAGTATAAATATCTTGTCCATTTACACTTTTAAAAGTGTAAATTGTTAAAAGCAATAAGTAAAATAGATTTTTTATACCTACCATTTAGAAATTTTATTAGGTTTTGTAATATCCCATACTTTGATTTTATCTTCACTTTCAACTCCAGAAATAATTTCAATATTTATTCCATCAGATATTCCAATTTCAATATTTTTTCTAATAAAGTTTTGTTTACTAGTTTCAATTTCAACATATGGCTCCTTAGTTTTTAAATCGTATTGTATTACAGCTTCAGGCAAAGCATTTACATTGGTTTTGCTGTTTGTAATAATAGTTGCATTAGCACTATATCCAGCTCTAACAATATATTCATCGTCAAGAAAAACCTCTCCTTCAATTTTAAATTGAACAGCACCAGCTTCATCAACACCTTTTGGTGCAATAAATACTAATTTAGCTGGATAAAACTTTTGCTCGATTGCGGCAAGTGTTATAATTAAGTCCATATTTTTTTCTAGCTTACTTACTTCACCTTCATCAACTTTTCCCTCAAAAATCATAACATTTAAGTTTGCAATAGTTGCAATAGTAGTTCCTTGATTGAAAGTGTTAGCTTGAATTACTTGGTCACCTTTTTTTACAGGTATTTCTAAAATTGTCCCTGAGACTGTTGCTCTAACATTGGTGTTGGCAATACTAGATCCTTCAGTAGACCCTAATTTAATTATTTGCAAATCACTTTCTGCATTAGTTAAATTTTGTTGAGCTTGATTATATTGTAATTCAATATTATTAAATGCTTGTTCTGAAATTATACTTTGGTTAAATAATTTTTTATTTCTGTAATATTCTATTTCAGCATTATTAAATACAATCTCAGCATTCTTAAGACGCCCCTCAGCATTATTTAATGCTTGCTCATCTGGCACTACTTTAATAATTGCTAATAAATCACCCGCTTTAACTTCATCCCCTTCGTTGATTAAAATTTTATCTATAATCCCAGGTATTTGAGGTTTAATTTCTACTTCATCTTTAGGAACTACCTTACCAGTTGCTACTATTTTAGTTTCAATAGTTTCTTTTTGTAACTTGACAGTTTTATATTCAGTGATGTCTTTTTTATTTGATTTAATAAAAAATAAGGTTGCAAATATTATTCCTAGTATTAAAAATAATACAATAATTTTTTTAAAATACTTCATTTTTTCATTTTTTTATTCATCTCTTAGCGCATCAATTGGCCTTATACTTATTGCTTTTTCTGCTGGAACAAAACCTATCAATGTTCCTAGCCCAATCATCATTAAAAGTGCTGCAAATATATAATTTAAAGGAACAGTGGCATTTGTAAATGGAATATCTTCTAGATTTTGTGTTGCAATATTAATAACATATAAAACAAATGCTCCTAGAATAATACCAATAATACCAGCTACAACTGTTAAGAAAACAGATTCTAGTATTATCTGTTTTCTTATGTGATTTGGACTAGCACCAATAGCTCTTCTAATTCCAATTTCTTTGGTTCTTTCTTTAACAGAGATTAATAATATATTTCCAATACCTATAACACCTGCAATTATTGTTGCCACTCCAATCACCAGTGAAATAAACGACATACCATTCGCAAAATTTTTAATTCTTGTAAATAATGCCCCTAAGTTAAATGCACCAATAGCTCTTTCGTCATCTGGGTGAACATTATGAATCTTTTTTAATAAATTTTTAACTTGTCTTTCAACCTTTAAAATATCTACATCATCAAATCCTGCAATTAGTAAAAAGCCAACTATATCACCAGTATTATATAATCTCTTGAATGTTGAGAAAGGAACATGAATATCTCCATCATCTGCAAAGCTACCCCCTCCTTCGTCAACAAATTTATGTATACCAATTACTTTAAAATAAATATTATTAATATTTATATACTTTCCAATAGGATTAATATCATCTGAAAATAGTTCTTTTTTAGTTCGCTCACCAATCACACATACTTTTCTTTCTTCTTTAATATCTAAATGATTGATAAATCTTCCACCATCATAAATATCTTTTTGGGAAACAACTTTTAAAATTGGATAATCTCCGTAAATATTATATGTTCCGTTCCTTTGACCATTTGTTACGCTCGCACCTTGTGAACCCCAATTTCCTTTTTGGATTCTTGGAGCAATATATTTAATTTCTGGAATTTCCATTTTTAGTGTTTCAACATCATTTAATTTAATGTTCCATTTTCTGTCAATTTTAAATCCTAAATACGGGATACTAGTGTTTTGAGTCCAAACAAACAAACTATTTGATGAAATTCTTTCAAATCTTTGTTCAAAACCATTATCAACTCCTTTTGCAATTCCAGAGAGCAAAATATATAAAAATATACCCCATAAAACACCAATTATAGTTATAAGTGTACGTAATTTGTTTTGTCCAATCGAACCAAATATTTCTTGCCAAGTGTCTTTGTCAAATATTGTCATAATTTACTCTTGTTGTAATGCTATGATAGGCTTAATCTTTGCCGCTCTTCTTGCTGGTAGATATCCTGCTAAAGCACCGAAGAATATTAAAATTACAGTTGCCCAAATAGCGTGATGAGTTTCAATATAAGGACTTGAAATAAAATATTTTACCATCAAACTGTCTCCAATACTATTAAGTATAAAAATTGCTAAAATAAGTCCAATGTAACCTGATACAATAGTAATAAAAATAGATTCCTGAAGAATCATTAGTATAATGCTCTTGGGCGTAGCGCCAATTGCTTTTCTTATGCCAATTTCTTTGGTTCTTTCTTTTACAACAAATACCATTATATTGCTTATGCCTATTACTCCAGCTATCAAAGTTCCAATGCCAATAAATGAGATTATAATATTTAGAACCTTAGCAAATTTTCTAGAATTTTCTTGTTCTTCTCCTGTATTACTTAAGTAAACACCTCTATTATCATTAGGAGAAATTACTTTTTTATTCTTTAAATATTTTTCAATTTCATTTTCTAATAATAAAGAAGCTCTATAGCTCATATTTTTATCATATACAACAATCATTTGATCAATCTCATCAGAATTTGTAATTTGTTGTCTAGTAGTGTATGGCACATATAAATTTCTTTCTTCTCTGTCACCACCTTCATCTTGAAAAACTCCTACTATTCTCCAGCTTCTACCACTTTCAGTAATATATTTACCCACTGAATTTTTTCCGTCAAATAAATCTTGTTCAACTAATCGACCTATAACTACATGTTTTTTTTTATTTAAAATATCTCCTTCATTTAGATATCTCCCTCGCATAATAATTGTTTTTTCTGCTGCTTTATGACCAGGAGATACTGCTCTTATTTGATAATTATTATATTTATTTTGATATGTTACAAGTGAATAATACGAATTCCTAACAACCACATCTTCAACTTGATCTTTAAATTCAAGTTTAAGATCTTCTAAATCAGAGTTTTTAAATATAATTTGTCTATTTGATTCAAAGCCACGATATGGAATAGATGTTTTACTTGGGTATACTCTAATTGTATTAACTTGATCATCAGTAAAAAATTTAGAAAAGCTATCTTCAAGTCCATTTCCTAAACCGAATAGTATAATAAAAATTAAAATTCCAATAGCTACCGTAAAACCTGAAAGAAAAGTTCGCAGTTTATTTTTTTTAATAGTATCAAAAATTTCTTGCCAAATATCCTGATTAAACATACTAGCTATTTTTTTTGTCTCTAGTTATCACACCATCTTTTAATGTAATAATTCTATTGCACATATTTGCTATGTCTTGTTCATGAGTAACAACAAGAATTGTTTTCCCTTCAGTATTAATTTTTTTAATCAATTGCATTACTTCTTCGGATGTTTTTGAATCTAACGCTCCGGTTGGCTCATCTGCTAAAAGGACTTTAGGTTTAGCGGCTAATGCCCTTGCAATTGCAATTCTTTGCTTTTGTCCTCCAGATAATTCA
Organism: Flavobacteriales bacterium; assembly: GCA_002728175.1. Taxonomy (GTDB): domain Bacteria; phylum Bacteroidota; class Bacteroidia; order Flavobacteriales; family BACL11. The sequence goes on along the minus strand of PBVH01000012.1, from coordinate 4,898 downwards.
TTTGGAAGATGATTAGCCCAGTTTTCCAAACCAACATTTTTTAGGTACTCTAATGCAATTTTATTTCTTTCATTTCTAGAAACACCTTGATAAAAAAGTGGTAGGGCAATATTTTCTATAGCTGTCTTGTAGTTAATTAAATTGAATGATTGAAAAATAAAACCTAAAAATTTATTGCGATATTGAGCAGCTTTAGTTTCATTTAAGTTTTTGATTAAAATATCATCTAAAATATATGATCCTTCATCATAATTATCTAGCATACCAATAATATTCAATAGTGTTGATTTTCCAGAGCCTGAAGAACCCATAATTGCCACTAACTCTCCTTCCTTGATATTTAAATCTATTCCTTTTAGTACATGTAAAGTGTTGTCTCCGATTGGATAAGATTTATGTAAATTTTCAATTTTAATCATTTTATTTTCTTCTCAACCCAATCTCCATGCCTCTTAATTAAGTTAATTAATGCCTCGACTGCCAAATCTTCATCAATATTTTTCTCAACAATTTCTTTTTCTTTATACAATGTAATTTTTCCAGGCCTTGTCCCAACATAACCATAATCAGCATCTGCCATTTCTCCAGGACCATTTACAATACACCCCATAATTCCAATTTTAACACCTTTCAAATGATCAGTAACTTTTCTAATTTTGGCGGTAGTTTCTTGTAAATCAAAAAGTGTTCTACCACATGATGGACACGAAATATATTCAGTTTTAGAAATACGTGTTCGAGTTGCTTGTAATATACCAAAAGAAAGTAAATTAATATTTTGGTCTGATGTACAATTTTCTGAACAAATAAATATCCCATCCCCTAAGCCATCAATTAATAAAGCTCCTATATCAGATGATGAGTATAGTTGTAAATCTTCATAAGGTAAGTTTTTGTATCTTCTGCGAATAACAACAGGGCAGTCAATTTTTTCATTCATTAAATCAATAAATAATTTTCTTTGTTCAGCCATTCCATTCTTATTAAAAGTATCAATTACTATAACAGCTGTATCGTCTGATTTCAGTTTATTTTTTATTTTTTCAGTAAGTTCAGTTAAACAGACATAGATAAAATTAAGAACACTAGATTTTTCTTTTGAGTTTGTATATTCTTTAGCATCCATACACGGATACCCCTTTTTATGTTTTTTCCAACTGTTATAATTATATATAACCCCTAATGTGCCAGGAACTTCAAAATCAAGTTCGTGATCACCAACATATAAATAATCAGCTGCCATATCAGAAATATGCCATTTGTCTAGAGGGACTGAGTAGCTATAACCCAAAGAAAACAAAGATGCAGGAGTAATTTTTTGTTTTAATGAGAAATCTGCTTTAATAATAGGGACATTGCTTCCTCCAATATTCAATATCGTTTTTGTTTTTCTGCGCTTATATTCGAAAGGATTAATAGGAGATTTTTTTATTTCCTTAATATGAGAATGATTTTCAATATCATCAAAATTAGCAAGAAGTTTTTCAGCTACAGGAATTTCTTCTTCAGGAGGTTCTGTAAGAGAAACTCTTATAGTGTCACCAATTCCATCAGCAAGTAGTGAACCAATTCCTACAGCTGATTTTATTCTACCATCTTCAGCTTCGCCAGCCTCTGTAACTCCTAAATGTATTGGATAGTTCATATTTTCTTTGATCATTTCATATACTAACATTCGATATGCTTGTACCATAACTCTAGTATTTGATGCTTTCATCGATAATATTATGTTATGAAAGTCTTGCTCTTGACAAATTCTTAAAAATTCCATAGCAGACTCTACCATTCCTTTTGGAGTATCGCCATACCTACTTAGAATTCTATCAGATAATGAACCATGATTGGTGCCAATCCTCATGGCAGTGTTATTTTTTTTGCAAATCTGTACTAAAGGAAGAAATTTTTCTTGGATTCTTGTAAGTTCATCTTCATAGGATTTATCTGTATATTCTATTTCTTCGAATTTTTTTTTGTCAGCATAATTGCCTGGATTAATTCTGACTTTTTCTACTAATTTTGCGGCAATCTCAGCGGCATTAGGTGTAAAATGAATATCTGCTACAATAGGAGTATTGTAACCTCTTTTTCTTAACTCAGCTTTGATGTTTTTTAAATTTTCAGCTTCTTTCTTACTTGGGGCTGTTATTCTAACTAATTCACAACCAGCTTTAATCATTCTGATTGATTCCTCAACAGTTGCAATAGTATCCATTGTATCAGTAGTAGTCATTGACTGTATCCTGATAGGATTAATTCCTCCAAAAGCAAGCTTACCAACAATAACTTCTCGAGTTTTAAATCGAGAAAATGAAGTTAAGGAATTACAATATTTCATTATTGTTTTACAATCTTTTTATAAATTTCAACTTTAGGACTTTTAATTTTAATAGTGTAAAGTCCAGCAGAATATTTTTCAAAATTTATACTTTTTCTAATAAAATGTGAATTGATTTTTTCAGAGTAAATAATTTTACCCATCTGATCAATGATTAATAATGTTGAATTATTTCCAACGTATCCGTCAATAAAAAAACTTTCATTTGCAGGATTTGGATAGACATTAATATTTTCCTTTAGGTTATCTGAGATACTAAGAGGATTTGATGCAATCAAAAACTCATGATGAATAAATGACCCAAAATCAAGCTCAAAAGTTTTAAACCAGTTATGGTATGTCCAAGGTGTTGCTGAAGTGTCAATGAAGGGTTGAAGTCTCCTAAATCTCAGCATACCTCCACCATCATTATTTCCCCAAAAATCTAAACCGTCGTTATCAATATCAGTAACTTTAAAAGTGTAACATCCATCACTTAGGTTAATAGTATCTTTAAATTGTGTATTGGGCGGTAAATTATTCCAAGTATAAATAGGATTACTTTGACTATCAATTATTTCCCATGAAGTTTCGGAAACACCACCAATTGTGCCGTTATTTGTTTGGGACCAAAAAGTAAATATTCTAGGGTATTTTGGTGCAGGAGTAAATTCTTTAGACATCGAGTTATTATATTGATAGCTATCATTATTGTTGTTTGGATTTGAAATATCAACGTAGAATTTATTGTTACTTGCTATGTTTTCAAAGGTAACGACTTCTCCAAGTACTTCTCCCTGATTATAATCAATTGCGTTCCAGAAAGAAGTATTTATTGGCAGTTCTACAATTTCTTTTTCTAAAAACTCAAGACTTCCAGTCCAATTATACGAAGTTGGAGTAGAATCATCATTAATCCAATATTCTATTTTTAAAGAAGTTAATGTTGTATTTCCTGTATTTTGAATTACAATTTTTGGGTTATTACATGTGGGGTTTTGCCTCGAATCTTTAATTTCATTACTTGGAGATAGAATATCAACTATTGAAGCGTCTAATGAAAAGTTAGCAGGACCATAACTAACTAATTGATTGCTAACCCAATAGTTTGATGTTCCCCCGGCAGTTACTACTCCATAATCAATATTATGAAGTTGAGCTGGGCTTACTAAATTTGTTATATCAATTTCTTTTATATCAGAAGCTTGACCTGGACACCAACCAGCTCTATCATATATCCAAGTTCCACCCTGTGGGTATACAGGATTTCCAGCACACGGTGTCCATACTTGCCAAATATAGTCTTGTGTTCCACCATCAATGTTTATGTAATGGTTTCTTGGAATAAATTCGCCTTCTTGGCCATGTCCGGTTATAACACTTTTTAATTTATAAGATGAAGCATTTGGATTCATGATAACATTTCTTGGTTCAAATGCAGAATTATTCATAATTGAACTGTAGCCTTTTGATTGAGGTCTCCATATTTGTTGCATATCAACGACGTCTCTTGGAGGTGTTCCAACAATAAATAAAAACTTGATATCCATATCCTCTTGCCATTGTCCACCGCCACTAACTGTAATTCTTTTTGGTCCTTGGAATACTGGAGCGTAATCAGTTAAATCAAAATACCAGGTTTTCCCTTCAGGACCAAGATCTAAATTTATACCATATGGTGTTACAAAAGACATTATTTGAAACTTCATTGGATATCTTTTGTAATATGTTAACTCGCCAATATTTATAGTGCCTGATATTAAGGTGTCTACATTTATTATATTTCCTATCGAATCATAAGTGTAATTGAAAGGTGGCCAATAAATAAAAGTTGTTGTGTCAATTATATCGTTAACTAAGCTAGAGGGATTTGATATAATATTGTATTGATGAACTGTATCAGCAATGATCATCGTAGTGTCATAACTTCCGTTTATATTTTGAACAAAAGTATAAGTTGGATTAATACTGTAGTTGTAAGTAGAACCACTAAAGTTACTAATTTCGTGACTAACTATTTTATGCATTACTGAATCTACTCTAGATGAGTCATGTATATAGGTGTGGCAACTATAGTCCCATTCACCGCAAGCAACACTATTTCCACCTGAAGTATTAACCTGCCCATTTCTACATCTCATACTGTATGCCATTATGATTTTTTCAAATGATAAATTAGGATTATTTGGAAAATAAGCCATAGTATCTCTAACAGTACCATCCCAAGCATTGCCATACGTCATGCTGTAATCGAACGTTTGTACAATTATTGTATCTCCTGGATTTTGAGCATAAATAGTTGCAACAAACAAGCATAAAATTATCTTTAAATATATTTTTTTCATATGTAATTATTTATCAAATTTATCAAATTCAGCTACCCCACCTGAAACAATCAGTTTCATCACCTCGCTAGATGATGCATTAATTGGGGTAATATATTTTTTTTCTACAACAAATAAGTTTCCCGAGAAGTTATATGAGTGAGGTATGTAAACTAAGACTCGGCCTTCATTAATATTTAATGATTGCAAATCATCGTTAGTTATAAAACCTATTCTTTCAATGTTAGAATTATCAAACA
>PBVH01000011.1 GCA_002728175.1 Flavobacteriales bacterium | reverse complement strand
TTTCAGGAGGTAAAAAATATAATTCAAATAATAAATATTATTACTATTTAATTTCAAATCAAGATACTATTTCTTACTCTGATTCTACTGGGTATTNAAATAATTTTAATCATTTGTCAAATTCTTTAGGNATAGAAGANTGGATTGTAGATTCAATTATGTTTGACAGTTTATTAGCTACAAATTATTTTTTACATGTTATTGATAAAAATAAATGTTTAACTATAGATACTTTTTTATTAATCGAACCAGAACCATATGTTACATATGCATCAACATCATTTCCATTAATTTGCGAATCTGATAGTGGTTATTTACTAATAGATAGTATTATTGGTGGAGGAAATATTTCATATGGTTTTTTAGGAGCTAATTCTGATTCTATTTANGTTCCATCAGGATTTTATCCCATATATATATATGATTCTACTTATTTTTGTATGGATACTGTTTTAGTAAGATGTGCTGCTCAGTATGAAATANATGTTGATGCAACTATTCAACATGTTGAATGTTATGGTGATTCTTCTGGAGTAATAAATATTAATTCAATTTCTGGAGGAAACTTACCATATGATGTTCAGTGGGGAGGAATAGATACCGTTAATTTATCAGGTGGTTCTTATACAGTTTTAATTGTTGATGCAATTGGATGTGTTCATGAGAAGGTTTTTATCATAAATCAACCCGATCAGTTTCTAGCTAATCCAATTTTTTATCCACCTNCTTGTAATGGTCTATCAGATGGTAGTATTACTGTTAATGTAACCGGAGGAACTGGTCCAATATCATATACTTGGATTAATACATCTTTAAATACAGATTCTATATTTTCTTTAGATGCAGGTGAGTATCCAATTGTTGTTTCTGATTCGATTTCTTGTATTGATACACTATTTTTGATTTTAGAGGATGAAGAAAGTCTTTCATTAGATTTTATAAATTNTAATGACACATTATTTTGTTCAAATGAATTAACATCTGTAGATATGATAATTAATGGAGGTGTTGGGCCATATAATATAGAATGGAATGACGGAAATAATAATTTCCAACGTCTTTTATATGGTGGAATTTACACTTGTCAAGTAACTGATCAAAATGGATGTACTTATGAGGATACATTGGAGATAGTTAGTCCAGATTCTCTAAAAATATCATTAGAAATAAATTANTTGCCATGTGATTCTGCTGGTAGTAGTGTTATGTTAATTATTAATGGTGGTGTTGAACCATTTAATATTTTGTGGAGTACAGGAGACACAACAAGTTTTATTGATTCCTTGTTTGGAATAAATTATTGGGTTTTAGTTTCTGACTCTTGTGGTAATACTGATTCCATAGAATTTAATATGCCAACTTATTATTTAGAAACTTCTATTTATTATGATAATGTAACACATAAAGGATTTGTTGAAATTGATTCTTCAAGTACTTTAGGTCCCTTTAGACATGAATGGACTGATCTTATAGGAAATATAGTAAGTATATATGATAGCTCTGGTATTTTATGTCAACAAACATATTTAATTTACACATATGATGACTCAACCTCTTGTGTTTTAATTGACACTTTATATGCAGATTATTATTTACCAAATGGTATAATTGATGCTACTACTACATCGGTATTTAATGATAGTTTATTGTGGGGTGCATCACCATATTCNTACTTGTGGAATACCGGAGAAGATTCGTCAAAAGCATTTATATGTCCAGGATCTCATTGGGTTGAGGTAACTGATATTCATGGATGTANTTTAAAAGAAGAAATAACTATTGAACCAATNTTTATAACACTTGACCCTTCTGACGTAATTATTGAGTGTGATATAGAGAATCTAAATATAGATTTAGAAGCAGATGCAACTGGAGGTACTTCTCCTTATAATTATAAATGGTCAAATGGGTCTGAAGAAAATCCACTTAGTATAGCGTATAATCCAGGAACACATTCGGTCACAGTTATTGATAATAATTCATGTGAAACTGACACTAATTTTGTTATTGCTAGTATGAGTTCAGAATGTATTCCTAACATTTTTTCTCCAAATAATGACGGTATTAATGATAGTTGGAATCTTGAAGATACNTTTTTATACCCTAATAGTGAGGTNAAAATTTATGGAAGATTTGGAAAATTATTGTTTGAGTCTGTAGGCTATAAAAATCCGTGGAATGGTAAAACAATGAAAGGGAATGATGTTCCAGAAGGAACTTATTTCTATTGTATAGAAATAGGCAATGGTTATGACTCNATCAAAGGAACAGTAGTTATAGTTCGTTAATTTTTACTATTTCATCANAATTATNCCAAGAAATTGACTGATCTTTTTTAAACCATGNGATTTGTCTTTTTGCAAATCTTCTAGTATTTCTTTTAATCTTTTCTATAGCATTTTCTAGACTTATTTTATTTTCTAAAAATTCAAAGATTTCCTTATACCCCACAGTTTGCAATGCATTTATATTTTTATATTGTTTAAGATTAGTNACTTCTTTTACAAGTCCATTTTTTATCATTTTATCAACTCGTTGATTAATCTTATCATATAATTTTTCTCTTTCAATTTTTAAACCAATTTTTTGAATTATAAATTCTCTTTCTTTTTTNTTGTTGTTATGAAAGAAACTTAAGGGTTTTTTTGTTTGATAATAAACTTCTAGTATTCTTAATAATCTCTGAGGATTATTGTAGTTCTCTTTTGTAAAAGAATTTGGGTCAATATTTTTAACTTTCTCTTTTAACCATTCTATTCCTTTATTTTCATATAGAAGGTTAATATCCTGTCTNATTTCTTTTGAGACAGTTGGAATTATATTAAACCCATTACACACAGCATCAACATAAAGTCCAGATCCTCCTACTAAAATAATATTATCTTTCTTTTTATGAATTTCTTGAATTTTTTTTATTGCATCTTTTTCAAATNCTCCAGCACTATAATTATCATGAATTGATAAATTATGAATAAAATGATGCTTTACTTCTTTAAGCTGTTTTTCATTAGGTGGTGCTGTACCGATTTTAAGTTCTTTGTAAAATTGTCTTGAGTCACATGAAATTATTTCAGTTCTATACTTCTTGGCTATTNTAATNCTATATTCAGTTTTTCCAATTGCTGTTGGTCCAACTATTACGATAATTTTTTTTTTCATTTATACAGNATTGAGATTAATTTCTTGTGCTTTTTTAATTAANTATTTTATAGCCTCTTTTTTATTATTNTTTATATCNCCNTTAAGAATAGCTTCTTTAATTGTATTTTTNAGTATTCCAACATTTCGACCAGCTTTAAGATTAAACATTTGCATTATTTCCTTTCCATTTACGGGAGGTTGAAAGTTTCTAATATTATCTTTTTCTTCGACAAGTTTTAATTTTTCTCTCACAATTTTAAAATTATTTAAGTATTTTNTAACTTTATTCTGATTTTTTGAGGTTATATCTGCTTCACAAAGTAGCATTAGATCTTCAACATCTTCTTTGGCATCAAANAAGAGCCTACGTATTGCTGAATCAGTAACAATATCTTTAGCCAATACAATAGGTCGCAAGTGTAGTAAAACTAATTTTTGAACATATTTCATTTTGTCATTTAATGGAAGTTTTAATCGTTTAAATATTTTTGGAACCATTTTNGAACCTATAAATTCATGAGCATGAAATGTCCAGCCTTGATTTTCNTCAAANNTTTTTGTTATTGGCTTTGCAATATCATGTAATATCGCNGCCCATCTCAACCAAAGATTATTTGTTTTTAAACTTAGATTGTCTAAAACCTTTAATGTGTGTAAGAAGTTATCTTTATGTTTATGTTCTTTAATAATTTCCACCCCATGTAAATTTGCCATTTCTGGAAAAAATTCATGTAATAATTTTGTTTCAAATAACATTTTAAATCCTCTAGATGGTTTGTCACATATAATTATTTTATTTAACTCATCTGTTATTCTTTCTTGAGAAATAATAGATAGTCTTTTGTTATTTAATTTGATTGATTCATATGAATCTAATTCAATATTAAAATTTAGTTCAGAAGCAAATCTGATTGCCCTTAACATACGTAAAGGATCATCACCAAANGTTTTGTTTGGATTTAGTGGAGTTCTAATTATTTTTCTTTTTAGATCANCTTNTCCATTAAANGGATCAATTAACTTTCCATAATGTTCTTTNTTAAGTTGTATGTACATTGAATTTATTGTAAAATCTCTTCTATTTTGATCATCAACNAATGTTCCATTNTCTACAATTGGATTTCTACTTTTTTTTCTATATGATTCTTTTCTTGCACCAATAAACTCAAAATTATATTTATTATNTGTTATCAAAGCAGTTCCAAAATTTTTATAAACCTTCAATAAAGTATTTTGTTTAAATCTTTTACTAACTTCTTTAGCNAAATCAATTCCATTTCCAACGCATACAAAATCTATATCATCAGCTGGTTTATTGCGTTTTAATAATAAATCACGAACCCATCCTCCTACAACAAAAACAGGATAGTTTAAATGCTCTGCGCTTTCAGAAACATGTTTAAAAATAGGATGGATTAAATATTTAGAATAATTCATTATCTAATTTTTGTTAGAGTACTGTTATTATCTAATTTTAATATTGTAGAAGGTTTCTGCATGATTTCATCTTTTCTTAAACTGACTACATAATCAACATTGTAAATTATTTTTTTAGAAATTTCTGAAAACTTTTTTGGACTTTTAAAATTACTAATATTTGCTGAAGTAGAAACAATAGGTTTCCTAAATCTATTTATAACTTCTCTACAGAATTCGTCTTGAACAATTCTTATAGCTAGGCTACCATCTTCAGCTAATAAATTTTTTGGAAATCCAGAAATTTGGGTATAAATAATTGTTGTTGGATTTANGTTAAATGCTTCTTTAGGAATATATTTAGTATAATTGTATAGTTGTTCTTTATTAGCAACTAATGATATNAATGCTTTACTATTTTCTCTTTTTTTAAGTAAATATATTTTTTTTATTGCATCAGCATTGGTGGCATCACATCCNATCCCCCAAATAGTGTCAGTNGGGTATAGAATTAAACCACCCTTCTTTAATATTTTGATTGTATTAATAATTTCTTTTTCCACGAANTAATTTTAAGTATTTGTATCTGAGAAAAACAGCTTTTGATTGATATAANGAGATAGTAAAACCAACATANCCATCTAATATGCCCATTTGAATAAAGTAATGTTTTATAAATCTAAATATTGGTTTTATTACTGTATGAAATAAAGTGATTTTACCTGTTTTTTTTTGGTAATCTTCTGCTTGCCATTTTGCATATCTTTCTATTTTCTTTAAATAATCTTCTTTATTATTAAAAGTATTATGAATTAACTTATTTTTTAATTCTCCTATATTTCCATTATCGATAATCTCTTCATGTACTTTTTTGTTATCATATTTACACTTATCTTTTTTAATTAGTCGAATTACTTTGTCTCCTTGCCATCCACTAAATTTAACCTTTTTATTCATAAAATAATTTTCTCTTTTGATCCAAAATCCATCAAAATCCGATTGGTTTTTTAATATTTTTTTTATTTCTTCTTGTAATTTTAGCGTAACTCTCTCATCTGCGTCTAAAATAATAATCCACTCAAATTTAACCTTTTGCATTGCCCAATTTTTTTGCTTGGAAGGACTTTCGTATTTTCGTTGAAAAATTTTAGTAGCTATTGGTTTTGCTAATTCAACCGTTTTGTCTGTGCTAAATGAGTCTACAACTATAATTTCATCAGCAAAACTGAGTGATTTTAAAGCATTAACTATATTATGCTCTTCATTTTTTGTTGTAACAATAGCAGAAATTTTTTTCATAATATGCTTGTATATACTTGCATTAAATTATCTGAAATTTTTTTATCTGAGAATTTTTGTGCATGAATATAGCCTTGCTCTTTCATTTTTTTTTGAATTTTTTTTGAGTTTCCTATTTCTAAAATTGCTTCTTTCATTTCTCCAATAGATAAAGGGTTTATATACTTTGAGGTATTGCCACCTGCTTCTTTGAAACAACCATCTTTAGAAGTTATTACTGGAACTTTAGAAAATAATGCTTCTAATATAGGTATTCCAAAACCTTCGAATATTGAGGGGTAAACCATCAATTTAGCAGACTGATATATACAACTCATATCTTCTAAAGAAATATCATTTAAAAAAGTAACTCTTTTTTTAAACTTATTCTCTAAAATATAACTTTTACATTCTTTTTTATATGAATTGCCATTTCCGATAACTACTAATTTTTCTTTTTCTAAATCTTTAATACATTTCAATAATGTTTTTAAATTTTTTCTTTTTTCAATACTTCCAACGTATAAAATAAAATCTTTTGGTAGTGCGTATTTTTTAATAGTTTTATTTATTTTCACATTGCTTTTTTTAACTTGAAATATTTCATTGCAACCTTGATAAACAACTTTAATTTTTTCTTCTGGAATTGAAAAGTATTCAATAATATCTTTTTTTGTCTGTTCACTTACTGCAATAATTTTATTTGCTCTTTCGCATGAAGATTTAAATTTATAGTAATAAATATATCTATCGATTTTATTAAATAGCTTAGGATAACGGATAAAAATTAAATCATGAATGGTAACAATAGTTTTAATTTCTGTTTTTTCAATACCCAAAGGAATTTCATTGCTTAAGCCATGATATATTTGAATGTTTTCCTTTAAAAGATCATTAACTATGTTTTTGCTTCTCCAGAATGATTTAAAAATTTTATTTGTATTTGAAATTGGTGTTCTTATAAAAAGATTTTCCTTTTTTTTAATAAATTCAATTCGCTTATTTTTAGTAAATTTTGGAGTAAATAAAAAATATTGTTCGTTAGGATAGTGATTTGAAAGCAAATTGATTGTATCTCTGGAATAGTTTCCTAGTCCTGTGTTGTTACTAAAAGCTCTTTTACAATCAAATCCTATATTCATTATACTGAAACATTGTAATCTCTTAAAGCATTATTGAGAGATGTTTTTTTATCAGTACTTTCTTTTCTTTTTCCAATAATTAAAGCACATGGCACACCAAAAGTACCCGATTTAAATTTTTTATTGTATGTTCCAGGTATCACTACAGATCTTTCAGGAATAGTCTTATTGTATTCAACAGTTTTGTTAGTGCTTACATCAAAAATTTTTGTTGATGCTGTTAAAACCACATTAGCTCCTAAAACAGCTTCTTTTTCTACTTGAACTCCTTCTACAATAATTGATCTGGATCCTAAAAATACATTATCTTCAATAATAACTGGAGAATTTTGTACTGGCTCTAATACACCTCCAATACCAACTCCCCCTGAGATATGTACGTTTTTTCCAATTTGAGCACAACTTCCAACAGTTGCCCATGTATCAATCATTGTGCCCTCATTAACATAAGCTCCAATATTTACATATGATGGCATCATAATCACATTTTTTGCTAGAAAGGATCCAAATCTAGCAATTGCATGAGGAACAACTCTTACTCCTAATTTTTCATATCCGGTTTTAAGTTTTATCTTGTCATGAAACTCTAGAGGACCAGCTTCAGTCTTTTCCATTTTTTGAATTGTAAAATATAAAATAATAGCCTTTTTTATCCATTCATTAACTTTCCATTTATTATCTTTAGGTTCCGCAACTCTCAATTTTCCTAAATCTAAAGAGTTAATAGTTTTATTAACACAACTCACCACTTCTTTAGATTTTGTTTCTCCATCTTTTTCCCAAGCGGACTGAATTATTTTTTTCCAGTTATTATTCATATGTACAAATTTAAAATAATGTTTACGATCATACCGAAAATGATTGTAAATTATTGAATTGATATTTTTTTATAAAATATGTTTTGTTTTGATTTAATTTCAATCAAATATATACCTTTTTTCATTGATGAAAAATCAAATGTTTTTTTACAAGTAATATTACAATTAATTTTCTGTTCATTTAAAATTTTCTTTCCTAAATTATCATAAATGTTGCATACTAGTTCATCTTTTTCTAATAAAATAGAAATTGTAAATTTGTTTTTCGTTGGATTTGGAAAAATTTCAATATTATCTTTTTTGTAATTTTTCATCTCGTTATATGTGCAGTTATTTTGGCAAGACAGAAGAGATTGATATTGTCCACTTCCATCACCTGGATCAATACAAGAACCTAAAATACATTTCCAATTTTCAGGCATGATTACATTTTTACTAGAAAAATAGGCAATTCCTCCAGAAAGATTTCCGAGTAATAATTCAGGTTGATTATCTCCATTGATATCTTTTAAATCAAATGAGCATTTTTTTCCATCCCAAATAGTTGACATTACACTATTTTGTTCAGTAAAAACACCATTTAAATTATTGTCAATATTTGTGAATTGATATATTTTACCAGAATATGATCCAACAAAAAGTTGGTAAACTCCACTACTATCTATTAATTTGGGACTGCTAAATCCATCATTAATATATGCTGAATCCACATCAACACCTCCAAAATTAGTAATTACTGAGTCAAAATTAGCATTAAATACTGTTCCGTTATTTGGATAGTAATTTATTGTTCCATCTTGAGATCCAATAATTAAGTCAATAAGTCCGTCTCTATTTACATCAACTAATTGAGGCGTAGCCATATAGCCAACATCTATGTTAAAATAATTAGGAGACACAATTTGATAACTACCAGAAATATTCTCAAAAAGATGTATTAAACCTTCTTTGTCTCCTACTATCAAATCATGGTCACCATCTCCATCAACATCTCCAAATGTGGGAGTTAAATTTTGTGCTGGAATATTCTCAATTATGTTTAAGTTAATATTTGAAAGATTAAGCCAGTCTCTATCGATCAGGTTAAATTCTGGATTTATGTTAGTTCCAGTATTTTCAAAAAGTGCTAATGATGAATATGCACTTCCATTCAAATTGAAATAGGAATGATTTCCAATAATTAAGTCTAATAGGTTATCATTATTGTAGTCATAAAAAATTGGGTTTGCTCCTTTTCCTAAGTCAATCATGTTTTTTTGTAAAAAATTATTTTCTATAAAATTAAATTCAGGATTATTATTAGAGCCAGTATTTTTATAAAGCCAAATACTTTCAAAATAATTAGCATAATTTCTTGCATTTGTTGATGCAATTAGATCTTTTTTTCCATCATTGTCAATGTCAAGATAAAAACTTGAGGGGAAAAAATTTAAATCTACAGGAACAGTATTGTTATGATTACTTGGAAAATTAGTGTCGACATCAATCATGAAGGCGTTTGTATTATTACCTCCGTTTATTAGTAGGTTTAACTTGTTAGAGTTAATGTCTCCAATTACAACATCATTATCATTATCATTATCAATGTCTAATGCAAGAATTGTTGAGCCAGGATGTTTAACTTGATCACTTAAGTTAGTATGAGATATCTGTGGACATTGACAATTTTGACAATTTAGTATATAGTCACTTAATCCTTCATAGAAATACCCCCAACATAATTCTGATCTTTTAAATGAAATGGAATCACAACTGCCATTTTTTTCAATAGATAAATTTTTATGAAGTTCTATAAAACCACCTAGTTGACCATATGTTAAAATGTCTAAATCACCATCATTATCAACATCAATAATTGCAGGTATATCATCAGGTGAAACCCAAAGATTTGTTTCAAAAGATCCAATATCTGTCATTATTAACGGTGTAACAATATTAAATGTTAATGAATTTATTGATGTGTTTTCATATACAGCCAGTCCACCACTTGAATAAGTAAATATATCATTTTTACCATCACAATTATAATCTGCTAACAATAGCCAGTCATGTAAATTTTTCGGAAAATTTTCTCTGTAAATAGGCGCAAATATGTAATCTAATCCATTGTTAATGAATGGAATAATTTTATTTCCTGATTTATCAAATACTATAAGATCCATTATTCCGTCTAAATTTAAATCAATCTCTGAAAATTGACCTGCATTTATACCACCAACAAACGGACTTTTAAAATAAACTGAATTTTCTTTAATTTTTAGATTAACAGTGTCTCTATTTAATGACATTTGTGCATTTAATGATAGAGTTAGTATTAACGAAATAAATAAAAAATTCTTTTTCATTTTTAATAAAAATAGTTTTCTACAAAAATATACATATTTTTTTCAAAATATTTTTATTGATGTTAAAGAATTTATATTTAAGTTTTAGTTTAACATATTGTATTATTGGATGTTAAATCATATATTTGCCGACCTTTTAAAAAAGCTTAAAAAAATAAGATTATGCAAAACAGAAATGTTATAAAAATTTTTGCTATTCTCTTTGCAATAGTTTGTTTATATCAACTTTCTTTTACTTGGGTTGCTGATAAAGTAGAGGAAGATGCAATAGAATATGCGAACAACTTTCCTGAAGATCAAAAACAAGATAAAGTAAAATTTTATTTAGATTCTATTAGTGGTGAGGAAGTTTACAATATATTAATAGCTTCATATACTTATAACCAGTGTAAGCAAAGAGAAATAAATTTAGGTCTTGACCTAAAAGGAGGTATGAATGTAACTCTTGAAGTTATGGTAGTTGATGTTTTAAAGGCATTGTCTAATAATAGCAAGGACAGTATTTTTAATAAAGCAATCAATAATACTCTGTTGGCACAAGAAAATAGTCAAGATGATTTTGTTACTTTATTTGCTCTTGAATATGAAAAAATAGCACTATTTCCAAACAAAGGTCTTTCTGCCATTTTTGCTACTCCAGATTTAAGAGAGAAAATTCAATTCTCATCTTCTAATGATGAAGTTATAGATGTGCTGGTTTTTGAAGTCGAAGAGGCTATTAGTAGATCATTTAACATTCTTAGAAGTAGAATTGATAGATTTGGAGTTACACAGCCTAATATACAAAGGCTTGAAACTGCCGGTAGAATTTTAGTTGAATTGCCAGGTATTAAAAATCCAGAGAGAGCACGTAAATTACTACAGTCTACTGCTCAGCTAGAATTTTGGGAAACATATGAATATGGGGAGTTGTTTTCGCAGTTAGAAGAAGTGAATACTTATTTAAGAGATGTAAAATCAGAAGAAAATAATTCTGAGGAAGAGATTAATGAGGAGATATCTGCTATTTCTACAACTGATAAAGTTGATGAATCCGATTCTTTGAGTGAAGAAAACCTTTTGTTAGCTGGTCTTGAAAATGATACTTCATCTAATCAAGATACAACATCTTTGTCATTTGAGGAATTTGCATCTGAAAATCCATTATATGCCTTATTATATCCTAATGTAGATCAGCAAAATGGACAATTGAATCAAGGGCCTGTAGTTGGATTTTGTGCTATTAAGGATACTGCGGAATTGAATAAATATTTATCTGATCAAAAGATTTTAAGTTTTTTTCCAATAGATGTAAAATTTGCATATACTGTTAAACCATACGATGTAGACGGTAAATTTGTACAACTTGTAGCTCTTAAATCAGCTAGAGGAGGGGAGGCTATAATGCAAGGAGATGTTGTTACAGATGCAAACCAACAGTTTGCTCAATTTGCATCAACTGCAGAAGTATCTATGTCTATGAACGCAGAAGGTGCAAAACAATGGAAAAGATTAACAGCAGAAAATATAGGTAAATCTGTTGCTATTGTTTTGGACGGTTTTGTTTATTCATTTCCAACTGTTCAAGCTGAAATTTCTGGTGGAAGATCTCAAATAACTGGTAACTTTACTGTAGAAGAAGCAAAGGATTTAGCAAATATCTTAAAATCTGGTAAATTACCAGCACCAGCAAGAATTATTGAGGAAGCCATTGTTGGTCCATCTCTTGGTCAAGAAGCAATTTCTTCTGGTTTTAAGTCGTTTATAATTGCTTTGATTTTAGTTTTATTATATATGATTTTTTATTACAGTAGAGCAGGTCTAGTTTCTAACATAGCACTCTTAGCCAATATCTTTTTTATTTTTGGTGTTTTATCATCACTTGGAGCAGTACTTACTTTGCCAGGAATTGCGGGTATTGTCCTAACAATAGGTATGTCTGTTGATGCAAATGTTCTTATTTATGAAAGAATTAGAGAAGAAATCCGTAATGGTAAAGGAATTAGGTTGGCAATAACGGATGGATATAATAATGCTTATAGCTCCATCATTGACGCTAATGTAACAACACTTCTAACAGGTATAATTCTCTACACATTTGGAACAGGGCCTATAAAAGGATTTGCTACTACATTAGTTATTGGAATTTTAACATCATTATTTGCTGCAATTTTTATCACTAGATTGGTTATTTCTGCAAGACTTAATAAAGATAAAAAAGTATCATTTGCTACTAAATTAACAGATGGTGCTTTTAAAAATATAAATATTGATTTTATAGGTAAAAGAAAACGGTTTTATATTATCTCTTCAATTATAATTTCTTTAGGAATAGGCTCTTTACTTACTAAAGGACTAAATTATGGAGTAGATTTTATTGGAGGAAGAACCTATGTTGTTAGATTTGATGATACTGTAGATAATGAAAAGTTAAGATCAGAGTTGTCTAATGCTTTTGTTGATAGTGAGGGGATTAATTATGCACCACAAGTTAAAACTTTTGGAGATGATAATCAGGTGAAAATAACAACTTCGTTTATGATTAAAAATAATGATATAAATACCGATTTGATAGTTGAGCAAAAACTATTAGAAGGACTTGAAAAAATAGGATTAAATTATGAAGTAATGGGTTCGCAAAAAGTTGGACCTACAATAGCTGATGATATTAAAGATGCAGCAGTTTCTTCTATTTTCTTTTCTTTATTAGTTATATTTCTTTACATTTTATTAAGATTCAGAAAGTGGCAATTTAGTTTAGGTGCCGTTGTTGCAGTTTTTCATGATGTCTTAATTGTACTTTCAGTTTTTTCAATTTTGTATGGAATTTTACCATTTTCACTAGAAATTGATCAAGCCTTTATTGCTGCCATTCTGACTATTATAGGATACTCATTAAATGATACTGTAGTTGTTTTCGACCGTGTAAGAGAGTATATGAACAACAACAGAAAAAAGCAAGTTCATGAATATATTAATACAGCTCTTAATAGTACTTTAAGTAGAACAATTAACACTTCGTTAACTACATTTTTTGTTTTGCTGATAATTTTTATTTTTGGAGGTGAAGTTATTAGAGGTTTCATGTTTGCACTTATGATAGGTGTGATTATTGGTACATATTCTTCATTGTTTGTTGCCTCTCCAATTATGTTAGATACTTTAAAAACAAAAAGATAGATTTTTTGTTATTTTTTAAAAGCCCTTTCTAATGAAAGGGCTTTTTTTTTATTTTTGCGTATATGATTTTATTTATAGGCGGACCAGAAATTGTTATTGTTGTGTTATTTATAGTTATTTTTTTTGGCTCAAAAAAAATTCCAGAGCTAGCAAAAGGAATTGGAAGAGCTGTAAGAGAGATGCAAGATGCTTCAAATGAAATTAAGAAAGAAATAAAAGATAGTGCATCAAAAATTAAAGATGATATAGAAAAATAGATGTATGCTACTTTTTTATTAATTATAGGCCTATTATTCCTCTATTATGGAGGAGATCTACTTGTTAAAGGTTCTGTAGGTCTTGCTTTAAGATTTAAAATATCTACATTGGTAGTAGGAATGACTATTATGTCTTTTTCCACATCATGTCCAGAACTTTTTGTAACTGTCCAAGCTTTATTTAGTGAAAGTTCAAATATTGCATTAGGAAATGTAATAGGATCTAACATTGCTAATATTGCTTTGGTTTTAGCTGTTACTGCTTTAATTTTTAAATTAAAAATTTCTCAACAAACTATTAGAATTGACTACCCTTTTATGATAATTGTTACTTTACTTTTTGGTTTAATTCTATATTATTTCAAACAAATAAACTATATTGTTGGATTATTCTTTATATTTAGTATTTCATTCTTTTCATATTTTTTAATATCAAAATCTAAAAATGATGACGGATTTATTAGTCATAACATAAATAATGAATATAAGAATACTTTACTTCACAATATAGTATTATTAATTTTAGGAATATTGTTATTAAAGTTTGGAGCTGATTATTTAGTTGATGGAGCGATTTTGATAGCTAATAAATTTGGTGTTTCAGATCGAGTAATTGCTGTTTCGGTTATTGCTATTGGGACAAGTCTTCCAGAACTTGTTGCATCTGTAATTGCTGCCTACAGAAAAGAAAGCAGTTTAGCAATTGGAAATATTATTGGATCTAATATATTTAATATATTAATAGTTTTAGGTATATCTTCATTAATCAAAACTATAAAAATAGAAGACTACGCAATTCTAAATGTAGATTATCTATGGATGATGTTAATTTTTATCCTACTAGGAATCTTTATTTACTGCTCTAAAAATCAACAAATCTCAAGATACCAAGGTGGTATATTATTACTTTGTTATGTATATTATATCTTTTCTAGTATTGTTTAAGTAAAACAAAAGATAGAATTATATTTAGTTTACACAGACTTTACAGTTTTAATAATTCTACTAGCTATTTTGTATGGATCAGCATTAGAAGCAGGTCTCCTATCTTCTAACCATCCTTTCCATCCTTTTTCAACAGTAATAATCGGTATTCTGATTGATGCTCCTCTATCTGAAATTCCATAGCTAAAGTCTGTAATCGCAGCAGTTTCATGAAGGCCGGTTAATCTCTGTTCATTAAATGCTCCATATACATCAATATGTTCTTTTGTAACTGAACGAAAAGCTTCACAAATCTTTTCATAAATCTCTTGTGATCCGCATTCTCTTAAAGTAGAGTTTGAGAAGTTTGCATGCATACCAGATCCATTCCAATCTCCTTTAATAGGTTTAGGATGGTATTCAATGTAGTAACCATATTGTTCAGTTAATCTATCTAACAAATATCTTGCTATCCAAATTTCGTCTCCTGCTTTTTTAGCACCTTTAGCAAATAATTGAAATTCCCACTGACCACTAGCTACTTCTTGGTTAATTCCTTCAAAGTTTAATCCAGCTTCAATACATAGGTCAGCATGTTCTTCGACAAAGTCTCTTCCATGAGTATTTTTCCCACCAACAGAACAATAGTATAGTCCTTGTGGTCCTGGGTATCCACCTACTGGAAATCCTAGAGGAAGCTGTGTTTTGGTGTCCATTATAAAATATTCTTGTTCAAATCCGAACCAAAAATCATTATCATCATCATCAATAGTAGCTCTAGCATTTGAGATATGAGGTGTTCCATCGGCATTTAATACTTCAGTCATTACTAAGAATCCATTAATTCTGTCAGGATCAGGGTAAATTGCAACAGGTTTTAACAAACAATCTGATGAATTTCCTTCTGCTTGTTTAGTTGAACTGCCATCAAAAGACCAAATTGGGCAGTCTTCTAAATTTCCAGAAAAGTTTTCAATTACTTTTGTTTTGCTTCTCATGTTTTGAGTGGGAACATAACCGTCTAGCCAGATGTATTCAAGTTTTGATTTCATAATAATAATTAGATAATTTTGATTTTAATTTATATTTAATTTAACAATGCAAAAAATGTATATTTTTTGTTAATAAACCATTGATTAATGGAAAATTTTTTGTGATTTACTAATATTTTATTAACATATAAATTTCACATATTATTAAATTATAAAATATTAATTACAAATTAATGTTTATTTTAGCAAAAATTTCAAAATTATGAAGATAAAACGAAATATTATTTTAGTTATATTAAGTAGTTTCTTTTTATTTTTTCATGCAGATCTTTATGCTCAGAAAAAAAGTAGAAAAGTGATTAAAGCTGATAATGCTTTTGAATTAGAAGAGTATGCAAAAGCTGCAGAATTATATCAAAAAGCTTATCCTAAAGTAAAAGATAAAGCATTGAAAGTAGAAATTATTTTTCGTCAGGCTGAATGTTATAGATTGTCTGGAAATATAAAGAGGTCAACAACATATTATAAACGTGCAATAAGAGCAAAATATCCAAATGCAAAAATATATCTTAGATATGCTGATGTGTTAATGATGCAAGGAGATTATAAAAATGCATCTATTCAATATAAAGAATATTTACAAAAATGTGGCATTACAAAAAGAGAAGCTGATCAACTAGCAGTAGATGACATTAGAAGAAAAGATTATTTACATGGTGAGATGGGGCTACGTTCATGTAATTTTGCTTTAAAGTGGAAAGATGTTCCGACACGTTATAAAGTATATTCTATGCCTCTGTTAAATTCAAGAAACAGTGACTATTCTCCTGCATTTGGTAATAGTAATTACACTGAGTTATATTTTACTTCTTCTAGAAAAGGAGGTGTAACAGATAAAATTGATAATAGAACTGGTGAAATATTTACAGATATATATCACTCAAAACTTAATAAAAAAGGTGTTTGGAGTAAGCCTATTCATGTTGCAGAACCTTTAAATTCTGAAGGAAATGAAGGTTCTGTTTATGTTAATCAAAGTGGTAATACGATGTATTTGACTAAATGCAAGGTTGAAAAAAAGAAAAATTTAGGTTGTGGAATATACGTTTCAAAAAGAGAAGGTAAACAATGGTCGGAACCAAAATTATTGCAAATAAAGATTGATAGTAATATTACTATTGGTCATCCTACATTAAGCAAGGATGAGAAAATTTTAATATTTTCATCTGATATGCCAAATGGATACGGAGGCAAAGATTTGTGGATGGTTAAAAAAGAAAAAAGAAATATTTGGAGTAAACCAGAAAATTTGGGTCCTTTAGTAAACTCGCGTGGAGATGAAATGTTTCCTTTTCTACATTCCGATGGTACCATTTATTTTGCATCAACAGGTCATGTAGGTATGGGTGGTTTAGATATATATAAAACAAATAAAGATGAAAATGGGGCGTATATTCTACCAATAAACTTAAAAANTCCTATTAANTCTCCNGGAGATGATTTTTGTATGATTATTGAAGAGAATGGTGAAAGAGGGTATTTGACTTCTAATAGAGAAGGNGGTAAGGGAAGAGACGATATTTATCAATTTGAGTTACCTCCTTTAGTTTTTTCGGTTAAAGGTATTATTACTGATTCAAAAACTGGTTCAATATTGTCTGAAGCAAATGTCAAAATTATTGGTAGTGACGGTAGTGTTATTAATGTTGTAAGTGATAATACTGGTTCATTTGAATCTCCTTTAAAACCATTAACTTCTTATGAGATCATTGTTAATAAATCTGGATATATTAAACAATCAGTAAATGAAACTACTTTTGGAGTTGAGCAGAATAAAGTTTTTGAAATAGATATATTAGTTGATCCTGAAAAAAAGAAGATTATTTTGCCTAGAATTGAGTATGACTTTGCTAAATCTGATTTAAGAATTAAATCGACTTTAGATTTAGATGTTTTAGCTGAAGGTCTATTGGACAATACTAATGTAGTTATTGAATTAGTTTCTCATACAGATGAACTAGGCTCGATTAGTTCTAATTTAGAATTAGCAAAAAAACGAGGTGATGCATGTGTAGATTATTTATTAAGCAAAGGTGTTGATCCAGGGCAAATTAAATCCAGATATGTTGGAGAAAATGAGCCACATGTTATTGATATCAAGGTCGGAAACTTTAATGTTGGAGATGTGTTGACAAAATCATATATCAATTCAATTAAAAGTAAAGAGGATAAGGAAAAGGCTCATCAATATAATAGAAGGACAATTTTTAATATTTTAAGAGATGACTATGTTCCAAACAAAAATGATGAGTTAAAAAGGAAATAAGAAGACCCTTATAAACCTATAAAGTGTCTTAATTTTTTTAAGATTTTTTACAAGATGTTGGAAAACAGATATAATCAAAGAGGAGTTTCTGCTGATAAAGAAGATGTTCATAATGCTATTAAGAATTTAAATTCAGGTTTGTTTAGTTCTTCTTTTTGTAAAATTGTTCCTGATTTTTTAACTGGAGATGATAAGTATTGTATTGTGATGCATGCTGATGGAGCAGGTACTAAATCATCACTAGCTTACATATATTGGAAAGAAACAGGTGATTTATCTGTTTGGAAGGGTATTGCACAGGATGCTTTAATTATGAATATAGATGATTTGTTATGCGTAGGAGCTACAGACAATATAATGTTATCATCTACTATTGGAAGAAATAAAAAGCTAATTTCTGGAAATGTTATTGCTGAAATAATTAATTCTACAGAAGATTTAATTTCTGAATATAAAAAGCATGGAATTAATATAGTTTCTACTGGTGGAGAAACTGCTGATGTTGGTGATTTAGTTAGAACAATAATTGTTGATTCAACAGTAGTGTCAAGAATCAAAAGAAAAGATGTAATTGATAATGGAAATATTAGAGCAGGTGATGTTATTGTTGGTTTAGCATCATTTGGCCAAGCTTCATATGAAAGTGAATATAATAGTGGTATTGGTAGTAATGGGTTAACTTCAGCAAGACATGATATTTTTTCTAATGAGTTATTAGAAAAGTATCCAGAAAGTTGTGATCTCTCTTTACCCCAACATTTAATATATTCAGGTAGCAAAAAAATTACTGATAAATTAGAAAATTTAACTTTAGATATTGGAAAATTAGTTCTTTCTCCTACAAGAACATATTCACCAATAATTAAAAAGATTTTAGATAAATTTAGATATGACATTCATGGGATGATTCATTGTAGTGGTGGTGCTCAAACAAAAATTTTACATTTTATAAATAATTTACATGTAATTAAAGATAATATGTTTGATATACCTCCTGTGTTTAAGTTAATTCAAAGCCAGTCTAGTACTGATTGGGAAGAGATGTATAAAGTATTTAATATGGGCCACAGAATGGAGTTATATGTTGATGAAGAAATTGCAAATGAAATTATTTCTATCTCCAATAGCTTTAATGTCGAAGCAAAAATAATAGGCTACGTGGAGGATTATAATGGTAAGAAGTTGACAATTGATTCTGAAAAAGGTTCATACGTATATAAGTCATGATAGATAAATTATCTGCTATTTATGATAGGTACAAGGAAGTAGAAAGTTTAATTTCATCATCTAATGCAATGGATGATATGAAGTTGTACGTTAAATTAAGTAAAGAATACAAAGAATTAGAACCAATAATTAAAGCGTACAAAATTTACAAAAATTTATTGTCAAATATTAGTGAAGCTAAAGAAATTTTGTCTAATTCAAATGATTTAGAAATGAAAGAAATAGCTAAGATAGAATTAGACGAGAATTTACCAAAAAGAGAACAAATGGAGGAAGAACTTAAAGTACTTCTTATTCCTAAAGATCCTGCTGATTCTAAAAATGCTGTAATGGAAATTAGAGCTGGTACTGGAGGAGATGAAGCTAGTATTTTTGCAGGTGATTTATTTAAAATGTATACAGCATTTTCTTCAATTAAGGGCTGGAAAACAGAGTTAGTTGATGTTGCTGAAGGAACAGTTGGAGGTTATAAAGAAATAATTTTTAACATTTCAGGTGAAGATGTTTATGGTCAGTTAAAATTTGAATCTGGTGTTCATAGAGTTCAAAGAGTTCCCCAAACAGAAACTCAAGGTCGTGTACATACATCAGCAGCTACAGTTATCGTACTTCCTGAAGCAGAAGAGTTTGATATTGAGTTAAATCCCGCTGATATAAGAAAAGATACTTATTGTTCTTCTGGTCCTGGAGGACAATCTGTAAATACTACATATTCTGCAGTTCGTTTAACGCATGTTCCAACAGGAATTGTTGCACAGTGTCAAGATCAAAAATCACAACACAAAAATTATGATAAAGCTTTAAAAGTTTTACGTTCTCGAATTTATGAAATGGAATTACAAAAAAAATTAGAGGAAGATGCTAAAAATAGAAAAACAATGGTCTCTTCAGGAGATCGGTCTGCTAAAATTAGAACATACAATTATCCTCAAGGAAGAGTGACAGAACATAGAATATCCTTAACTAAATATAACTTACAATCTACGATGAGTGGAGATATTCAAGAGTTTATTGATGAATTACAACTTGCAGAAAATGCAGAAAAATTAAAAGAAGGAGATTCNGTTTAATAATAACTATGAACAGAAACGATATTTTCAACCAAATTATTAAGAAAAAATCTTTTTTATGTATTGGTTTAGATACTGATTTAAATAAAATACCAAAACATCTTCTAGATTTTGAAGATCCAATTTTTGAGTTTAATAAAAGAATTATTNATAAGACAAAAGACTTATGTATTGCTTATAAACCAAATTTAGCTTTTTATGAGTGTTTAGGACCACAAGGGATCAAAAGTTTAGAAAAAACTATAAATTATATTCCTGATGATATTTTTACAATTGCTGATGCTAAAAGAGGTGATATTGGTAATACTACAAATAAGTACGCAGAAGCTTTCTTTAAAAATTTAAATTTTGATGCAATAACTGTTAGTCCATATATGGGTTCTGATTCAGTAAAACCTTTTTTNGAATATAAAAATAAATGGGTTATTTTATTAGCACTAACTTCAAATAATGGAAGTTTGGACTTTCAAANGCTAGAAGANTCTGAAGGCTATCCTTTATACAAAAAAGTTTTAAGTACTTCCAAAAATTGGGGTAATCAAGATAATTTGATGTATGTAGTTGGAGCAACTAAATTTGAAGAACTGCAAAAGATAAGAAAAATTATTCCTGACCATTTTTTACTGGTTCCAGGAGTAGGAGCGCAAGGGGGTACTCTTTCAAATGTTGCTAAATTTGCTTTGAATAAACAATGTGGATTGCTNGTCAACTGTTCAAGATCAATTATTTATGCAGGAAATTGTTCTGATTTTGATGAATATGCAAGAAAAGAAGCATTGAGATTGCAAACAGAAATGAGTGTAATTCTAGAAAAATATTTTTAATATTTTATTTGGTACACCAAATACCCAATTATTTCATGTATTAAATCTTCCCATTTTTCTAAGCTTTTAATATTTGGAAGTAAGATGTAGCTTATGGATTTTTTTCTATTAAAATTTATTATATCCGTAGCATAATAGTCGAAATTAAAGTTATTCTTCTCAAAACAAAATATTGCTCTTTTCATATGTAATGAAGAAGTGATTAATAAAGATTGTGATAATGGATTAATAATTTCTTTGGTGTAAACTGCATTTTCAATAGTATTCCTTGAGTTCGATTCTATTAAAATNTCTTTAGGATTAACTTTCATGTTAATTAAAAAATCATATGACCAAATTGCTTCTCGCAAATCATTATTAATTAATTTTCCATTGCCACCACTAATAATAATTTTTTTAATTATTCCTAAATTATATAATTTAATTGCTGAAATTAAACGATCTCCATGTTCGTTAAAATTTATCATTTTNTCTTCAGGGTTATATGAAGAAAAACCTCCTAAAATAATCCCATAATCATATTTTTTTTGAAGTTGATTTATTTTTATTGCTGGCATCTCCCATAATCCAGAAACTTGATCCACAATAAATTCATTTGAAAGTATCGTAAATAATANTAATGTATATGTAACAATTTTTTTAGTTTTTTTTTTAGATAAAATAGCAGAAACCATTAATAATATAAGCCATGTAATAGGTTTAAATAAGAAAGATAATATTTTTGAAAGAGTAAAAAACATTTGCTATAATTTAATTTTTTAAAATATTTTATTTTTATTTTATTTTATTTTAATTAAATTGCAAAATATTATAAAATTATAAAATTGCTAAGGTTTTTAAGAAATATCTTTGAAAAAAAAATTTTTGGAGTCAGTGCATGGTGGGGAGATAGAATAGGTGTTAAAGCATCATTAATTAGAATGCTGTTTATATATGCAACATTCACAAATGCTTTTACTATTCTTATATATTTGTTTATGATTTTTATTTATAAAATACGATATCATTTTAAATATAAAAAAAGAAAAAGTGTTTTTGATTTATAATATGGAAAAATTACAAATTTTTTTAACTTTATTATTATTACTTATTGAAGTAGTTGCTTTCGCTTGGTTGATCTTGGATATGCAAAGATCAAAAAAGAAACAAAATAAAATTATTGAACTTGAACACCAAATTTTACAAGTAGAGAATTCTATTATGGATCTTGAAAAAAATATTATACAAAAAATTGATATGCTGATCAAAAGTAGAAATAATGAGTGACAGAAAATTTCTTGGTGTTTGTATTTGGTTAGCAATAAAATTTGATATAGATGTTGGAGGTTTACGGATTTTATTTATAGCAGCGACAATTTTCGGTTTTGGTTCACCAATAATAATATATTTTATTTTGTATTTACTAAAACCAAATCAATATTAAATGAAGGTTTTAGTTACTGGTAGTAATGGGTTACTTGGACAAAAGCTTGTCCAAAAGTTAAAATGTGATTTATCAATTTTTTTAATTGCAACTTCAAAAGGAAAAAATAGGCTTTCTAATAGAGATGGATATATTTATGTTTCTGTAGATGTAACTAATAAAGAAGAAGTAGATAATGTAATTGCATATCATAAGCCAAATGTGGTTATTAATACAGCTGCTATGACCAATGTTGATTTATGTGAAGATAAGAAAAATGAATGTGATTTATTAAATGTGGATGCTGTTGGTTATCTTGCTGATGCATGTGAGAGAATAAATGCACATTTGATTCATATTTCAACTGACTTTATTTTTGATGGAGAGGATGGTCCATATAGAGAAGAAGATTTTCCTAACCCGCTTTCTTATTATGGTTTATCTAAATTAAAATCTGAGCAGTTGTTACAAGCACACTCAGTAAAATGGACCATTCTTAGAACTATAGTTGTTTTTGGAATAGGAGAGAATTTAAGTAAAGGAAATATTGTGCTTTGGGCAAAGGAAGCTTTATGTAAAGGAGATGCTTTAAATATTGTTGATGATCAATACAGAGCTCCTACTTTAGTAGATGATTTAGCAGATATCTGTATATTAGCCATCAAGAAAAAAACATTGGGAATTTTTAATGCTTCTGGTAAAGATATTATGAGTATTTATGAAATAGTAGAAAGAGTAGCAGAATACTACGGAATGTCAACCGATAATTTAAATAAGATTAGTACAGCAACACTTAATCAAAAAGCAGTAAGACCTCCCAAAACTGGATTCATTTTGGATAAATCCATAAATGAATTAGGATATAAACCTCATTCATTTGAAGAATGTTTAGCTATTATGGACGAGCAAATAAAAACAATGGATTAAGAATGAAAAAAAGACTGCAAATAATTTTATAAAATAATATGACAAAAAAAATATCACTTTTAACTTTAATGCTTATCTCTGCCTTTACTTCTAAAGCAGCTACATTAAGCGAAAAAATAGATAGCTTTTTCAAACCTATTGTAGATAACTATTTAGTGCCTGTCATTTTCTGGGATCCTATTAAAGCATTGGGTTTTGATGTAGGCACTAGTGTTCCTGTTGTAGTAGTATGGTTAGTTTTTGGTGCTATTTACTTTACTTTTAAAATGAATTTTATAAATATTAGAGGATTTAAGCATGCTATTAGTTTAGTAAAAGGAGATTATGATGATCCAAATGATAAAGGAGAGGTTTCTCACTTCCAGGCATTAACAACTGCTCTTTCAGCAACTGTTGGTTTAGGAAATATAGCTGGAGTGGCTATTGCTATTTCTATTGGGGGACCGGGAGCTACTTTTTGGATGATAGTAGCTGGGCTACTTGGTATGTCTGCAAAATTTGTTGAATGTACTTTGGGTATTAAATATCGTCAAATAGATGAAAATGGAGAAGTTTCTGGGGGTCCAATGTATTATTTGCGTGATGGATTAGCTAAATACAACATGGCAGGATTTGGTAAAGTATTGGCTGTTTTATTTGCAATACTTTGTATTGGAGGTTCTTTTGGAGGTGGTAATATGTTTCAAGCCAATCAAGCTTATGCACAACTAGCAGGTCAGTTTCCTTTCTTAGCAGGAAATGGTCCGGTTTTTGGTTTGATATTATCTATTTTAGTAGGGGCTGTTATTATTGGAGGGATTAAGTCTATTGCAAATGTTACAGAAAAGATAGTACCTTTCATGGCTGCTTTATATGTTGGTACTGCATTAATTATTATTTTAATGAATATAACACAAGTTGGTAATGTATTTGCTTTAATATTTAAAGGAGCTTTTGCACCAGCTGCTGGATTAGGTGGTGTAATAGGTGTTCTTGTACAAGGATTTAGAAGGGCCGCTTTTTCAAATGAAGCAGGTGTTGGTTCTGCTTCGATCGCACATGCTGCGGCTAAAACAAATGAACCAGTATCTGAGGGTATAGTTGCCTTATTAGAACCTTTTATTGATACAGTTGTTATTTGTACTATGACGGCACTGGTGCTAATTATAACAGGATTTCATAATGTCCAAGGAGTGGAGGGTGCACAAATGACTTCTCAAGCTTTTGGTTCTGTATTTTCTTGGTTTCCTTATTTATTAGTAATTGCTATTTTCTTATTTGCTTTTTCAACTATGATCTCTTGGTCATACTATGGATTAAAATCATGGACATTCTTATTTGGTAAAACTAAATTTTCAGAATATTCATATAAAATATTATTTCTTTTATTTATTATTATAGGTTCTTCTGTAAAATTAGGAGCAGTACTAGACTTCTCTGATATGATGATACTAGCAATGGCCTTTCCAAATATTATTGGTTTGCTTATTTTATCAAAAGAGGTTCGTATTGATTTAGATGATTATCATAGTAGAATAAAGTCTGGTGTTATTAAGAGATTTAAATAGATTTTAAAAAACTGAAATGATTAGTAAAAAAATAGATTTAGCAATTAGAGAAGTGCCTAATTTTCCAAAATCAGGTATTAATTTCAAGGATATCACTTCTCTTTTATTAGATCCACAATTATCTTCCGAGATAATTGATAATTTTGCTCAAAGATTAAAAGGTGAAAAGGTTGATGCTATTGTTGGGGTAGAAAGTAGAGGATTTTTGTTTGGTTTTTCACTCGCTAATAAAATGGGAATACCTTTTATTCCAATTAGAAAAGTTGGTAAACTTCCTGGAGAAACTTTAAATTGTAAATATGATTTGGAGTATGGCTCGGCAGAAGTTGAAGTGCATAAGTCAGATATAAAAAAAGGATGGAATATTGTTGTGCATGATGATTTATTAGCTACTGGAGGGACAGCTTGTGCAGCAGCAGAGCTTACAACTGAATTGGGAGCAAAAGTTTTTGCTTTTACATTTGTTATAAGTCTTGATTTCTTAAATGGAGATGAAAGATTAAAAAAGTATGCAGAAAAAATTATTACTCTTAAAAGATACTAAATGAATTTTGAAATTAATGAAAATCAGAAAATGATTGCTGATATGATTCAGCAGTTTGGAAAAAATAATATTACTCCATTTGTTCGAGAATGGGATGAAAAACAAATTTTTCCAGTTAAAGTCTTTAAAAAGCTTGGAGAACTTGGTTTGATGGGAGTTTTAGTTCCAACTGAATATAGTGGTTCAGGATTTTCATATAATGAATATGTTACAGCAATTGAGCAACTGGCTATTTTAGATCCTTCAATTGCTCTTTCTATGGCAGCACATAATTCGTTATGTACTGGACATATTTTACAATTTGGAAATGAGAAACAGAAAAAGAAATGGCTTCCAAAATTAGCAACTTCTGAATGGATAGGTGCTTGGGGCTTGACAGAACATAATACAGGTTCTGATGCTGGAGGTATGTCTACTACTGCAAAAAAAGAAGGAAAATATTGGATTTTAAATGGTGCCAAAAATTTTATAACTCATGCAATCTCTGGAGATATAGCTGTTATTATAGCAAGAACAGGTGAAAAAGGCGATTCTCATGGAATGACCAGTTTTGTTGTTGAAAAGGGTACTGTTGGTTTTTATTCAGGAAAAAAAGAAGATAAATTAGGTATGAGAGCTTCTGAAACAGCAGAAATTATTTTAGATAATTGTAAGGTTCCAAATGATAATATCTTAGGAAATATTGGAGAGGGATTTGTTCAGGCAATGAAAGTTTTAGATGGAGGGAGAATATCAATAGCCGCTCTTTCATTAGGTATTGCTAAAGGTGCTTACTATTCTGCATTAAAATATTCTAAAGAAAGAGTGCAGTTTGGAAAGCCAATTTCAAATTTTCAAGCTATTGCATTTAAGCTTGCAGATATGGCATGTGAAATTGAATCTTCAGAATTATTAACTTATCAAGCTGCTTACAAAAAAAATTTAAATCAGAAGATGACTCTAGAGGGAGCAATGGCTAAATATTTTTCTTCGGAAATTGCCGTTAAAGTAGCAACAGATGCAATACAAGTTTTAGGAGGTTATGGATATACAAAAGATTTTCCAGTTGAACGATTTTACAGAGATGCTAAATTATGTACTATTGGAGAAGGAACTTCTGAAATTCAAAAATTAGTTATTGCTAAACAAATTTTAAAATAAGTTTGCTGATTTTTAATAATTTTTTAAATTTGCAACCCCAATAATTTAATTATGCTAGTAATACCAGTAAAGGACGGAGAAAATATAGATAGAGCACTTAAACGCTTTAAAAGAAAATTTTTAAAAACAGGAACTCTTAAACAATTAAGAAGTAGGAAAGAGTATGTTAAAAAATCCGAAAAATTACGTGTAAGAAAGCAAAAAGCAATTTATTCTCAAGAAGTAATCAGAGATTCTGAATAAATTTATCTTTTTATATAATTTTTGAATCTTTTTATTTGTAATTTCGTTACAATAAGAAATAGATTTATATATGTTTATAGATAATTTTCAAGAATATATTTCGGTTGAAAAAAGATTTTCTAAAAATACTGTAATTTCTTATTTGCAAGATCTAAATCAATTTTTTAAATTTTTATCTTCTGAGTATAATGTTTCCAATAATACGGAAATTAATTTTCATTTAGTAAGGCATTGGATTACTAGATTGTTGGAAAATGGTTTAGAAGCTAGTTCTGTTAATAGGAAAATTTCAACTTTAAAGACCTATTTTAGATTCTTAGAAAGAGAAGGCTATGTTAAGGAAAATCCGATGTTTAAAATTATTTCTCCAAAAGCTAAAAAAAGGCTACCCATATTTTTGGAGGAGGAAAAAATCAATAACTTACTTGACGATATTAAATTTGAATCTGGATTTAAAGGCCAAAGGGACAAATTGATTATAGAGTTATTTTATCTTACGGGAATGCGTTTATCTGAGCTGATTAACATAAAGATAAAAGATTTAAATTTTAATAATTTTGAGGTTAAAGTTATAGGCAAAAGAAAAAAAGAACGAATAATTCCTCTTTCTGATAAAATTATAAAATCAATTAAAATGATTATAGATAATAAAAATCCAGAAGATTACTTATTTACAAATACTAAAGGTGATAAGTTATACAATAAAATGGTCT
Organism: Flavobacteriales bacterium; assembly: GCA_002728175.1. Lineage (GTDB taxonomy): Bacteria > Bacteroidota > Bacteroidia > Flavobacteriales > BACL11. The sequence goes on along the minus strand of PBVH01000011.1, from coordinate 116,970 downwards.
ATAGAGTCGTTATTAAATATATTGGAAAGGTTAGTAGTATGAAAAAGAAAAGTCCACATATTTTAAGGCATACGTTTGCTACTCATATGTTAAATAACGGTGCAGATATTAATGCCATTAAAGAGCTTTTAGGACATTCAAACTTAAGTGCAACTCAAGTTTATACTCATAATACTATTGAAAAATTAAAAAAAATATATCATCAATCACACCCTAGGGCTTAAAATTAATAAATATGAACTTACAAATACAAGCAATACACTTTAATGTTGGCAACGAGTTAAAGCAACTAATAAAAAAAACTTTAAATAAATTACTACTTGTAGATGCAAATATAATTTCAGCAAAGGTATTGTTAAAACTGTCAAAACCAAGTTCTTATAAAAATAAAATTGTTGAAATAATTTTACTTTCAAAAAAATCCAAATATTTTGCAAAAAAACAATCTAATTCTTTTGAAGAGTCTTCTGATTTAGTAATTCAAGCACTACGAAAACAAATAATAAAACAAAAGAATAAATTGAGTTAAATCCATAACTTTATTTGTTTAAGTATAAAAAAAAGCATTCTTTTTATTGGTTGTGTTAAAAACTTTAATAAATTTGCAGCCCTGAAGTAAGGGAGTAAACTGTTCTTTAATTTATAAATTGAATTGATTTTAACACAAGCCGATATAGCTCAGCTGGCTAGAGCAGCTGATTTGTAATCAGCAGGTCGTGGGTTCGAGTCCCTCTATCGGCTCTATCATTTAGGGGAGATACTCAAGCGGTCAACGAGGGCAGACTGTAAATCTGCTGGCTTAGCCTTCACAGGTTCGAATCCTGTTCTCCCCACNNAGTTAATGAATTGGCGAGAGTAGCTCAGTTGGTAGAGCGTCAGCCTTCCAAGCTGAGGGTCGCGGGTTCGAGTCCCGTCTCTCGCTCAACTACATTAGCCGGTGTAGCTCAGAGGTAGAGCGTTTCCTTGGTAAGGAAAAGGTCACGGGTTCAAGTCCCGTCATTGGCTCTGTTTAACTACAGAAAAATGAATTAAGAAGATGAATGTAAATATTAAATTAATAACTAAATAAATTAAAAAAAATGGCAAAAGAGAATTTTAATCGTACCAAACCACATTTAAATATTGGTACAATTGGTCATGTTGACCATGGAAAAACAACTTTAACCGCTGCAATCACTAAAGTATTAGCGGGAAAAGGTGGTGCTGAAGTTCGTGATTTTGACACGATTGATAATGCGCCAGAAGAAAAAGAAAGAGGTATAACTATTAACACATCACATGTTGAGTATGAAACTGAAAACAGACATTATGCACACGTTGATTGTCCTGGCCACGCTGATTATGTTAAGAACATGGTAACAGGTGCTGCGCAAATGGATGGAGCAATTTTAGTATGTGCAGCTACAGATGGACCAATGCCTCAAACTAGAGAACATATTTTACTTGCAAGACAGGTTGGTGTGCCAGCTATTGTTGTTTTCTTAAACAAAGCTGATATGGTAGATGATGATGAATTGTTAGAGTTAGTTGATATGGAGGTAAGAGAATTATTATCATTTTATGAATATGATGGAGATAATACTCCAATAGTTACTGGATCTGCTCTTGGAGGTCTTAATGGTGAAGCAGATTGGACAGCTAAAATTGATGAGCTAATGGCAGCTTGTGATTCTTGGATTCCAGAACCTAAAAGAGATAATGAGAAACCGTTCCTAATGCCTATTGAGGATGTATTTACTATTACTGGTAGAGGAACAGTAGCAACTGGAAGAATTGAGACTGGTGTTGCAAATACTGGAGATGCAGTTGATATTATTGGAATGGGAGCAGAGAAATTATCATCTACTATCACAGGTGTAGAGATGTTTAGAAAAATATTAGATAGAGGTGAGGCAGGAGATAATGTAGGAATCTTACTAAGAGGTATAGAAAAATCAGATATTAAAAGAGGTATGGTTATCTGTAAGCCTGGATCAGTAACTCCACATACTAAATTTGAAGCTGAAGTATATATTTTAAAGAAAGAAGAAGGAGGTAGACATACACCATTCCACAATAAATATAGACCGCAGTTTTATATTAGAACAACTGATGTTACAGGTGAAATTATTTTACCTTCAGGAACTGAAATGGTAATGCCAGGTGATAACTTGACAATTACTGTTGAACTAATTGCTGGTGTTGCAATGAACGAAGGCTTAAGATTTGCAATACGAGAAGGTGGAAGAACAGTTGGTGCGGGACAAATAACTAAACTACTATAACAAAGTTACCAATTTTGCAGCCAGCAAAATTTATATTTTGTTGGCTGCAACTTACGGGTGTAGCTCAATTGGTAGAGTAGTGGTCTCCAAAACCATTGGCTGGGAGTTCGAGTCTCTCCACCCGTGCTTTAATGATAAATAAATGGCAAAAAAACAATCATATATTAAAGAATCATATGAAGAACTTGTTAAAAAAGTTACTTGGCCAACATGGTCTGAGTTACAAAANAGTTCAATNATTGTNGCNGTTGCAACNATAATAATAGCTCTANTAATTTATCTTATGGATACATTTTTCAGTAATGTTTTAAGTGTTTTTTATAGTTTTTTTAATTAATCATGGANAANCATAAAANTGAAGAAATAAAAAATTGGTATGTNCTNCGTGTTATGGGNGGNAAAGAAANGAANACTGTATCATTNATTGAAAAAGAAATTGATAGAATGGGNATGAATNGNTTTATTTCTCAAATTTTAGTNCCTACTGAAAAAGTATANCAAATTAGAAATGGTAAAAAAGTAAGTAANGAAAGAAATTTNTTNCCTGGATATGTTTTGATTGANNCNAANTTGGTTGGTGAAGTTCCTCATGTTTTAAAAAATGTAACTGGAGTTCTTGGATTTTTAGGTGCAACCAAAGGAGGTGTTCCTGTGCCAATGAGAAAAAATGAAGTGAATAGAATTTTAGGAAAGGTTGANGAGATGGCGCTTACTGATGAAAGTGTGAATATTCCATTTGTTGTNGGAGAAACAGTGAAAGTTATTGATGGTCCNTTNAANAGTTTTAATGCTGAAATTGAAGCTATTGATGATCAAAAAAAGAAATTAAAATTGATGGTAAAGATTTTTGGTAGAAAAACACCATTAGAGTTAAATTTTATGCAAGTAGAAAAAATATAATATGGCAAAAGAAATTACAGGAGTAATAAAATTACAAATTAGAGGAGGTGCAGCTAACCCAGCACCCCCTGTTGGACCTGCGTTAGGTGCTAAAGGGGTCAATATAATGGAGTTTTGTAAACAATTTAACGCTAGAACTCAAGATAAAGCAGGAACAGTTGTACCTGTNATTATAACAGTTTTTGCAGATAAATCTTTTGAGTTTGTTATTAAAACTGCTCCTGCTGCAGTACAAATATTGTCTGCAATAAAGAAAAAAAGTGGTTCAGGTGAGCCTAATAGAGTTAAAATTGGTGCTATCACTTGGGATCAGATTAGAGTCATTGCAGAGGATAAAATGGAGGATCTAAATGCCTTTACTGTTGAATCTGCGATGAAGATGATTGCAGGAACTGCTAGAAGCATGGGGATTAATGTTAAAGGAGTTTTTCCATCTAAGTAAAAAATATACTAAAAATTATGAGTAAAAATAGAAATAAAGTTTTAGAAAATATTGATATTAATAAATCATATGATTTAAANGAGGCATCTAAAATAGTAAAAGAAAANTCTTTTGTTAAGTTTGATGCGTCAATTGATCTTGCAGTTAGATTAGGAGTTGATCCAAAACAAGCGAATCAAATGGTAAGAGGTGTTGCTTCTTTACCTCATGGTACTGGAAAAAACTTGAAAGTTTTAGCTTTAGTTTCTGCAGATAAGGAGGAAGAAGCAAAAAATGCAGGTGCTGATTATGTTGGTTTGGATGAGTATATTGAAAAAATAAAATCTGGNTGGACAGATGTAGATGTAATAGTAACAATGCCATCTATTATGGGTAAAATTGGTGCACTTGGTAGAGTACTTGGTCCTCGTGGTTTAATGCCTAATCCCAAATCAGGAACAGTTACTCAAGATGTTGGAAAAGCCGTTTCTGATGTTAAAAAAGGTAAAATAGATTTTAAAGTTGATAAAACAGGAATAATTCATGCTTCTGTTGGAAAAGTTTCTTTTGATGCTTCAAAAATATCTGAAAACGCAAATGAATTAATTCAAACTATCTTAAAATTAAAACCNACAGCTGCTAAAGGAACTTATTTAAAAAGTATTTACATGTCAAGTACAATGGGTCATGGTNTACAAATTGACACAAATACTATTTAATTAAACGATTTAAAAAATGAATAAACAGGAAAAAGATAAAACAATACAAGCATTAGATAATATGCTTAGTGATAATAATAACTTTTATTTAGCTGATATTTCGGGATTAAATGCTGAGCAAAATAGTGCATTGAGAAGATTATGTTTCAAAAGATCAGTTTCAATTAAAGTTGTAAAGAATACTTTGCTTAAAAAAGCTCTTGAAAAAAATGATATAGATTTTAGTCAATTATATAATGTTCTGGTTGGTAATACTTCTATTATGCAGGCAGAAGCAGGAAATGCGCCAGCAAAAGTNATTAAAGAATTCAGAAAAAAGAATGAAAAACCAATATTAAAAGCTGCTCATATTGAAGAGGCTATGTATATTGGTGATGAGAACTTAGCTACATTAGCTGACTTAAAATCTAAAGAAGAGTTAATAGGAGATATTATTACCCTGTTACAATCTCCTGCAAAAAATGTTATTTCTTCTTTACAGTCTGGGGGTAACAAATTGGCGGGTATAATCAAAACATTAGAAGAAAAATAAACAAAAATGCTTCCACTATAACTATAATAATAATTTAAAAACAATAAAAATGGCAGATATTAAAAAAATAGCTGAAGAGCTAGTAAATCTTTCGGTAAAAGATGTAAACGAATTAGCAAATGTACTCAAAGAAGAGTATGGTATAGAACCTGCTGCCGCTGCTGTGGCTGTGGCTGGACCTGCTGCTGCTGGTGGTGGTGACGCTGGTGGAGAAGAAAAAACTGAATTTGATGTAGTTTTAAAAGCTGCGGGTGCAGCTAAATTGAAAGTTGTTAAAAGTGTTAAAGAATTAACAGGCTTAGGACTAAAAGAAGCAAAAGATATCGTTGATAGTGCTCCAAAAACTGTAAAAGAAGGTGTAAGTAAAGACGAGGCAGAAGGTATCAAAAAAGCTTTAGAAGAAGCTGGTGCAGAGGTAGAGCTTAAATAATAATATTTTATTTAAAGCTTTTATTTAGCCACAATCTTTTTTATTTTTTACACAACTTAAACTATATACTTTTGAAAAACAATAATATAACAAATCGAGTTAATTTTGGGTCATTAAAAAATGTTGTTGATTTACCAGATTTTCTTGACATACAGCTAAAAAGTTTTCAATCTTTTTTTCAAATTGGAACTACATTAGATGAAAGAAGACGAGAAGGTCTCTATAAGGCATTTCAAGAACTTTTCCCAATAACTGATTCAAGAAACCATTTTGTATTAGAATTTATTGATTATACAATAGATCCTCCGAGATATAATATTCAGGAGTGCATTGATAGAGGATTAACTTTTAAAGTACCATTAAAAGTTAAGTTGAAATTGTATTGTACAGATCCAGATCATGAAGATTTTGAAACTATAGTCCAAGACGTATATTTTGGTAATATACCGTTCATGACACCAAGAGGTAGTTTTGTGATTAATGGTGCTGAGAGAATAGTTGTTTCTCAGCTTCATAGATCACCTGGAGTATTTTTTGGACAAAGTTTTCATTCCAATGGAACAAAATTGTACTCAGCTAGAGTAATACCTTTTAAAGGTTCATGGATTGAATTTACAACAGATATTAATAATGTTATGTATGCATACATTGATAGGAAGAAAAAGCTTCCTGTTACAACATTATTAAGAGCTATCGGCTATGAATCTGATAGAGATATTTTAGAGATTTTTAATTTAGCAGATGAATTTAAAGTAACAAAAACAGGACTAAAAAAGGTTGTTGGAAGAAAGTTAGCTGCAAGAGTGCTGAAATCTTGGGTTGATGATTTTGTTGATGAAGATACAGGTGAATTAGTTCCGATTGAAAGAAATGAAGTTATTTTAGAAAGAGATATAATTATTGAAAAGTCGCATATTTCTGAAATACTAGATTCTGGAGTTGAAACTATATTATTGCATAAACAAAACGAGAATTCCTCAGACCATGCTTTAGTTTATAACACATTACAAAAAGATCCAACAAACTCAGAAGTAGAAGCAGTTAGACACATTTATAGGCAGTTAAGAAGTGCCGAAGCGCCAGATGATGAAACAGCGAGAGGAATAATTGAGAAGTTGTTTTTTTCTGACCAAAGATATAGCTTAGGACATGTAGGTAGATTTAGAATAAATCGAAGACTTAAGAAGGATATTTCACTAGATCAAATGGTTTTAACAAATGAAGATATCGTTTCAATAATAAGTCATCTTATTTCATTGGTTAATTCTAAAGTTGATGTTGATGATATTGACCATTTAAGTAACAGAAGAATTAGAACTGTTGGGGAACAATTATCTAATCAATTCAATGTTGGTTTAAGTAGAATGGCAAGAACAATAAGGGAAAGAATGAATGTTAGAGATAATGAAGTTTTTACTCCTATTGACTTAATTAATGCTAAAACACTATCCGCTGTAATAAATTCATTTTTTGGAACTTCACAGTTGTCACAGTTTATGGACCAGACCAATCCTCTTGCCGAAGTTACTCATAAAAGAAGAATTTCAGCTTTAGGACCAGGTGGTTTAACTAGAGAGAGGGCTGGATTTGAGGTTAGAGATGTTCACTATACTCACTACGGCAGACTATGTCCTATTGAAACCCCTGAAGGTCCAAATATTGGACTTATTTCATCATTAAGTGTTTATGGGAAAATTAATGATTTAGGTTTTATTGAAACCCCTTACAGAAAGGTTGAAAACGGTAAAGTTGACTTATCAAATAGTCCAGAATATATAAGTGCAGAGGAGGAAGAAGAACAGATAATTGCTCAAGCAAATGCATCATTAACAGACGAAGGATGTTTTTCTGATGAAAAAGTTCAGTCTAGAAGTGAAGCAGATTATTTAATTGCCCCTGCGAAGGATGTTACGCTTATGGATGTTGCACCAAATCAAATTGCATCAATTGCAGCCTCCTTAATACCATTTTTAGAACATGACGATGCAAACAGAGCTTTAATGGGCTCTAATATGATGCGTCAAGCAGTTCCTTTACTTAGAACAGATTCTCCTATTGTAGGAACTGGAATCGAGCCGTTTGTTGCAAGAGATTCTAGAACAATGATAAATGCAGAGGGAGATGGTGAAGTAACTTATGTTGATGCTAAAACAATCAAAATAAAATATGATAAATCTGAAAAGCAAGATTTAGTTAGTTTTGATATAGATGAGAAAACATATAGTCTAACAAAATTTCAAAAAACTAATCAAAGAACATGTATAAACATTCAACCAATTGTAAGAGTTGGTGATAAAGTTAAGAAAGGACAAGTACTTTGTGATGGATATGCAACTCACAATGGAGAGTTAGCAATTGGACGAAATTTAAAGGTTGCATTTATGCCTTGGAAAGGATATAATTTTGAAGACGCAATCATTTTATCCGAAAGAGTTGTAAGAGAAGATTTATTTACTTCCTTACATATTGCTGAACATGTTGTAAGTGTTAGAGAAACAAAAAGAGGAGCTGAAGAGTTAACTGCTGATATCCCTAATATTTCAGAAAATGCTACAAAGGATCTTGATGAAAATGGAATGATTAGAGTAGGTGCTCATGCAAAAACAGGTGATATTTTAATTGGAAAAATTACTCCTAAAGGTGAATCTGATCCAACTCCAGAAGAAAAATTACTAAGAGCAATTTTTGGAGAAAAAGCTGGTGATGTTAAGGATGCTTCCTTGAAGACAAAACCATCTAATCAAGGTGTCGTGATTGGAAAGTCACTTTATTCTAAGACTATCAAAGATCGTAAAACGAAAGTAAAAGATAAAGACAAGTTAGAGCTTTTAGATAAAGACTTTGAAAAACAGGCTTCAGATTTAAAAAATTTATTATCGATTAAGTTATACAAACTAATAGGTGGAAAAGCGTCCAAAGGTGTTAAAAATATACTAGGTGAGGATATCATTTCTAAAAGTGTAAAATTTACAAAAAAAATTATTTTAGATGTAGATTTTACTATGATAGATCCGAATAATTGGACAAGCGATACTAATTTAAATGAATTAGTTAATATTACTATCGAAAATTATCTTAGGAAATATAACGAAATATATGGTAATCACAGAAGAGATAGATTTGCTATAACTGTTGGAGATGAATTACCTGCAGGAGTTTTACAACTAGCTAAAGTCCAAATTGCTCAAAAACGTAAAATTAAAGTAGGAGATAAATTAGCTGGAAGACATGGTAATAAGGGGATTGTTTCTAGAATTGTTAAAGATGAAGATATGCCATTTTTATCTGATGGAACACCGGTAGACATTATTTTAAATCCACTTGGAGTACCTTCAAGAATGAATCTTGGTCAGATATACGAGACTATTTTAGGATGGGCAGGAGACAAGTTAGGTAAAAAATATTATACTCCTGTATTCGATGGTGCAAGTATTGATCAGATAAATAATGAAATTGATGAAGCTAACTTACCAAGATTAGGGCAAACTTATCTATATGATGGTGGAACTGGTAAGAGATTTGAGCAAAAAGCTACCGTTGGTATTATATATATGCTTAAATTAGGTCATTTAATTGAAGATAAAATGCATGCTCGTTCTATTGGTCCTTATTCATTAATTACTCAACAACCTCTTGGAGGAAAAGCTCAATTTGGTGGACAAAGACTTGGGGAAATGGAAGTTTGGGCACTTGAAGGTTACGGTGCATCGAATATATTACAGGAAATGTTAACATTAAAATCTGATGATGTAATTGGAAGAGCAAAAGCATTTGAAAGTATCGTAAAAGGAAAAGAACTGCCTGAACCTGCAATTCCTGAATCATTTAACGTTTTACTGCATGAACTTAATGGATTAGGATTAAAAGTTTCATTCGAATAAAATAATATTATGAGAAATAGAAAAAATAATATCTACGCACAACAAATTAATAGTATAAAGATTAGTTTATCATCTCCTGAAGATGTATTAGCTAAATCTTCAGGTGAGGTTACAAAACCTGAAACAATAAATTATAGAACTTATAAACCTGAAAGCGGCGGTCTTTTTTGTGAAAGAGTTTTTGGACCAACTAAAGATTTTGAGTGTCATTGTGGAAAATATAAAAGAATTAGATATAGAGGAATTGTTTGTGATCGATGTGGTGTTGAAGTAACTGAAAAAAAGGTTAGAAGAGAACGTATAGGTCACATAAATTTAGTGGTTCCAATTGTTCATATTTGGTATTTTAGAACGTTACCTAATAAGATTGGTTATTTGTTAGGATTATCGTCTAAACAGTTAGATATGATTATTTATTATGAACGTTTTGTGGTCATAAATACGCCAGAAGATATCAAGAATTCTCAAGGAGAAGATATAAAATATTTAGATTTTATTACTGAAGAGGAGTATTTAAATATTTTAGATGCCTTACCTACTGAAAACCAATATTTGAGTGATGATGACCCTAATAAGTTCATTGCAAAAATGGGTGCTGAAGCAATAGCTTCTCTTTTAGAAAAATTAGATTTAGATGAACTTTCGTACCACCTTAGAGATAAAGCATCAAATGAAACCTCTCAACAAAGGAAAACGGAAGCCTTGAAGAGACTTCAAGTCGTTGAGTCTATGAGAGACGGTCAAGGTCACACAGAAAATAGACCTGAATGGATGACAGTTAAAATAATTCCTGTAATACCACCTGAACTAAGACCATTAGTTCCTCTTGATGGTGGTAGATTTGCAACATCGGATTTAAATGATCTTTACAGAAGAGTAATCATTAGAAATAATCGTTTAAAAAGATTGATGGAGATAAATGCTCCAGAAATTATTTTAAGGAACGAAAAGAGAATGTTGCAAGAATCAGTTGATGCTCTTTTCGACAACTCCAGAAAGTCTGCAGCAGTTAAGGCTGATGGGAAAAGAGCTCTCAAGTCTTTATCTGACTCCTTAAAAGGAAAACAAGGAAGGTTTAGACAAAATTTACTTGGTAAAAGAGTTGATTATTCTGCTAGATCTGTTATAGTTGTAGGTCCAGAGCTAAAACTACATGAATGTGGTTTGCCAAAGGATATGTGTGCAGAATTATATAAGCCTTTTATAATTAGAAAGTTAATTGAAAGAGGTATTGTAAAAACTGTTAAATCTGCAAAAAAAATAATAGATTCAAAAGAACCTGTTGTTTGGGATATATTAGAAAATGTAATGAAAGGTCATCCTGTGTTGTTAAATAGAGCCCCTACCTTACATAGGCTTGGAATTCAGGCTTTTCAACCAAAGATGATTGAAGGTAAAGCTATTCAGCTTCATCCTTTAGCCTGTGCTGCGTTTAATGCTGATTTCGACGGTGACCAAATGGCTGTCCATCTTCCATTAGGAGCTGCTGCAATATTAGAAGCTCAGGTTTTAATGTTGGCTTCGCATAACATATTAAATCCTGCTAATGGTGCTCCTATAACAGTTCCTTCACAGGATATGGTTTTAGGTCTATATTACATGACAAAACAAAAAAAATCAATTGGAAAAGATGTTGTTAAGGGAGAAGGGATGAAGTTTTATTCACTTGATGAAGTTAAAATAGCATATAATGAAGAAAAAATTGATTTACATGCAATAATTAATTTAAGAGTAAATGATAAAGATGGTAACAAATTAGTTGAAACTACTGTTGGCCGTGCATTATTTAATGAATTTGTTCCTAATGAAGTTGGCTTTGTTAATACGCTTTTGACAAAAAAATCTTTAAGAAATATAATCGCAGATGTCCTTAGAGAATGTGGTATTGCTAAAACTGTACATTTCTTAGATGCCATTAAAACAATAGGATTTGAAATGGCTTTTACAGGTGGACTTTCATTTAACTTAGGTGATGTAATTGTTCCTGAAGAAAAAGAACATTTAATTAATGAAGCAAACAAAAAGGTTGATGAGATAACGTCGAATTACTCAATGGGTTTTATCACAAATAACGAAAGATATAATCAGGTTATTGATGTTTGGACAAATACTAATGCTAGATTAACTGATACTGTTATGAAGAATATTAGTTCTGACAAACAAGGTTTTAATTCAGTTTACATGATGCTTGATTCAGGTGCTAGAGGTTCTAAAGAACAGATTAGACAGTTGTCCGGTATGAGAGGATTGATGGCTAAACCTAAAAAATCAGGAGATCATGGTGAATCAATTATTGAAAATCCAATTACAACTAACTTTAGAGAAGGATTATCAATTCTTGAATATTTTATTTCAACTCATGGTGCTAGAAAAGGATTAGCTGATACCGCTTTAAAGACTGCAGACGCAGGATATCTTACAAGAAGACTAGTTGATGTTGCACAGGACGTGATTGTAAATGAAGAAGACTGTGGTACGTTAAGAGGATTAGATACAACTGCATTAAAAGCAAATGATGAAATAATTGAGTCTTTATCTGAAAGAATTGTTGGAAGAGTTAGTTTACATGATATTTATGATGAAAAAAATAATTTAATAGTAAGTTCAAATGAAATTATTTATGAAAAGACTGCAAAGCAAATAGAATCTTTAGGAATAGAATCTGTTGAAATACGATCCCCTTTAACTTGTCAGACAAAAAGAGGAATATGTAGGAAATGTTATGGTGTGTCGCTATCAACAGGCAGGTTAGTTCAATTAGGTGAAACTGTTGGTGTAATTGCTGCACAATCAGTTGGAGAACCTGGTACCCAGTTAACATTAAGGACTTTCCATGTTGGAGGTACAGCGTCAAGATCTGAAGTTGATTCATCAGTAATTGTTAAAAAGTCTGGAAGATTAGAAATCGAGGATTTAAGAGTAGTTAAAAATAACAAATCTGAAATTGTCGTAAGTAGATCTGCTGAAGCAAGGATTATTGATGATAAGAATGGTATTATACTTTCTACTTCAATAATTCCTTATGGTGCTAATATTTTTATTAAAGAAGGAAACGTTAAAATAGGAGATAAAATATGTGAGTGGGATCCTTATAATGCGGTCATTGTTTCAGAGTTTTCAGGTAAAGCTAAATTTTCTGATATTTTAGAAGGTGTTTCTTTTAGGCTTGAATCTGATGAACAAACTGGCTATAAAGAGAAAGTGATAATTGATAGTAGAAATAGACAAATATCACCATCAATCACAGTTGATAAAACAACGTATAATTTACCAGTAGGTGCACATTTTTCTATTGATGATGAGAGTAAGATTTCAAAAGGTGATATAATAGCTAAAATACCAAGATCAGCCGGTTCTTCAGGTGATATAACAGGTGGATTACCTAGAGTTACTGAAATGTTTGAAGCTAGAAATCCATCAAATCCAGCTATAGTGTCTGAAGTTGATGGTTCGGTTTCATTTGGAAGTGTTAAAAGAGGAAATAGAGAGGTGATAATTACATCTAAAAATGGTGATATAAAAAAATATCTTATTAAATTATCTAAACATATTTTAGTTCAAGAAAATGATTATGTAAAGGCAGGAACACCATTATGTGATGGTGTTATTACCCCATCTGATATTTTAGCGATAAAGGGAGTTGTAACTGTTCAACAGTATATCGTAAACGAAATACAAGATGTATATAGATTACAGGGTGTTAAGATAAACGATAAACATTTTGAAGTTTTAGTACGTCAGATGATGAGAAAAGTGCAAATCGCGGATTCTGGAGATACATTCTTTTTAGAAAACTCTTTAGTTAGTAAGGAACAATTTCAAAATGAAAATGATAAAATTTTTGGAATGAAATATATTTTGGAAGCTGGAGATTCTGATGTTTTTAAGCCAGGACAGATCGTATCACCAAGAGAACTTAGAGAAGAAAACTCTAGATTGAAGCGTAAAGATTTGAAAGAGGTAGAGTCAAGAGATGCTATACCTGCAGTTTCAATTCCTATTTTACAAGGAATAACAAGAGCATCTTTGCAAGTCGATAGTTGGATTTCAGCAGCTTCCTTTCAACAAACTACAAAGGTCTTAAATGAAGCCGCAATAAATGCTAAGCGTGATGGTTTGATTGGTCTTAAAGAAAACGTTATTATTGGAAAAAGGATTCCCGCTGGTACTGGACTTATTCAAGCCGACAATGTATTAGTTGGATCTAAAGAAGAGTATAATTCGTTGGATGAAAATAATTTAGAAGTAGATAATTAAGGTGTTTAAATAATTAATAAAATAATTATAGTTTATGTCAGAAGAAAGAAAAAAAGAAGGAATAAATATTGAATTAACCGAAGAAATAGCTCAAGGAAATTATAGTAATTTAGCAATAATTAATCATTCTCAATCTGAATTTGTCGTTGATTTTGTGCAAATGATGCCTGGAATAAAGAAGGCCAAGGTAAAATCAAGAATTATTTTGACACCTCAACATGCAAAAAGACTAATGAAGGCTTTAGTAGATAACGTAAACAAGTTTGAGGATCAAAATGGCGTGATAAACGATATTGATAATGGTCAATCATTACCACTAAATTTTGGAGGTCCTACACCACTTGCTTAATTAAATCTTATCTTCTAAAAAAGGATAACTATAATTTTTTGCTGGAACAAATGTCTCTTTAATTGTTCTAGGGGAGACCCATCTCAACAAGTTCAATATTGAACCCGCTTTGTCATTAGTACCAGATTTTCTTCCACCTCCAAAAGGTTGTTGACCAACAACTGCTCCTGTTGGTTTATCGTTAATATAAAAGTTACCAGCAGAATTTTCTAAAACTTTTGAAGCTTTTTTAATTGCATATCTATCTTTTGAAAACACTGCTCCAGTTAATGCGTATTCAGAAGTTTTATCTACAAGCTTTAGTGTTTCTTCCCATTCATTTTCGTCGTAGATATAAATTGTAACCACTGGACCAAAAATCTCGTTTGTCATAGTTCTAAAAAAAGGATCGGTTGTTAAAATAATTGTAGGTTCAATAAAATATCCTTTGGATTTATTATAACTTCCACCAGCTATAATTTCAGCTTTGTTTGACTGTTTAGCATATTCTATTTCAAAAGTGATATTGTCAAAAGCTGTTTCTGAAATTACTGCATTAATAAAATTTTTTGGGTCTTCTGGACTTCCTATTTTAAATTTTTTAAGATCTGCTATTAAATGTTTTTTAACATTTTCCCAAATATTGTTTGGAATATATACTCTTGATGCAGCTGAACACTTCTGACCTTGATACTCAAATGCTCCTCTTGAAATAGAGGTGGCTACTTCTTCAAAGTTTGCAGATTTATGCGCTATTATAAAATCTTTACCACCAGTTTCACCAACGATTCTTGGGTATGAATTATATTTTTCAATGTTATTACCAATCGTAGACCATAATTTTTGAAAAACATTAGTAGATCCCGTAAAATGTAAACCAGCAAAGTGTTTGTTTCTAAAAATTACATCGCCTGCAACTTTACCACTGACAGTAATCATATTAATTACACCATCAGGTAGCCCCGCTTCTTTAAACAAATCCATAATTATCTTAGCAGAATAAATTTGGCTAGTTGCTGGTTTCCAAACAATAACATTACCTAACATCGCGGGAGCAGCACATAAATTTGCACATATAGATGTAAAATTAAAAGGAGTTATAGCAAATACAAAACCTTCCAAAGGTCTGTGTTCAAGTCTGTTCCACATGCCTCCTTGAGATTCAGGTTGTTCTTTATATAGTTCCTGCATATATTGAACATTGAATTTAAAAAAATCAATTAGTTCGCATGCAGCATCAATTTCAGCTTGGTATACATTTTTGCTTTGAGCTAGCATTGTAGCTGCATTCAATTTATCTCGATATGGACCAGCCAGTAAATCAGCTGCTTTTAAAAAAATTGCTGCACGGTGTTCCCAGTTCATTGAGTTCCATTTTTCTTTTGCCTCAAGAGCTGAACTGATGGCATTTTCAACATCTTTTTCGTTACCTATATTAGCCGAGCCAATTACATGTTGATGATCATGTGGAGGGGAAAGTTTAATTTTGTTTTCTGAATAAACTTTTTTATCTCCAATATACATTGGAATATCTACTTTTGAAGTATTCATTTTTCTGTATTCGTTCAAAAGTTTTTCTCTTTCTATACTACCAACTTTATACTCTTTAACAGCTTCGTTGACTGCGATTGGAGTTTTGAAAAATGCGTTTGACATATAATATTTTTATTTTCAAATTTAATACTTTAATAATTTAAAATAGTTCTTTTGATGAAGTTTTTAAAAATCCNATNAGNTTGTCATATCTGNTTTCNGGCCCTCTGTNATACACATATATNTAATAATCGTTTTTTGTTTGGTAATGTGTNCCTTCAATAAAGCTAAAATCAACAGTATTATTTATAGTATCTTTAAGTGCGTAATTATAATTATAATATCCCTGTTTTAATAATATNTCAGNTTCATAAATTTTTTCCTTTTCATTATATTTTAANTTAAAGTCATCATTAATCATCCAGTCAGATAATTTTCCATATATATAAATATCGCCAAAATCTATTTTTTCAGAAATTAATTTAAAATATACTTTTGCATAATCAGCTTCAGTCATAGAATTACGTGCCTCCTGAGATTCGATAAAAAACTTACCATTGATATCAGGGTATATTGAGTATAAATCAAAAGATCTTTTTTTGTCCTTAAAAAGAACAACCTTATTTATATCATCTATTGAGTCAGACTCAATATATTTTATTCTTTCTGAAAAATATCTTAAGCTTTTAATATCAAAATATCTAAATTCATTAATAGCAAAAAAATTATTTTCCTCATCATAATCGTATATTAAAACATTATTTTTTACAAACAGCGGAGTGAGATTATTAATTTTATTTTCTTCATTATTATTTTGCATAATAACTACTTTCACATCAGTGTAAGGGTCTGAAATATAAAATTTTTCATGATTTATGTTAAAATCAATTTCATGTTTAATTTTTTTGTTTTTATTTAAGGTACCTTGTTTCACATTTGCAGAAATTGATACTTTATTTTCCAAAATCATAAATCGTTTATGAAAAATTATAGAATCTAAATGATTAGTAACTTCAATAATATAATTTCCAGATTTTAAAAAATCAATATTTTCATTAGGTAATTCCAAATTGTAATTAATGTACTTTTTAATAGTATTGAAAGACAGCTCGTAGTCATATATTTCATTTTTAAAAAATCCATCAATATAGTCTGATTCCATCAAGTCACTCTTTAACCAGTTTGAGTTACAGTGAATAATTTTATAAAAATAATTACTCATATTATCACTATGATCATCAAAAATTAAGCTTATTTTTTCATCTGATTTTAAATTTATTATAGGAATTGATAAATTTTTATCTTTTTGAAAGCATAAAACCGTCTTAATATTTTTTTTAAATATTTTATCTACATAAGTATATTTTTTGTAGGAAATAGAGTCATTATTTTGCTTTATAATATTGTTTGATAATAAATGGTTGTTTACGCTTGTCATAATTAATAATAGCAGAAAAGTTTTAGCAAAAATATTTTGTTTAATTAGAATCATTCTAAATAGAATTTTAAGTAAAAATCTTGTAATTTTAAATATAATTTATCATTGCAAATTTATAATTTTGTGTTTGAAAAATCTAATTTATAATGTCACTAAATATAAGTTTAAAAAGAGGCTTAAAACTCAATTTAAAGGGATCACCTGATAAAGTTTATGCTCCTTTACAAGCTTCGGAAGAGTATGTTGTTAAACCAACTGATTTCCATTTGCTAACACCAAAACTTGTGGTAAAGGAAAATGATAAAGTAAAAGCAGGAGACACCCTTTTTTATGATAAATATAATGATAAAATAAAGTTTTCATCTCCTGTGAGTGGAAGTGTTAAAGAAATTATCAGAGGGCAAAAAAGGAGAATTTTAAAAGTCGTAATTAAAGCAGATAAAGATATAAAATATAAAACTTTTAAAGTTGGTAATTCTAATCAGCTTAGTAGAGATCAAATAATTGAAACAATGCTTGAAGCTGGTGTTTGGCCATTTATTAGACAAAGACCATATGATATTATTGCAAATCCAAAAGATATGCCGAAAGCGATTTTTATTTCNGCATTTAATTCAACTCCACTGTCTATTGACAATGATTTTGCACTATACGGTATGGAAGAGCTATTTCAAAAAGGAATTAATTGTATAAGAAAATTAACCAACGGAAAAACACATTTGAATATTGATGGAAGTATAAATGCTTCAACAGTTTTTACTTCAGCTAAAGGAGTGCAAATTAATAAGTTTAGCGGTCCCCATCCTTCAGGAAATGTGGGTATACAAATTCATCATATTGACCCGATTAACAAAAATGATGTTGTTTGGTATCTTGATCCACAAGATGTTATAATTATTGCTAGACTGTTTGATCAAGGTACATATGACGTATCAAGAATTATTGCTTTAGCTGGACCACAAGTAAAGAAACCAAGATATTACAGGTGTATTTCTGGAGCTAACATTGCTAATTTAATATTTGATAATGTTAAAGATGGTGATAATAGATTCATTTCTGGAGATATTTTTTCTGGAGATAAAATAGATAAAAATGGTAGTTTAGGTTTCTATCATACTTCAGTTTTAGTTATTGAGGAAGGAAATAAGCAAGAGTTTTTGGGATGGATGTTACCTGGTTTCAATAAATTTTCTACATCAAGAACATTTTTTTCTTGGTTAAGTCCTAACAAAAAATATACTCTAGATGCTAATATGCACGGAGAAGAACGTGCATATGTCATGACAGGTGAGTATGAAAAAGTTTTACCAATGGATATTTATCCTTCTCATTTGATCAAATCAATTATGGTTGAGGATATTGAATTAATGGAACAATTAGGTATTTATGAAATAGCTCCTGAGGATTTTGCTTTGTGTGAATTTGTTTGTACGTCTAAAATTAATGTTCAACAAATTATTAGAAATGGTTTAGACCTATTAATTAAAGAAAATAGTTAAGATGAATTTTTTTAAAAATATATTAAATAAAGTTAAACCTCACTTTGAAAGTGGAGGTAAGTTAGAAAACTTCTACCCAGCGTATGATGCATTTGAAACTTTTTTATTTGTACCAGATCACACAACACATTCAGGTTCTCACATTAGGGATTCTATTGATTTGAAGAGAACAATGGGAACAGTCGTACTTGCACTTATTCCAACCATTCTTTTTGGGATGTGGAATTTAGGTTATCAATACCATTCGGCACTAATGCAAGATGCAACTTTTATGCAAAATCTTATTTTTGGATTTTGGAAATTTTTACCACTTTTAGTTGTTTCTTATGGTGTTGGATTAACAGTAGAGTTTGCATTTGCGATTTATAGAGGTCATTCTGTAAATGAGGGATACTTAGTTTCAGGAATGTTAATTCCGCTAATAATGCCAGTAGATGTTCCATTATGGATGTTAGCTGTTTCAGTTGTTTTTGCTGTTGTTATTGGTAAAGAGGTTTTTGGTGGTACTGGGATGAATATTTTAAATCCTGCCTTAACTGCAAGAGCTTTCTTATTTTTTGCATATCCTTCGCATATGTCAGGAGATAAAGTTTGGGTACATGGCGCTACTACTGATGGGTACTCTGGAGCAACTATTCTAGGGGACTTAGCAGCCAATACAACAAAGTGGGAGAATTTAGTATGGACATCTAAAGATGCTTTTTTAGGTTTTATACCTGGATCAATTGGCGAAACCTCTATGATTGCTATCTTGTTAGGCGCAGCTATATTAATTGCTACTGGAATTGGTAGCTGGAGAATAATTTTATCAACTTTCGTCGGGGGTTATATTATGGCTTACATTTTTAACTTGCTTGGATTTAATGCATTGATGGAGACTCCTGCTCATATTCATTTAATAATTGGAGGCTTTGCTTTTGGCGCCGTTTTTATGGCTAGTGATCCTGTAACAGCTACACAGACAAATACAGGGAAATATATATATGGTTTTTTAATTGGAGTATTTGCAATACTAATTAGAATTTTTAATCCAGCTTATCCTGAAGGAATGATGTTAGCTGTCTTGCTAATGAATGTTTTTGCCCCACTAATTGATCATTATGTGATTCAAAATAATATTAAAAAACGTTTAAAAAGAATAACAGTATAGTTATGGATGTAAACAAAAACTCATATACATTTTTATTTGCAATTTTAATGGTTATCGTAGTAGCTGCTTTATTGTCTACCGCGGCTATCCAGTTAAAACCATTTCAGGATGTAAATATAGTATTGGAAAAAAAACAAAATATTTTAAGCTCTGTAGGAGTGAATATTCTCAGAGATTCAGCAAATATTATTTATCCAAAGTATATTAAAGATGAATTGGTTCTAAATAGTGCTGGTAATATTGTAGAGGGTTCTGCTTTTGATTTAGATTTATCTGTTGAACTTAAAAAAGAAAAATCTGAACAATTATTACCTTTGTTTATTAGTGAATTTGATAATGAAAAAAAATATATTATACCTCTTAGAGGAAAGGGTCTTTGGGGTCCTATATGGGGGTTCATTGCACTAGAAAGTGATCTCAATACTGTTTTTGGAGCAGTCTTCGATCATAAAGCTGAGACACCTGGTCTTGGAGCTGAAATAAATCAAGATTTTTTTCAAGATCCGTTTCAAGGAAAAAATATTTTTGATGTTGATGGTAACCTTAAATCTATTGTAGTAAAAAAAGGGGGAGCAGATAAAGACGATAAATATGCTGTTGACGGCATTTCAGGTGGAACTATAACTTCCGATGGAGTTACTGATATGCTTTCAGAAAGATTAAATATGTATTTGCCATATTTTGAAAATCTAAAATCTGATTTAAGAAATAATGATTCGGTTTTAAATATTGACACATTAGCTATTAATGATATTAATTTAACTTATGAGTAAAGATAACCTATTTTCTAAGAAAAATAAAAAATTATTAACTGACCCATTAGATGATAATAATCCAATCACGGTACAGGTTCTTGGTATCTGTTCAGCTCTTGCAATAACCGTTCAACTTAAACCTGCGGTTGTCATGGCAGTATCTGTTTTGTTTGTATTATCAACTGCTAATGTATTGGTATCTATAATGCGTAATTTAATACCTTCAAGAATTAGAATTATTGTCCAGCTTGTAGTTATTGCTTCTTTAGTAATATTAGTTGATCAAGTACTCAAAGCTTTTGTGTATGACGTTAGCAAAGAACTATCAGTTTTTGTTGGTTTAATAATAACTAACTGTATAATAATGGGTAGATTAGAAGCGTTTGCACTTGGAAACACTCCCGGAAAAGCTTTTTTAGACGGATTGGGTAATTCTTTTGGATATGGAATTATATTAATTATAGTTGCTTTCTTTAGAGAGTTATTAGGTTCGGGAACTTTATATGGATACCCTGTTTTGGAAAAACTTGGTGTATATGAATTAGGATATGAAAACAATGGGATGATGATTTTACCTCCAATGGCATTAATAACAGTGGGTATTTTAATTTGGATCCAAAGAGCTAGAAATAAAAAATTAATAGAGTCTAATTAAATTTTATGGAAGAATTAATAAATATATTTATAAAAGCTGTTTTTATTGAAAATATGGTTTTTGCATATTTTTTAGGAATGTGTTCATATTTGGCAATTTCTAAAACAGTAGAAACATCTGTTGGTATGGGTGGAGCCGTAATTTTTGTTTTAGCCATGACAGTACCGATAAATTATTTACTTGAAAATTATGTTCTTCAAGAGGGTGCTTTAATTTGGCTTGATGAAAGTTTTAAAGATGTAGATTTATCTTTTTTATCCTTTATAATGTTTATTGCAGTTATTGCTTCAATGGTGCAATTGGTTGAAATGATTATTGAAAAAGTATCTCCCGCTCTTTATGGATCATTAGGTTTATTTTTACCACTAATTGCTGTTAATTGTGCTATTTTAGGATCTTCTTTATTTATGCAAGAGAGAGCATATACTAATATTACTGAAGCAACTGTATTTGGTTTAGGTTCAGGTTTTGGTTTTTTCTTAGCAATCGTTGGTCTTGCTGCTATTAGAGAAAAAATTAGATACTCTCACGTTCCACCAGCATTAAGAGGTTTAGGAATTACATACATCATAACTGGTTTAATGGGTATTGCTTTTATGAGCTTTATGGGTATTAAATTATAAATTAAATATTAAAATGATATTATTAAGTACATCAACGATTATAAGTAGTATTGTAGTTTTTTTAACAGTAATTATAGCATTAGTAAGTATTTTATTATTTACAAAATCTAAACTATCTCCAGCTGGAAAGATTAAACTTATAATTAATGGAGAAAAAGAATTAGAGGTTGAAGGAGGGAATACAGTCTTAACAACACTTAGCGATGCTGGTATTTTTTTACCATCAGCATGTGGAGGTGGAGGAACATGCGTACAGTGCACTTGTCAAGTACATAAGGGTGGTGGAAGTATACTGCCAACTGAAAAGCCACATTTTTCACGAAAACAAATTTCTGAAAATTTTAGATTAGGATGCCAAGTAAAAGTAAAAGAAGACATGGAAATTGAAATTCCTGAAGAAGTTTTTGGAGTTAAGGAATGGGAAGCTACGGTAGTTTCTAATTATAATGTCGCAACATATATCAAAGAATTTATTGTTGAAATTCCTGAAGATATGGATTATAAAGCAGGTGGGTATATTCAGATTAAAATTCCAGAAGGAGAAGTTAAGTTTTCAGAAATGGATATTACAGCACATCCAACTGATCATCCAGGTGAACCTGAAAAATTTGAAAAGGATTGGAGTGAAGGTAACTTTGCCATTAGAAATCTTGTTATGAAAAATGATGAAGAGGTAGTAAGAGCCTATTCAATGGCCTCATATCCAGATGAGGGACGAAAAATTATGTTAAATGTAAGAGTTGCAGCGCCACCTTGGGATAGGGTAAACAATAAATGGATGGATGTTAATCCAGGTGTTGCTTCATCATATATTTTTGGCTTAAAAGAAGGAGATAAAGTAACTATTTCAGGACCATATGGAGAATTTTTTATAAATGATAGCGATGCTGAAATGCTCTATATTGGTGGTGGTGCTGGTATGGCACCGATGAGGTCTCATTTATATGAACTTTTTAAAACACTAAAAACTGGTAGGAAAGTTACATATTTTTACGGCGGAAGATCCAGAGCTGAATTATTTTATATTCATTATTTCAGAGATTTAGAAAAAGATTTTTCAAACTTTAGATTTCATTTAGTTTTATCTGATGCATTACCTGAAGATAATTGGAAAAATAAAAAGAACCTTGATGACCCTAATGGTGATGGTTTTACTGGTTTTGTTCATCAAGTAGTAATTGATGAGTTTTTATCTAAACATGAAGCTCCAGAAGATATTGAGTTGTATTTTTGTGGACCCCCTTTAATGAATCAAGCAGTTTTAAAAATGGCTGATGATTGGGGTATTCCAGATGAAAACGTAAGATTTGATGATTTTGGAGGTTAAATAAATACTATCCTTGATACGTACCTTAGTTTTATTTTTTTTGATTCTTTCTTCTTGTAATTCCAGTCAAGATAAATTTCTTATCACTAATATTGGAAAAGCTCAGGGTACATATTATAACATAAAATATGTAAGTAGTTCAAACATTGATTATCAAAATAAAATTGATAGTATTTTAAATAAAATTGATCAGTCTTTATCAATTTATGATAGTTCTTCACTTATATCTCAACTAAATAAAGATAATTATGTTGTAGCTGATAAGTATTTGATAGACGTTTACAATGTAGCTTATCAATTATTTATTGAAACAGATGGATATTTTGATTGCACATCTTATCCTATAATTAATGAGTTGGGTTTTTATAAAAATAAAAAAAGTGAATATATTGATTCATTAAAAATTATTAAACTACTTAATTATGTTGGTTTTGATAAAGTCAAATTAGATACAAATAGTATTTCTTTACCAGATAATTACTCAATTGATTTTAATGCTATTGCTCAAGGTTATACTGTAGATGTTATAGGACATTTTTTAACAAGTAAAAATATAAATGATTATCTAATTGAAATTGGTGGTGAATTGTTAGCTAAGGGAAAAAATATTAATTCAAATAACTGGGTAGTTGGAGTTGAAAAACCAAATGATAAAATTGATTTTACTGATAGATTTCAATTTGTAGTTAGTTTAGAAAATAAATCTTTAGCAACATCTGGTAGTTATAGAAATTATATAGAAAAAGATAATATAAAATACTCTCACATAATAAATCCAAAAACTGGTTTTTCATCTTTAAATTCGCT
Organism: Flavobacteriales bacterium; assembly: GCA_002728175.1. Taxonomy (GTDB): domain Bacteria; phylum Bacteroidota; class Bacteroidia; order Flavobacteriales; family BACL11. The sequence continues at coordinate 93,451 of PBVH01000011.1, read as the reverse complement.
ATTAAGTGTAACTGTTATACATGAAGACTGTATTTATGCTGATGCTTACGCAACTGCTTTTATGGCAATGGGTTTAGAAAAAACATTAGAGTTTATTTCTAATCGAGATGATATTGATATTTTTTTAATTTATTCTAATGGTTCAAAACTAGAAACTTATTCATCTGATTATTTTAAAAATTATATTTTGAACTAAGAATTTTCACAATTTTCAGGTAGTTTACCACAATATCCACATGGCTCATTTTCTTTATTTAAAAAAGGATTTTGGCTAGCGCAAGTTCCAGAAAATTCACCATTTTTTTTGAGTAATATTTTAATTGCAATGGCTGCAAATGCTAAAGCAATAAATATACCAGTTATTAAAAATAATTTCATTGTTTTTTTATTTTGAAATTATAAGTTTTTTAATTCCAATTGATTTTTCAGTACTAATCTCTATAAAATACAATCCATTTTTAAAGTTAGAGATATTAATTTCATTTTTACTTTCAGTACTATATACTTTATCGCCATATCCATTATAAATATTAATATTCTTGAATTCACCATCAATAAAAATTTTATTTTGCGCAGGATTTGGAAATATTTTAATATTTAAATTATCATATTCAGTAACATTTAGTGGTGGTAAACAACCATCACTAATACAACTACTCATACTAGAGTATGTTCCGCTTCCATCTCCAGGGTCACTACAGTGACCATTAACACAGTTATAAGATTCACTTATTCCACAAACAAATAAGCAACCAGCAAGTGTTGGATAACTTCCACTTTCATCTCCAGGATCTACACATGCAGTACCCGGTCCAGTACAGTTGTAAGATTTTCTAATACATGATTGTTCACATGAAATAGAATCCGAATAGTTTCCAGTCCCATTACCTGGATCAACACATGCTCCCTGGTTTGGACCACTATACGTGCAGTTCCATGTTGGGGTAATGTTGCAATTATCAATGCATTGCTGTTCAGAACTATAAAAGCCGTTACCAGTTCCTGGATCAACACATGCCCCTCCTGTACAGTCCCATGATGGTGCAATCCATCCTGCTGATGATACTTTTTTTTCATTTCCGCTTATTACTTCTCTAGCACTTTCACTAACGAAAGCAACTACTGAAAGTTTTGACGGGTCTAAACTAATTCCGTTAATGTCAGAAGGTAACTGCCATACATATTGTTTTTGAACAAATGTTCCTGATGAAATNGTATTAATTTCCTCTCCCCANGTACCAGTCATCATATGTCTTAGCATATGTTGTTGGGTATATGTTCCTGTTGCTGCATCATACCAAAGTGAATTAGACGAACCACCAGCTTGTACCATTGGATTTTCTACAATATCATTTTGTANNACGGCAACATGTAAAAAGTTTGANTTAACCGTTTGNTTTCCTGTATAATATATTTCAATATCAACAACTAAATTATTATTGGCATCTGCATTTGCTTGAATACCTACATTTACTGGTGATGGCTCATTNAGAACNTGAGAAACCAAAACAGGCCAATCACTTTGACTGTAGGCAAATGTACCTGCACCTTGTTGTGGTGTTGGTGCTGAAGTAAATAAATATTCGTGTCGGTTTATTGTTCCNCATGGNAANCCNATTCCTGTNGCACCTGGNACTGTAGCCCACATCAAGTCATTTCCNGTAGGATCTATTCTATAGTCAGGTTCTCCAGGACTTGGTGCTGCTAANCTTCCTGTATGAATNTTGATTACAAATACATCTCCAGGATTATTATCNTAAAGTCCTTGCGATTGNCTATGTCCTCCAGGGCAAGATGGACAGTGAATNCCAGTAAATTCTTCNAGAATAACATTTCGATTTTCAGGTGTTGTGCTAACAAAAGTTTGTGCTAAAATTGTTGAGCTAANAAGTAACAGTATTAAAGTTATATTTATATTTTTCATNATTATTTTATTATNCTTATTTTTTTAGTTGAAATATTGTTATCTTTTGAANAGAAATGAATAATGTAGTTGCCATTACTTATATTTTTTAAATCAATTGATTTTGTATTNTTTNNNTCNGTATGAACTACTTTTCCAAAAACATCATGGATTTCTAAAAGTTCATAATTTCCAGAAATATTAATTTTTTCATCTGCTGGATTNGGNAATACTGAAATATTTTCTTTAGTTGTTTGATTTATTGAAGTAGCAACAANTCCTNGCTTAATATTTATGTCATCAACATAAACATTNTTTCCTCCTCCTTTNATTGCTTTGATCGCAATGTTTACNTTGTTATATCCATCATAATTACTTAAGTCTACNGTTATACTATCCCACTCAGATGNAGTTGGATAAAAATTACCGCTACTAACTAAATTGGATGCTGTATGTAAATCTCCTCCACTTATTTCGTGAACCAAATCCCAACTAATGCCACAATCTAAAGAAGCAAGAATTTGCAATTTATCTTGATCCCAGCTATTAGCATTTGCATGTGAAAAAGATAAAGAAATTTCGTTGTTAGTTGATGAGCTAAAATCTAACATATCAAAAACTAATATTGCCTCTTCACCATTATTAAAATCTCCAAATCTCCAACGATATGCATTTGGAGTATTACCAAATCCACCAACTGCTTGTCCATTAGTGTATGTTGGGTCAATTACTCCAACCCAGTTTCCATTTTGNTCTTCTAAAATTGCATTANTTGGTGCTGGTGTTGCTAAGGCATAATTATCAAATCCTTCTGAATGGGTATTGGCAAAAGCTGTGGGAGACAACGTGTTAAATGATCCTGAGCTAAATGAGTTGTTATTAGAAACGTTATCAATAAATGAAGTTCCTGAAATTGTTGAAACATTATAAGATATAGTATTATTTCCAGATGGTACAGTAATTGTAGGAAAGCTAACTGTAGTTGTAGCACCGGCTACAAAATTAGGATCATAAACAGTTTGTGAAACTGCTTGATTAGAATTTAGTGTGTAGCTAACTTCAAAAGTGTCTACTGTTAACTGACTATTATTTGAAACTGTAATTTCAGGTGTAACTGAATTGTCACAATATGAAACTGGCATTGACATATTACTATTTGAAGATAAATCAACTAAATTCATGCCTGGTGGTGTAATAAAAGATAAGCTTGCTAGGTTACCATTTATAATTTCTTGTTGTCCTTCTGCAACAAAAACAGCAACTTCTAAGTTAAATAAGTCATATACAACACTGTTTAAGTCATTTGGAATATTGTAGGTATATGTGTTGGTCCAAAAACCTGATGGGTTCATTATTGTTTCTCCCCACTGACCTGTAACTAAATGTCTGAGCATATGTTGGTGATTATAATTTCCATTTGGTAAAATTGCTGAAGGATTAAATTGTGAACCTCCAGTTTGAGGACCCTCAATATTATTTTGTAAAAGTGCTACATTTACATTATTTAAAATTCCAGCAGGTGCATTTCCAGTATAATATGCTTCAACTACAACAGTTAACAATCTAGTTGACACATCAATTGATGCCTGGGCTTCAATATTAATGTATGATGGTTCTGTCAAAATTTGAGAGCTTGCTGAGGTCCAATCTCCTCTACTCATAGCAGTTCCTCCATTTTGAGTCATGGAAAATTGATGTCTATTTACTGTTCCAGCAGGATATCCAGATACATTTGCTTGAGCATCGATTGCAGAACCAAAAGATGTTCTAAAGTCTGTTCCCAATCCTTGAGGAGTGGCGAAAGAGCCTGTGTGAATATTAATTAATACTACATCATTTGGGTTTTGGTTGAATATGTCTTTAGCTATTCTGTGTCCGTCTGGGCAATAGGTGCATGAAATACCAGTAAACTCTTCCAAAACAACATTTTTATTTTCAGCAATCGTGCTAACAAAGGTTTGAGCAAGCAATAAATTTGAAAATGTAATACATGTGATTAATATAAAATATGATTTAAATTCTTTCATAATACTTATGTTTTATTTGATTTCGAACTTACAAAAAAAATTCTTATTTTAAAAGATAATGTATGTATGTTTGTAACAAAAATTTGGTATGCAAAAAAAAGATTTTGGATTAAATAGGTTAATTGAAATAATGGACGAACTTCGAGTTAAGTGTCCTTGGGATAAAAACCAGACTTTACAAACTTTACGATATCTTACTATTGAAGAAGTTTATGAATTATCTGACGCAATATTAAAAGAAGATATGAGTGAAATAAAAAATGAACTGGGAGACTTATTATTACATATTGTTTTTTATTCAAAAATAGCATCAGAAAAAAACAAGTTTGATATAAAGGATGTTATATCCACTATTTGTGAAAAGTTAATTTATAGACATCCACATATTTACAAAAATACTAAAGTAAATGATGAAGTAGATGTTAAATTAAATTGGGAAAAGTTAAAAATCAAAAGGGGTAAAAAATCAGTTTTGGAAGGAGTTCCTAAGTCTTTGCCTTCGTTGGTCAAAGCTTACAGAATCCAAGAAAAAGTTAAAGGAATTGGTTTTAAATGGGAAAACAAAGATCAAAGTTGGAAAAAGGTTATTGAAGAGTTTGAAGAACTAAAATGTGAATTAGTAAATGGTGAAAAAGATAAAATTGAAGAAGAATTTGGAGATTTATTATTTTCATTAGTTAATTATGCACAATTTATCAATATAAATCCTGAAGATGCACTTGAAAAAACAAATATTAAATTTATTAAGCGTTTCAAGCTAATGGAAAATCTGTTAAAACAAAAAAATATAGATATTTCAGATTTAGATATTGTACAAATGGAAAAATATTGGGGTAAAGCAAAAGATGAATTAAGATCATAATCTAAAAATTAGTGTATCTTTAAACACTAAAAAATGAAAATTAGAATTATTGTTCTTTTTACTTTATTATCAATTTATTGCAAATCGCAAAATTTTAATGGATTTGCTTTATATAATGCACAAGGTTCAAATACAACATATTTAATTGATGAAAATCAAAACATTGCTCATACATGGAATTTAAATACTGAGTGTAATTACACTGTTCTGCTAAAGAAAAATGGCAATCTTGTTAGAGGAACTAAAAGAAATGGTAATATATTAGGAGGTGCAGCTGATGCTGGTAGAGTCCAAGAAATTGCTCCTGATGGTTCAATTGTATGGGATTATGAATATTCAACTGCTGATTATTTGAGTCATCATGACATTACCTTAATTGGTGATAATGTTCTTTTAACTGCTTGGGAAGTTAAAAGTGTCAATGAACTTAATAATGCTGGCTATGATAATGCAACTTCAGAGAAATGGCCAACACATTTTATAGAACTGGAGCCTGACGGTAATGGAAGTGCGAATATTGTATGGGAATGGCATATTTGGGATCATTTATGTCAAGACTTAGACCCAAATAAACCAAATTATGTTTCAAATATTTCTGATCACCCTGAACTTATTGATATTAATATGATTCAGGGAGGTGGTCCTGGAGGTGGTCCTGGAGGAGGTGGTGGTGATTGGTTTCATGTTAATGGAGTTGATTATAATGAAGAATTAGATCAAATTGCGTTTTCATCACGCTTTGCTTCAGAAATATATATTATTGACCATAGTACAACTTCTGCAGAGGCAGCTGGTCATACTGGCGGAAATTCTGGCATGGGGGGAGATATTTTATATAGGTGGGGTAATCCTTCTAATTATGGAATGTCAGGACCTCAAGTTATTCCATCAGCTGTTCATGATGTGCGATGGATAACTAATGATGGTAGACCAAATGGTGGTTATTTACAAATCTTCAATAATAGAGGAGGTGGTAATAATCAATCTACTGTTGATGGTATTGAAACACCTTTAGATCCTAGCACAGGATATACATATTTAAGAACGATTGGTCAACCATTTGCACCAATATCTTATACTACAAGATATGTTTGTCAATTTTCTGCTAATGGTCAATCAGCCTCTGATCGTATGTCTAATGGAAATATATTTGTGAATGCCTCTGGAGGTCAAGGTGGAGCTGGTGTTATGTATGAGGTTGATTCTTTAGGAAATTTAATTTGGGGTCCATATGCTGCTGATTCACAAAAAGGTTTTAGATATGAATGTGATTATCCAGGTATCATTGCTCTTGAGCCTTATATGAACACGTCAGGTACATCTTGTTTTAATCAAACATCCATTTCTGAAAATAATTTAATTGACTTTAAAGTAATTCCAAATCCAAGTAATGGTTTTTTTGAAATAACTGTCTCAAGTAAATTTGAAATAAAATTGATTACAATACACGATGTTCTTGGAAAACAAGTCAATTTTAATTATTACAATAAAAATAGAAGTTTACAACTTAATTTAAGTAAAGTGCAAAAAGGTACTTATTTTGTTAAAATGTCAGATATTTATGGAAATTTAAAATCTGAGAGGATATTAATATTTTAGATGAAACAAAAAATATTTTTACTCATATTTTTTTTAAGTACCAATATTTTATTCTGCCAGAACAATTTTTATCATACAGATACTGTACAAGAAATAAGAATTAATTTTTATGATTCTGATTGGGATAATATTCTAGATAGTTTATATGTCTTGGGTGATAAACAAAGGATATTAGCTCATCTTGAAATAAATGGTTTTTCATATGATAGCGTTGGAGTGAGATATAAAGGTTTTAGTTCAGTTAGTGTTAATAGAACAAAAAATCCTTTCAATATTAAATTGGATTACATAATAGAAAATCAAGATCATTTTGGAACTGAAAAATTAAAACTATCAAATGTCATTCAAGATCCATCATTTATTAGAGAAGTCTTAACCTATGAAATTTGTAGGAATTATATGCCTTCTCCTAAAGCTAATTTTGTGAATTTATTTATTAATGACACTTTGTGGGGCATTTATACAAATGTTGAGGCTGTTAATAAAGATTTTTTGATAGATCATTATCAAAGTAAGTACAATAGCTTTTTCAAGTGTAATCCCGAAAATCTTAATGTTCAAATAGGTGGTGAAAATTCAAATTTGAGTAACACGCATGGACAGGATAGTTCAGATTATTACTTGTTTTATGACATTGAATCAGATTATGGATGGACTGATTTGTACAATTTAATTGATATATTAAATACAAATTCTGATAGTGTTAATAAGGTTTTAAATGTAGATAGGACTTTATGGATGCATGCTTTAAATTATTCAGTAATAAATTTTGATTCTTACATTGGTTATGGGCAAAATTACTATTTATATAAATCATTAACCGATCAATTTAGTCCAATTATATGGGATTTAAATATGTCTTTTGCATCATTCAGATTAACAGATGCTTCACAGCTGTATTTTAATGGCTTTGATATTAGTCAAGCACAAAATATGGATCCATTAGTACATTATAATTATATATCTGTTTCACCACGACCATTAATGCAAAATTTGTTTAATAACGATACATATAGAAAAATGTACATAGCTCATATAAGAACAATAATGCAGGAAAATTTTATAAATGATCTATATAAAAATAGAGCACAATTCTTACAAAATCTCATTGATAGTTATGTTCAAAATGATACGAATAAGTTTTATACTTATAATGATTTTACAACTAATCTAACAAATCAAGTATCATTAGTTTCTTCTATATGTCCTGGAATTTTTCAACTAATGGATGAGAGATCAAATTACTTGTCTAATTATTTTGGTTTTAATGGGCCCCCATCCTTTGTAATTAATTCTGTACAACCAATAAATTTTTCTTTAGGTGATAATTTAACTTTCAATTCAGAAGTAGCAGAAGCTAACAACGTATATTTGTTTTATCGCTTTGGAGAAAATGAAATATTTAATGAAATTGAAATGTTTGATGATGGTAATCATAATGATGGAGCAAGTGGGGATGGAATATATGGTTGTATTTTAAATAATTCTAGTAACTCAATAGATTATTACTTTTATGCTCAAAATGATTCAGCCGGTATTTTTTATCCTCAAAGGGCAGCCTATGAATATTTAAATGTTAAATCAAAAATTAATTCGGGTAGTTTAGTTATTAATGAGCTAATGTCTAACAATAAATCTACTGTTAAAGATAATAGTGGTAAAAACGAAGATTGGATTGAATTATACAACTCGAGTAATTTTCCAATTTCAACAAATAATTTATATTTATCTGATACTATTTCTAATCTTTTGAAATGGAAGTTACCAAATAGTGTAGTTTTACCAGGTGATTATTTAATTGTTTGGGCTGATGAGGATGGTAATCAAGGTTCTAATCATGCAAATTTTAAGCTTTCTAATTTAGGAGAAATTGTGATTTTATCAAATTCTGATAGTACTATTATTGATTCTATTTCTTTTCCTACTCAAAATGAAGATATATCTTTTGGTAGAAGTCCAAATGGTTATGGAAATTTCACTATGCTTACACCAACATTTAAAAGTAATAATGATTTTACCTATGCTTTCAATAGTACTAATAGAAATAATTTCAAAGCCTATCCTAACCCTTTTAATGAAAAATTAATTGTAAAAACAAGTTTCAACTTTAGCGTTAAAGATATTTTGGGAAAATTAGTTTTGAGAAATAAAAAAAATACAATAATAAATACCCAAAATTGGAAATCAGGAACCTATTTTATACATTTGGAAGATAATTCTGTTCATAAAATAATTAAGCTATGATTTTAAAAAAGATAATATTTTTTCTTGTTTTTTTTTGTTTTGTTTTTACATCTAAATCACAGCTAATTACAAATTATACAGTTGCAGATGGACTAATCACTGATTTTATTGAGTGCATAGATATTGATATCAATAATAATGTTTGGATCGGGACTTCGCAAGGAATACAAAAATTTGATGGTGTAAATTGGTTAAACTATAACACTAGCAATATTTCTCAAATTCTATCAGATAATATTAAAGATATTTATTGTGCATCAAATGGAGATATCTGGGTAGGAACTGATTTTGGTGTCAATAGATATGATGGTATTAATTGGTATTCTTATACTACTACTAACAGTGATTTAATTAGTAATCAAATTAAAAGTATAGATGAAGATTTAACATCAGGTTTAATTTGGTTTGGAACAAATTTAGGAGCTTCATCATTTGATATGTCAAGCTGGACTTCTTATTCAAATAATGATTTGCACTGGAGTGGTGTTAGTTCAGTTTCTTTTGATAATCAAGGTGGAATTTGGTTTGGTCATTTGTATGGTGGATTAACTTATTATGATGGAATTAATTTTAATAAAATCGACACTTCTAATGGTTTGCTTTCTCAAAATGTTACAGATCTAAGGATAGATAATTTAGGCAATAAATGGGTTGGAACTGGCGGAGGTATTTCGATATTAGACAATCAAAATTTAATATCCCAAAATTATACTAGAATGTATATATTACCTCCACCTGATACATTGAACCCTGTTGTTGAAATTGATATAGGTTCTAATGGAAATGTTTGGGTAGCCATATATGTTGGTTATTTGGCCGAAGGAGGCGTTGCTTATTTCGATGGTGTAGATTGGCAAGATTTTGATATTTCAGATGGTTTGATTGGACCAAATATTCGCGGTATAGCAATAGATATTTATAATAATGCTTGGGTTGCAACAAGTACTGGTATCTCAAAAATATCTCTTTCTATTAGTTCAACAAACAATCTTTTTATAAACCCTTTTGCCATTTTTCCTAATCCATCAACTGGGGAATATTTTTTCTCTTCTAGCGTGGAAATTAGCGATATAAGTTTATATAACTCCTTTGGAATGAAAATTTTGACATTAAATCCAAATGCAAGTAAGATTAATTTAAAGAAATTTAGTCCAGGCATTTACTATGTACTATTCAGAAATGAGGAGAAAACTTACAGAAAAAAAATAATTAAGATATAATTATCATATAATTTAACATTAAAATTAGATTAATAACAATTTTTTAACTTTGTAAAAAAAATATGCACCTCAAAGTCATTTTTATAACGATACTGTTAATTACTTCAAAAGTTTCATTCTGTCAAAATATATTTGATTTGGGAGTTAGACAAATAGAAATATTTTTTTCGCAAAGTAATTGGGATGATTCATTACATTATTATTACTCAAGTGGACAAAGATTAATAGCAGATTCCATCATTATAGATGGTGAGGTTGATGAGTTAGTTGGAGTAAGATACAAAGGCGGAGATTCATACAGCAGCAATAGTATAAAAAATCCTCTTAATATCAGTTTAGATTATGTTAATAATGGACAATCAATTGATGGATATAATACTTTGAAGCTTTCTAATGGTTTTCATGATCCTACATTTGTTAGAGAAATGTTGAGCTACGAAATAGCTAGAGATTATATGCCAGCACCAAAATCTACTTATGCAAATGTTTTTATTAATGGAAATCAAATTGGATTATATGTTTGTGTTCAGTCTATAGATGATGATTTTACTAATGAAAATTTTTATGAGAGAAAAGGACCTTTTTTTAAAGCTGATGAAACAAATTTTCAAGCCCCAGGATGTCCTTCAACACAAGCAGGAATATGGGAGTTTTTTACAGATACTTTATGCTATCAAGCTTTATATGAAATGCAATCTTCAAATGATTGGTCTAAGTTATCAGATTTTATGGATACAGTTAACAATCATTTTGCTAATGTAGAAGAGGTTTTGGATATTGATAGGACATTATGGATGATGGCATTTCAAAATTTATTTGTTTGTTTAGATAGTCCAATAAATTCTATTCCTAAAAACTTTTATTTATTTAAAGACAATAATGGGAGATTTTCTCCAATACTGTGGAATATGAATCAGTCTTTCGGGATTTTCACTAATGGATTGCCATCCCCTGTAAATAATCAAGATTTACAACAGTTAGATATTTTTCATTCTTCATCTAACAACCAAAATATAATGACAAGTAAAATATTTTCATCCGATAGATATAAAAAAATGTATGTTGCACATATGCGTACAATCGTTAATGAGCATCTTGCTAATAATAATTATTACAACAGAGCGCTAGTTTTTCAACAATTAATTGATAACATTATTAGTGCTGATCCAAATCTGTTTCATAGTTACTCTGATTATCAAAATAATTTAACAAATTCTGTTTCCAATGTAATAGGTGTTAGTGAATTGATTAATTCGAGAGTTAATTTTATTCAGTCTACGACAGAGTTTTCGGCGTCACCTCCAACTATTTCATCAGTTGCTTCAAATATTTCAACGGCGCTTCCTCATACCACAATTAATATAACAGCGAATATCACTAACACTAATTATGCTTATTTAGCATATCGATTTAAATTTTCAGAAAAATTTACTAAGATACAAATGATGGATGATGGAAATAATGGAGATGGTGCTGCTGGGGATGGAGTGTTTGGTATAACGCTCGATGTTGATGCTCGAGACGTTCAGTATTATATTTACGCAGAAAATAATGATGCTGGTATTTTTTCTCCAGAAAGAGCTGAGAAAGAGTTTCATCAATTACCTGTTGTAAGTGGTTTAGTTATTAATGAAATAATGGCATCCAATTTTACTAAGGTTGCTGATCAAGATGGTGAATATGATGACTGGGTTGAGCTTTACAACGGTGGATCAAACGCTGTGAATTTATCTGGATTTTATTTATCAGATAATGAAAATATATTAAACAAATGGTCATTTCCAAATGTTACCATTCAACCAAATGATTACTTAATTATTTGGTGTGATACAGCAGGTACAACTCAAGCAGGGTTACACACAACCTACAGGCTATCAGCTGATCAGGAGGAGGTTTATTTATCCGACCCTAGCGGTAATATTATTGATGCTGTACATTTTGTAAATATGCCTACTGATATGTCTTATGCAAGAGTACCTAATGGAATAGGTGTCTTTACATATCAAGAAGAAACCTTTAATTCTCAAAATCAAAGTACAACATTATTAACTGAAGGTGTTTCAGATAATAAATTGATTTTATTTCCAAATCCTGCTAGTTCTACGGTAGAGTTGATTGGTTTAAATGATGAACTTCGTGTTTACGATATTATGGGCAAACATTTATACACTACAAAAAACACTAAAATAGATATTAGTAATTGGGAAGTAGGTGTGTATTTATTTAAATCTAAAAATAGTGTTGTTAAACTAATAAAAAAATAGAAAAATGAGAAATTTGTTTTTTATTCTTAGTGTTTGTTTCATTAGTTGTGAGAAAAATGAAGGGGAGGGTGGTACTTCATCTATTGAAGGAAGAGTAATATATTATACCACTACATACAATACTGTAACTCAATTGAATGATACACATTTTTATCCTAAAGCTGGCAAGGATGTATTTATAATCTATTCGGATAATGAAAATGCACTATATGATGATAAATTTGAAACAGATTGGGATGGAAGATATTCCTTTGAATTTTTAAGAAAAGGTCAATATACTATTTTTACTTATGTAGATAGTATAGTTGTAAATGACATTACATATGATTACCCAGTATTTAAAAGTATAGAGATTTCCTCAAATAATAGCATAGTTAATGTACCTGATTATATAATTAATAAGTAAATGGAGGTATCTAAAATTATTTCCGATTTTGAACATATATCATTGGCTCAAATGGACGGTGTAAAATTAATGAATCGAACCGATACAAAATACACCTTTTCATACAGTAAATTGAATTTATTATTAAAAAAAATGCAACCTTTCTATAAAATTTTAGAGATCAACAATCAGTTAATTCATAGCTACAAATCTCTATATTACGATACTGAAGATAGGAAGTTTTATTTAGATCATCATAATAATAGAGTTAATAGAAATAAAGTTAGATTCAGAGAGTATGTTGGAAGTAACTTAACTTTTTTAGAAATAAAGTTAAAGAACAACAAAGGAAGAACAATAAAAAAAAGAATGAAGGTTGATAGTATAGTTAAACAGTTATCTGCTGAACACAAACAATATATTAACAAAGTTGTTGGTAGTGAAATAAACTTATTAGCTCAACAAAAAATCAACTTTGATAGAATAACTTTTGTTCATAAAAAAAATAAAGAAAGATTAACAATTGATTTAGATTTAACTTTTCAAAATGATCTAAATAAAGGTGATTTAAAAAAAATAGTAATAGCTGAAGTCAAGCAAGAAAGAATGAGTAGGTCTTCAGATTTTATAAGAATTGCCAAAGAATTAAGTATATTGCCGATGAGATTGAGTAAATATTGTATGTCAACTTTAGAACTTAATCCTAAAATTAAAAGTAATAGATTTAAGAAAAAACAACTATATATTAATAAAATAAAAAGAACATAATGGAATTTTTACTTGTTTTACTTGATGGTATGGAGTTTTTAAATACTCCCTTTTTTGATGCAAAAGATTTTTCAAAACTTGTTGTCAAGACTTTATTTAATTTAATTATTATAACCATGATAATTAGATATATTTATTATCCTGTAACTAAAAATAAGGATTATTTATTTACTTATTATTTAATTGGTTTAACCGTATTTTTGTTGTGCGTGTTGCTTGATAGTGTGAAATTGCAATTGGGTTTTGCACTGGGACTTTTTGCAATATTTGGTATTATTAGATACAGAACAGATCCAATTGCTATTAAAGAAATGACTTATCTGTTTTTAGTTATTGGTATTTCAGTAATAAATGCTTTATCAAATAAAAAAATTAGTCATGCAGAATTACTATTTGCCAATCTGCTAATTGTCTTTATTACTTATGGCATGGAAAGGCTATGGTTGTTAAGACATCAGAGTAGAAAAAATATAACCTATGAAAAAATAGAGTTAATCCATCCAGATAAAAGAGATGAATTGCTCGCAGACTTAAAAGAAAGAACTGGAATAAATGTAGTACATGTAGAAATTAGAAGAATAGATTTTTTAAGAGATACGGCTAATTTGCGTATTTTTTATTATGAAGATGATACGAAGTAAACTTTTAATCTTATTTCTTTTACCAATATTTTGTATTGCCCAAGAAGAAGATTTTCAATCATGGTCAACTATTACACTTAAACAGAAAGTTTCTAAAAAATTCGATTTTTATTTACGAAGTACAGTTAGATATCGAGAAAATTCATCAATTATTTCTAAAGCATTTATTGATCTTAAAATAAAATATAAGATTAAAAAAAATTTGAGTTTTGCTCTTGGTTATAGAGATATTCATAGTTGGAATTATAGGCTTAGTAGACAAAATACTGAACGTTTCTATACAGATATTGTATTAAGAAAAAAAATAGATAGATATGTTTTTTTCGTTAGAAATAGATTGCAAAGGCAAGGAGAATTAAATAATTATAATAATGTATTTCGACAAAGATTTAAGTTAGCTTATAATATCAAAGGAACTAAATTAGCTCCCGCAGTTTCCACAGAGTACTTTTATCATTTAACTCGGCAGTTGAATAAGCTAAGACATTCAATAGTGCTTTCATATCCCTTATCAAAAAAGATAGATTTTGATCTTGGTTATAGATTCCAACATGAAATTAATATTGCGCGTCCAAAAAACTTATTTATATTAGATGCAAAGCTTAACTATTCATTTTAGTTTATTTGTTTTACAAATTATTATTTAATTAAAATATAAGTATGCACATTCTTTCTACACCAATTGAATATTTAAAAGGAGTTGGTCCTGCAAAAGCTGAATTGTTGAAAAAAGAAGTGTCAATCTTTACATATGGTGACTTATTACAGTACTATCCGTTTAGATATATAGATAAGAGTAAAGTATTTAATATTAGTGATATAAGTGACGATATGCCTTATATACAGCTCAAAGGAAAAATAATACAATTTGAAGAGATAGGACAAAAAAGATCTAAACGTTTAGTTGCAAAATTTAAAGATAAAACTGGACTTATAGATTTAGTATGGTTTAAAGGGGTTAGATGGATTAAATCTTACTTAAAATTAAATCAAGATTATCTGATATTTGGAAAACCTACTTCTTTTAAAGGAAAATTTAATATTGCACATCCTGAAGTTGAACTTTATGAAGATAATTTTAAAAGAAATGCTTTGCAGGCAGTCTACCACTCAACTGATAAATTAAATGCAAAAGGATTAAATAGCAAGGCAATTGGATTGTTAATAAAAAAAATGCTTCCTTTTTTAAAAGATAAAATAGAGGAAACTTTATCAAAAAAATTAATTGAAAAATTAAATTTGCCCCAAAAAGAGCAGGCAATGTTTAACATACATTTTCCTGTAAATCACAAAGAATTAATTAGATCGCAAAAAAGAATAAAATTTGATGAGTTATTTTTTTTACAGCTTCATCTTATTAAAACCAAAATATCTAGAAAAAATAAGAGTAAAGGATATACTTTAAATAAAATTGGCGATACTTTTAATGATTTTTATAATAATTCTTTACCCTTTGAATTAACTAATGCACAAAAAAGAGTAATTAAAGAGATAAGAAAAGATGTAAAGGGGCATTATCAGATGAATAGACTTCTTCAAGGCGATGTTGGTAGTGGGAAGACTTTAGTTGCATTATTGTGTATGTTAATAGCAATTGATAATGGTTTCCAATCATGTTTAATGGCTCCAACTGAAATTTTAAGTATTCAGCATTTTACCACTATTGTTGATTTTATGAAAAATCAGAACGTAAATATTCAACTATTAACTGGTTCAACAAAAACAAAGCAAAGAAAAATTATTCATGAAGATTTACTTAACGGTAAAATAGATATTTTGATAGGTACACATGCCTTACTTGAAGATAAGGTTAAATTCAGTAATTTAGCATTTGTTGTAATTGATGAGCAGCATAGATTTGGAGTTGCCCAAAGAGCCAAATTATGGACAAAAAATAATTTTCCACCTCACATCTTAGTAATGACTGCAACACCAATACCCCGAACTTTATCTATGACACTTTACGGAGATTTAGACGTTTCAATTATAGATGAATTGCCACCTGGAAGGAAAGCTATAAAAACAATTTGGAAATCTGATAGTTCAAGACTACAAATTATTAAATTTATCAAAGAGCAGATTTATTTAAAAAGACAAGTTTATATAGTATTTCCACTAATCGAAGAAAGCGAGAAGTTAGATTATAAAAATTTAATGGAAGGTTATAATTCTTTGGTTAGAGAATTTCCCTTACCAGATTTTCAGGTAAGCATTGTTCATGGCAAAATGAAAAGTGAGGATAAAGAATATGAAATGAAACGATTTGTTGATGGCATTACTGATATAATGGTTGCAACCACAGTAATCGAAGTTGGTGTTAATGTTCCAAATGCATCAGTAATGATAATAGAAAGTGCAGAGAGATTTGGTTTATCACAACTACATCAATTAAGAGGAAGAGTGGGTAGGGGTAGTGAACAGTCTTATTGTCTATTAGTGAGTGGTAACAAAATAAGTAATGAAGGTAAAACCCGATTAAAAACTATGGTGGATACAAATGATGGTTTTAAAATTTCTGAGGTTGACTTGAAATTAAGAGGACCAGGAGATATAATGGGTACAAAGCAAAGTGGAATTTTAGATTTTAAACTTGCAGATCTTATAAAAGACAATAAAATTTTACAATATGCAAGGGCAGAAGCTCTAAAAATACTAGAGGCCGATCCTAATTTAGATTTAGCTGAGAATATAAATATTTCTAGATTTTACAGACCATATGCTAGAGAAAAAGTAGGATGGAGTAGAATCTCATAAAATCATAAAAGGGTAAGCTACTTATATCGCACCGCTACAACCTATTACCCTTGCTATCTTCCGATCCTGGGGGAGTTCATAAGGAGCTGGTCGTATAAGACTTACCCTTGTTTGCAAAACTAATATATTCTGTGTTTTGTACAAATAATTTTTAACTTCTATTTTTATGTATATTTGCTTTTATTATGGATAGAAAAAAATTTGCAATGAATTATGGTGCTGTATTAGGACTAGCACTTAGCCTTCTTGGTATAATATTCTGGAGTATGGATATTAATGAACAAACATCTAAAGTTCCATCAATATTAAATAATGCACTAATTATAATGTTTTTAGCTTTTGCAATTGTGAAATATAGAGATGATGAAATGAATGGTATTCTTACATATAAACAATGCTTAAAACTTGGAACAACTATTTCCTTTTTTTCGTCTGCAGTTATGTCAATTTATACTTTTATCTATATTACATATTTAAATCCCGAAATAATTACGAATTCATTAGAGCTAACCGAACAAACACTCCTTCAATCAGACCCTGAAATTTCTGATGAAATGTTAGAAATGCAGCTTCAATTTGCTGCTAAGTTTATGCAGCCACATTGGATGATGATTATGACTCTTTTAGGTGGTACGTTTATGGGATTTTTATATTCATCTATTCTCTCTTTTTTCACAAAAAAATCAAGTAATTAGTAAATAGGTTATGAATATTAGTGTTGTCATCCCTTTATTTAATGAAGAAGAATCAATCAAGGAACTTAGTACTTGGATTGTTGAAGTAATGAAAAAAAATAAATTTTCTTATGAAATTATACTTATTGATGATGGTAGCGATGATACCTCTTGGAAAGAAATAGAAAGATTAAACTCCAAAAATTCAAATATTAAAGGTGTTAAGTTTAGAAGAAATTATGGTAAATCAGCAGCATTAAACATTGGGTTCTTAAAAGCAAAAGGAGATGTTGTAATCACAATGGATGCAGATTTACAAGATAGTCCAGATGAGATACCAAAATTATATGAAAAAGTATATAAGAAAGGTTTTGATTTGGTATCTGGATGGAAAAAAGAACGATATGATCCAATTTCCAAAACAGTTCCTACAAAGTTATTTAATTGGGCAGCCAGAAAAGCATCGGGAATATATCTTCATGATTTCAATTGTGGTCTCAAGGCATATAATAAAAATGTTATAAAAAATATTGAGGTTTATGGTGAGATGCATAGGTATATTCCTATGATAGCAAAGTGGTCTGGATTTTCAAATATAACTGAGCAAGTCGTAAAACATCAAAAAAGAAAATATGGTTCAACAAAATTTGGTATTGAACGTTTTTTAAATGGTTTTTTGGATCTTCTAACCATATCATTTATTTCTCGTTTCGGAAAAAAACCAATGCATTTTTTTGGTGTTTTGGGAACCTTAATGTTTTCTCTTGGATTTATATTGTTTTCGTTTATAGTTGGATCAAAATTATTTTTCATGATAAATGATTTGCCTGCAAAAAATATTGCTGATATGTCAGCATTCTACATTGCTTTAACATCAATGATAATTGGAGTTCAATTGTTCCTAGCTGGTTTTATTGCTGAAATGATTTCTCGAAATTCACATGATAGTAACAGCTATCAGATAGAAAAAGAAATATAAATTGGACAAAAAGAAAGTAATCATTATTGGACCTGCTTTTCCATTAAGAGGTGGGATTGCTAATTTTAATAATTTACTTGCTAAAGCATACCAAGATCTAGGAAATGAGGTAGTTGTATATTCATTCAGCTTACAATACCCATCATTTTTATTTCCTGGTACATCTCAATATGAAAATGGCGATGCACCTAATATTAATATAAAGACATGCATTAATTCTATTAATCCTATTAATTGGTATAAGGTTGCCAAGAATATATCGTCTGAAAAAGCTGATTATGTTGTTGTAAGATATTGGTTACCATTTATGGCTCCCTGTTTAGGTGTAATTTCTAGACTTATAAGAGGAAAAACTAAAGTTATTGCAATAACAGATAATGTTATTCCACATGAAAAAAGAATAGGTGACCATCAGTTAACAAGTTTTTTTGTTAAATCATGTGATGGATTTATATGTCTTTCTAAATCTGTTTTATCAGATTTAAATAAGTTCACATCAAGTATACATAAAAAATTTTTCCCTCATCCAATCTATAATACATTCGGTAATAAAATAAGTAAAAAAGAGGCAAGACAAAATTTACAATTAACCAAAAATGGAAAGTATTTGTTATTTTTTGGTTTTGTTCGTGAATATAAAGGATTAGATTTATTATTGAATGCTCTTGATGATAAGCGCATAAAAAAAATAGGAGTTAAATTGATTGTAGCAGGTGAATTTTATGAAAACAAATCAAAATATTTAAATTTAATTAAATCCTTAGATATTAAAGATTCTGTAATATTGAAAAGTAGTTTCATTTCTGCAGATGAAGTAAAAAATTATTTTTGTGCTGCAGATTTAATTACACAAACCTATAAAACAGCTACACAAAGTGGAATAACTCAAATAGCCTATCATTTTGATAGACCTATGTTAGTAACTGATGTTGGAGGTCTTTCAGAAATAGTACCACACTTAAAAGTAGGTTATGTTACAAAAAAAGATTCTTTAGATATTGCAAACTACATATATGATTTTTATAATAATGACAGAGAGGATAAATTTTCAGAAAATGTACAAAAAGAAAAAATAAGATTTTCATGGGATAAATTTATTTTAAATACTAATGAATTAGTAGATTCAATTTAGTTTTATATTTGTAAAAATTATATTTAAATGAGAATAATTTTTTTTGCATCAATTTTTGTTTCTACTATTTTATATAGTCAGCAAAAAAATATAATCGATCATAATAATTTAAAGCAAGGAGAATGGCATAAAAAGTATCAAAATGGCTCATTAAAATATAAGGGGCAATTCAAGGATGGAATACCTTACGGTACTTTTTTACATTATTACAATACAGGTGAGTTAAAGATTGAAAAAAAATATTTTCATAACGGTACCGCATCATCATGTCATTTTTATTACAAAAATGGTCAGCTAAAAGCTTCTGGTATTTATGTTAATGAATTAAGAGATAGTACATGGAACTATTATAATTTTAATGGTACATTAATATTAAGTGAGCAATATAAATCTGATCTGCTAAGTGGTTTTAAAAAAGTTTTTTATGAAGATGGAAATTTATTTGAAATTCAATATTGGAAAGAAGGAAAAAAACATGGTAAATTCGAACAGTTTTTTCAAAATGGACAATTAAAACAGAGTTCAATTTATTACATGGGTATAAAGCAAGGAGATGAGATTAATTATTATTTTTCAGGTGCATTACATTCCAAAGGACAGTATAAGAATGGGGTTAAATCAAATGTATGGAAATATTATTCCAAAGATGGTGTTCTAGATACTACAATAAATATTGAGTGATGAAAAAAGGAAGAGTTTTAATGGCAATGAGTGGAGGAATCGATAGTACTATGTCTGCTCTTATTTTACATGAATTAGGATATGAAGTTATAGGTTTAACAATGAAAACTTGGGATTATGAATCATCAGGAGGTAATGGTAAAGAAACAGGTTGTTGTAGTTTAGATTCAATTAATGATGCAAGAAAAGTAGCTGTAGATTGTGGATTTCCTCATACAGTTTTAGATATTAGAGATGAATTCGGAGATGCAATAATTGATAATTTTGTTGATGAATATATTGCAGGAAGAACTCCAAATCCTTGTGTATTATGTAATACACATATAAAATGGGCAGCTTTATTAAAAAGGGCAGATATGTTAAAATGCAAGTATATTGCAACAGGTCATTACGCTCAAATTAGAAAGGAAAATGATAGGTTTGTTGTTTCAAAAGGATTAGATGAAATAAAAGATCAGTCCTATGTTCTTTGGGGTGTAAGTCAAGAGTGCTTGAGCAGAACGATATTTCCAATTGGAGGCTACCATAAGGAAGACATTAGAAAAATGGCATTATCAAAGGGATACAAAGAACTTGCCCAAAAAAGTGAGAGCTATGAAATATGTTTTATACCTGATAATGATTATAGAAGTTTTTTAAAACGAAAGGTAAAGGGTTTAGAAAAAAAGGTTGCCGGAGGCAGCTTTATTACCTCTGATGGAAAAGTTGTAGGAACACACAACGGTTATCCATTTTATACTATTGGTCAACGTAAGTTAGGAGTTTCATTAGGTTCTAAACCAACTTACGTTATAGGTATTGATGCAGATAATAATACAGTTACAGTAGGAGACAAAGAAGAATTACAAAAGCAAGAGATGTATATTAAGGATGTAAATTATTTAAAATATACAAAGATTAATGATGGTGATGAGTTTCTTGTAAAGATACGATATAAACATAAAGGTGAGTATGCTACTGTATATAATGATGAAGGACGAATTAAAGTGTTGTTTCATAAGAAAGTACGTGGAATTGCTCCTGGTCAATCTGCGGCTATTTATGAAGGAAATGATTTAATTGCTGGAGGTTTTATCATGAAATAGCTTATGTTAAATCAGATTAAAATTACATATAAAGAAACTAATTTTTTTTCAAAATTAATAAATGATTATATTGAAGAAAATGATAGTTTGAGTGATAAAATTAGTTATTTCCCAAATCTTGATAATTTTAATAAACAAATTAAAAACAAATCAAAACAAAATCTTGACAGAAAACTGTTGGTAAATGTTTTAAAACAACAAAATTCTAAAATATTATTATCTAATTTTTCTAAAAAAAATATAGAATTATTATCAAAAGAAAATACCTATACAGTTACTACGGGGCATCAATTGTGTTTATTTACTGGTCCTCTTTTTTTTATTTATAAAATATTTTCAACTATAAATTTAGCTGAAAAATTAACTGAAAAATATCCAAATAATAATTTTGTTCCCTTATTTTGGTTAGCAAGTGAAGATCATGATTTAAATGAAATTAATCATTTTTATGTAAACAATAAAGTTTACACTTATAATAAAGTCAATGAAAATATGCCTGTTGGAAGATTAAAATTTGATAAAATTGAACAGTTTATTTCAGATAATTTGACTGATTTATTGCAAAAAAGTAATGATGGAAAAAATCTTCTTAAAATTTTTAAAAAAGCATATAGAAATGATAGAAATCTAGTGGATTGTACAAGATTTTTACTAAATGAGTTGTTTGGATTATACGGTCTAGTTATAATTGATGGCGATGATAAATCTTTAAAGTCAAGTTTTAAAAATGTAATTAAGAAAGATGTTTTAGATAAATATTATTCTAAGTATATAAAAAATGATAGTGAGAGATTATTAGAAAATTCATATCATCAACAAGCACACTACAGAGATATTAATTTTTTTAGAATCAAAGAAGGTAGAAGAGAACTGATTTTAAATTCTGATAATTTGGAAAAAGATGAAATAGATAATTTTCCTCAAAATTTCAGTCCAAATGTTTTAATTAGGCCAATATATCAAGAATTAGTTTTACCAAATATTGCTGTCGTTGGAGGTGCCTCAGAGATATCATATTGGCTTCAGCTTAAAAGTTCATTTGAAAAAGAAAAAATTCCCTTGCCAATTTTAGTTTTAAGAAATTCAGTAATGATTTTATCTAAACATCAAATTAATAAAATTAAAAAGTTGAATTTGAGTGTTAAAGATTTTTTCTATGAAAAAGAATATTTATACAAAAAATATATTTTGAATAAAATCAATAAAAATTTTTCGTTTAATGAACAGAAGAAAAAAATCAATGAAATATATTCTGAAATAAAATCTAGTTTTCATGATTTGAATCTAGATGATAGTATAAATGCAAATCTTAAGAAAAATTTAAAATTATTAAGTTCTTTAGAGTTAAAGTTAATCAGAAATAAAAAGAAAAATGATGAGGAAGCTATCAATAAAATTAATAAATTAAAAGATGATTTATTTCCTAACAATAACTTACAAGAAAGAAATAATAACTTTATGTTACTTTATATGCAATATGGTGATAATTTTTTCAAAATATTAAAAAATAATTTGGACCCCCTAGACGGTAATTTTGTAGTTTTACATAAATAATTTGTAAATAAATGCATGAAAAAATATTAATTATTGATTTTGGATCGCAGTATACCCAACTTATTGCTAGGCGAGTTAGAGAGTTAAATGTTTATTCTGAAATTCATCCTTTTAATAAACTTCCTAATTTAAATGAAAAATGGAAAGGTATAATCTTTTCTGGTTCACCGCATTCTGTTTTTGATAAGGATGCACCTCAAATTGATCTCAACAAGATAAAAGGTAAAGTTCCTCTTCTTGCGGTGTGTTATGGTTCTCAATATTTAGCAAATAAATTTAGTGGTAATGTAGTTCCTTCTAAAATCAGAGAATACGGTAGAGCAAATTTAACATTTATAGACAATAAAGATATATTGTTTGACAATGTTCCATTAAATTCTCAGGTTTGGATGAGTCATGCTGATACGATTGCTTCCATTCCTAGCAATTTTAATTTGATTGCCTCCACTAAAGATGTCCGTAATGCTGCATATAAAATCGATAACGAGTTAACATATGGATTACAGTTTCATCCTGAAGTATATCATTCAGAGCATGGGTTTTTAATTTTGAAAAATTTTTTACTTAAAGTATGCAATTGTTCACAGGATTGGACTCCTAATATATTTATAGATGAAACAATTTCACATTTAAAAAATAAATTAAAAAATGATACAGTAATTTTAGGGTTGTCAGGTGGAGTTGACTCTACTGTAGCTGCTATTTTACTTCATCATGCAATTGGAGAAAATCTGCATTGTATTTTTGTAGATAATGGCCTTTTAAGAAAGGGTGAATTTGATGAAGTTTTAAATCAGTACAAAGATATGGGTTTAAATGTTGTTGGAGTAGATGCTAGAAATAACTTTTATAAATCTCTTAAAGGAATTTGTGAACCGGAAAAAAAGCGGAAATGTATTGGAAAAACTTTTATTGATGTTTTTGATAACGAGGCAAATAAAATTAAGAACGTAAAGTGGTTAGCTCAAGGTACAATATATCCTGATGTAATTGAATCAATTTCTGCAACTGGAGGACCATCAGCAACTATAAAATCTCATCATAATGTTGGCGGATTGCCAGAATATATGAAGCTTCAAATTGTTGAGCCTCTAAAATCTCTATTTAAGGATGAGGTTAGAAGAATTGGTAGTTCATTAAATATAGATCAAAATATATTGCAACGCCATCCTTTTCCCGGTCCTGGTTTAGGGATAAGAATTCTTGGAGATATTACTATTGAAAAAGTAAAAATCTTGCAAGAAGCTGACAAAATATTTATAGATTTACTGAAGGAGCATAAATTTTATAATAAAGTTTGGCAAGCAGGAGCTATACTCTTACCAGTTAAATCAGTCGGCGTTATGGGAGATGAGAGAACATATGAAAATACAATAGCTTTGAGAGCTGTTGAATCAACTGATGGAATGACTGCTGATTGGGTTCGTCTTCCATATGATTTTGTAGCAGAAGTTTCGAATAAAATAATTAATAGAGTAAAAGGAGTTAATCGAGTCGTATACGACGTAAGCTCTAAACCACCAGCAACAATTGAATGGGAATAATTAGAATTTTTTTTATATTTATTATATTATCAACTTCATTATTTGCTCAGACAAATAATAAAATTGTAAGATTCGATGATAAATATTTTATAATTCACACAGTAAAAGCGGGGGAGTCTTTAAATAAAATTGCAGGTACTTATAAAGTAAAGGTAAATGATATTTTAAAGTCTAATGAAATGCAACGAAATTTGTATTATAATCAACAATTATATATTCCGATTGAATTAAATGATTCAATAATTTCCTTTAGAGAAAATAAAACAAAAAAAGAAAAAATTAATATTGCTTTATTGATGCCATATTATGTAGAAAAAAATGATACAATGTTTGATGGTTTTGAAGATACTTCAAAAGTTAGTAGTTTGTATTTTACTGCGTCTGAGGTTGCATTATCTTTTCATGTAGGTGTTAAACTTGCATTGGATTCATTAAACAAGCAAAATGTTAATATAGTATTACACACTTTTGATACTAACAATGATACAAATAAAGTTTTGAATATTGTTAGATCAGGTAAGCTTGAAAAAATGGATTATATAATTGGACCGTTAAGAGCAAAGAATTTTAATTTAGTTTGTCAAAAATATGGTAACAGCAATAAAATTTTAATTAATCCTTTATCAAGAATAGCAAATGATGTTAAAAAATACAAAGCTGTTTACCAAATATACCCTAGAATAGAAGATCAATTAAGAGAAATAGTAAAATTTATTGACAGAAAATATAAAAATAAAAAAATTCTTATATTACATCAGAATGATGAGGTTGCGCATGTAAATTCACTTAAAAGATCATTAAGTAAAAATAAACTTAATGAAATTAATTCACATGAAATAATATATACTCATGTCGATTCAATAAGAGATATTTTTTCTCCTTTTCAACTTGTTTTGATTCCCTCAACTAATAAAGCGTTTGTAAGTAAAGTTCTTTCATCAATTCGATGTTTGGATTCTACATCTGTTGTTTTTGGACTAAATTCCTGGGTTAAATATGATAATCTTGATATTGATGATTTAATGGAGCTTAATTTACATCTTCCTATATCTAATCAATTAAATTATTTTCAAGAGTTTGATCAACAATTTATAAAGTTGTTTGAAAAAACATATTTAACTAATCATACAAAGTATTCTTATAATGCTTACTCTATTATTATGCATTTTTTTGGTAATGAGAAACTATATAGCTTTAAGAAATTATTGAATGGTGGTTATGTTAATACAACTATGCCAATTTATAATTATTACGATTATGATTTGATTTTAGCGGAATAAATTTTTATTCACCTTAAATCTATTATTTCAATACCTGGAAACTTTGATGTGTCAAAATAAAATGAATTTATTTCCAAATCATACTTTAATCTATTAATTGAATAAGTAAATTTTCCACCTTCTTTATCAAATACTTTAATTTCACTTATTTCTTTATTTTGTTTTTGGAACTTAATTTGTATTTTAATAAAAGATTTTATTGTTTTTGGAATTAGTTCTATCAAATAAAAATTTATTTCGTCTTTAAGAAATAAAATTTTATAATCATTTTTTGAAATTTTAAATAAGTCACTTAATTTTGATACACCTGTTGTTATTTCGTTATTTGATATTTGAACTTCATTTATATCTTTCAAATAAGTCCATTGTATATCACCATTATTAATTATCATTTGTTCATCCAAATCAATACTAAATTTATCATTTTCAAGAATTAATTTTCCTTTTTTATTTGTTTTAATATCTAAACTGATATTCTCATATAGTAGATCGAAATCGATTGAAATATTTTTGTAACCACTGATTTTAGTGACTATATCATCAATTATCTCTCCTTTTATTTTTTCATCTGAAAAGTTTGAGATTGATGATATTAAAATAAGAAAACAGAAAAATAATTTCATTTATATACTATTAAGGAGTTCCTCAAGCTCTAATTCTGTTTTAATTAATACTTGTCTGGCTTTACTTCCTTCAGGAGGACCAACTATTTTAGCTGATTCAAGTTGATCAATAATTCTTCCTGCTCTATTATATCCAAGTCTTAATTTTCTTTGAATAAGCGACGTAGATCCTGATTGATGTTGCACAACAATTCTAGCAGCTTCATTAAATAAATCATCTTTCTCTTCTAAATTCGAGCTTACTGATGTTGATTCATTTTCAGAAACAAATTCTGGTAAAATATGTGCTTGTGAATATGAATTCTGGCTTCCAATTTCTTCACAAAGTTTTTCTACTTCAGGTGTATCAATAAATGCACACTGTAATCTTGTTAAATCACTACCGGTAGATATTAACATATCTCCCATTCCAATTAATTGATCAGCTCCTTTACTATCTAGTATTGTTCTTGAATCAGTAGAAGAGGTTACTCTAAATGCGACTCTTGCAGGAAAATTAGCTTTAATTATACCAGTTATCACATTTACAGAAGGTCTTTGTGTAGCAATTATTAGGTGAATACCAATTGCTCTTGCTAGCTGTGCAAGTCTTGCAATTGGAGTTTCAATTTCTTTTCCTGCCGTCATAATTAAATCAGCAAATTCATCGATTACTAAAACAATATAGGGTAAGAATCTATGTCCTTTGTTTGGATTTAATTTTCTTAAAATAAACTTGGTGTTGTATTCTTTAATATTTCTACATTGAGCTTTTTTGCATAGTTCATATCTTTCATCCATTTCAATACAAAGAGAATTGACGGTATTGATAACTTTTTTAGTATCGGTAATAATTGCCTCCTCTGAATCAGGTAACTTAGCTAAAAAATGTTTTTCAATTTTATTGAATAATGTTAGTTCTACCTTTTTAGGATCTACCAGTACAAATTTTATTTCTGCTGGATGTTTTTTATAAAGTAATGATGTGAGAATCACATTAAGACCAACTGATTTACCTTGTCCAGTGGCTCCTGCCATTAACAAATGAGGCATTTTAGTGAGATCGACTACAAATGTCTCATTTGAAATTGTTTTTCCAAAAGCTATTGGAAGTTCCATTTTGTTATCCTGAAATTTTTCTGACTTTAAAACTTCAAGCATAGAAACTGTTGTTTTGTTTTTATTTGGAACTTCTATTCCAACTGTTCCTTTTCCAGGAATTGGAGCTATAATTCTAATTCCTTCAGCAGCTAAACTTAAAGCAATATCGTCTTCAAGATTTTTGATTTTAGATATTCTAATTCCAGCATTTGGAACAATTTCATACAAAGTTATAGTCGGGCCAACAGTTGCAGATATTGATGTTATTCCAATTTTGTAGTGCCCTAATGTTTCAACTATTTTATCTTTTTTTTCTTCTAAATCGCTTTTATCAATCTCAATTTTACCATTACCATAGTTTTTTAAAATTTCAATACTTGGGATTCTGTAATTTGAAAGCTCTAATGTTGGATCATAATCTCCCAAATCTTCAAGTTTTTTCTCAATATCATTAGTTGATAGAGTTTCTTCTTCTTTAACTTCGTTTATTTCAATACCTAAATCAGCAGTTTTAGGCTCTAATTTATTTTCATCTAGTTTATTTAAATTATCATTTGTTTCAGTATTATTATTTATTTGAACAGGTTTGGAACTCTTGATTTCATCTTCTTTATTGTGAGTTGGGGAATCATCTTCTAATAATTCATCACTTTGTGTTTTTGTATTCAAATCCTTAATATTTTCTTTTTTCTTTTTTAATAAATTTTTAAATTTTGAATATAAGTCAGTCAAATTGATATAACTTGCTATATAAAGTATAATAATTGTTAGAAGTAATAATGTATTACCTATTTTTCCTAAAACAGTGTTTAACAATTCATTTATATAAATTCCAACTGCACCAGAGTAAATAGTTAGGTTTGTGAAATGGCAAAGAATAACTGGAAATAAAACAAGTGCAATAATTAGTTTGAAAATTAATTTTTTAAAACGAATTTTTCTAAACCCAAAAATGTTACTAGCTAAAATTAATAATGCAAAAGGTATAATAAAAGCAAAAATACCAAAGCTATCTTTAATTAATAAGTTAGAAATATATGCTCCTAATCCACCAATTGCGTTTTCAATATTATTGTTAGAAATTACATCTAAAAAGTCATTGTTAGACACTATGTTGTCATCAGTTTTCCAGTTAAAGCAAAATGAAAAAAATGCAATGATTAAATAGCAAGATATTAGGATGAGTAAAGTTGAAAAGATGTTTTGATTTCTTTTATTAGCAAAAACATCTATAATATTTTTAAGTTTAAATTTTGTTTTTTTTGTGTTTAGTTTGATTTTACTCATATCCAAAAATACAAATTCATTACTTCAAGCTCAAAAATAAAATTTAATATTTTACCATTTAATTGTTAATAAAAAATATGTAATCAATTGTTATTTATATACTTATTTCTTAGTTAAATTTGTCGAATGTTAACATTGAACTTAAACGTACATAATGAAACTTCAAATTTAAAAACTGTTTATGTTGGAATAGCTGATGATTTTGGAAATACTCCTAAAAAAGAGGATTGTTATGATCCTAAATCATTATTTCATGTACAAAATGGCACGTTTCCTAATCAGGTTGATTTAACAAATGAAAATAAAAACCTTTTAAAGGTATTGAGAAAATATGGTGTAACTGTATTACAACCTACTAATATCTCCAATGTAAATCAAATTTTTGTAAGAGATATTGCATTTGTAATAGGAAACTTTTTAATTGTTTCAAATATTGTTAGAAATAGAGAAAAGGAAATGTTAGCTTTAAATGATTTATATTTAAGAATCTGTAAAGAACATATTGTTTTTTCTCCACCTAATGTTAGAGTTGAAGGAGGGGATGTTTTATTAAACAATGAATATATTTTTATTGGTTACTCTGAGGATATAGATTTTCAAAAACACATTGTTTCAAGAACAAATAAAAATGCTATTTCTTTTATACAAAAGCTATTTCCAAATAAAAATGTTGTTGGTTTTGAATTAAATAAATCAGATACTGATCCTAGAAAAAATGCCCTGCATTTAGATTGTTGTTTTCAGCCAATAGGTCATGATAAGGCTATATTGTATAAAGAGGGCTTTAAACATAAAAAAGATATAAAGTTTTTAGTTAATTATTTTGGTGAAGAAAATATTATTGAAATTGATACTGAAGAAATGTATAATATGAACTCGAATGTTTTTTCAATTTCTGAGAAGATTATTGTTTCCGACAAATCATTTACAAGATTAAATTTAAGACTTAAAGAGCTTGGGTTTGTAGTTGAGGAGATATCATACATGGAAACTTCAAAAATGGAAGGATTATTTAGATGTTCAACTATGCCTTTGATAAGAGAATGAATTCTTTGACTAATAATATTATGATGATAAGACCTGTGGCGTTTAGTTACAACGAAGAAACTGCCGTAAATAATTTTTATCAAAAATCTTTAAATAATTTTTCTAGAAATGAGGTAAATGAAAAAGCATGTAGAGAATTTGATAATTTTGTGGAAAAACTTAGTTTGAAAGGAGTTAACATAATTATCTTTAACGATACTACTAATCCGATTACTCCAGATTCAGTATTTCCTAATAATTGGATATCATTTCATCACGATGCTAGAGTTGCACTTTATCCAATGTATGCTAAAAACAGAAGATATGAACGAAGGTTGGATATTTTAGATAGTTTAAAGAATAAATTTAAAATTGAAAAAGTGTTAGATTATACTGAATATGAATCTAAAAATATTTTTCTTGAGGGTACTGGAAGTATGGTTTTAGACCGAAGCTCAAAGTTGTGTTATGCATCTTTATCAAGTAGAACAAGTGAAAAAATTATAAAAAAATTTTGTACTGATTTTAATTATCAACCTGTAATTTTTAATTCCTATCAAAATGTAGGTTCAAATAGACTAAAGATCTACCATACAAATGTTATGATGTGTGTTGCTGATGAATTTGTTGTTGTATGTTTAGACTCGATTGATTGTAAAAATGATTTATTAAAAGTTAAAAGTTCAATAGAAAAAAGTAATAAGGAGATAATTGAAATAACTGAAGAGCAAAAGCATCATTTTGCAGGAAATATGCTTCAGGTTAAAGGAGCTGATGATAAATTTTTAGTTATGTCGTCAACTGCGTATAGTGTTTTAACAAATAAACAAATTAAACAAATAAATAAGTATTGTTCAATTATTCATAGTCCATTAAATATCATTGAAACATGTGGAGGAGGAAGTGCAAGATGTATGATGGCTGAAATATTTTTACCAAAAAAATGAGTTTAGATAAATTAAAAAATAAAATAAAAGAATCAATTTTTACACTTTATTCAAATAAAGAGTTAAATATTCAATTTCAAAAAACAAAAAAAAATTTTGATGGTGATTTAACTATAGTTGTATTTCCATTGTTAGTCGTTTCCAAAAAATCTGCAGAAAAAACATCATCAGAAATAGCCATTTGTTTAAAAAAAAATGTCAGTGAAATTATTGATTTTAATATTGTTGGTGGATTTTTAAATTTAATATTTTCAAATAATTTTTGGCTTACACAATTTAAAAATATTTATGATGACAAAAATTATGGAATTAAAATTGCTGATAAAAATTCTGATAAATATGTAGTTGAATATTCATCACCAAATACTAATAAACCATTACATTTAGGTCATATTAGAAATATTTTGCTTGGACATTCAATTTCCGAAATATTAAAAGCTAATGGTAATAATGTTGTAAAGGTTCAAATAATTAATGACAGAGGAATACATATTTGTAAATCTATGGTTTCTTGGAAAAAATTTGGTAAAGGTGAAGACCCTCAATCATCAAACATTAAAGGAGATCATTTAGTTGGAAAATACTATGTTAAATATAACACTGTCTATTCCGAACAAGTAAATGATTTAGTTAAAAAAGGTTTTTCTTTAGATCAAGCTGAAAAACAAGCCCCTATTTTTTTAGAAGCTCAAAATATGCTACTAAAATGGGAAAGTGGTGATAAAGAAATAATTGATTTGTGGAAGAAAATGAATAATTGGGTTTATGATGGATTTGATCAAACTTATTCAAGGCTAAACGTAAGCTTTGATAAAAATTATTACGAAAGCAATACTTTTTTACTTGGTAAAAATATAATAGAAGATGGGTTGAAAAAAAATATTTTTTATCAAAAAGATGATAAATCTGTTTGGGTAAGTTTGTCTAAATATAATTTGGATGATAAGATACTGCTTAGAGCAGATGGAACATCTGTATATATTACTCAGGATATTGGTACAGCAGTTCAAAGACACGATGATTTTTCGTTTACAAATATGATATATACAGTTGGTAATGAGCAAAATCATCATTTTAAAGTTTTATTTTCAATATTAGATCTATTATCATATGATTGGAGTTCTAATTGTAAGCACTTATCATATGGTATGGTTGATTTACCATCTGGAAAGATGAAGTCTAGAGAAGGGACAGTTGTTGATGCTGATGATTTAATGAGTAATCTTGTAAATAACGCTAAAAAAATCTCTCAAGATCTTGGAAAAACAAAAGGAATGGAGCAAAATGAAATAGATTCACTTTACGAAACGGTTGGGTTAGGTGCTTTAAAATATTTTATTTTAAAGGTGGATCCTCATAAAAACATGTTATTCAATACAGAAGAATCAATTGATTTTAATGGAAATACAGGCCCTTTTATTCAGTATACTTATGCTAGAATACAATCACTTCTAAGAAATTGCAATTATCAACTTTCAGTAGATTTTTGTGATTATTATGAATTAAATAGCTCCGAAAAAAATTTGATTAAAATAATGTGTAAATTTCCAAATATATTAAGTGATTCAGCTAAACAGCTTAATCCATCATTATTAGCAAATTATTCTTATGAGTTGTCAAAAGAATTTAATCAGTTTTATCAAAGTTATCCTATTTTAAATAACGAGAGCAAGAAGATTATAATATTTAGATTAGTTATTTCTAAAAAGATATCTGAAATAATAAAATCATCAATGTCATTATTGGGTATTTTAATGCCCGATAAAATGTGATTATTCTGTAGTTTTAAAAATTCTGTTTAAAAATTGTTCTAGTTGAATAATACTTCGGTTGTTAAATAATTCACCTTGTTTTACATAAGATATATTTCCTGTTTCTTCAGAAACAACAATTGCAATTGCATCAGACTCTTCAGTAACCCCAATAGCAGCTCTATGTCTTACACCAATTTTTTTTGGTAATGTTTTATTACTAATGGGTAATATACATCCAGCGCTAATTAATAAGTTGTTTTTAATTATAATAGCACCATCGTGGAGTGGGCTGTTTTTATAAAAAATACTTTCAATAATTAAATTTGATATTTTACCTTTGATTTTAACTCCTGTCTCAGAAAATACATTTAAATCATCTTCTTGTGNTATAATTAAAATNGCACCTGTTTTACTTTTACTCATGTTTTCACAAGCATTAACAATAGACTTTATATCTAAAGAAGAGTCATATTTTGTTTTCAGTAAAAATTTTTGCGTTAAAAATTTTCCTTTCCCTAAAATAATTAGAAATTTTCTCAACTCGTTTTGAAAAATTATAGCAAGAATGATCACGCCAAAACCTATAAATTGACCTAAAATTTCACTTAGTAGTTTTAATTCAAAAAAAGATACAATTTGCCAAAATAAATAAATTAGGGCTATGCTTAAAAATATATTAATTGCAATAGTTCCTTTAACNAATNTATATANTAAAAAAATNANTNTAANTACAGANAAAATATCAANAACNTCTAAGATNTCCATTTATTTANNGTTTTTNATAAAATTAGNTATTTTNACACATTCANAAGCTTCTNTCACATCATGAACTCTTAAAATATCTGCCCCATTTTTTAAAGCAACAGTATTTATAATACTAGTTCCATTTAAAGCCTTTTCTGGCGAAATATTTAAAAGTTTGTAAATCATAGATTTTCTAGATGCTCCAACAAGTATTGGGTAATCTAACTTTTTAAATTCATGTAAATTATTTAACAAAGTATAATTATGTTCTAAATTTTTTCCAAATCCAAATCCAGGATCTAGTATAATTTCATTACAACCCAAATTTTCAAGCTCTTTTATTTTTTTTTCGAAAAAAGAATAAACTTCATTAACAACATCTTTATAATTTGGATTATTTTGCATGTTTTCAGGTCTACCTTGCATATGCATTAAAACATATGGAACCTTAAGCTTTGATATTGTTTTTAACATATTTGGGTCAATATTTCCAGCAGAAACATCATTAATCATATTAGCCCCAGATTTAATGGATTGTTCTGCAACTAAACTCCAATAGGTATCAACAGAAAGAAAGATATTCTTAAATTTTTTTCTTAACAATTTAATTACTGGAAGTAAAATTTTACTTTCTTCATGCGGCCCTTTAGAAATTGCGTTAGGCTTTGTTGATTGTGCACCGATATCGATAATTGACGCTCCTTCATTTAGCATTTTTTTAACTTGAAATATAATTTTTTTTGGTTGCAAATATTTTCCGCCATCATAAAATGAATCTTCTGTGATATTTAAAATACCCATAATTATTTTTTCTCCTGTTGAAAAAAAATCAGATTTGTTGATATTATCTTTGAAGTTTAGATAATTAAATAATGTATATTTAGCCACTCTTTAATTTTTTTTAAAATGGAACAAACGATTCATGAATATGACTCAATAATAACAAAATGTAAGCAAATTTTTGCAAAAAAAATGAAAGATTATGGAACTGCTTGGCGTATTTTAAGAATTAGTTCTTTGACAGATCAAATATTTATAAAAGCACAACGTATTAGATCAATTGAATTAAAAGGCTCAAGTAAGATTGATGAGGGAGTTTATAATGAATTTGTAGGAATTGTAAATTATTCTATTATAGGATTAATTCAATTGCAGCTTGGGGTAAGTGATGAGTCTNATGAAATGGATTATAATGAAGTTATAAAAATGTTTGATAATCAAGTTAATGTAGCTAAAAGTTTAATGCTAGATAAGAATCATGATTATGGAGAAGCATGGAGAAATATGAGGGTGAGCTCACTCACAGATTTAATTTTACAAAAATTGCTTAGAGTAAAACAAATTGAAGATAATAATGGTTCTACTTTAATTTCTGAAGGTGTAGATGCTAACTATTTAGATATGTTAAATTATGCAGTATTTGCGTTAATCAAAATAAATAAATAATTATGAAAACAGTAAACAAACAAGTTGTCACTATTTTGAGAATTCTCATCTCATTATTATTTTTAGTTTCAGCATTAGCAAAATTATATCCTGTTCCAATAATTGGAATAACAAAAATTTTTGAAGAAGGTCAGTTAATACCTATGTTTGTAGAGTTAGGTTTGTCTTTGAGTTTTAGTAGTGATTTGGCACCATATTTTTCTAGATTAATTATTGGTATTGAATTTTTTATTGCAATAGCAATTTTGCAAAGAAATTTTCTTAAAAAAATTATAATACCTTTTTCAATTGGACTTGTTTCAGTTTTTACAATTCATCTTTCATATCAATTTTTTACTGGAGAAAATGATAACTGTGGTTGTTTTGGAGAATTAATTCCTATGACACCTATTGAAGCTATTATTAAAAATATATTAACATTAATAATTTTATTTTTTATTAATAAAAATATATCATTTAATAAGGAAAATAATATTCTTCTACTTACAAATAAAATATTAGCTATTTTATTGCTGATGTTTGCATTTTTACCAATTTCTAATAGTTCTTCTTCTACGTCATCTTCATTTTTACAATATGTGAGTAATGAAGATTTTACTCAAATTGATGACACTAAGCTTTTATGTTTTTTTGACCCTGATTGCGATCATTGCAAAGATGCAGCTAACAGTATAGATTCACTTTCAAAAACATTAAATAATTTTCCTAATGTTCATATCATTTTTGCTAATGTTGATAATGATTCAATTGCTGGAAATGAAATGATTGAAAGAATAAATAACTTTTTTAACAATAAAGACATAGGTTTTTCTTATCAAAGTATGCCATTTGATAATTGGGATACTGATGAAATTGATAGTTATTCCGAAATTACATTTCCTCTTTATGATAATCCAGTGGTGATTTTGTATCAAGGTGAAAAGCAAATCAGACTATTTGATGGTACAGGAACTAATGAATTTGATATTTTAGAACTTAAAAATTTATTAGAATAATTTTAGTGATAACTTTAATTTTTAAAAAATTTTTGTACGGTTTTTCAATTTTATTTGGAGTACTAACAATTGTNTTTTTCNTNTTTAAAATATTGCCAGCTGATCCAGCNNGAATGATGCTTGATAAAAGAGAGGATGCTGAACAAATTGAGTTAATAAATCAAAAATATGGCTTTAACCAACCTATTTCTTTACAGTATTTGAGTTATGTCAATGATATTTCATTTATTTCTATTTACTCGCTCAACAAGAATTCTTTTATTTCAATACATAATAAAGAAATAAATTATTTTAAATTTTTTGAAACAACCTCATACATTTTAGTGGCTAAATTACCTGTTTTAGGCAAATCATTTATTAAACAAGAAAAATCGGTTGCTTCAATAATTATTTCAACATTTAAAAATACTTTAGTATTGGCCATATCATCTATAATTATTGCAATTGTTGTAGGTGTAATAATGGGAATCGTATCAGCAATAAATAAAGATAATATCATTGATAAATTTGTATTGTTTTTTTCAGCATTAGGAATGTCTTTACCATCTTTTTTTAGTGCTATTCTCATTGCTTGGCTTTTTGGATTTGTTTTTCACCAATATACTAATTTACAAATGACTGGAAGTTTATTTGAAATTGACGATTATGGAACTGGATATCATCTAAATATTAAAAATTTAATTCTCCCATCAATTACTTTAGGTATTAGGCCTTTATCAGTTATTACACAACTTTCAAGAAATTCATTATTGGATGTTTTAAATATGGATTATATAAGAACTGCAAAAGCAAAAGGA
The DNA here is from genome assembly GCA_002728175.1 of Flavobacteriales bacterium. GTDB lineage: Bacteria > Bacteroidota > Bacteroidia > Flavobacteriales > BACL11. Next base: position 57,156 of record PBVH01000011.1, on the reverse strand, counting down.
TTAAAATTTTCTAAAGTACTTTTAAAGCATGCATTAATGAACTCATTAAATCCTGTGGTTACAGCTGTTTCAGGTTGGTTTGCTTCTCTATTAGCTGGTGCTGTATTTGTGGAGTATGTATTTGGTTGGAATGGTTTAGGAAAGGAAATTGTAAATGCATTAAATACTATGGATTTTCCTGTAGTAATGGGTTCAGTTTTATTTATTTCAATAGTTTTTATAATTATTAACTTATTAGTTGATTTAATTTATATATGGTTAGATCCTCGAATCAAAACATAAAAAATACATGAGAAAAAATATTGTAGTAGCAAATTGGAAAATGAATTTAGTAAGAAGCGATGCCTTGTTATTAGTGCATGAGGTGTTATCAAACAAAGCTGATAATATTTCTGTTAATGTTGTTTTTGCCCCCTCTTATCCTTATATCTATAAGGTTGCAAAATTATGTGAAATTAATGATAATTTTAGTGTTTCGTCTCAAGATTGTAGCTCAAGAAAACAGGGTGCCCACACCGGTGAAGTTTCCGCTGAAATGATTGCATCATGCGGTGCTGAATATGTTATACTCGGCCATTCAGAAAGAAGAATAAAATTTAATGAAAGTAATGAGCAAATCAAACATAAAATAGACAATGCTTTAGAGAATAATTTGAAAGTTATTTTTTGTTGTGGTGAATCTTTGCAACAACGTGACAGTGAGTTGCATTTTGATTGGGTAGAAGAACAAATTAAAGAAAGTATTTTTCATTTGTCAAAAGATCAAGTGAAATGTGTTACAATAGCTTATGAACCTATTTGGGCCATAGGAACAGGAAAAACCGCTTCAGCTGTTCAAGCCCAAGACATGCATCATTTTATAAGAAATTTATTTGAAAAAAAATATGATAATGATGTTTCTGATAATCTTTCTATTTTATATGGTGGTAGTTGTAATCCAAATAATGCATCTCAACTTTTTTCTCAGAAGGATATAGATGGTGGTTTAATTGGAGGTGCATCTCTTCATTCTGATAAGTTTTTAGCAATTATTAATTCTTTTTGATGCAGTACATAGAAGTTGATATTAAATTAAAAAAAATAGTGCCTTATAATGAGATACTGATAGCGTTGTTAAATGATATAAAATTTAATTCATACTATGAAAATGATAATGGATTAAAAGCATACATTGAGGAAAGTAATTTTGATTTAGATTTACTCAAACAAAAATTAGATAAAATTAAAGAGAAAGAAAACTTAAATTATAAAGTTAATAAACTTCAAAATAATAATTGGAATAAGAATTGGGAAGAGAATTTTAGTCCAGTAATTATTAATAAAAATTGTATTGTTCGAGCAACATTTCATGAAAAACCAAATAACATTAATTATGATATAGTTATTACACCAAAAATGTCTTTTGGAACCGGTCATCATGAAACTACCTCTTTAATGATGCAATATATGTTTTCTTTAAGTTTCAACAAAAAAAATATTTTAGATTTAGGNAGTGGTACAGNNATTTTNTCNATNTTAGCNTCTAANCTANANGCNAAAGAAATTCATGCTNTAGATNNTGANNANTGGGCNTTTATTAATTCAAAAGAAAATNTATTATTAAANAATGTNAAAAATGTNTCATGTNTTTTAGGTGATATTGATTCAGTCATCTTTAAAAAGTATGATGTATTATTAATAAACATTAATAGAAACATAATTTTATCTCAAATGTACAAGTATAAAGATTTGATGTGTGTAAATTCAGATATATTATTGAGTGGCTTTATTTCTGAAGATACTAATTTAATATTGAATCAAGCAAAAAAGTTAGATTTAAAACTTATTAATAAAAAAAATAAAAAAGAATGGAATTTATTACATCTAAAAAAAGCATAATTGCTTTTATAATATATGTGTTTTTTAGTATATCATCTTATTCTCAAAACACATCAAGTTCAGAAATTTTTTCTAGAGATTATCCTGTATTTTTAGATGAAATAAAAGAAGTGTTAAATGTAAATNCAAACACTAATGCAAAAAAGATTTATAAAAAGTTTCTAAAAAATCAAGAGTATTATAGCGATAATGAAAGAAAAAAAATTATTGAAATATCAAGTTATATGTTTAATAAATCATATAAAATAAACATATACTTCTATAAGTTTTTTGAAGTTTTATCTACTTTTTCTTCTGAATCAAATGATCCTAATTTATTAAAAGAATGGTTGAATGTTTGCGCTTTTATTATTAAAGATAATTCAAAAAAAAATATGCTAAATTTTTTCAATTTCACTATTGAATTTTTAAAAACAAAAAATATTTATAGTTCTAGATTAACCACATGGCAGGTTGATTCTGATAGTTTTAGTTTTACAAATTATTCATTTCAGCCCGTAATTACTTTTTTTAGTGATTTAAATTTAAGTTGCACTAACTCAAAAGGAAAAATTGAAATTAACTCAACAAAGGGAAACTATTTTCCTTTACTAAATAGATGGGTAGGAACAGGTGGAATTGTTAATTGGGGTGAGCATTTTTCAAAAGACTCTGTTTTTGCTATAACACCAAATTATAAAATAAATACTAAAGAAAGTAAAATAGAGGTTGATTCCGCCTTGTTTTACAATAAGTTTTTGAGTTCTGAAGGATTTGAAGGTTATTTAAAAAATATTATAGTATCAGGAAATCAGGCAGAAAAATATCCCCAGTTTGTTTCATACTCNAAAAATATAAAAGTTAAAAATATTTTTGAAGATATTGATTATGAAGGAGGTTATAAACTTTATGGCAAGGAATTTTTAGCTGATGGAGGGAATGAAGGAAAAGCAAAAATTAAATTTAAAAGAAATAACAAAGATATTTTTGTAGTTAATGCAAACAGATTCAGTGTATCAAATGATAAAATATCATCAAAGTCCGCTGGTGTGACAATTTTTTTCGATAATGATTCTTTATTTAGTTCTAATTTAGAATTTAAGTATTCTGATAATAATCAAAAAGTAATGTTATTTAGAAATAATAGAAAATCACTTAGTCCTCCGATGATCGACACTTATCATAATTTAACAATAGATTTCGAATTGTTAGAATGGAATACTGATAGTACAACACTTACTTTTGGTTCACTGCCAGGAACATCAGAGTCAAATGTTAGATTTGAATCTGCAGATATGTATCTTCAAGCTAGATATGACATGATTCAGGGAGTAGATAAGTTTCATCCGTTGATATTAATATCTGATTATGTTAAAAAAATAAATAAAAATAAATTTTATGTCTCAGATTTAGCCGGGTTCACAGGTATTCCTTTAGATCAAATGCGTACCTATTTAGGTGCTTTGGCCAGCTACGGTTTTGTTTTTTATGATTTTTCAGATGAGAGTATTTTGGTTCAGCCTATGCTTCAAAATTACTTAAATGCAAATTATGGTTTAGACGATTACGATGTTATTTCTTTTAATTCGAAAAGATTTGAAATAAATAAGAATAATAAAATTGTTAATGCTATTTTAGATTTGAAGTCGAGAGATTTGATAATTAGTGGTGTTCCTGAAATCAAGTTGAGTAACGCAAGAAATGTATTTATTTTTCCATCATCAAAGTTAATTACTGTCAAAAAAAACAGAGATTTTGTATTTGATGGTCAGATTATTGCAGGTAGTGGAAGAGTAAATTTGTTTGGTAAAAAATTCTTTTTTGATTATGACAACTTTAATTTAGATTTAAAATATATTGATTCTGTACAAATTTCTGTACCTGTTGAACCACTGTTACTTGATATGTATGGTAATCCAAAATTAACTTATACTAAAACACTGTTTGAATACGTATATGATAATGATTCATTATCTGATGGGTTACTTGAAATAGATTATCCAAAAAACAAATCAGGCCTACTTAAAGACAGTTTTCCAGAATTTCCAAAATTCACTTCATTTCAGAAATCTTTTGCTTACTATGATACAAAAGAATCTAAATTTGCTTCTGCGTATAATAGAAACAATTTTTATTTTCATTTAGATTCTTATACAATTGATAGTGTTGATTCATACCTTGGAAGAGAATTATCATTTCCTGGTTCTTTTCATTCTGCAGATATTTTTCCAGTCTTTAGAGATACTTTAAAGTTACAGGATGATTTCTCATTTGGCTTTAAAACTTCAACCCCTGACACTGGATTCATGATATATAAGGGTAAATCTAAATTTACAAATGATATATTTTTAAGTAATGATGGATTAAAGGGAAAAGGTAATTTTGAATACCTTACTTTAGTTGCTAATGCAGAAGATATTTTATTTTTTACCGACTCAATGATTTTACAAACAAACACTCTTGAAATTAAAGAGGTCTCAAGTGGGATTGAATTTCCAAGTGTTTTAAATAACAATACTTTACTAGAGTATTATCCATATGATGATGAACTTTATGCAAAAATGCAAGAACAAGAATTTAATATGTATAATAATTCTGCGCAGTTATTTGGTTCTTTGCTAATGAGGCCAACTGGCTTGACTGGTGAGGGTACAATGAAACTAGAAAAGGCAGAGCTAGTTTCAAAAAACTTTTCATATAACGCGAATTGGTTTGCTTCAGAATCCGCAGATTTGGTTGTGTATGATAATAAAATAGGAAATGCATTCAGTGCAAATAATTTAAGATCATATATTGATTTGAAAAATAGACAAGGTGAGTTTAATTCTAATGGTTTTGATTCTTATGTAAACTTACTTTCAAATCAATATATATGTTATATAGATAAGTTGAATTGGGATATGGAAAAAGATTTTTTAAGATTATCTTCTAATAGTGAATCATCTATGAATGGATCAACTTTTGTCTCTGCTCATCCGGATCAGGATTCAATATCCTTCATTGCTAAACATGCAAATTATAGTTTGAATGATTATATTTTATATGCTCAAGGTGTAGATAGTATTTCTGTAGCTGATGCTATAATATTCCCTGATTCAGGACAAGTAGTTTTAAATCCTAACGCAATCATCTCAACTCTTGAAAACTCTACAATAGTAGCAGATAATATTGAAAGATATCATAAGTTTACAAATGCTACGGTTGACATCTTTTCTTTGAATTCTTATTCAGGATCTGGTTTTTATACATTTATTGATGGAGAAAATAATATGCAGCAAATGTTCTTTGATAGCATCAAAGTAAATAGTGATTTTATTACAGAGGCAAGGGGAAGATTTACATCTGGAAATATTTTTAAATTAAATCAAAAGTTTGACTTTAAAGGGGAAGTAGATTTATTTGCAAATAATGAAAATTTGACATTTGATGGTTTTTTTAAAATTAAAAGTAATTGCACTATTGAAAATGAATGGGTTAAGTTTAGGTCTGAAATTGATCCGAATACTGTTAAGATAGATTTAGATGAAAAAATATATAATGAAAATGGAGATGAGTTAGTTTCAGGAATTTTAATGAAAGAAGATACATTAGATTTTTATACTTGCTTTTTAAGTAAAAAACAAAGTTCATTTGATAAAGAAATTTTATTGGCCAATTCATCAATATTATATGATGATATATCATCATCTTTTATAATAAACTCAATTGATTCATTGGATAATAAATTTGAAATATCTGAGATTTCTTGTAAATCATATGGACATGGAAACATAAATTTGCATCTGAATTTGGGTAGGGTTAATTCAAAAATTATCGGCTCAATTGAACATGATATAAAAAATAATGACTTGAAAATTGATGGCTTTTTGATGTTAGATTTTCATTTTTCTGAATCTGCTTTACAAGAAATGGCTTTAGATATAGGAAATATTGGTTATGATAGCTATAGTTCTTTATTCTCAAAAAATGTAAAAAAAATAATAAAAGACCCAATTATTGTAGATAACTATTTAATTGATCCAACCGATTTTAAGCCATCAACATTTCCAAAAGAAATGCATGCAACATTAACTTTTACTGATGTTCAATTAAATTGGCACCCAGGTACAACCTCATTTATCAATAAAAATGATATCGGATTAGGAAATATATTATCTTTTCCTGTTAATGAATATTTAAAAGGTAATATAATTTTTCAGAAAGGGTGGAGAGACGATGCTGCTATTATCAGATTGATTACTCCTGCAGGAGAAGATTATTGTTTCAAATATGAAAGAGGAAATATGTGGGTATTTTCTCATAATTTAAATTTCATGTCTGAAATTAGTAAAGAAAGTGATTCTAAAAGAAAGATTAATGGAAGACCACAATATAGTTATTCATTTAAAAATGAAGATTGGATGACTAAATTAGATAAAGAGATTAGAAAAAGATATTTTACTAAATAATATGATTAATAACGAAATTATAGTATTTATTTTGCTTGCTTATTTATTGGGATCTGTTCCCTCAGCAGTATGGGTTGGAAAATTTTTTTATAATGTAGATGTAAGAGAATTTGGATCTGGTAATGCAGGGGCAACCAATACATTTAGAGTTTTAGGAAAAAAAGCTGGTATACCTGTGCTTTTTTTTGATATTTTAAAAGGTTGGTTATCAGTTAATTTAACTAAATTTCTTTCTAATCACGATTTGATAATAGATGTTAATCCAGATTTATTTCTTGAACTTAGTTTAGTTTTTGGTTTATCAGCTGTCATTGGTCATTTATTTCCAATTTTTACAGGATTTAGAGGAGGGAAAGGAATTGCAACATTATTAGGCTTTTTATTTGCGGTCTTACCTTTTGCTGCTATTTTATCATTAATAATATTTATTTTGTCGTTACTAATTTTCAGATTTGTATCTTTATCTTCTATCATTGCTTGTTTTACTTTTTGTACTTTTGTTATATTGACAGAAAATAACCTTGCTCTAAATATATTTGCTTGTTTTATACCTCTTCTTTCGTTAATAACTCATCAAAAAAATATTGAAAGACTTTTGAAAGGTAAAGAAACTAAAGTTAAATTTGGGAAAAATTAAAATGGAACAAGAATTTGATTATATAAAAGATGGAAAAGATTATAATAAGGTTAGTGAAAGTAAACTTATTTTAATTGATGATGATTATAATACTTTTGATCATGTTGTGGATTGTTTGGTTTCGTTATGTGATCATAATAAAATACAAGCAGAACAGTGTGCATTGCTAACACATCATAAAGGGTTTTGTGAAATTTTAAATGGTAAATCCATTGATTTAGAATTAATTAAAAAGGATTTACTTATCTATGGTTTGAATGTTAAAGTTATTTAGTTCTAAATATAAGGCTCTGTAGCTTAACTGGATAGAGCACCTGACTACGGATCAGGAGGTTAGGGGTTCGAATCCCTTCAGAGTCACTTTTTTTCGTATACTAGTTTAATTTTTACTGTTTGATCCTTTTTCATTTCTGCAATAATTGGATTAACATTATCACCATCGATAATTTTCACTACACTAGTATTTGGGGGAGATTTACCATCACTTATTGATTTAACATAAATATTAGTTTCTTCTTTAACTAAATTGTATGTTATTGTCATTATTTTTTTAGTTGTTGTATAATTATCAAGAACTACATTATCATTTATTTTTAGTTCTATTCTATCTCCATCTTCTAAATCTGCATCAGAGATTTCTACTTTAATGATTTGATTTTTACAATATAACAAATGTTCATCTCCACTTTTTAAAATAGTTGTTGTTTCATTTTTAAGTGGCACATTAGTTGATATTTTTTTTTCAATTTTCTTTAATTTTTTTTCAATTTTCTTTTTTGGTATTAGTAATATCTTACCTTCAGTACAAATTGAATCATTTTTTAGTGAGGCAGTAAAATATCCTTCCAGTCGTTTATTTCCTAATTTCCCCTTTTCAAATAATTGCATTTTAATAAAACAAAAACTATTAGTATCAATTTTTGATTTTGTTTCAATAATTCCAGTTTCAACAAGCTGATATGATTTATCACTTTTAAAATATAATCCTGACAATTTACTTTTAGTTTCATTTTGGTTACCAATATTTGTCAAAGAATAACCTTCTAATTTTCCTTTCTTTTTGTTAAAATAAATACTAAAACTTAATTGCTTATTATCAATAATTATTATGCCAGTGTATGAAAATTTAAAATTATCACTTCCATTAATTGATTTAAAAAAACACAATATAAATATTGCTAAAATTTTAACTCTTATTATTTGTTGTGAATTCAATTTTTTGTTAAGTTATTGCAAATTAATTCTTTATATTTAAAAAACATTCTATTAGCTTCAGAATCTGAAGCGTAATTTTTAGAAAATAAGTAATTAAAAGAGATGCTAAATAAAATCTCTTTTTTACATAATTTTTTCAAAATTAATATCATTAAAATTACCTGAACTCATTAACAAAATATTTTGATTTTTAGTCTTAGCGGTTTCTAAATATTTTTCAAGTTTATTTGAATTTGTAAATACTATCAAATCATCTCTGTTAAAAGCATCTTGCACTTCAGCTTTGGTGATATCTTTTAATTTTTTTTGCTTCAATGTTTCAGTATTGTAATATATTATTGCCTTATCAACAGTATTCATAGAGTCTTTATACTCATCTAAAAAACTTTTGTTCAAGCTACTAAAAGTATGTAACTCCATACATGCTACAAGTTGTCTATTTGGAAATTGTTTTTTTAAAGCTAATGTCGTAGCTTTAAGTTTAGACGGAGAATGAGCAAAATCTTTATATATGCTAAAATCTTTCTCATTATGGATTAGTTCTAATCTATTTGAGGCACCCTTAAAACTTTTCATGTCATTTATAAAACTTTTTTTATCTATGCCAAGTTGCATACAGACTAACATAGCTGCATTTAAATTTTGCAAGTTATGTCTTCCAAAAATTTTTAAATCACAATTATCAATTGATGTAACTCCATTTATAATTTTGTGCGCCGGTGTACTATATTCAATTGTTTCACATTTTGTTTTTTCAAGCATTAATTTATTTAGCTCTTGGTCTTCATTACAATAAATCAGTTGTTCTGATACAGTATTTTTAAATATTCTAAATTGATCAACATAATTTTCAAATGTTGGAAATACATTTATATGGTCCCAAGCAATACCACTAATTACTGCGATATGTGGTTTATAAAGATGAAATTTAGGGCGCTTATCAATTGGCGAGCTTAAGTATTCATCTCCTTCTAAAACAATTAATGGAGCATCACTAAGTTTTACCATTGTCTCAAAACCATCAAGTTGTGCTCCGACTAAATAATCACAATCAATATTTTGATTTTTCAAAACATGTAATATCATTGCAGTAATTGAAGTTTTACCATGACTTCCTCCAATAACAATTCTTTTTTTGTTTTTGCTTTGTTCGTATATATATTCTGGATAGGAATAAATTGGAATTTTTAGTTTTTGTGCTTTAATAAGTTCAGGATTATCAATTCTAGCGTGCATTCCAAGTATAATAGCATCTATTTGATCAGTTATCTTTTCTTCAAACCATCCATTTTCTTTGGGAAGTAAATTATATTTTTTCAATCTACTTTTACTAGGATCAAATATTGCATCGTCAGATCCAGTGACATTATAATTCTTTTTTTTTAAGGCAATAGCGAGATTATGCATTGCACTTCCCCCAATTGCAATAAGATGAATATTCATTTTATGTTTTTTTTCTAAATTAGAGATAATTTTCATTTCTTATTTTTGCTTAACAAAAAAAATACTAACATGCAGTTGTATACAATAAATACAGGATATTTTAAGCTAGATGGAGGGGCAATGTTCGGTGTTGTTCCAAAGGTTTTGTGGAGTAAAACAAACCCGGCTGATGATAAAAATTTATGTCCTTGGGCAATGCGATCACTTTTAATAGAGGATGGTAAGAGATTAATTTTGATTGATAATGGTATAGGTGATAAACAAGATGATAATTTTTTAAGACATTATTATTTACATGGTGAAGAAAATTTACATCAATCATTAAACAAGTATGGTTTTCATGCTGATGATATAACAGATGTATTTTTAACACATTTACATTTTGATCATTGTGGTGGAAGTGTCAAGTGGAGTAAAGATAAAAGTAGATATGTGATGACTTTCAAGAATGCTAATTATTGGAGTAATAAACAACATTGGGACTGGGCCATTAATCCAAACAATAGAGAAAAGGCTTCTTTTTTGAAAGAAAATATATTGCCAATACAGGATTCAGGACATCTGTCTTTTGTTGATAAATCTATGAAAAACTTTGATTTTTTTGATATTTTATTTGTAGATGGCCACACTGATTCTCAAATGATTCCCCATATTCAATACAAAGGATATACAATTGTTTTTGCTGCCGATTTGCTTCCAAGTACTGGGCATATTCCATTACCTTATGTAATGGGATATGATACTAAACCTCTTGTTACTTTAAAAGAAAAAGAACTTTTTCTAAATAATGCATATGATAATCAATATATTATTTATTTACAACACGATAACTATAATGAGTGCTGTACTTTAAAAAAAACTGATCGTGGAGTAAGACTTGATAAAACTTTTCAATTGTCAGATTTATAATTATGAAAAATATTTTTACAAAACATCCAAATGATATAGGTGAAAGTTATTTACAACATTTAATTAAAGGAATAATATTTAGTTTTAAATTAGTCCCAATTGCTGTTAAGGTTTTTATACACGCTATTTTCCCTTTTTTATTTGAGAATAGTGCAAGTAATAAAATAGCAGAGTTAAATAGAGTTTTGCAAGATAGAAAAGTGCAAACTAGCTCAGATGACTCTTAAAAACATTCCAACTTGTAATAAAGTTTGTAGTTTCATCTAAATCTTCAATTTTTTTTCTTCGTCTGTAAAGTGTATTTACATTCCCTTTTTTATCTCTAATTTTAATTTTTTCATAGTCATGAATATCAGCATCTTCAGGTATATTTTTACTATAACCAATTTTTTCAAAAGATGAGTTTTTTTTGTTTTGCATTATTATTGATCTTTCACAAACTTAATTAATCTTTTTTTAAAACGTAAAAAAGTTTATATTGTTATTTTGTTTCTTATACTTTTGTAAAATGCAAGTAAAAAGTAGGTATAGAGATTTTAGTACGTTTATCAAAGAAAAATTTAATGGTAGAGTACAGAAAGTTTCTATAGATGCTGGTTTTACCTGTCCTAACAAAGATGGAACTAAAGGTAAGGGGGGATGTACTTATTGTAACAATAATACTTTTAATCCTGATTATTGCAAGCCAATTAAACCTATATCTGTACAGATAAATGAGGGCATAGAATTTTTTTCTAAAAAATATAAAACTCAAAAGTATTTAGCTTATTTCCAGGCTTTTACAAATACCTATGCACCTTTAAAAGATTTGAAGCCTATGTACGAGGAAGCCTTGTCTCATAAAGATGTAGTAGGTCTTGTAATTGCTACGCGACCTGATTCTATTAAGGATGATGTATTAGATTATCTTCAATATTTAGCTAAAATAGGAAATTTTATTAAACTTGAATTTGGTTTAGAATCTACAAAAAACAAGACTTTAGAGGCTATTAACAGATGCCAAACACATGAAGAAGCTGTTGATGCTTTTTCTAGAGCAAAGGGCAGGGGTTTACACCTTGGTGCACATTTAATTTTAGGTCTTCCAGGAGAAAACAAAGAGGATATGTTAGAGCACGCTCGAAAGGTTTCTCAGCTTCCTGTAAATACATTGAAAATACATCATCTTCAAATTGTGAAGCACACAATGATGGCTTATCAATTTAAGAATACGCCTGAGATGTTTACTTTTATGGCGCTTGATGAGTATATAGATTTAGTAGTAGATTTTATTGAGCTTCTACATCCAGATATAATTCTTGAAAGATTTTTCAGTGAATCACCAGCTAGAATGCTTATTCATCCAAAATATGGACTCAAAAATTTCGAAGTTAAGCATCTAGTCAATAAAAGACTTGAAGAAAGAGATGCTTGGCAAGGGAGGCTATATAAACAAGTTACGGTTGCTTAACTAAAATTAAATTTATTAGATCATTTAAATGTAATTATTTTTATATTATTGACAAAAATATAATTTAATTAATAGTTTATTTACAATATTAAAATTAGAAATATTTTTACAAGAAATTAGATGATTTAATAATTAAATTTTTTAAAATGTCAGAAGATAAAAAAGTAATATTCTCTATGTCAGGACTTTCTAAGTCCTACAATAATGGAAAACAAGTTTTAAAAGATATTTATCTTTCTTTTTTTTATGGTGCGAAGATCGGAATTCTTGGTCTCAATGGCTCAGGAAAGTCAACTCTTTTAAAGATTATTGCTGGAATTGAAAAATCTTATCAAGGAGATGTAGTTTTTTCAGATGGTTATACTGTTGGTTATNTAGAACAAGAACCAAAATTNGATGAGNCTAAAACCGTTATGGATATTGTAAAAGAAGGTATGCANGAAGCAGTGGATGTTTTGGCTGAGTANAATGCGATTAATGATGCTTTTGGTTTACCNGAGAACTACGAAGATGCTGATAAGATGGATGAATTAATGAAGCAACAAGGTATTTTACAAGANAAAATTGAAGCACTTGGGGCTTGGGATATAGAGACAAAACTAAATATCGCAATGGATGCTTTAAGATGTCCTGAAGGAGNTACTTCAATTTCTGTTTTATCAGGNGGTGAAAGAAGAAGAGTAGCTCTATGTAGATTGTTGCTTCAAGAACCAGATGTTTTACTTCTTGATGAACCAACAAACCATTTAGATGCTGAGTCAGTGTTATGGTTAGAACAACATTTACAACAATATAAAGGAACAGTAATAGCAATAACTCATGATAGATATTTTTTAGATAATGTTGCTGGCTGGATACTTGAACTTGATAGAGGAGAGGGAATACCATGGAAAGGAAATTATTCAACATGGCTAGAACAAAAAACAAAAAGATTGGCTCTGGAAGAAAAAACAGAAAGTAAAAGAAGAAAAACACTAGAAAGAGAATTGGAGTGGGTAAGAATGACTCCCAAGGGTAAGAGAACAAAATCTAAATCTAGGCTAAGTAATTATGAGAGTATGCTTGGCGAACAAGCAAAAGAAAAAGAAGCTAAACTAGAGCTTTATATTCCACCAGGACCTAGACTAGGAAATAATGTAATAGATGCTGAAGGTGTAAGTAAAGCATACGGAGATAAATTATTATATGAAAATTTAAATTTTAAGTTACCTCCTGCAGGTATTGTTGGTGTAATTGGACCAAATGGAGCTGGAAAAACAACATTGTTTAGGATGATTATGGAGCAGGAGCAAGCTGACGCAGGAAGTTTTAAAGTAGGAGAAACTGTTAAGATTTCTTATGTAGATCAGCAACATGCTGATATTGATCCTAACAAAACTATTTGGGAACAAATAACAGGAGGCCAAGAGCAAATAAGTCTAGGCGGTAAGTTAATGAACTCAAGAGCCTATGTAGCTAGATATAATTTTAATGGATCTGATCAAAATAAAAAGGTTGGTGTTTTATCCGGAGGAGAAAGAAATAGATTGCATCTAGCAATGACATTACAAAATGAAGCTAATGTTCTTCTTTTAGATGAGCCAACAAATGATTTGGATGTTAATACATTACGGGCACTAGAGGAAGGTTTAGAAAATTTTGCTGGATGCGCTGTGATTATTTCTCATGATAGATGGTTTTTAGATAGAGTTTGCACTCATATTTTAGCATTTGAAGGGGATTCACAAGTTGTATTTTTTGAAGGATCATTTTCTGACTATGAAGAAAATAGAAAAAAACGTTTAGGAGATATTTCTCCTAAAAGAATNAAGTATCGTAAACTTGTAAGATAACTATTTAACAGCTTTTTTAATTAGATAAATACAAACAATNCCNTATANTATATTTGGNATCCANACTGCTAACATGGCTGGTAAATTGCTATTTGTGGCAAAAGTAGTTGATATCTGCATAAATAATATATAGGTAAAGGCAATTAAAATACCNAGACCTAAGTGTATACCAATCCCTCCTTTAATTTTTCTTGATGCAATTGCTACAGCAATAAGAGTTAGTATTANCGTNGAGAAAGGAAATGCCATCCTTTTATGCTNTTCAATTTTATGGAACACTATTTGTTCAGTTCCTTTTAATGATTCTTCTTTAATGAATTGGTTTAGCTCAAAAAAATTCATCCCTTCAACTATATTTTTTTTTATGTTAAAATCTCTTGGATGAAGATTAATTATTGTGTCTTTTTTAGTTCCTGAAGTTATATCTTCACCATCTTTGGTGAAATTTCTAATTTCATAATTATTTATGTTCCAGCTATTTTTTATTGTATCGTATTTAATATAACTTGCTTTGAGTTTGGATTGAAGTTGATGATTTTTGAACTCCTCAAGCGTAAAATTGTATCCAATATTTGTAAAAGTGTTGTAGTTTTCAAGANATATATATTTATCCTTTTGTATTTGTAAATGAATATTTGNCTTTCTTGATTTTGCTTTTTTTCTNAGATACTGATTTTCAAAGTCAATACGTACTTTATTNGCTGGAGGNATAATAAAGTTTCCAAATATAAANGATANNCAACCTAAAAACANTGCACAAATTAAAAATGGTTTTAGTAATCTATTAAAACTAATACCACTAGTTAAAATTGCTATTATTTCTGTATCATTTGCCATTCTTGAAGTGAAAAAGGTAACTGATATAAAAATAAATAGGGGGCTAAATAGATTTATAAAGTAGGGGATAAAGTTCAGGTAATATTTAAAAATAATCTTATTTAAACCAACCTCACTTTNGAGAAAATCGTCAATTTTTTCNGANATATCAAAAATAATAACGACAATTAAGATTAATCCAATGGTAAGAAAAAATGTANTTAAAAATCTTTTAATTATATATAAATCAATTTTTTTCACTTATAATCTTACATCTAATTTTTTTACCATTTTATTTTTCCACTCAGTAAATGTTCCATTATTTATTTTTTCTTGTGCTGTTTCCATTAACCATAAATAGAATCGAATATTGTGCAATGTTGCAATTTGTTTTCCAAGCATTTCTTTAGCAGAAAATAAATGTCTTAAATAAGCTTTAGAATATTGCTTATCAACATATGAGGTNCCATTTGNATCTAGTACACTGTAGTCTTTTTCCCATTTTTTATTTTTTATATTTATTGTTCCCTCTGATGTGAATAACATTCCATTTCTAGCATTTCTACTTGGCATTACACAATCAAACATATCCACGCCCAAAGCTATATTTTCTAACAAATTAGAAGGTGTCCCAACACCCATAAGATATCTAGGTTTTTCCCATGGCAAAACAGCACAAACTGTTTCAGTTATATCATACATTATATCATGTGGTTCACCAACGGATAGTCCGCCAATTGCATTGCCTAAACATTCAAACTCTGAAATTTTTTCTGCAGATTCTCTTCTTAAATCTTTATAAGTACTTCCTTGTACAATTGGAAAAAATGTTTGTTTNTGATCATATTTATCTTCAGTCATATTAAANCTATCTAAACATCTTTTTAACCATCTATGAGTCATATGCATAGATCTTTTAGCATACTTATATTCACATGGGTATGGAGTACATTCATCAAATGCCATTATTATATCTGCACCTATTGTTCTTTGAATATCTATTGCGTATTCTGGGGTGAAAAAATGATAGCTTCCATCAATATGAGATTGAAATTGAACTCCCTTTTCAGAAATTTTTCTACTTCCAGATAGTGAATAAACTTGATAGCCACCACTATCTGTTAGCATTGGTTTATCCCAACCAATAAATTTATGTAAACCTCCCGCTTCTTTTATAACATTTAGGCCTGGTTTTAAATACAAATGATATGTATTTCCTAAAATAATTTGAGCTAATGTGTCTTTGTCAATATCATGTTGGTGTACACCTTTGATTGTACCAGCTGTAGCAACAGGCATAAAAATAGGCGTTTTAATTTCTCCATGACAAGTTTGAATTTTTCCAAGTCTTGCTTTCGATTTTTTATCCTTTTTTAATAATTGAAATTTCATATTTAAACAAAAGTAATACATAATATTGTTTTTGAATATATTCTTTTACTTTTGTTAATGTAATTACTGATGCTATCGCTTTAATGTATGTTAAAGAGGAAAGTCCGGACACCATAGAGCGGCATAATGGATAACATCCATCTATCGTGAGATATGGACTAGTGCAACAGAAAGCAAGTACAGTTCGGCTGTAGTGAAATCAGGTATACTCTATGCGGTGCAATACCATGTATATCAGAACATAAAGATTGCTCGTCTTTTTCTGAGGGGTAGGTAGCTTGAAATAATAGGTAACTATTATTCTAGATAAATGATGGCACTCAAATATGAGAACAGGATCCGGCTTATGTGTAATTACAGTTAAGCCGACACTAAGTGTCGGCTTTTTTTATATTTGTTAAATGTTAAGAACAGTATTAGCTATATTATTTATATCAAATAGTGCTTTTGCAAGGGATACTCTAATGCCTGTAATTTTTTTAGATGATGTAGTAATTTCAGAAGAAAATAATGGTTTTACAGTTGAAGACTTTGTTAGGTATGTTAAAAATGATACAACTTTCTATATGGGGTTTAAACACTTAAGATATTATACACATGATTTTACAAGTGAGTTATTAATTTTTAATAAAAAAGGAAAAGTAAAATCTTCTATTAAAAAACAAGGAAAACACTATTCAAATGGAAACTATGCATTTATAACACAAGACACAAGTGTATTTGAAGGGAAAGTTTTTAAAAGAAGTGGTAAATATAGATATTATACACCTAAAGCATTTGATGAAGTTTTTTTTCCAAAAGATACAATCCCAGTATCACTTAAGATTAATAGAAAAAAAAATAAAGGTGACAGTCAAAATATGCGAGATGCAAAAACAATTGGTTTTTCTGTTGGATCTTCAGAAACAGAGCAAAAAAAAGGAGGTTTGTCTAAAAAGTTAGAAGTATTTGATATTTCTATGCAAAAATACTACGATTATATAATTAGTGATACATTGTATAAAAACAAAGAATGCTATGTGTTTAATATTAGTGTCAAAGAAAATTTAACAGAAAAGGATAAAAAGAAAGCATTAATAAGATCAATAGTATCCTATTTTGATAAAGAAAATTTTAATGTAATTTATAGAGAGTATAAGTTTAAGTACAATCACACATTGTTTTCATTGGATATGGATGTTGTTGTAAATATGGATTATGTAAATTCTAAGCATGTACCCGTGGATATCTTTTACAAAGGTTTTTGGAATGTTGTATTTTTTAAACCCGAGAGAGCAGAATTTAGACTATTTAATACCAATTATATTGTTCAGTAATATTTATTTGTTTAAATTATTATACCAACATATTCAAAGAATAAAAAAACATATTATATTTGCATTCGAATTTTTAAAAAATTAATTATGCCGAAAAGAACTTTTCAACCATCAAACACAAAAAGAAAGAATAAGCATGGCTTTAGAGAGCGAATGTCTACATCTGATGGACAAAAGGTTCTTTCAAGGAGACGATCTAAGGGAAGAAAGAGGCTTACAGTGTCTGATGAAATCGGACACAAGTAGTGTTTGAATTACAATTAAGGTGTTGCTTAAGCAACACCTTTTTTTTGTTTAATAGTTTTGAAAATTTGTTAATATCTAATGATTAGCAAATTCTTAAAAAAAATGTAAATAATATAAATTCGAAAAAAATTTTATATGCCAAAAAATAATTCATTAAAATCAATTTTAATTATAGGAAGTGGTCCTATTGTTATCGGTCAAGCATGTGAGTTTGATTCCTCAGGTTCGCAAGCCTCTAGGTCACTTAGAGAAGAAGGGATAGAGGTTTCCCTAATAAATTCAAATCCTGCAACTATTATGACTGATAATGTTGTTGCGGATCATATTTATTTAAAACCGCTAACACCACAGTCAATCATTGAAATCCTAGAGGAAAGACAAATCGATGCAGTTCTTCCTACTATGGGTGGTCAAACTGCTCTAAATTTGTGTATTGAAGTTTCTGAAAAAGGTATTTGGGAAAAATATGGTGTTGATATTATTGGAGTTGATATTGATGCAATTCATATTACTGAAGATAGAGAAAGATTTAGAAACCTGATGAATGAAATTGATATTCCTGTCGCTCCTGCAAAAATAGCAACATCTTTTCTTGAGGGTAAAGCTATAGCACAAGAGTTAGGTTTTCCACTTGTTATTAGGCCATCATTTACTCTTGGAGGAAGTGGTGCTTCATTTGTTCATACTAAAGAAGAATTTGAAGACTTATTATCTAAAGGTCTTCATGCATCTCCAATTCATGAAGTCTTAATTGATAAAGCAGTACTTGGTTGGAAAGAATATGAGCTTGAACTGTTAAGAGATGATAATGATAATGTTATAATAATTTGTAGTATTGAAAATCTCGATCCAATGGGAATACATACTGGTGATTCTATTACAATAGCTCCTTGCATGACACTTTCGGACACTGCTTATCAAAGAATGAGAGATATGGCTATTAAAATGATGAGATCTATTGGTGATTTTGCAGGTGGATGTAATGTGCAGTTTGCTGTAAGCCCTGATGAAAAAGAAGATATAATAGCTATTGAAATTAATCCTAGAGTATCCAGATCATCTGCTCTTGCATCAAAAGCAACAGGATATCCAATTGCTAAGATTGCATCTAAATTAGCTATAGGTTATACTTTAGATGAATTAGATAATCAAATTACTCAATCAACATCTGCATATTTTGAACCAGCATTAGATTATGTTGTTGTTAAAATACCTAGATGGAATTTTGATAAATTTAAAGGTTCTAATATTGAATTAGGTTTACAAATGAAATCTGTTGGAGAAGTAATGGCAATTGGTAGATCTTTTCAAGAAGCACTTCAAAAAGCCTGTCAGTCTTTAGAAATTGGAAGAAATGGACTTGGAGCAGATGGAAAAGGAAAGACTGATCAAGATGAAATACTATATGACTTAAAGCATGCAAGCGGAGACAGAATATTTAGAGTTTATGATGCTATGAGAATAGGTATTCCTTTAAAGAAAATTCATAATATAACCAAAATAGATTACTGGTTTTTAAATCAAATTGAGGAGTTAGTAAATTTAGAGAGAAAAATTGAAAGTTATAATATTAAATCTTTGCCTACGCCATTGCTATTACAAGCAAAAATGAAAGGTTATGCAGATAGACAGATAGCACATTTAGTTAATTGTTTAGAAAGTGAAGTATATCAAAATAGACAAGATAATAATGTTCAAAGAGTGTACAAGCTTGTTGATACTTGTGCTGCTGAATTTACTGCCAAAACTCCTTATTATTATTCAACTTTCGAAATGCCAAAAGAAGTAAATGGCAAAAAATACGCTGAAAATGAAAGTACTGTAACTAAAAGAGAAAAAATTATTGTTCTTGGATCTGGGCCAAATAGAATTGGACAAGGTATCGAGTTTGATTATTCATGTGTTCATGGTGTTTTAGCTGCAAAGGAGGCAGGTTATGAGGCAATAATGATAAATTGTAATCCAGAGACAGTATCAACTGATTTTGATACTGCTGATAAATTATATTTTGAACCAGTTTTTTGGGAACATATATATGATATAATTCTTCATGAAAAACCATTAGGTGTAATTGTTCAGTTGGGAGGTCAAACTGCTTTAAAGTTAGCAGAAAAATTAGAAAGATATGGTATAAAGATTATGGGAACTTCCTATCATGCATTAGATATTGCTGAGGACAGAGGAAGGTTTTCACAACTACTAGCTGAAAATAATATTCCATATCCAAAATTTGCTGTTGCTGAGACTGCAGATCGAGCATTGGAGATTTCCAAAGAGTTAAATTTTCCAATTCTAGTTCGACCATCATATGTATTAGGGGGGCAAGGAATGAAGATAGTAATTAATGAGGAGGAATTGGAACACCACATAGTCAATTTATTAAAAGATATACCTGGAAATAGAGTTTTATTAGATCATTATTTAGATAAAGCAATTGAAGCAGAGGCAGATGCTATATGTGATGGGGAGAATGTTTATATCATTGGAATGATGGAACATATTGAGCCATGTGGTATTCATTCTGGAGATTCATATGCTGTTTTGCCAACTTTTGATTTAAGTGATAATGTTAGAAAGCAAATGATAGATATAACAAAAAAAGTTGCTATTGCTTTGAAAACTAAAGGTCTTATCAATATTCAATTTGCTATAAAGGACGAAGTTGTTTACGTAATTGAAGCAAATCCAAGAGCATCAAGAACAGTTCCATTTATTGCTAAAGCATATAATGAACCATATGTTAATTATGCAGCTAAAATTATGTTAGGTGCAAATAAGGTTTCTGATTTTGATTTTAACCCTCAAAAAAATGGATATGCAATAAAAGTTCCTGTTTTTTCGTTTGAAAAATTCCCAAATGTAAACAAAGAGCTTGGTCCAGAAATGAAATCAACAGGTGAATCTATATATTTTATTGATAACTTAGAGGATGATTATTTTACAAAAGTCTACTCGGAAAGAAACTTATATTTGAGTAAATAATGGGTATAGTTAGAACTATATTAATTATTTTATTAGTTTATTATGGATTTAAATTTTTAACTAGATTATTAGCACCAATAATATTAAAAAAAATGGTTAATAAAATGGGTAGTAATTTTCAAAGTTCATTTACTAATTTTTCTAAACAAGCTCATAGTCAAAAAAAAGAAGGAGATATTACAATTGAAAAATCTACAAAAAAAGAAAAAAACACAAAATCTAAAAAAGATATAGGAGATTACATTGATTATGAAGAAATTGATGAGTAAATAATATTTATTTTATTATGAAAAAATTTATACCACATTTAATTGCCTTACTGATATTTCTTGCGATTTCAGCAATTTATTTTTCTCCAGTTATTGGTCCTGGGGCAAAGGTTCTATCTGCCCATGATGTAGATACATGGAAGGGGATGAGTAAGGAAGTATGTGATCACCGAGATGATACGGGTGAGGAAGCCTTGTGGACAAAAAGAATGTTTTCTGGAATGCCTGCCTATCAAATATCTACTAAATCAAACGGTAACTTATTACAATATATAGATAAAGCACTTCAACTGGGACTTCCTAGACCTATGAATTTATTATTTCTTTATCTAATAGGATTTTACATTCTACTATTAACACTAAAGATAGATTATAGATTATCAATAGTTGGTGCTATTGGCTTTGCCTTTTCTTCTTATTTTCTAATTATTATACAAGCAGGACATATGACAAAAGCTCATTCTATTGCTTATATACCTCTAATTGTTGCTTCTGTACTATATGTTTTTAATAATAAAAAACTGATGTTAGGTGCTGTATTTACTTNCTTATTTGTTGGCTTACAGTTATATTCAAATCATTATCAGATTACATATTACACAATAATTATATTGTTTTTTATTGGTGTTGTACAATTAGTTAAACAATTTAAAGAAAAAACTTTACCTGATTTTTTTAAAAAATCTACAGTTTTAGTTCTAGCTGGTATTCTTGGAGGAGCAACAAACTATACAAGGCTTGCTACAACCTTAGAGTATGGTCCTGAAACACAGAGAGGTAAATCTGAACTGGTTACTGATAAAGGAGAAGAAGTTAAGGATGGCTTAGATTATACTTATATACTAAGATANAGCTATGGAATAGCTGAAACTATGACCTTTTTGATTCCTAATTTTAAAGGAGGTATTATTGGTAGAAGTGTTTTGCAGGACGATGAAGGTAAAACAAATAANNAGTCATCAACCTTGAAATTTTTAAGAAAAGTAAGAGATAANAATAAACGTAATCAATTACAACAAAAAACATTAGCATATTGGGGAGATTACGATCCATCAAATAACAAGATTGGACCTGGAAGTCCAACTTATGTTGGAGCCATAATATGTTTTTTATTTGTTTTAGGCATTTTGATTGTTAAATCACACTATAAATACTGGATTCTATCTAGTACAATTTTGTCTGTTTTTCTTGCTTGGGGATATAATTTTTATTCCTTTTCAGAATTTTTTATTGATTACTTTCCAGCCTANAATAAGTTTAGAGCTGTAACTATGATAATGGTTATCGCTGAGTTTGGTATAGCCTTATTGGCTATACTNGGTNTACATCGATTTTTAATGATGTTGGAAGGTGATAATCACTTTAAAAAACTAAAGTTAGCCTTTTATTTAACTGGAGGATTATCGTTAGTTTTCGCATTATTTCCAACATTATTTGTAGATTTTANATCTGATACTGATCCGTTAGACAATANAGGTTTTATGAATGCATTAGTTGCAGATAGATCACTCATAATGAAATCAGATGCTTGGAGATCGTTTTTCTNTATTCTNTTATCAGCAACAGTTTTATNTTTATTTATTAAGCAAAAANTTAAAAAAAATTATGTTATTCTAATAATTGGTGTTTTAATTTTAGCAGATATGTGGTCGGTAGATAAAAGATATTTAAATGATTCNCATTTTGTAAAAAAGAAAAGAAATGCATTTGTAGCTTCAAAGGCTGATAAGATAATATTAAACAACAATAAAGATGGAGCTAGAGTACTTGATCTAAGTGATAGACAAAATGGTCCGTTTAATAGTTCAAGGGCTTCTTATTTTCATAATTCCATTGGAGGTTATCACGCTGCCAAATTATTAAGGTATCAAGAATTAATATCTTCACANCTCAGTAAGATGAATCCAAGTGTTTTGTCGATGTTAAATTGCGGATGGCTTATTACACAGAACAATCAAGCAGTTCAAATGAAAACACAAGGCGTAAATCCTCTTGGAAATGCNTGGTTTGTAGTTGGTACTGAAATTGTAGAAGATGCTAATGAAGAAATGAAGNTTTTAGATAGTTTTGATCCAAAATCAACTGCTATNATAGATAATAGATTTAAAACTTATATTTCTGATTTTAACTATGATTCTTTAGCTACAATAAATTTAATTATGGAGGATTATAAACCTAATTATTTAGTTTATAATACAAATAATGTAACATCAGATCAACTTGCTGTTTTTTCTGAAATCTTTTANAGTAAAGGNTGGAATGCATATATTGANGGGANAATTTCACCACATTTNAGAGCTAATTATGTTCTTAGAGCTATGATGGTTCCTAAAGGNACTAAGAAAATTGAGTTTAAATTTGAGCCTCAAACCTTCAAGATAGGTGAGGTGGTATCACTCTCATCCTCTATTTTAATTTTGTTACTTTTATCTTTAGTTACATACAGAGAGCTTAAAAGCTAATGAAAAAGGTTTTAATTATTTCTTATTATTGGCCCCCATCTGGTGGTTCAGGTGTTCAAAGATGGTTAAAGTTTGCAAAATACTTGCCTAAGTTTAATTGGAAGCCTATANTTTANACACCTGAAAATCCNTATTTTGATTTAATNGATAANAGTCTGATAGCNGAAATACCTAATGAAGTTGAAGTAATTAAGACTAAAATTTGGGAACCTTATTATTTGAAAGATAAAATTTTTGGTAAAAGTAAAAACTCACAAACATCTGGATTAATTAATAACACATTTACCTTCAAAAATTATTTTTTTAATTGGATTAGAGGAAATTTTTTTGTTCCTGACCCCAAAATTTTTTGGGTTAAAAAATCAGTTAAATTTTTATTAAAATATATTAACAAAAACAATATTGAGTATATAGTTTCGACTGGTCCACCACACTCAATGCATTTAATTGCTCTAGCATTAAAGAAAAAAAATAAAAATTTAAAATGGATTGCTGATTTTAGAGATCCATGGTCTAAACTTGATTTATTAGATAATTTCTACTTATCTTATTTTGCAAAAAATAAAAATAAGTTATTAGAAAAAAACGTTCTATTAAAGGCTAATTTAATTCTCACTGTCAGTGAAAAATGGAAGGATGATTTTAAAAAATTAGGAGCAAATAATGTTAAGGTAATTACAAATGGTTATGATGATTCTGATTTTACTAAATATACATCAAAAATAACAAAAGAAAAATTTGTTATAGGTCATTATGGTTTAATAAATCATCTAAGAAATCCAAAAAACTTATGGAAAGCACTTGATGAAATCTGTTTAGAAAATAAAGATTTTTCGAAAAAACTTGAAATACATCTTTCTGGTAATATTGATAAAAATATTATTAAGGAAATAAGTAATTATTCTGCAATTAGTAGTAAGATCAAAATCTTAGGATATTTAAGTCATAAAGAAGTAATTGATGCATACAGTATTACCTCTTTATTATTAGTATTATTATTTAATTCAAAAAGTGGTTTAGGAAATCATCCAGCTAAGTTGTTTGAGTGTATTGCTTGTAAAAAACAATTTTTTGTTTTTGGTCCTGAAAATAGTGATACTCAAAAACTATTAAACAAAACTAAAATTGGAGAGTATCTTCTATATTCAGATAATATTGAGAATATAAAAGAAAAAATTATTAAAGCATATAACAATCAATCAGTTAATTATAAATTTTCAAATGATTTTTCAAGAGAAAAACTAACCTTAAATTTAGCTGATACATTAAATAAAATATAACAAATGGGTGTAGTCAGATTACAAAGTATAAAGAACTCTGTTAGCTTTTATTTAGGCATGGCAATTGGTGCTATTAATACAGTTTTTATTTACCCATATGCATTTGAAGATAACCCTGAGTATTTTGGATTAATACAAGTTATTATTGCTTATTCTATTTTGGTTGCAACTATTACAACAGTTGGTGTTCCAAAAGTTTTTTTACGTTTTTTTCCTGAAATTAAAAGTAAAAGTCAATTATATTTCTTTAGTTTAATAACTCCGCTTATAGGTTTTTTAGCAGCACTGTTATTGTACTTTTTATTCAAAGAACAGTTATTTTCAATCATTAATGCATCTGATTTACTTAAAGATAATTTTTTCTATATTATTTTATTAGTTTTTTTTATTGGTTTTTTTGATATTCTTACAGCTATATCTAGATCTTTTTTAGATTCAACTACACCTGTTTTTATTAATGAAGTCTTTTTGAAAATATATAGCATGTCAATGTTGTTTTTATATTGGTTTGGTTTTTTAAGCTTTGATAATTTTTTAAAAATTTACTTTTTTGGATTTTTTCTGAAATTTATTATTCTATTTATTATTCAAATTAAAAATAAACGCATTTCTTTATCATATACTTTAGCTTCATTAAATTTAAAAGAAATCTTGAAATTTGGTTTATTTGTTTTAATCGGAGGGGCATCAGTTGTTATTGTAACAAGAATGGATATAATGATGATTAGTTCATTGCTTGATTTAGAGCAAGTAGCTTTTTATACAATTGCTTTTTTTATTGGTAATGCGCTTAGAATACCAAGTAAAGCTATAGTTGCAATATCAACACCACTTTTAGCCAAGGCTTGGAAAGAACAGGATTTCAATGAGATTAATAGTATTTATTCAAAATCTGCACTTAACCTACTCATTGTTGGAGGTGTTTTTTTTACTTGTGTATGGATAAATATTGATCAAATTTTTTCTTTGCTACCAGAAAAGTTTAGTGCAGGTAAGTTTGTGGTTTTTTATATTGGCTTATCACAATTATTTAATATTTCTTTTGGTGTCAATACGGATATAATAGTAAATTCAAAATATTATAAATACGATCTTTACACTAATTTATTTTTAGTTGTATCTACATTTTTAACAAATTATTTATTAATTCCTTCATCAAGTCCCCTAGCTCATTTTGGGATAGTTGGTATAAATGGAGCTGCTATGGCAACTGCAATTTCAATTTTATTATTTAATATTTTAAAGCTAACAATTATTAAAATAAAAATGGATTTACAACCTTTTAGTATGAACACCTTAAAAATATTATTTTTTCTGTTTTTGGTTTATTACATTGTTTTGTATTTACCTTTAACTAACATTCCATTATTTGATCTTTTCTACAGGTCAGTAATTATATGCTTATTATTTATCCCATTAGTTCTTTACTTTAAATTATCTGAAGATTTAATTAGTTTGTTTAATGATTTTAAAAAATCTTTGCTAAGCAAATATTCTAAGTAAAGTATTCATCTTTGTTTATATTTGTGATAAGTTATGAGTGAAAAGAAAAAATTATTATTTATTTATCCTCAGCTTTACACATTTGTAAAGACAGATTTAGAACTTTTAAGCGACAAATTTCAAATAATTTCTTTTAATCAAAAATGGTCAAGTAAATATCTTTTACCATTTAATTTGATAGTTCAGTTTTTTTATCTTCTTTTTAATATAGTAAAGGTGGATAAGATATTAATTTCTTTTGGTGGCTATCATTCTTTGCTCCCGGCATTGTTTGGAAAGATTTTCAATAAGAAAATTTTCATAATCGTTCATGGAACTGATTGTGTTAGTTTTCCTGAAATTAATTATGGTAATTTAAGAAATCCAATTATGAGATTTTTTATTAGTAACACCTATAACTTAGTTGATAAAATTTTACCTGTTAGTAAGTCATTAGTCTACACTAAAAATACTTATTATTCTAAAACACCTATAGAATTTGGTTATAGTTATCATTTAAAAGATATAGCTACTCCTTATAAAGTTATACACAATGCTGTTGATCATTCTTTTTGGTGTAAAGACAAAAAAACTTTAAAAGATAATAATACTTTCATAAGTGTTTTATCAAATGGAAAAGAGCATATAAAGGGAATTGATTTGCTTTGTGAGGTTACAAGTAGTTTTCCTAACTGTAATTTTTTTTTAGCTGGAATTGATAAAATAGATTCACTAAAGATACCAAATAATGTTATATGTCTTGGAAGGTTAAATCCTAAACAACTTAGAGAATATTATAGTAAAAGTCGCTTCTATTTACAATTATCAAATACAGAAGGGTTTGGCGTATCTTTGTGTGAAGCAATGTTATGTGAATGCATACCAATTGTTTCATCTGTTAATATGTTACCTGAAATAGTTGGTGACACTGGATTTATTTTAGAAAGAAGAGATTCATCAATGTTAAGTAGATTAATAAATGATGCAATTAGCTGTAATTTTGATTTGTTATCTAAGAGAGCGAGATTAAAAATAAAAGATAATTATTTTAAGCAAAAAAGAAAATCTAGTTTAATAAAAGAGTTGACTAGTAAGTAAAATGAATAATTTATATCATTACATAAAATACAGATTGGTATTGTATCCAATACTTTTGCTAGTTAGATTTTTTTTAAAAGAAAATAAAATTTTAAATCACCCTCATTTTTTTATTTTGGGTTCAGGAAGAAATGGAAGTACATTATTAGCGACAATTTTAAATGCTCACAAAAATATTGTTATACCTCCTGAACAATTTTTATTACCATATATAATTATTAGAAGATATCTTCTATTTCCTTTTAACACAAAAGCATGGCTTAAAAATGTAAAAAAATTATACTTGAAAAAAGAGAAAACAACTAATTGGCAACTTGATATTTCTAAAATTAAATTAAAAAATGGTTCAATATCTGAAATTTTTAATCAAATTTTTCTAAAATATAAATTTAAACATAAAAAGGAGGCTAAATATTGGGGTGATAAAAGTCCACTTAATACAAATTTTATTAAGTATATATATCCTGAATTTATAGCTGCTAAATATATTTTTTTGATAAGAGACCCAAGAGATGTAATGTTATCATATAAAAAAATGATTAAGAACAAGTCTAAAAATTATTATCAATGGTATGCTTTAATGAAATGGGAAGATAGTATAAGATCTTATGATTATTTGAAGAATAACACAGAAGTCCATTTGATCAGATATGAAGATTTAATTAATGACACAAACAATGAAATAAAAAAAATACAGGACTTCTTAAGTTTAGATGTAGTTGATAATTTATCATTGTTGAAAGAAGATATTAGTAGTATGGGTGTAAAAAATATGAGTCATCATCAAAATTTGAATAAGCCTATTTCTAATACATCAATTGGAAAGTGGAAAAATGAGCTGTCTAAAGAAGATTTAAGGTGTTTTAATAAAAGAATTAAATTAAAAATGAAGCGATTTAATTATAGCTGATTATATAGTTCTATTAAGACCAATTATCCATCTAAATTGGAAGAAATCTTCATTTCCTGAAGGAGGTCTATTTAAAAATAAAGGCATATCAAATCTAAATGTAAAAGGTTTGACTGTTTCTAATGGTCTAAATCTTCTAATTGAATATGTGAAGCCAATTCCAGCATCTGCGCGTACATCTGAAAATATTTCAGAGTAATTTGCTTTAGTAATATTATCATTTGTAATTATTCCAGCATCAGCAAATAGATATGAACTCAAATTGTTTTTTCTTATAAAATATGGTAAATATTTACTAAAATCTAATTCAGTATTTATAGAGGCACCGCTAATACCATTATAACTAAAAGATGTAACTTTTCCGCTTTCATCAAATTCTGGAGCAATATATCCACTATAACCTCTTAAGTTTAACCCCCCCCTGTGATGATAAACATTTGTATTATCTAATTTATAGTCTGTTTGTTCTTTACTTAAAATTCCTTCGGCTCTTGTAAATTTTGAATTAACAATTTCTTCATTATTAGCTCCTGCTAGTCCAAGTTTTGATTCTTCAGCCCAATTAGTGCCAGACCCAAATTGGATAAAAGCTCTAGTTTTAATTTCTATTTTTTTAAATTTATGTTTGTTGTTAAGTGTGAAAATTAACTTGTTATAGTCATAGTTACTTCCAATTGCTGAACTTGCAAACAATAAATTTAATTTTCCATTTCCACTTTTATAATTATATTTATGTTCTAAGTCAAACTCAATTCTATTGTTCATGACTTTTGATGACCAATTTTCGTTTAATAAATATTGATTGTTAGTTCTGTATAATGATAATAATGAAAAAGATATTTTATTATTCTTTTTATCTTTTTTAACAAGCTTAATTTGGTTTTTGTGTAAACCAGCTATGAATTTAGATTCTATAAATATTCTACTATTTAAAGAAAATTTATCTAAGTTGGTGTTGTATTTTATTCTGTAAGAATATGAGTCATAATCGTCACTATTATCAATACTATCTTTTTGTAAATAAGCAGTATTTACCCAGGCAGAAATATCAAATAAATGATGATGCCGCATGTAGTTACCGTTAATATTTATACCTGCTTTTAATCCGTCATAATTATTCCACCAGAAGTCAGGTCTATATTTTATTTCATACAATCTCCAATTTGGATATTCCCATAATTTATAGTCTAAACCGTAAGAAATATTTTTATTTGATTTGTTATCAGGCATATAGGCGTCGGCTAGTCTTTGTGTTGGATCAATTTCAACCTCTTTGATTCCACTTGGAACATTTATTGTTGTTGTATATTCTGGATGAATCAGGTCCCACCCATGCCATTTTGGTAAAACTTTAGCTTCTGTTTTCTTTACAAACCAATTATTTGGGATGTGAAAGTCATATTTTTTCCCATCGTTAGCCGTAACAGTAAAATCAATTGGCATTTGCATTCTAGACTTTCTTTTAAAAGTCACCTTATTTTTTTTAAATTTAACAGAATAATCAATTCGTTTGTTTGTTTGCAACCATTGATCAAAAAACCAGTTTAAATCAACTTTGGTAAATCTTATTACTGAATTTCTAAAGTCTTCATTATATGGATGTGCAATCTTCCAGGTATTAAAATAATTTTTCATTGCCCTAAGAAATAAATCGTCACCAAGAACATATTGTAAATTATACAACATTGCTGCAGTTTTGTAATATACATGTCTGTAGCCACCTCCGTGACCAAGAGCTCCATTAAAGCAGTCAGAATGAGTAGAAATTACAGGGTCTTTAAATTTTGTAGCATCATTAATGTAAGAGTAATATATTTCACTATCAACAGCTTTAAGTGGTTTTTGAAATCTCTCTCTCCATTTTGTTGAAGATTTATCTAAAATCATATCTTCACCATCTATTTTTACTAGTGCCCATGCAGTTAAAAATTGTGTAAATCCTTCATCCAATAAAGCACGATATGTTTCATTATTCCCAACTTGTCCAAAAAACCACATGTGTCCAATTTCATGGGCTAATAAATCTCTGTATCCAGGGTCACCACCATCATCTAAAGTAATCATAGGATATTCCATGCCACTTCTCGCATCCGCAACAATTACTTTATGATAAACATATCTTCCAAAATCTGTTGAAAACACTTCTAAACATTTGGCTCCATATTCAGCTGCATTTTGCCACTTACTCGCGTGTGGTTCTTGAACCAAGGAGTAACAAACTTTATCTTCCCATTTTACTTCACCAATTCTGTAAGTAGGATCAGCTGTAAATGCAAAATCATGTACGTTTTCAGCATGATATTTCCAAATTTTTCTTTTACCTTTTTGATAAGGAATGATTGTTGAAGGGGGTGAGTTCCATTTTTTATCTTTAAAGTTTTTTATATCTAATTTTTTTCTAAGATCTTTAGATAAAACAGAATCTCTGTTTAATAAAAACCCAGTTGCTTCTACAATAAAGTTTGATGCAAAATTAAGCTCGACATCAAAGCATCCAAAATTACCATAAAATTCTTTGCCCAAATGTTGATCTTTAGTCCATCCAAATTTTGCATCGTAAACACAGATTCTAGGGTACCAGTGAACACCATTGTAATGTTTATTTCCCCAGGCATCAAAAACAGTCATTCTTCTTCGAACTTCTCCTTGGTCAAAATGTGTATCAAACTTAATATCAAAAACAATATTTGAATCAGGCATGAGTGATATTGGTAAATTAACCTTAAGGATGGTGTTATCAAGCTCTGTTGTCACATTTATTCCATTCACTTTAATTTCTTTAATAGATGTCCCTAATTTTTGATTTTCATATTTTCTTGACCAGTGAGGACTTTTTTTATTTTGTTTTTGTAGTTCATCTAAATAAGAATCAGGTTGAAATGCATTTTGGTATAAATGAAAATATACATACTCTAAAGTATCTGGAGAATTATTCCAATATACTAATGTTTGTTCAGCATTAATTATATCTGTTTCTTCATCTATATATGCATCTATTTTATAGTGCACATCTTGCTGCCAGTAATCTTTGTATGGAAGTTTATTTTTCCAATAATTTGGATTATCTATGTTTCTGTAGGTGTTGGGTTTTAAAAGAGGGTTGTAAACTTCATGTTTTTGTGCATAAGTACTAATTTGAGTTAGTATGATAAAAAGTAAAAAATATTTCTTCATGTTATGTGTGTAAATTTATAATTTCTTTTGTTTTTTAGCATTGAATATGCTAGCATTTAATTCAAATCCAATTAGTAAAATGATTGAATTAATATACATCCATAAAAGTATAATTATCAAAGTACCTATTGAACCATAAACTTTATTATACTCAGCAAAGTTACTTATATAATAATTAAAAAATGAAGATGTTACAATAATTAAACAAGTTGAAATTATAGAACCTGGCGTAAATAGTTNAAATTTNTTTTTAATTGTAGGNCCAAAATGGTATATAATAGAAATGCCTACAAAAAGCATAATAATTATTACCATCCATTTTCCAAATAAAATATATTCTATTGATTTATTTTCAATAATCTCAGCACTAATTAAGTAATTGACAACAGTTTTAGAAAACATGATAAGTAAAATAGTTATCATTAAAATACATGATAATAAAAAAGTAATTCCTAAAGATAATAATCGTTGTTTAACTATTGATCGACTTTCATTTATGTGATAAGAGGAATTAAATGCCTCAATTAATGAATTAACACCATTAGTTGCAAAAAATATTGTCAGAATAAATCCAATTGATAAAAGCCCCGACCTTGGATTATTAATTATATCATATATAGTTGAAAATGCAATTTCGTTAGTATTTGGAGGTAAAATTGTTGAGATTAATTCCATAAGTGTTTCTTGAAGATCTACAATTGGTATATATGGAATCAAAGTGAACAAGACTATTATTGATGGAAAAAAAGCTAAAAAAAAATTAAATGCTAATGATGATGCTCGTGTTGTTATAGCACCTTGTTTAACACCTTTGTAAAAGAAAAACAATATATCATGCAATGACAAATTATAAAAGCTGTTTAGTTTTATCTTTTTTGACAATTGTATTAAGAAATGTATCATTTAATAGATTTAAGGCTGATATCAAATGATTTAATGGAGTTAGTTAATGCTCCCATAGAAACATAATCTACACCACATTTGGCATAATTCAATACATTTTTTTGAGTAATATTACCTGACGACTCAGTTTCATATCTTCCATTTATAATTTTTACAGCTTCTTTAGTCTTTTGGTAATTAAAGTTATCAAGTAAAATTCTGTTTATCCCACCTTCTTGAATTATTTCATTAACTTCATTTAAATTTCTTGCCTCAACAATTATTTTTAAA
This sequence comes from Flavobacteriales bacterium, assembly GCA_002728175.1. Taxonomy (GTDB): domain Bacteria; phylum Bacteroidota; class Bacteroidia; order Flavobacteriales; family BACL11. The sequence continues at coordinate 24,765 of PBVH01000011.1, read as the reverse complement.
TCTAAGTTTTGATGTTTTATATATTTTTTAGTGTTAATTATAGCATTTTTCACATTACCAACAAAATCAATGTGATTGTCTTTAATCATAATCATATCATAAAGACCAAATCTATGATTAATACCTCCACCGATTCTAACGGCCCATTTTTCAATTATTCTGTTTAATGGTGTTGTTTTTCTAGTATCCAAAATTTTAGTTTTAGTATTTTTTAAAAGTTGACAAATTTCATTTGTGTGAGATGCAATAGAGCTCATTTTTTGCATACAATTTAAAATCAATCTTTCTGATTTTAAAATAGAATGAGTACTACCAACTATTTTAAAAATAATATCTCCTTCATTTACTTTTTCACCGTCCTCTAAGTATTGAGTTAATTTAATTTTTTTGTCAACTTTTTTTAAAATTTTCTTAGCTAATTCTACTCCAGCAATTATGCCATTCTGTTTTACTAGTATATGAGCTTTGTTGATTTTATTTTTATTTATTGTTGCTAAAGTTGTGTGGTCGCCACTTCCAATATCTTCTTTTAAAGAATTTTCAATAAAACTGTTGATGTCATCACGATTCATAAATACAAAATTATTAATATTGTCAAAAATACAAAAATGAAGTTCCTATTATTAAATGTTGGAAAGACTAATGATAAAAATATTGATTCAGCTATTAGAGAGTATAATAGAAAAATCCAATATTATACTAAATTTGATATCAAAAATTTAATAATCAGAAAAAATAACTCTTTAAAAGATAAAGTTAAAAAGAATGAATCAGAAGCTATAAAAAAGATTATCAATAACAATGATTATGTTATTCTTTTAGATTCTGAAGGATCATCTTTTAATTCTGTTGACTTTAGTAAAAAAATATCTAAATTAATGATTAGTAGTACGAAAAGAGTAGTTTTTGTAACTGGCGGTGCATTTGGTTTTCATGATGAAATATATGAAATAGCAAATGAGAAAATATCTTTATCACAAATGACTTTTACTCATCAAATGGTTAGATTAATTTTCGTAGAGCAGTTATATAGATCTTTTACAATTTTAAATAATCAACCCTATCATCATAATTAATGGATTTAGTTTTTGCAACAAATAATAAAAATAAGCTTAAAGAAATTAAGCATATTATTATCGATAAAATTAATATATTAAGTATTAATGATTTAAACCACTCTGATGATCTTGAAGAAACAGGATTAACATTAAAAGATAATGCATCTCAGAAAGCAAGATTTATATATAAAAAATTTAACAAAAATTGTTTTGCTGACGATTCGGGTTTAGAAATTTTATCTCTAAACAATGAGCCAGGTGTATTTTCTGCGAGATATGCAGGGTTAAATTGTTCTGCAGATGATAATATGAATAAAGTTTTAAAGAAATTAGAAAGTATAAAAAATAGAAATGCAATTTTTAAAACTGTCATTTGCTTAATTTTGGATGGCAAGGAATATTTTTTTGAAGGATCAATAGAAGGAATAATTACAAATGAAAAAATTGGTTATTATGGTTTTGGTTATGACCCTATTTTTCGTCCAAATAATTTTAATTTAACATTTGCTCAGATGTCTGTAAAAGAAAAATCAAAAATTAGTCATAGAGCAATAGCTGTTTCAAAATTTGTAAAATTTATTAATCAAAGATTTGCTAGTTAATGTTATTTAATTCTATAGATTTTGCTATTTTTTTGCCCTTATGCTTTGTTATATATTGGTTTTTTTTAAATAATAACATAAAATATCAAAACTTATTTATTGCTTTTTCTAGCTATATTTTTTATGCATGGTGGGACTGGAGATTTTTAAGTTTAATTTTCGTTAGTACTGCTATAGATTTTTATGTAGGAAAAAAAATTTATATTTCTAAAGTTAAAAAAATAAGAAAGAAACTATTGATTTTGAGTCTTTTTATCAATATTGGTTTATTATGTTTTTTTAAATATTATAACTTCTTTTTAGATAATTTTGTTGATGCATTTTCTTTTTTTGGATTATCATTTGAAGCAAAATCATTATCAATAATTCTTCCTGTCGGTATCAGTTTTTATACTTTTCAAACAATAAGTTATAGTATTGATATTTACAAAAAAAAAATAAAGCCTTCTGATGACTTTATTTCATTTGTAGCTTTTGTTAGTTTCTTTCCACAACTAGTTGCTGGTCCCATTGAAAGAGCAGCTAATTTGTTACCACAATTTCATAAAAAAAGAATTTTTTCTTATGAAATAGCATCAGATGGTATGCGGCAGATTTTATGGGGTTTATTTAAAAAAATTGTTATTGCAGATAATTGTGCGGTTTTTGTAAATGAAATTTTTGCAAATTATTCAGATTATAGTTCAAGCACACTATTTTTAGGTGCTGTTTTTTTTGCGTTCCAAATCTATGGAGACTTTTCTGGATATTCTGATATGGCTATTGGAACAGCTAAATTGTTTGGGTTTCATTTAATGCAAAACTTTTCATTCCCATATTTTTCAAGAGATATAGCTGAGTTTTGGAGAAGATGGCATATTTCACTATCTACTTGGTTTCGTGATTATATATATATTCCTTTGGGAGGTAGTAGAGTTTCTGAAATAAAAAAAATTCGAAATATTTTTATAATTTTTATTGTAAGCGGTTTTTGGCATGGTGCAAATTGGACATTTATAATTTGGGGATTGTTAAATGCAGTTTATTTTTTACCACTAATGTTTTTAAATAAAAATAGAGATAATTTAAATGTCATAGCAAAAAATAAAAACTTACCTAATTTAAAAGAATTAACATCTGTAATATTTACATTTTTTTTAACAGTGATTGCCTGGATTTTTTTTAGATCTGAAAATGTTGCTAAGGCTATATCATATATAATTAGTTTATTTGATTTATCAATTTTTACATTACCACAAATAATATCACCTAAAATTGACATGATATATACTTATTTCATGTTGTTAATATTTTTAATTTTTGAGTGGCTCAACAGAGATAAATGTTTTGGTTTAGATATTAAAACGTATAGTAGTAAAACACGGTGGTTTTTATATTTATTTTTTGTTCTTTTAATAATGTTTTTTGGTGTTTTTAAAAATGATACATTTATTTATTTTCAATTTTAATTATGAACAAGTTTTTATTTAAAATATTTTTATTAATCATTTTTATTTCTTTGTTACATATAATATTTTCTTTTTTTTCAGATGGATCAACAGATAATTTTTATCTTAGACTTACTTCTAAAAAACAAAACTCAATGATATTAGGAACATCCAGATCCGCACAGGGTGTTCACCCAAGTGTTATAGATACTGTTTTAAAAAATAAGTATCAAATGTATAATTTTTCATTTTCAGTTAATAACTCCTCCTATGGTAAAGTTTATTATGATGCAATCAGTTCTAAGATTAATAAAAATATAAATGATGGTATTTTTATAATGACTGTTGATCCTTGGTCAATTTCTAGTAAAATTGGTTTAGATACTACTATGATAGATCATAATTCTATTTTAAAAAACCTTAGCAATTATAATGTATTCCCTAATTATCATTATTTGTTAAAAAATTATAATAAGGGTTGGGGCTCTATTTTACTTAAAAAAATTGAATATAAAATACTTCTTAATAAATCAAGTTTAGAAAATTTTAATGGTTCTTTTACATTTCTACAGCATGATGGTTTATTGCGTGTATATACTAATATGGATAGTATTTATGTTGAAAATAATACTAAAAGAAAATTAAAGCATTATAAAAATTATATGTCTAAAAATGTATTTTCTAACTATAGATATAATTATTTAGAAAAAACAATAAATCTTTTAAAGATGCATGGAGATGTATTTTTAATTAGAATGCCTATTGATGATAATTTATATAAACTTGAAAACACAATATTTCCAAAATTTAATAATCAAATGAATGTTTTAACTAAAAAACATGATTTGAAATATCTAAATTACACTAATATTAAAGATAAATTTCGCTATACAGATGGAAATCATATATGTTATACTGACGCTATAAATTTTTCAAATATTTTAGCAAATGACATTAAAAACTTTTTGAAATAGAAGTGGCAATTTCATTAGGTAAAAATTTTTTAATATCTCCTTTATTTTTAATAATATCCTTTATAAGAGAAGATGATATATGAGAATTTTCCTTTGATGATAGAATAAATAAGGTTTCAATATCTCGATTTAAGTCTTTGTTAATATGTGCTATTTTTTTTTCATAAATAAAATCATTATTATCTCTAATTCCCCGTATTATAAAATTGGCATTTTCTTTTTTGCAAAAATTAGTTGTAAGACCAGTGTATTTTTTTACTAAAATTTTTTCTTCATCAAATATATTTTCAATCCATTTAATTCTTTGATTTAATGAGAAATAACATTTTTTATCACTATTTTCACCTACCGCAATAATAATTTTGTCAAAAATTGGAAAAATTTTATTAACAATTTCTTTGTGTCCAATTGTAAATGGATCGAAAGATCCTGGAAATACTGCAGTCTTATTCATTTTAAATATTGAATTTCATCAAAATTAAATAATTAAAACGAAAAAATACTAAAATAAACAGAACCATATTTTTTTAACTCAACATTATAGTCATTAAAGCTTGTGTTTTTATCATGTTCTATTATTAGACAACCTCCTGTATTAATAATATTTTTATCGATAATTAACTCTTTTAGCTCATTATAATATTTAAAAATATAAGGAGGATCTAAAAAGATAAAATCAAATTTCTTATTATTTTTTCGAATGAATTTTGTTGCGTCTTCATGAATAATATTTAAGTTAATCTCTAATTGTTTTATTTGAGATTTGATAAATAAAATACATTTTTTGTTTATGTCCACAGAGGTGACATGTGAGCAACCTCTTGAAAAAAATTCATATGAAATATTTCCACTTCCAGCAAAAAGATCCAAAACACATTTATTTTCAAGTACATATCTATTTTGTAAAATATTAAAAAGACTTTCTTTTGCTCTATCTGTAGTGGGTCGAACTTCTAAGTTATTTGGCATCTGTATTTTTCTGCCTTTATGAGATCCAGAAATTATACGCATAAAATTTGTGATACCAAACTAAAGTATTTGTGTCTATCTTTTTTTAAGTTTAATCCTAAATTTTTATCAATATCACCAAAACTAATATCTTTAATATAATTGAACATAAGCTCGTATATTTTGTCATTGTAGTCTATATTTCCAAACAGCACAACAGGAGTTTTTATCGTTGATAGATTTAGTTGTTCCATACAAAAAAGTACGTAATATAAAACATCCTCAGCATCTTTGTAATTAAATGAGTTTTGTAATTTTAATTTTTTGTTTTCAAAAATAGTTAATGAGAAGCTATTCAAATTAAAATTTATATAAACACATGTTGATAAATCTCTATATATTTTTTTTTCAAGAAATATTTTTTCTTCTGACATTGTCTTGCAAGTCGGAAAAAAAGTTTTAGTGATATTATCAACTGTTTCTGGTATAGAATAGATGATTTTAATATTATCGATAATATCAAAATATATTTTTTCATAGCATTTATCATCATTAAACTCTAACAATTTTTTTTCATTTGTTGAATCTTCAAACTCTTTTGGTAATAATGTATTGGGAAATCCAGAGTATATTAAAGAAGATGATGAAAAATTAAGTTGAAATAAATTATTATTTTTAATAATGGAGGTTATTTTTTCAACAGTATCTTTTATAGAAATATATGTAAAATAATTTACGACTAAATAATTGTATGAAAGAGTTTCAGTGTCTAAAATACTAAATGAAAAGTTATCGATTCCAATTCTTAGTGACAGATGATATTGTTTAGATTTAGCAATATCAAAGTCCTTTGTTTCTAAAATTTTATTCTCCCCAATTTCCATTTAATGAGGCTTCTTGCATTGATCCTACTTTAAGCAAAGAATTTAAATTATAACTTTTATTTTTAGCATCAAGTCCAGTAAAAATAGTTCCATATGTTGTAGATATTTCAAAAACTTGAACAATAACTTTACCTTTTTCAATTTCTCCTGCGTCAATGTTGTAGTTCATATTCGAGTGGGGTACTGTAGTCAAATCGTTCAAGCTAAATTCAATACAATTATCTCTACTATTTAAATATTCTTTGTTGAAAACACCATTTTTTGCAAGCACATATGCTGTATCTCTACTAATAATTCCTAACTTTAAAGCTTGACTATCAGTTAATGAGTCAGGGGTTTCTCCAATTGCCTTAATAATTGGTATGGAGTCAAATTCTAAAAATTCAATCAAATTTTCAAAATTGTCAGCAAATACTCCCTTTGTCCTTTTATAGGCTGTTTGCACATGTCTTAAATCTTTAAGTTTTTGTACGTTTTGACTTAATCTTATTTTTGCTTCATTTTGAAATTTTACTTCACTATTTATACTGTTGTATATTAAATATGCTAATAAAATATTAATTGGTATTAGAATTAAAATTATGTGTTTAGTTTTCATCTATTTTATTTTAATGCAAACTTACAATTTTTGTTTATATAAATAAAAAATGTTATTTCTTTGTATAATCATTTGATATGAAAAGAATATTTGCAAAGCTTATTTTAAAATTTTTAGGATGGAAAATTATAGGTAATAATATTTTCCCTAAAAAATGTATAATTGTTGTTGCTCCACACACTTCAAATTGGGATTTTATATATGGGAAGTGCTATGCTTATGCACTTGGGATTCAACCCAAATATTTAGTGAAAAGTGAATTGTATTTTTGGCCTATTAGTTGGTTCATAAATCATAATGGTGGTATTCCAGTAGATAGAACTAAGTCTTCTAGTTTAGTCGATCAGCTATCTTTGAAGATTAAAAAAGAAGATGAATTTATGCTAACTCTTTCTCCTGAAGGTACAAGAAGTAAAGTTGATAAATGGAAGACAGGTTTTTATTATGTTGCTAAAAAAGCTAATATTCCTATAGTCTTGGCATTTATTGATTTTAAGAATAAATGTTTAGGAAGTGATAAAATAATTTATGATTTAGAGAATTTTCAAAAAGTTATGGCCGATATTCAAGATTACTACAAAAATTGCAATGGTAAATATCCAAATCAATTTAATCAAGTTATTTATTAGATTTGTTAAAAACAAATACAAATCTGTAGCCAAATAATATTTTATTTATACTTCTTTCTTTTATTTTTGTTATAAATAATTTTATATGACTGTATTAAAGAGCGATAGTATAGCTAATGTAGAACAAGCAAAAGAAATGGGCTTGTTGGCTGATGAATTTGAAAAAATTAAATCTATTTTAGGAAAAACCCCAAATTTTTGTGAACTAAGTATTTTTGGAGTTATGTGGTCGGAACATTGTTCTTATAAAAATTCAATTGTGTGGTTAAAAAAGCTTCCTAAGGAAGGTCCTCATATGTTAGTTGAAGCAGGAGAAGAAAATGCTGGTCTTGTAGATATTGGTGATGGGTTAGCATGTTGTTTTAAAATAGAATCTCATAATCATCCTTCAGCACTCGAACCTTATCAAGGTGCAGCTACTGGAGTCGGTGGAATTAACAGAGATATATTTACAATGGGAGCAAGGCCAATTGCTCAACTTAATTCACTTCGTTTTGGAAACATTAATCTAGATAGAACAAAATGGTTAGTCAAAGGAGTTAGCAAAGGTATTGGTGATTACGGAAACTCTTTTGGAATTCCTATTGTTGGGGGAGAAGTTAGTTTTAATGATTGTTATAACACAAATCCACTGGTTAATGCTTTCTCAGCAGGAATAATGAGAAAATCTGATATGATTTCTGCAACATCATCTGGAGTTGGTAACCCAGTTTTTATTGTAGGTTCTTATACAGGAAAGGATGGGATTCATGGAGCATCATTTGCCTCAAAAGATATTACCGAGGATTCTGCTGAGGATTTACCTGCTGTTCAAGTTGGAGATCCTTTTCAAGAAAAATTATTGCTTGAAGCTACTTTAGAGCTAGCTAAAACAAATGCAATTGTTGGAATGCAAGACATGGGTGCAGCTGGTATAACATGTTCTTCTAATGAGATGAGTGCAGCTGGTAACCACGGTATGGATATGTGGTTAGATAAAGTTCCAACTAGGCAACAAAACATGTATGACTGGGAGATATTACTTTCTGAGTCACAAGAACGAATGTTAGTTGTTGTGAAAAAAGGAGAAGAAAAAGTTGTGAAAGATATTTTTGATAAATGGGATTTGTCATGTGAACAGATAGGTGTTGTTACAAATAGTAATAGAGTTCGCTATTTTGTAAAAGATGATATAGTTGCTGATGTTCCTTGTCATGATCTTGTTTTAGGTGGTGGAGCTCCAGTATACGAAAGAGAATATAAAGAACCTAAATATTTTTCAGAATGGAAAAAATTTAATATTGACAGTATTATTCAGCCCGATAACTTAATTGATGTTGCCAAATTTCTAACCTCGCATGAAAATATTTCATCAAAGCGTTGTATTTATGAACAATATGATTCTATGGTTGGAACGGCAAATATGAGTACAAATAATCCAACAGATGCTGGAGTTGTTAATATTAAAGGAACAAATAAAGCATTAGCTATGACTGTTGATTGTAATGCGCGAATGGTAAATGCTGATCCTGAAAATGGATGTGCTATGGCTGTTGCTGAAGCTGCAAGAAATATTGTTTGTTCTGGCGGCGTTCCATCTGCAATAACAAATTGTTTAAATTTTGGTAATCCCTATAATCCTGAGGTATATTGGCAGTTTGTTGGTTCAATTAAAGGAATGAAGAAGGCATGTGAAAAGTTTAATACTCCTGTAACAGGAGGGAATGTTAGTTTTTATAATCAATCTGTGACTAATGGTAGTGAAGTTCCGGTATTTCCTACACCAACTATTGGTATGCTGGGTGTAATTGAGGACAAAAAACATATTACTAGCTTAGCCTTTCAAGGAAAATCAGATTTGATTTATATGATAGGTGAATGTGTAAATGACATATCTTCATCTGAATATTTAGCATCATATCATAAAATTAATAATTCATCAACACCATATTTTGATTTAGAAAAAGAACATATCGTTCAGTCTACAGTAACTAAACTAATTCGTGAGAATGTTATTGAATCAGCTCATGATATTTCTGATGGAGGCGCGTTTATTACACTTTTAGAAAGTTCAATGCCCAATAATCTTGGATTTGATATTACAACCTGTTCAGAGGTAAGAGAAGATGCTTTTTTGTTTGGTGAAGCGCCATCAAGGATTATTGTTTCTGTGAGAGAAACTATCGAAGATTCATTTTTAGATATTTTAAATAAAATAGATGTTCCTTTTTTGTTGTTAGGACATGTAACCAGAGGAGAAATTAGAATTGATGATCAAGTCTTTGGTGATGTGTCATTATATAAAAATCTTTATGAAAATTCTTTATCTAATAAACTAAAATAGATTTTAAAAAGATAATGTAATTTTTGCATTTAGTCTTCTTGACGTTAAGTAGTTAGGAACAGCATATTGTCGATTATTAATGTCTGATACCCAAAGATATGATGTGGTATTGTTTATGTCAAGTAAATTAAATACTTCTGCGCTGATCCAAATGGAATTAAATTTATTAAGAAAATTTATTTTATTTCTTTTACTTGCACTTTTCAAAATAAGAGAAAATCCAATGTCAACTCTTCTGTATGAAGGTATTCTTAGTACATCTTCGTACTTTTCAGATTTTGGAGGTCCAAATGGGAGTCCAGATCCGTAAATTAAATTTAAATGCATTTTATAATGTGGCTTTCCAGGAAGATAATCTTGAAAAAACATACTAAAATTTACTCTTTCATCAGTTGGTCTTGGAATATTTCCAGGATATGTAATACTTCCGTCATCGTTATTAATTTGATCTCCTACTATATCCTCTTCGGTTTTCATAATAGATAAGCTGATCCAACTTTCCATCCCATTTACAAATTCTCCATTAATTTTAAAATCTATTCCTTTTGCATAACCGTTGGATATGTCATCTGACAAGTACTGGATTCTAACATTATCAATTTTGTATGGTATTAAATTTTTAAGTTCTTTATAATAAATTTCGGTTGTCCATTTAAAAGGTCTTTTCCATTTATAAAATAAATAATCGCTTCCAAAAACATAATGAGTTGATTTTTGAGCTTTAATATTTTTGTTAAGTATTCCGCTCGGGTTTCTTAATTCTTTATAAAATGGTGATTGATAATAAATTCCTGTCGATAGTCTAAAAACTATATCTCGTTTCCAATTAGGAGTGTATGAAAATGATAATCTAGGACTAATTAAAAATTCTTCATTATATGTCCAATAATTATATCTAGTACCTGTATTAAAACTAATATTTCTAATATCTTTGGATACTTCAATATATCCAGTATTTCTATATGACATTAAATCAATGTTTGTATTTAAAACATTATTTAAAATAATTTGTTGATTTTCATTTGGTATACTGTCAATTATATCATTTGGATGAGGGTAATTGTAGAAAGCCGAATCAATTAATATCCATTCATTAATTTTATCTTTGATTTCTTCTTTTTGCAATTTATTTCCCCAAATAATTTTTAAATCTTGATTCAAATAACTTCCTCGATGTGATATATTTGTAATTCTTGCTTGTAAAATATTTCTTGCATGATCAATATGCTTTCCAACACCTCTATTGAATGCTATTTCTCCAAAGTTGTCTGAACCCAAACTATTATCTAGTTGAAATAACCAGTACTCACCTAAAATATCAAAATTTTGTTCTTCATATGTATTAAAAATCGAACCAGATAACTGTAAGTTCAGATTATTAGTGGGACGATAAGATGTGTTTAATGCAGTAAAAATTGTTTCATAACTATCTAACTCTTGTCCTTCAAAATACATTCTAATTTTAAGTGCCTCATTAACAGTACCAAATTCTGTATCTCTATTTTGAGGTATCATTATAAATTTGTTTCTACTAATATTACTTAATAAATTAATTTGTAAATTATCATTAATGTTATAGTTTAGATAACATTGAATGTCGTAAAAGCTGGGGTTATACTCAGCTTTTGTGTTCATACTGTTAAGTAAATATTTGTTTGTTTTATATCTAGCTCCAAATAAATATGAAAATCTTCTTTTATATAATATTCCTTCTAAGTTAACAGATCCACCTAACAAACTGCCTTCAAAAAAAGATTTGGTTTTTAATGGTTTTTTGTATGTGACATCTAAAACCGAAGACATTTTATCTCCATACTTTGCACTAAAGCCTCCAGCTGAAAATAATATGCTACCAACCATATTTGAGTTAATAAAACTAAGACCTTCTTGTTTTCCAGAATTAATTAAGAAAGGTCTATAAATTTCAATTCCGTTAACATAAACTAAATTTTCATCAAAATTACCACCACGTACAGAGTATTGTGAGCTTAATTCATTTGCAGAGCTTACACCAGGAAGTGTTTTTAAAATAGCTTCTATTCCAACTGAATTACCGGGTATTACCTTAACATGCTTAGGTTTAATTCTAACAATATTTTTTTTTCGATTTTGTTTATCTAATATGATAACATCATTTAGAATATTATTTTTAGCTTTAAGATTTATATTAAGTTCATAAGTTTGATTTCGTTTTAGAAGAGGCAATCTTATTTTTTCAATATCATATCCAATACAGCTAAAAACTATTACTTCTGATCTATTTTCTTTAACTTTTATTGAGAATTGGCCTGCTTGATTTGAAATAACACCATTACTTGTTCCTTCAATTGAAACATTTACACTTGTTAATAAATTATTATTTATATCTGTTATGGTTCCAACAATCTGTTGAGAAAAACAAGTCCCATTTAAGCCTATTATTAACAAAAAGAATAAAAAATACTTATACATATTCAAAACAAAAATATATTATAATTATAACTTAAAACAAGAAAAGTTGTAGTTTAGTATTTTAAAGCAAAAATTTATGAGTAAAATATTAGTATTATGTACTGGAAACTCTTGTAGATCTCAAATGGCTCATGGTTATTTGTCTAAGTTTTTACCTGATTATCAGATTTATAGTGCTGGTACTAAACCTGAACCAGTAAATAAATTTGCAGTTAAGGTAATGAAAGAAGAAAATATTGATATTTCTAAAAATACTTCAAATCATATTACAGATTATGAAAAAATAAATTTTGATTATGTATTTACAGTTTGTGATAATGCTAAAGAAAACTGTCCAATTCATTTAAAATTTACTAAGAAAAAAATTCATCAAAGTTTTTTTGATCCTGCAAAGGCAACGGGTTCTGATGATGAAAAAATTTCAGTTTATATCAATGTTAGAAATGAAATAAAGTTTTTTTTAGAAAAGTTTATTTCAGAAAATAATTTATAAAGTAAAAACTGCTTTATACGTTGTTAAGTTATTGCAATTGTCTGTAACCCTTAAAACAAACTTGTTATCTCCCTTTTTTAAAATTTCATTAAAGTCATATTTAACAATTTTTGTTTTATGATCATAGTCTAAAAGCACCCACTTATTATTTACAGTAGCCTCAAATTTTTTTATACCACTTTTAGAATCTTCAATTGTTAGCTTAATATTTTTTTGTTTATTTATTTTTTTTCCAGGAAATATATTGACTCCTTTAATTATTGGTCCTGTAGAATCTGCAACTATACAAAAATCTCCAAATTCTCTTGTTGAGGTTTTTAAATATAATCCTTCCCACTTACCTCCTATAAATTTAAATGTGTTTTCTTTTTCTCTTTTTGCAATATATACTTTATTTTTAATTTTTTCTGGAACGTCTTCTTTAATATATAAATCATATTTTTTATGAATAGGTGTATCTTTTTTATGGCATCTATGGATATTTCCATAAACACCTTTAATTGAGTCTAAGAGACTATAACTAAAAATCATATCTTCATATAATGAATACTCAGACAGAAAAACCTTCACATTATTAAACAAAAAAATATTTTTATGTTTATGATAAAACTTTTTTTGAACTAAATCTTGAATTTGTTCTCCATTAAATAAATTATTTTTTTTAATTTTTCGCACACTATTTTTCACTTTTAACTTAATCTCCGATAAATTTTGGTTATAATCTTCTACATGGATTTTTAAATTGTGAATATTGGTGTCAGCTAGACTAATTATGCCGTTATTAATATTTGTTTTGTAATTTTTTAATTTATTGAAGGGTAATTTAAATAGTCTATGATATTTAATTTTATTTTGAATTTTTTCTTTGTAGTCTATATGTGCATTAATAAACCTTGTTGTAATAAAGTCAAGTGTATCAGCTATAAAATGAAATGTTAATTTTTCATCTACATATAATTTAATTGAGTACACACCATTTTTATTATAAGCGTAATTTGATTTGTCATATGTAGATATACCTATTCCAAAATCTCCATTTGTATGTAATGTGTCATTTACAAAATAATTATTTTTTTCTTTTTTAATTACATCAAAGGTTTGATGTTTGTTGGTATTATTTAAATTGTAGATTTTTAATTTTTTGATTTCAGGCTTTATATCATCTTTTATATTAAAATTGAAATATAACGGATTTATTGGTTTTTGTGTTTTTGAATCTCTTATTTCAAAATGCAAGTGAGCTCCAGCACTTGACCCGCTATTTCCTGATTTACCAATTATTTCTTTTTGCTTTACTTTAATTGCGTCTTTTGGTAAGTAATAATCTATTTCAAACTTTTTAATTTTATACTGTTCTATTTTAACAATGCTATCTATTATTTGTGAAAATTCTTTTAGATGCGCATAAACTGATGTATTCCCATCATAATGGGTAATATATATGACTTTACCATATCCATAAGATGAAACTTTTACTCTTGAAACATATCCATCGGCAATAGAATATACATTCAATCCTTCTACACCTTTAGTCTTTAAATCAATTCCAGCATGAAAATGATTTGATCTTAATTCTCCAAATGTGCCAGAAAGAATTAAATCTATATTAAGTGGACTTGTATAATTTTGTGTGTAGCCTGAAAAGTTAAATAAAAAAAAACAACAGAAATATATATAAAATTTTTTGTACATAATTAATTAATATGTTTTGCAAATATAGTGTCAAAAATTTCAATGATAATTATAAAATATTTAAGTTTGTACTTATTATTTTTTTGTGGAAAATTTTATTAAAAAAATAGAAAAAAAAATAGCTTTACTTATAGAAAAGTACAATTCTGTTAGAGATGAAAAAATAATTTTGGAAAAAAAAAATAATGAATTATTTGTTGAACTAGAGCAAAAAGCAAAACAAATCAAGATCCTTGAAGATAAGATAAAGATAATTAAGATTTCTAAATCAGTTGATTCATCTAGTGAGGATGTTTATAAAACAAAGCATAAAATTAATGAATATGTCAGAGAAATAGATAAATGTTTGGTGTTACTAAGTAAATAGGATAATGGAAAAAATAGCAATAAAGTTAAATATAGCAAATAGAATATATCCGATGAAAATTGATAGAAATTCAGAGGAATATGTTCGAAAAGCAATTAAAAATGTTGCTGAACGCCTTAAATTTTATGAATCAAATTATGCAATTAAAGATAAACAAGACTTATTAGCGATGTGTTTAATCGAGTATGCTTCAAAATTAGAAACTTTGGAAAAAAATGATACTATTGATTCGGAACAAAAAGAATCCTTGATTAAAATAGAAGATATGCTTGATGCTGTTTTATAATTATAACCCCGTATTGTAAATTGTTAAATTCAACAAATTAAAGATTAGAGTTATACTCAATGTGTCTAGATCAGGCCTCAATTATTTCTCAAATGAGAGCAGTGGAAGATCGAAACATGTTGGTTGCTTTATAAATGTTTATATGGAATTTAATTAATTTGTACGGGGTTTTAAAATTTATTTATCATGGAAATAGCTATATCAATAGGATCCTTTTTTACAGGCGCATTAGTATGTTTTTTAGTATTCAAAATTTCAAATAGGTTTACTGCTAACAGTATAGTTCAAAAGGCTAATCAAGAAGCTGTACAAATTAAGAAAGAAAAAATTTTACAGGCTAAAGAAAAGTTTATTGAACTCAAATCAAAACATGAACAATTGATTAATAAAAAAAATCAAGAAATAAGTTCTACTAATCAAAGAATAAAGCAAAAAGAAAACACACTAAATCAAAAACTTGCTGAAGTTAACAGGAAGGACAAAAAAAATGAAAATGAAAGAAAGGATCTTCAAAATCAAAGAAATGTAATTGAAAAAAAGATAAAAGATTTAGAAAAAGACAAAAAACAACAAATTGAAAAATTAGAAAACATATCTTCATTATCAGCGAAACAAGCAAAATTAGAGCTAGTTGAATCATTAAAAGAAGAAGCTAAAACTGAAGCTCTATCAATTATTCAAAATACTATTGAAGATGCTAAACTAACAGCAAAGCAGGACGCAAAAAAAATTATCATACAAACAATTCAAAGGATAGCGACTGAAGAAGCAATTGATAATTCAGTGTCTGTTTTTAATATTGACAATGATGCAGTTAAAGGAAGGATAATCGGCAGGGAAGGAAGAAATATTAGAGCATTAGAAGCGGCAATTGGGGTAGATATAGTTGTTGATGACACACCAGGCGCTATTGTTATATCTTGTTTTGATTCTGTAAGGAGAGAAATTGCTAGATTATCATTACACAAATTAGTTTCAGACGGAAGAATTCATCCTGCAAGAATTGAAGAAGTAGTTANAAAAACNAAGAAAGAAATAGANGAGGANATAATTCAAATTGGAAAAAAAACAACTATTGANTTAGGAGTTCATGGTTTACATCCNGAACTTATAAAAATGGTAGGNAGGATGAGGTATAGATCNTCTTANGGTCAGAATTTATTACAACANTCNAGAGAAACNGCAAATCTTTGTGCTGTNATGGCNTCTGAATTAGGACTGAACACAAAACATGCGAAGCGTGCAGGACTACTTCATGATATAGGAAAAGTTTCAGAGGATGATTCAGAAACACCACATGCAATAATAGGTATGAAATTGGCTGAAAAATATGGTGAAAAAGAAGAAGTTTGTAATGCAATAGGTGCACATCATGATGAAATAGAAATGAAATATTTAATTTCTCCTTTAGTTCAAATTTGTGATGGAGTTTCTGGAGCTAGACCTGGTGCAAGAAGACAAATGGCTGATGCTTATATTCAAAGAATTAAGGAACTTGAAGAGGTTGCATTTTCTTATCCTGGTGTATTAAAATCTTACGCAATACAAGCGGGTAGGGAATTACGAGTAGTGGTGGAGAGTGAAAAAGTAAATGATGAGGATGCTTCAAAAATTGCTTTTCAAATATCAGACAAAATCCAAAATGAAATGACTTATCCAGGACAAGTTAAAGTAACTGTTATTAGAGAAACAAGAGCCATTTCTTATGCAAAATAAACTATAAACTAAATTTAGTTACAGATTTTGAATTAACATTATTTAACCATTGATTTAATTCGTTTTCTGTTTCGTAAGGGCCGATTATTATATCGAAAGATTCATCAGAAACATTAGAATAGTCAGAGGAAAAAAAGTAGCTTGCTTTAAATCCTTTAGAAATTAGTTCATTAATTGCGTTGATTGCTTCGTTTTCAGAATTAAAATTTAATACTACAGCTATTTCTCCTTCTGCTAGAGAAGTTAACTTATTTAGATCATATTCTTTTATAACTTCTATGTCACTATCTTCTTCTTGTTTAACTTCATTATTGACAATATTATCATTTTTATTAAGATTCACATTAAAGTAATGTTTTATATTATCGTAATTTTTTGAAACAATAAATGCCAAAGCAAAGACTAATAAGAAAGAAATGAAAATATAACTTTTAGATCTAGATGATTTTGAACTAGGCTTTTCTAAAATGTCATTATCAATATCATTGTTCGTAGAATTTTTATTAATGGTATTTTTACTCGATGAAATGTTTTCATCTTTTTCTTTGATTTGTTGTAACCTTTCTTGTAAAATCTTTAGTTTTTCTTCGTTTCTATCCATTATGTTTTATGAAATTAGGTTGCAAATATAATTAAATATTTGCGTTTGATAGACTCATTGTAATAACTTCTGACATCTTAATGTCTGCTGCTTTAATTTGTTGAGGAATTATACTTTCCTTTGACATACCTGGAATAGTATTGATTTCAATAACGTATGATGTTTTATTTTTGAGTATAAAGTCAATCCTACATATTCCTTTCAAATTCATTTTTTTATAAATGTCGATTGAAATATCTTTTATTTTTTTTGAAATATTTTGATTAATTTCAGCTGGAGTAATTTCTTGTGATTCACCTTCATATTTTGCTCTGTAATCAAAAAATTCATTATAACTTTTAATTTCTGTTAGAGGAAGTGCTATAGTTTGATTGTGTTTATCGCTAAACACACCACAACTAATTTCTTTACCTTTTATCTCTTCTTCAATTATTACTTCATTATCATATTTCAAGGCATGTTTGATAGCTGACTGTAAACTTATCTTTGTTTTAACCTTTTGAACACCAAAACTTGAGCCTGACTTGTTTGGCTTTACAAAAAGCGGTAAATTAAGTTCATGAGATTCTTCAAATTTTGAGTTTTCTACAATTAGTATTGATTTTGCACAATTAAATCCTAAAGACACCAGTTTTTTATTACATAAATATTTATTAAAAGTTAGCTTTGAAACACTGCTAGAACATGCTGAATGAGGAATATTTAGATTTTTAAAATAATTTTGAATTTCACCATTTTCTGCTGGTGGACCATGTATTACTATAAACACTTTATGAAATTTATATTTTTTATTTTCATATTCAAATGAAAAGTCTTTTTTATCTAATTTTATTTTTTTGTTTTTATAAAGTGCNAAGAANCTATTACTCTTNNAATGTATTAAAAAAGGATTNTANAGTGTTTTGTCAATTTCTTTTAGTANAGTATTGGCGCTAGAAAGAGATATTTCATGTTCTGCAGAATCTCCTCCTGCTAATATGGCAATATTTTTTTTCTTTATTTTCATTTAAAACAAATCTAAAACATTTTTATTAAAAATCTAAAACATTTATATCTCTATAATTTTATATTTTTGGAAGAGTAATCAAAAATACTAATGCTAAAAAAAATTATTAATATTTTTAAAAACAATATTTATCTCAAGCATACTGCATTAGCTTTAGTTACTTTATTTATTTTGTTTTTCATTTGGTTATATTCACTAGACATTTACACATTACATAACAAAAAAATATTAGTTCCAAATTTTTCAGATTATACTTTAGATGAAGTTGATTCTATTTCTAAAGCTAACAATTTAAGATACATAATTATTGATTCAATTTATGATAGATCTCGTGAAAGAGGTATTTGCGTTAATCAAATCCCAAAAGATTCATCTTATGTAAAAAAAAATAGAAGAATATATTTAACTATAAATGCAAAAAAATCAAAAAAAATCAAATTTCCAGATCTATATGATCTTTCTTTAAGACAAGCGGTAAGAAAATTACAACAATATGATTTGGAAATAGGAGAATTATTTTATGTTCCTGATATTGCGGTAAATAAGGTTTTGTCATGTGAAATTAATGGACTTAAAATAAATGAAGGTCAAGAACTTTACGTTGGGTCTAAAATAGATTTAATATTGGGGGAGGGATTAAAAGATGAGAAAGTTCTTATTCCTAATTTAATTGGTCTGACAAGAGAAGAAGCAAATATTATTGTAAAATCTAAGTCAATTAACATTGGAATTGAAATTTATTCAAATTCTGTTGTAGATTCTAATAGTGCAATTATTTATAAACAGAAACCAATGTTCAAAGATGAAGATAGTTTTGTTCAAATAGGATCTTCTATTGATTTATTTTTCAAAAATACTGATTAATATGAAATTTCCTTTTTTTTTATTTTTTAGTTGTTTTTTCTTATTAACTTCTTACTCTCAAGAAGTAATTAGTAGTTTGGTTAGCAACCCTTATTTAAAAAATAACAATAAAAATACATCTTTTAAGATGTCACAATTAACTCTGCCATTTATTGATGATTTTTCATATAAGGAAACAAATGTAGATAAATTATTATGGAAAAAAAGTAGTGTATTTGTTAATCGAACCTATTCAATTAAACCTCCAACAATTGGTGTTGCTACTTTTGATGGATTAGATTCAAATGGTTTTGCATACTCAATTAATATATCTAACCCTGAAGGTTATGCAGATACATTGATGTCACGTGAAATTAAGATGAATAATATTGATTCTGCTTATTTTTTATTTTATTACCAACCTCAAGGTCTTGGTGATGCTCCTGAAGTAAATGATTCATTAGTTTTACAATTTAAAAACAATAATAATATTTGGAAAAAGGTTTGGAGTAAGCAAGGATCTAGTAATTTTGATTTTAAGAAAAAAGTTATTATTGTTAATTCTAATGAGTACTTACATGACAATTTTCAGTTTAGATTTATAAATAAAGCTACTTTATCTGGTAATTTCGATCATTGGAATTTAGATTATGTTAAAATTGATCAATATAGTTCTAGTATTGACACCTCCTTTTTAAATGATGTGTCTTTTGTGTATAATTGCCCAAGTTTTTTATCAAGGTATAATGAAATGCCATGGCTTCACTTTAATGAAGGTATGTTAACAGGCAATGAGTTGTTAGACACTATCGATATTAAGTTAAGGAATAACGATGCTAGCATAAATGTAGACTATCAATATAACGTCTATAATAATAATAGCTTAACCTCTCATTATCCTTCTACAGGATCATGGAGAAATGTAAGTGTTTTTAGCTATGATTCGATAGGATTGTTTTCATTTACTAATCCATCTATATTAATAGAAAACTCAGTTTTTAATACAAATACTTTTGATAGTGTTTCTTTTGATATTGAACATATTATTGAAACTGGTCAAGATGATTTTAAACAAAATGACACATTAAAAAGAGTTCAAAATTTTTTCTCACACTTTTCTTATGATGATGGAAGTGCTGAATCTGCATATGGAATAAATGTTTCAGGTGCGAGGTTGGCATATCATTTTAAATTAAATAGACCAGATACTCTTAGAGCGATTCAAATGTACTTCCCTCAAATGGGAGATTCTACTAATAATATACCCTTTAAGCTTACAATTTGGAAAAACATTTCAAATAATACTATAATTCATCAACAACAAGTGTATCCGGTCCACACTATCACAGATAAATTTCACACCTATTTTCTGGATTCAATATTTCAATTAACTGGAGATTTCTATATTGGATGGGAACAATTATCAGATGATTTGCTTAATGTGGGTTTAGACAAAAACTTATTATCAAATCAGTATATGTATTATAATATTGGATCAGGATGGACAAATTCACAATTTCCAGGATCATGGATGATTAGACCAGTATTAAGCAATAAGCAAATTATAAGTCATACTAAAAATAAAATCCAACACTGTTCAATTTATCCAAATCCAACAAGTTCATTTTTCAATATAGATTGTGCTGAAGATAATGATAAACTTATAATATATGATTTAAGTGGAAATATGATTTTTCATGGATTATATTTCAAATTAAAAAAACTTTCACTTTCTAGAGGAATGTATTTTATTGATATTGAAAATAAATTTTATAATCATAAATTGATTGTGTTCTAATGTCTAGCATAGATTATGAACATTATAAGTTTGTTGCAGATAAAGGTCAAAAGCCTTTAAGAGTCGATAAATTTTTATTAAATTTTATAGAATTTGCAACTAGAAATAAAATTCAAACTGCAATTAAGCTTGGACATGTTAAAGTAAATAATATTGTAGTTAAATCCAATCATAAAGTTAAGAGTAATGATACGGTGACTGTTGTTTATGATAAGCCCAAAGAAACATATGAGTTAGTTGCTCAAAATATACCTCTAAATATAGAGTATGAAGATAATGATATTATTATAATTAATAAAGATTCTGGCATGGTGGTGCATCCAGGACATGGTAATCGTCAAAATACATTAGTAAATGCTTTGATTTATCATTTCAAAAATTTACCTATAGCTGAAAACAAAGAGAGACCTGGTTTAGTTCACAGGATTGATAAAAATACTTCAGGATTACTTGTAGTAGCTAAAAATCAGTCAAGTATGTCAATATTATCAAAAAAGTTTTATGATAGAAAAATTGACAGAAGATATATAGCACTTGTATGGGGAGATTTGGAAAATGATAAAGGAACTATTTCTGGTAATATTGGAAGACATCCAAAAAATCGAAAAATAATGACAGTATTTTCTAATTCTGAGATTGGTAAAAAAGCCATCTCACATTATAGAGTTCTAGAAAGATTTCATTACACTACATTAATTGAATGTAAGTTAGATACAGGAAGGACTCATCAAATTAGAGCTCATTTTCAGCATTTAGGTCATCCTCTTTTTAATGATTTTGAGTATGGTGGAGCGAAAGTTTTAAGAGGAACAGTATTTGCCAAGTACAAACAATTTGTTTTAAATTGTTTCAAAATATGTAGCGGACAAGCATTGCATGCGAAATCTCTAGAATTTTCTCATCCAACTACAAATAAAAAATTGAAATTTGATTCAGAACTCCCTAGTCATTTTCAAAAGCTAGTAGATAAGTGGAGGAAATATTCAATCAATCAAAACACTAATAGTTAGTAAGTTTTAATCACGTTATAAATTGAATCTCTTTCAACCGGTATTTTTCCAGTTTGTGTTATTAATGTTGTTATTTCTTCAGTAGACATTATTGGATTTTGTTCCTCTGCTCCAGCCATTGAATATATTTTTGTTGTATCATCAATAGTTCCATCAATATCATCTACTCCAAATGACAGAAGAGTTTGGCTAGCTTTTTTTCCAATCATTGGCCAATAAGCTTTTATATGTTTGAAATTGTCAAGAAAAATTCTAGAAATAGCATATATCTTTAGATCATTAATTAAGTTAACCTCGCTAATTTTTGACATCTGATTATTTTTATTTCGAAATTTTAGTGGAATAAATGCATTGAATCCACCAGTTTTATCTTGAAGTTCTCTGAGTCTGTTCATGTGATCGATAATATGTTCAGAGTTTTCAATGTGTCCGTATAACATAGTGGCATTTGATGGCATACCTAGTTCATGAGCTGTCTCATGAATCTTTAGCCATTCCTCACTGGTACACTTATCTTTACATATCTTATTTCTTATATCTTCTGCAAAAATTTCTGCACCTCCACCAGGAAGTGAATTTTGTCCAGCATTTTTTAACATTCTAAGACCTTTTTTATAGCTAACTTTAGCCTTTTTACACATGTAATCTAACTCAACAGCTGTAAAAGCTTTTATATGTAGTTTAGGTCTAATAGATTTGATTTTCTTAATTAAATCTACAAAATAATTTAGGCCCATTTTTGGGTGAACTCCTCCTACAATATGAACTTCCGTAATACTATCCTCATCATAATTTTTAATCTTATTTAGCATTTGTTCAGTACTATATTCCCAACCTTCATTTCTTTTTTTTAAAAGTCTTGAATAAGAGCAAAATTTACAATCAAAGACACAAATATTTGTAGGTTCAATGTGAATATTTTTGTTAAAATATGTATAATTTTTGTTTTTTTCTTGTCTAATGGAGTTTGCAAGAGAACCAAGCAATGATAGTGGGGCATTATCTAAAAGAAGTATCGCTTCATTTTCTGATATTCTTTTTTTGTTAATGATATTATTGACAATTTTTTTATATGTGTTGTCAATTGATTTAATATCAATGTTTGTGTTAAGCATTATTTAATCAACAAGATTTTTTCTGAAACAATACCCATTTCTGTATCAACATAGATAAAATATAAGCCATTTTCTAAATTATCAATACTAATTATAGATTCAATCGGATTATTAAGTGTTAAAATTTCTTGGTTAATCATGTTCTTAATACTTATTCTATTTATTTCATATTCCGAAGTTATATTTAGTAATCCCGTAGATGGGTTAGGATAAATCGATGTATTTTTAATTAAAAGTTCATCTATTGATAATGTGCCGCTACAATTCATTGTAACATTTGAATTTTTTAAACTTGATCTGTAACCATTTAATGTTGCATACATAACGTTTACTTGATCATTAGTAAACATCCATGTATTTGTCGCATAAGACATGTAATTTTCATGCATGTCAGGAGAATCAGAACTAAATCCATATTGTAAATCGTTGCAAGAGTTGTATGAATTAGATGAAATTGGAGGCATAAAATTATTTACTAAATTCCAATAAACCCCGTCAGTTGGTGGTGTATCATCAACATTTGCTTGATCATTGTCACAACATTGAATATTTCCCTGAGAGTCAGTACATGGATCTGGTCCCCATCCACTTCCTTGTTCAGCAAATGTATGATTAAGACCTAAATAATGTCCAATTTCATGTGTAGCAGTTCTTCCATCGCTACTAGGTGCAGCAATGCCAATAGTTCCAAAATATTGAAAATCAACTACAAGGCCATCTCTCCAAGCATTCCATGATGGAAGACCTGGTAAATACGCATAACCAAGAACCATTCCTCCACCGCTAGTAGTAGATAGGTCACATATCCAAATATTTAGATATTTAGAGGGATCCCATCCGTCTTTACCACCAGAACTATTTCGTTTCATATCGTTACTTTCACTATCTGGATTAAAATTTGTTTTTGAAGTTGAAGTTCTTGTGATCCCTGTAGTTGGATTTCCATTTTCATCAACTGTTGCTAAACAAAATTCAAGATTTGGATTTCCAGCAACATTTTTGAAAGTATTTCTTGGTGGGTTTGGAAATTCGGGATTAGTTTTACTGTAATCTTCATTAAGGATTCTAAGTGCATCCAAAACTTGATAATCAGGAATATTTGTTCCTTGTCCTAAAACATGTGTTTGTCTATGTATGATATGTACAACAACTGGAATTTGAAGTGTATTTCTCTTAAGATTTTTATTATTGTAAATCCAATTTTTATTTTCAATAATAATATTCTCTCTAGCAGTTCTATAGTCTTCACAAATGTTAAGTTCCTGATTCATTATATATGATGTGTTACATTTTGTAAAGTTTTGGGCATGTATAATGCAAGTACAAAAAACACAAAAGACAAGAATTTTTAATTTCATCTTGATTTATTTATAATTATTTTTTTTGTTATGTTATTACTATCAAAATTTAATTTAATATAATAAATACCGTCTTTTAATTTACTAAGATCTATAGTGTTATTATTGATTTCTTTAGAAAAAACTAATTGACCTAAAGCATTAAAAATTTCTGCTAATATAATTCTATTATTTGGAAAGTTCTGATGATTTAAATATATCTTTCCTTGAGAAGGATTAGGATAAATTTTTAGATTTTCTGTGCTAGTATTAATTTCCGTGGTTCCAATACAAAAATATGTTGTGTCAGTAAAAAAAAATTGATTAACATGTGCATAGTAATTGTTTGAAATTTTTTCTAGAATTTTATAATATCCATTGCCATAATTACAACANAANCCATCNCCATATGAATCNTTAATTACAAACATNTANCATCCATAATCTAAACAAAAATCTAGANTATATGTTGTNTTGTTTGATAATATNTTCATGCTATCAANAATGTAATTATTATCAATATTTNTTAAAGTCCAAGAATTTTCNTTNCCNTAATTATCTGTTCTAATTTTAATATTTATTGANTTTCCATTAANTGATGAAAATA
>PBVH01000010.1 GCA_002728175.1 Flavobacteriales bacterium | reverse complement strand
AACTGTTAAGTCTACAGCTCCATCACCAGCTCCTGCAGCACTCTCATCAACAACAGTAGTTGAAGCTGATAGTGAACAGTAAATACATGAACCATCATCTAAAGTAGATGTTGGATCATAATTTAAAGCTGTTGAATCTGTACATCCATAGCATGAGAAATCACAACTACCATCATCAACGTTAGCTGATGCATCGAAATTACATGCTGTTGCGTCTGTACAACCAGCTGTTGCTGGTAAACAAATTGATCCTGTGTAAGGAGCACCTCCAGTCATAACTAAAGCACCAGAAGCATCAACTAGCTCCCAAGTAACCTCAGTTTGCCATGCACCACCATCACAAGAAATAGGGTAACAACCATCTGGTAAACAAACAGTTTGAGAACCAAATGATCCTGTAGCTAAAGTAGCACTTACTAAAGCAACACCATTTGAATCAGACATAGTAAACACGTTACCATTCCATCCGTCACCAAATGAATCATACATATTTAGTGTAAGGAAATTATCAGTACAGTATGCACATGAGCCATCATCATTTGTAGCATTTGGATCATAGTTAACTGCGATAGGGTCAGTACAACCATATATACATGAACCTCCACCAACAGAAACAGTTGCAACGCCTCCAGTTCCAGTTACTATATCATATGATAGAGTATCTCCGTCTGAATCAATTGCAGCAATCCATCCTTGAGTACCATTAAAGTCTGACCAACCATCTCCAAATGAATCTTGGAAATATAATTGATAACATCCATTATTTACACATAATTCAGTAGTGTAAAGTGCAGATGTAGTCATATCACCAGCAGCAACAGCTCCAATAGTATCACCATTAGAATCAATTAATTGCCATGAACCTTCAGTAGCAAATAAATCAATAAATGCATGAATAGTTACAGCATCATCATATCCATAATATTGACATGAATAAGTACATGAACCATCATCCACATTTGCAGTAGGGTCATAGTTTTGAGCTAATGTATCAATACATCCAGGGTATAAACATGAACCATCATCTGTATTAGCAGTTGGGTCATAGTTAGATGCATTTGCATCAGTACATCCTGAATCAACACTAGCAGCAATGAAGCCTGTCCATGTTCCAACACAACCATTACAATCAGTAATATCAACTGAAACTGGACCCATTCCTAAACCTGATACATTTTGTGTAGTTGCACCAGTTGACCATAGGAAAGAATAAGAAGGGGCAGTATAATGAACATAACCACTAAATCCTCTAGCTCCATTTGGTCCACCACTAAGATTAGCACCTCCGAAAGCAGGACCATTAGCATCAATTAAACCAGGTGAAACCTCTAAATTAGCATCACTTGCATGAACACCAGAGAATGGGTTCATTGAATTCAAAGTATAGTATGAATCACCAGGAGTATGAATAGCAAATCCTGTAACGTCTCCTGCTTCCATACCTACAGGTGTAATTAGTGGAACGTAAACTGTTACACCATTTACAGCAGCAGTATTAGGAATAGAAGTATTTAATGTCCAACCAGCAGCATCAGTTGTATAACCATCAGCTGAACCTGAACGAGTCCATACCTCAATATTTCCAGCAGCAGCGTATACTCCTTTAACTTCAAAACCTACGATTCCTGATGCATTAACAGCAGTGATATCAAAGTAATGAGTTAAACCATTAGCTACTCCACTCCAAACATATTCAGTTGTTCCATCCCAAGTATCTAATGTATCAGCAACACCTGTAAAACAAGGTGAACCTCCAGAAGGAGATAAATTAACTGATCCATTTGAATTAATTGGAGATGTTGCATTAACTACAACACCAGATGCAACAATTGCATTAGGCTCACCAATAGTTACTGAAGTAGTTGCAATACAACCATTAATAGAATCTGAAACAGTAGCAGCGTAAGTACCTGCAGCTAAACCTGTAACAGAAGCAGTTGTAGCAACAACATTTCCTGAAGCATCAGTCCAGCTAAATGAATTTGAGTAAGTAGACGAAGCGTCTAATCCTGTAACAGAAATACTTGCTTGACCATCAGCACCACCATTACACGATGCATCAAACGCATAGTCTAATGAAACGCCATAGTAAGTACATGGATTAACATTGAATGCACATACATTATCAACAAGCACAAAGTTTGCTGAAGTACCTGATCCCCATGCAGTACTGTATTTACAAGAAGCTTCAAAAGTTACATAAACTTGAGATTGTCCAGCATATGCACTTAAATCATAAGAAACTAAACCTGAAGTAAAGTTAGTGTTATTATATGATGTGTTACCAGCATTATCTGCTAAAACAGTACCATTTACCTTAACTCTGTTCCATGAATACGCAGAAGAAAATCCAGACACTAAAGATAAATCAAATTCAAGAGCAACAACACCAGTTGAAGCTGAAAGATCTAAACAAATAGTTGCACTAGAAACATAGTCTGTGTAAGCATATGCAGCAGCTTCATCAATTGGAGTTACACCCCAAGATACAGAACCACCTGTGAACTCTAAACTAACAGTATCAGCAATTGCATTAACAGTAGTTAAAGAAACACCTGATTGAGCACCAGATAGTGTAGTCCATCCATTAAGTGTTAAATCTCCTGCTTCAAAATCTTCACAGAAATCTAAAGCATTACACTGTGGATATATACATGAACCATCATCTGTATTTGCACCAGGATCATAGTTTATTGCATTTGGATCTGTACAACCAGGATAGCTACAAGAACCATCATCAGCAGTTGCATTTGGATCGTAATTAGCAGCAAACGGATCTGTACAACCATAAACTGGAGCTTCCATAAATTTCACATCATCTAATAATAGATCATTGTAAAAATCATTTGAAGCACCACCAGATTCACCTCTAAATCTCCACTCTTGTGCAGCAGCTTCAGCTGAGTTTAATGAGAAATAATAAGAGTTCCATCCTGCAGTATCAACTTGCAGAGAAGCAAGTATAACCCAAGCACCAGCAGTATCCAAATACTCTACATGCATGATATTAGGAGCACCTGTTAAAGTGTATGTTCCTAAGTCACTAAAGTAATCGAAACCTAAAGTTGGAGTTGCTAATGTTGACATATCAACATTCTCTACTTCCATTACAACACCAGCATCAGTACCAGAAAAATCTATCCAAGCATATTCACCTGAAGTTCTTCCATTACTTGAAGCAGCATAACCAGGATTTCCTGCAAATACCCAAGGACCTCCTGTTGTAGCAGAAAGCGCCCATTGGTTAGGTACGCAAGTTCCAACTGGTAATGCACCAGTGTTGAAATCTTGATGATAAGGAGTTGCAGCTGCACAAGGTGCATAATTACAAGAACCATCATCAAAATTTGCCGTTGGATCATAGTTGTTAGCTAGTGGATCTGTACATCCTGAAGTACATGTAGTATTCAACGAAAGTGTCCCATTTGCAGGAGCACCTCCTGTAGCTAATACTACTCCGGCTGCATCTGTTAAAGTCCAGCCAACTTCAGATTGAAACGAACCACCGTCACAGTCCCATGTAAAGCAACCATCTGGAATACAGAAAGTTTCTGTTCCAGCAGTTCCAGTGGCTAGAGAAGCTGTTCCAACGACAGCGCCTGATTGATCATAAAGATTCCAGACGTTACCATTCCATCCATCGCCCCATGAGTCTGTCATGTTTAATGTTAGCTCATTGTCCGTACACGCAGGTGCACTAGGCCAACATACTACATCCATCCCATAAGAACCAGCAGCTAAAGATCCTGTCGCATATACAAATCCTGAAGTTTGGTCTGTAATGAGGTATGTACCTCCATTCCATCCATCTCCCCAAGAGTCATACATTTGAAAGTCATAACATCCAGATGCAATAGTGAAATTATATGTTCCAGCAGTTAAGGGACCTGCAACAAGTGAAGCACCACTTGCATCAGTGATATCCCATGTAATCTCTGAATCAAAACTTCCACCACCAACAACGATTGTTAAATCTTCAGCTAGTGTAGACGATGTTGAAAAAAATACCATGGCAAGAGCCATAAGGCAACCTAAGAGTTTCTTAGGATTTTTTTCGTAACTTGTTTCCATAAATTAATGTTTTAGTTAATAAAAAAAGTTAGTTAATAAAATGTAAAAAGCCATTCTGACTTAACAAAATGGCTGTGTTACCAAAAATAAAAGACACGAAAAATGTGCACGTTAAAGAGCATAATGTCCACACAGGATTAACCTGAAAATAACA
Source organism: Flavobacteriales bacterium (assembly GCA_002728175.1). Taxonomy (GTDB): domain Bacteria; phylum Bacteroidota; class Bacteroidia; order Flavobacteriales; family BACL11. The sequence continues at coordinate 11,155 of PBVH01000010.1, read as the reverse complement.
ATTTTTAATCATAAAATTTCGTGTTTTTGTCGTAAAACAAGACCGTAAATCTAAAAAAAAATAATTTAAAAACATAATAATTTAAACCCAATTTCGTTAAAAATCAAAGTTATCAACTAAAATTGTTAATAACTTTAATATAATGATATTCATTCAAATTAACGAAAGTTATGCATTGAAGGTTACAAAATATTTTTTATGTTTTTTTAGAATAGATACAGTTTATATTTCATCGAAATCTACAACTACATTCTCAGAGACAGGATGTGATTGGCAAGTTAAAATATAGCCCTGTTCCACCTCTTCTTGCGAAAGAGAAAAGTTCTGATCCATACTTACTTCACCCTCTATAAGTTTGGCCTTACAAACACAACAAACTCCTCCTTTGCATGAAAAAGGCACATCAGCTCCCGCATCCATAGCAGCATCTAAAATTGAATCTCCAGTTGAAGATAAAGTGAATTCAAAATCATCTCCGTCAACACAAACGCTGACATTAGATTTGATGTCTGAAACATTATCTTTTTTTATATCTGTAGTTTTGGTTGTACTTGTAAATCTTTCAAATTGAATTTTTTTACTATCAATATTCATGCTCCTTAAAAAATCGCTAACAGTATCAATCATTTCACCAGGACCACATATGAAGAACTCGTCTATATTTTTGTAGCTTGCATTGTCTTTAAATAGAGTTGTAAGATTACTACTATTAATTCTGCCGTTTATACAATTTTGAACATTCTCTCTTGAAAAAAAGTGATACGTTAAAAACTGACTTTGAAAATCTTTTTCTAGTCTTAATATATCATCCATAAACATTACACTAGATCTATTTTTATTTCCATAAAGAAGCGTAAATGAACTGTTTGGCTCATTATGTAAAACTTCCTGAATCATAGATAGTGCTGGTGTGATTCCACTTCCAGCACAAATAGCCATATAATGTTTTGAATTACTATTATTTGCAGATAATGTAAAACTTCCTGTTGGTGGCATAACATTAATCTTGTCACCAACTTTTAAGTCTTTTGTTAAAAATGTAGACATTAATCCATTTTTTACGAGCTTTACACCAATTTCAATTTTATTTTGATTTGGAATACAACTTATTGAATAAGATCTTCTAACATCTTCACCATTTATTGAATGTTGTAGTGTTATATATTGTCCAGCAACAAAACTAAAAATGTTATTATCAATACTTGATACGTCAAAATGGACACAAACTGAATCGTTAGTTAAACTGATAATTTCAGAAACTTCTAAAGGATAAAAATTTTTCATGTTTGCAAAAATACCAATAATTTAATATTAAATAACAATCTAAAAAGTTAATATATAATTTGGTATTTTTGTAAAAAAATTAAAATATGTCAGAAATAATTTTTCAAGAACGTATAGAAGCGGAAAAAAAAATTGAACCAAAAAACTGGATGCCGGAAAAATATCGCAAGCATTTGATAAGACAAATATCACAGCATGCTCATTCCGAAATCATTGGAATGCAACCTGAAGGAGAATGGATTACAAGAGCACCTTCTCTTAGAGCAAAAATGATTCTATTGGCTAAAGTTCAAGACGAAGCTGGTCACGGTCTCTATTTATATAGTGCATGCGAAACTCTAGGCATAAGTAGAGAAGAACTAGTAAATCAACTTCACAATCAAGAGGCAAAATATTCTTCCATATTTAATTACCCAACATTAAGCTGGGCTGATGTAGGCGCCATAGGATGGCTAGTTGATGGCGCCGCTATTGTAAATCAAGTATCTCTTCAAAGAACTTCTTATGGACCATATTCTAGAGGAATGGTCAAAATATGTAAAGAAGAAAGTTTTCATCAAAGACAAGGATATGAAATTATGACTGAAATGGCTAGAGGAACTAAAGAACAAAAAGAAATGGCCCAAGATGCACTAAACCGATTTTGGTGGCCATCAATTATGATGTTCGGCCCTCATGATAGTGATTCTCCAAATAGTGGTAATGCCATGAAGTGGAAAATAAAAAGACAGACCAATGATGAGCTAAGACAAAGTTTTATTGATAAAACAGTTCCGCAAGCTGAAATAATTGGACTAAAAATTCCAGACCCTGACTTAAAATGGAATGAAGAAAGAGGACATTATGATTTCGGAGAAATTGATTGGGATGAATTTTGGAACGTAGTAAATGGTAATGGACCATGCAACGATCAAAGACTAAAGCATCACAAAAAAGCTCATGACGAAGGAAGGTGGGTTAGAGATGCAGCAAAAGCTTATGCCAAAAAAATCAGTAACTAATTAAATTATGCCAGAAGAAAATTTAGAAGTTTGGGAAGTATTTATTCAAAGTAAAAACGGGCTTGCTCATAAGCATGTAGGTAATTTACATGCAAGTGACAAAAAAATGGCTCTTGAAAATGCTAGAGATTTATATACTAGAAGAAATGAAGGAAGTTGTATTTGGGTAGTAAAATCAACTGACATTATTTCATCAGAGTCTGAAGATAGCGAAGCTTTTTTTGACCCCTCTAATGATAAAATGTATAGACATCCAACTTTTTATAAAATGCCGGATGGAGCAAAACATATTTAGATGGATAAGAACTTATTGAATTATACTATCAGATTAGGAGATAATTGTCTTGTTTTAGGGCAAAGAATGTCAATGTGGTGTAGTAATGGACCAACACTTGAAGAAGACATTGCTTTAACAAATATTAGTTTAGACTTATTTGGCCAAGCAACTGCTTTTTACTCTTTTGCAGAGGAAATAGATAATAAAAATACAGCTGATGATATCGCCTTTAAAAGAGATGCGAATAAGTTTTCAAACTATCTTATTGTTGAACTTGATAACACAAACTTTGGCTTTACAATTGTCAGAAACTTTCTCTTTGATTGTTATCAATTTTTATTTTATGAAAGATTAAAAAAAAGTGATTGTAAAAATTTATCAGATATTGCTTACAAATCGATAAAAGAGGTAAAATACCACTTGCGTCATTCAACAAATTGGCTAATTAGACTTGGTGATGGTACTGACCAAAGCAATCGAAAAGCGCAAAATGCCCTTAATGAAATTTGGAAATTTACAGATGAACTCTTTGATCTTGATGATTTAGATCAAATAATGATTCGCAATGGCGTAGGTGTTGATCAATCAGAATTTAAATCTGAATGGAAAAATTTGGTTGATAAAGCATTAGTTGAAGCCAAACTAAAAATTCCTCAAAACACTAAAATGATTTCTGGAGGAAAAAAGGGAAAACATACAAGTTCTTTTTCAGAACTTATTTCTGAAATGCAATATATTCCTAGAAAGTATCCTGATGCAAAATGGTAGCGTAGATCAAGTCTGGGATATCCTAAATCAAGTACCTGACCCTGAAATACCAGTAATTTCAATTGTAGAGCTTGGAGTAGTTCGTGACGTTAAATTTATAAATGACTGTTGCATTATTTCTATTACACCTACCTATTCTGGTTGCCCTGCAATAAAAACCTTTGAAGATGATATTAAAACATCTTTAATTAAAAATAAAATAACGAATTTTAAAATAAACAAAGTTTACGCTCCTGCATGGACAACTGATTGGATGAATAAGGAAACTAAAGAAAAATTGAAAAATTATGGCATCTCACCACCTTCAAATCAAGTAGTGTGTCCACAATGCAACTCAAAAAATACAAATATGATTAGTGAGTTTGGTGCAACAGCTTGTAAATCTATGCACAAATGTTTAGATTGTCTTGAGCCTTTTGAGCATTTTAAATGTATTTAACTAATGTTTTTTATTTGTTATTTTAGCAACTTAATCTTATTAGAATGATTTTATTTGAAATAAAAGATGGAGTCGGAAAAATTTGCTTGAACAGACCAGAAAAGTTCCACTCAGTGGTTAAAGATCTAGCTTTTGAACTACAAAGCAAATTAAATGAATGTGCAACCAACAATGATATAAGAGCAGTACTAATAACCGCAACTGGTAAAGCCTTTTGTGCTGGACAAGATTTAGCCGAAGCAACTGCACCAAATGCTCCAAACATTGGAGAAATTATTCATAAACACTACAATCCTATCATCAATAAAATAAGAAACTTAGAAAAGCCTGTTATAGCTGCTGTAAATGGTGTAGCAGCAGGAGCTGGTGCAAGTTTAGCACTATGTTGTGATATTGTCGTAGCTAAGGAAAGTGCTTCGTTTATTCAGGCATTTTCAATGATTGGTTTAGTGCCCGATAGCGGAGCAACTTATTTCCTTCCTAGATCTGTTGGAACTCAAAAAGCAGCTGCACTTATGATGACAGCCGAGCCTATAAAATCTAAAGAGGCGGCTGAGATGGGAATGATTTTCAAATGTTATTCTGATGATGAATTTGAGAAAAAGAGTTGGAAACTAGCTTGTAAGCTAGCAAAAATGCCAACCAAAGGACTAGCATTTACCAAAAAACTTCTAAACTCATCATTTTCTAATAATTTGGAACAACAACTAAAGCTAGAAAAAAAATATCAAATTATGGCTGCTGAAACAGAAGATTTTAGTGAAGGTGTAAATGCGTTTTTAGAAAAAAGAAAACCAAATTTTAAAGGAAAATGAAAAAAGTAAGTGTAATTGGCGCTGGAACTATGGGAATGGGTATTGCTCAAATTGCAGCTACATATGGTCATTCTGTTTGTCTTTATGATAATTTTAAAGATGCAATTAAAATTGCACAAGACAAAATTGAGAAAATACTTTTAAGGTTAATTGAAAAAGATAGAATAACTTTAAATCAAAAGATTGAAATACTAAGTCGTATTAATTTTTCAAACAAATTAAGTGACATTAGCAATAGTGATTTTGTTGTCGAAGCAATTATTGAGGACTTGGATATTAAAAAAGAAATATTTTCGAAAATTGAAGCTATTGTATCAACAGACTGTATTATTGCCACCAATACATCATCACTATCAATTGCTTCAATCGCTTCAGCATGTAAAATTTCTAGTAGAGTAATTGGTGTACATTTTTTCAATCCTGCTCCTTTAATGCCCTTAGTTGAAATTATTCCCTCTGTTCAAACTTCAAAAAACACATTAAACAAGACAAAAAATTTAATTCTTGACTGGAAAAAAATTGCAGTAGAAGCAAAAGATACACCAGGATTTATAGTAAATAGAGTTGCTAGACCTTTTTATGGAGAAGCAATAAGAATTTATGAAGAAGGTATTGCCAGTTTNTCAACAATTGATTGGGCNATGAAAGAAATAGGTGGTTTTAAAATGGGACCNTTTGAACTAATGGACTACATTGGAAATGATGTAAATTATACTGTAACCGAAACTGTATTTAAATCATTTTATTATGACCCAAGATATAAACCAGCTTTCACACAAAAGAGATTAAAAGAAGCTGGGTATCTAGGTAGAAAATCAGGTAAAGGATTTTATGATTATTCATTACCAATACCGAAACCAAATACAAATCATCAATTAGGTGAACAGATTTTTACAAGAATTTTAGCTATGCTTGTAAATGAAGCAGCGGACGCAGTTTATTTAAATATTGCATCAAAAGAAGATNTTGAATTAGCAATGAAAAAAGGTGTAAATTACCCTAAGGGACTTTTACAATGGGCTGACGAGATTGGATTAAAGAAAATTTTAACTCAATTAGAAAACTTACTAAATCTATACAACGAAGACAGATACAGACCATCACCATTGCTAAAAAAATTAATCGAAAATAACAAAACATTTTTTNNATGAGTTTANCAAAAAAAGTAGTTGACGAAATGATTNTTAATGATGAATTTAGCAAGTGGTTAGGAATTAAAGTTTTAGTTATAGATGAAGGANATTGNGTTTTNCAAATGAAAGTAAGAAAAGAAATGACTAATGGATTTAATATTGCACACGGAGGGATTACATANGCTCTTGCTGATAGTGNTCTCGCATTTGCAGCAAATACATATGGAATAAAATCTGTATCAATTGANACATCTATTTCGCATACAAAAAAAGTTGTAANNGGAGATATCTTAAGCTGCTACACAAAAGAAATTAATAGATCAAACAAAACTGCAATATATTATGTAACAATTAAAAATCAAGATGATATTGAAGTTGCACATTTTAAAGGAACAGTATTTATAACCGATAAAAAATGGTTTAAGAATTAATATTATGATTTACGAATTTGATGGATACAAGCCCGTAATAAATCCTTCGTCATATGTTCACAAGGAAGCGACAATAATTGGAAATGTTATTATTGGAAAAGATGTTTACATTGGTCCCGGCGCTTCTTTAAGAGGAGACTGGGGACAGATAATTATAAAAGATGGATGTAATATTCAAGACAATTGTATAATACATATTTTTCCAGGTAAAAATGTTGTGCTTGAAAAAAATTCTCACATTGGCCATGGCGCAATTATACATGGTGCTAACATTGGCGAAAATTCACTCATCGGCATGAATGCTGTAATTATGGATGATGCAAAAATTGGAAATGAATGTATTGTTGGTGCGCTTTGCTTTGTAAAGTCAGAAATGATAATCCCAAACAGAAAAATTATAGTTGGGAATCCAGCACAAATTAAAGGAGATGTATCAGATGAAATGATTAAATGGAAAACAAAAGGCACCAAATTATATCAAACTTTACCNCAAGAATGTAGAAAATTAATGAGAGTTTGTGAACCTTTAATTGAGATTGATAAAAACAGAAAAGAAAAGCAAAAAATAACTTTCGATACCTGGAAAAATACAAAGTCATAAACATAATCAAAAAACATGTTGTAACTTTTTTATAAATATCAAATTAAATCACTAAAAAATCTTTAATNATTATATTACAAAAATAAATGGTCAAATGAACAAATACGAAAATTATGTTTTAGGAAAATGGATTTACGGAGATGATTTAGGTACTCCTCTATACAATGCCGTTAATGGACAACAAATTGGATCGGCAAGCACTAAAGGATTAGATTTTNCACAAATTATGAATTATGCTAGAAAAATTGGAGGTCCTAAATTGAGAAAGATGACCTTTCAGGAAAGAGGTTTAATGNTNAAAAAATTAGCTCTTCATTTACANTCAATNAAAAATAAATTTTATCCNCTTAGCTATCAAACAGGNGCTACAAAATTAGATAGCTGGATTGATATTGAGGGAGGAATTGGAAATTTATTCACTAATGCATCTTTAAGGAGACAATTTCCTGACTTACCTTATCATGTTGAAGGAAATGCTGCATCACTATCAAAAAATGGCACCTTCATAGGACATCACATAATGGTTCCAAAACAAGGTGTAGCGATACATATTAATGCCTTCAACTTTCCAATATGGGGAATGCTTGAAAAAATAGCAGTAAATTTAATGGCAGGCGTTCCAGCAGTTGTAAAACCTGCTACNATAACATCTTATCTAACACAATTTATGGTTAGAGAAATAATAGCTTCAAAAATTTTACCTGAAGGAAGTTTACAACTAATTTGTGGTAGTGCCAGAGGTATATTAGATTCAGTTACATCTGAAGATNTAGTTACCTTTACTGGAAGTGCAGATACTGGAATTCAACTAAAATCTCATTCAAAAATTATTAAAGAATCTGTNCCTTTTAATATGGAGGCTGATTCACTCAATTGTACAGTATTGGCTGAAGATGCTGTGCCTGGAACTACTGATTTTAATATTTTTATTAAAGAAGTTATTAAAGAAATTACAGTAAAAGCTGGTCAAAAATGTACTGCAATTCGAAGAATAATTGTTCCAGAAAAACTCCTTGATGATGTTAAAAATGCGTTGCAAGATAAATTAAGCAAAACAATAATTGGAAATCCTACCACTGAAGGCGTAAAGATGGGTTCTTTAGCNGGAATAGATCAAAAAAANGAAGTTTATAATCAAGTTAAATTGTTAAAAAANTCTCAAGAAATTATTTTTGGAAGTTTAGAAGATTTTGATNTTGTAGATGCAGATAAAAATAAAGGNGCATTTATGTCTCCAATTTTATTTTTAAATGAATATCCTTTTGAAAAAACTGATTGTCATAANATTGAAGCTTTTGGTCCTGTATCAACTATTATGCCATATTCTAANATTGANGATGCAATTAAGTTAGCNAGAATGGGTAAAGGATCTTTAGTTTGTTCNATTATTACAAGTAACATGAAAATTGCTGAAAAATTTGTTTTAGGGGCTTCATCGATGCACGGAAGAATTTTAATATTAAATGAGTCCTGCGCCAAAGAAAGCACAGGTCATGGTTCTCCAATGCCATTACTCACTCATGGGGGACCTGGAAGAGCAGGTGGTGGAGAAGAAATGGGGGGNATTAGGGGTATAAAGCATTACCTACAAAGGACTGCTATACAAGGACACCCCACAACTATAACAAATGTTACTAAACAATATCAAGTTGGTGGAAAGCAAAATACTGATGGTCCTCATATTTTCAGAAAACATTTTGAAGAAATTGAAATTGGAGATACAGTAATTACGGATGAACACTTAGTAACACTAGACAATATTGAAGATTTTGCAGAACTTTCAGGTGACAAATTTTATGCCCATATGGATGAAAACTCCTTAGACGAAACTATATTTACAGAAAGAGTTGCTCATGGTTATTATATTATGTCAAGAGCAGCGGGGTTATTTGTTGACCCAGAAAAAGGTCCTGTTTTATTGAATTATGGAATTGATGAATGTAGATTTACNAAACCTGTNTATCCTGGAATGACAATAAAAGTACGTCTTACAGCAAAAGAAAAAATTGAACAAGAAAAAAAAGATGATGATATTGCAAAAGGAATAGTTAAGTTTTTAGTAGATGTATATGATGATGAAGGTGAAACAGTTATGCTTGGTACAATTTTAACTATGGTTAAAAAAATAAATCAAAAATAGTAGCGTTGAAGATTGATAAAAAAATATTAGAAACTGCTTTTGAACTAATGTGTACGGCNAGAGAATTNAGTCAAATTTATGAAGACAATAAAGAAGTTACTTCAAAATATGTGCATGCAACTTCAAAAGGACACGAAGCAATTCAAATAGCNTTAGGNTTACAACTAAAAGAATATGATTGGGTAGCTCCTTACTACAGAGATGATTCTATTCTTTTAAGTATTGGTATATCNCCATATGAATTAATGTTNCAATTAATGTGTAAAAAAGATGATCCTTTTTCAGGTGGTAGGACATACTATTCCCACCCATCGCTAAACAAAAAAGGTTTTCCAAAAATACCACATCAATCTTCTGCTACCGGAATGCAAGCTATTCCAACTACTGGAGTTGCAATGGGAATTCAGTACCTTGAAAAAGAAAAGATTGAGATTCCAAAAAAAGGAAAAGAACCTGTTGTTGTATGTTCTTTAGGAGATGCATCTATTACTGAAGGTGAAGTTGCCGAAGCATTTCAGATGGCAACCATAAAAAAATTACCAATTTTATATTTAGTACAAGATAACGAATGGGATATATCTGCACATTCTAGCGAAACACGGGCGGTTGATGTCTCTCATTACGCAAAAGGATTTGGATTAGAAACNTACACAATTGATGGTACAAANTTTCCTTTAGCATATAAAACNATTAAAGAAATTATTTCTAAAATCNGAAAGAAAAGAACTCCGATTTTNCTTCATGCGAAGGTCCCACTNTTAAATCATCATACATCAGGAGTNAGAATGGAATGGTACAGAGATGACTTAGAAGAAGCATTTAAAAAAGATCCATTTCCCAAACTTCGAAATGATTTATCAAAAGCAAGTTTTTCTGAAGAAAAAATCATGCAAATAGAGAAAAATGCAAAATTGAAAGTAAAAAAAGATTACAATATAGCATTCAAATCTAGTGAACCTGATAGCAATGATTTATATAATTACGATTTCGCACCAACTAAAATAAATAAAGAAAAAGGTACAAGAAAACCCAAAGGAAAAGCAGCAACCGTTATGGTTGATGCAGCATTGTTTGCCATAAAAGAACTTATGCATGAGTATCCAAACTGTCTTTTGTATGGACAAGATGTTGGACGAAGACTTGGAGGTGTTTTTAGAGAAGCCGCAACCTTAGCTGAAACTTTTGGTGATAATAGAGTATTTAATACTCCTATTCAAGAAGCATTTATAATAGGAAGTACAGTAGGAATGTCAGCTGTTGGTTTAAAACCAATAGTTGAAGTACAATTCGCAGATTATATTTGGCCAGGACTAAATCAATTATTTACTGAAGTTAGTAGATCATATTATTTATCAAATGGAAAATGGCCTGTTAGTTGTATTATTCGTGTTCCTATTGGGGCATATGGAAGTGGTGGTCCATATCATTCATCATCAGTTGAATCTATTTTAACAAATATTAAAGGAATTAAAATTGCATATCCTTCAACTGGAGCGGATCTCAAAGGACTTATGAAGTCTGCTTTTCATGATCCTAATCCTGTTGTAATGTTAGAACACAAAGGTCTATATTGGAGTAAAATTCATGGTACAGAAAATGCCAAAAGCATAGAACCAGATAAAGACTATATTTTACCTTTGGGGAAGGCTAGAATAGTCATTGAAAACACAGAAAAAAATAATACAATATGCATCGTTACCTATGGAATGGGGGTTTATTGGGCACAAAGTGCTGCTCTTGAACATTCTGGAAAAGTCGAAATAATTGATCTTAGAACATTAGTTCCCTGTGATGAAGAATTAATATATAAATCAGTTAAAAAACATGGTAAATGTTTGGTTTTAACTGAAGAATGTATAGATAATTCTTTTGCTCAAAGCTTATCAGCCAAAATACAAGAAAATTGTTTTGAGTTTTTAGATGCCCCTGTTTTTAGTATGGGTGCTGAAAATTTACCAGCCATTCCACTAAACTCTAATCTAGAAAAAGAAATGTTACCTAACGCTAATAAAGTAAGTAAAAAAATAGCAGAAATTTTAAACTATTAGTTTTATTGTAAGATTAATTTCTTATTAATTTTTCCAGCTTTTGTAGTTAACTGAAGTAGATACACTGTTTTATCAAATTTTGATAAATCAATAGATTTTACATACTCTCCTACATACTGTTGCATGTCTTCTTTTATTATCTCCTCTCCTAACAAGTTCACCACCCTTAATGTGAAGTCTTGTACTTCTTCACTAGTAAAGCTAATATTAAAGATATC
>PBVH01000009.1 GCA_002728175.1 Flavobacteriales bacterium | reverse complement strand
CTAATACATGATGAATATCAGTGGTATGAGTGCCTGTTGGAGTTGGGCTTAAGCAATTGTTAGAATAGGCACATGAACCATCATCAATACATGCATTGGCATTATAGTTCATAGCGGTAATGTCAGTACAACCATAAATCGCTACTACACAAGAACCGTCATCAAAACAGGCTAAAGAATCATAATTACAACTAATTGGATTTGTGCAACCTATTACATAACAACAAGGATTGTTCGGATCCATCATATTTGCGCCAGGAAAATAATTAAGCGCTAAAGGGTCCATGCATCCATAAACTATGGCTATACAACTACCATCATTAACATTAGCCAAAGGATTATAGTTTACAGATGTTGAGTCTGTACACCCATACACAATCGGAATACAAGAACCATCATCTATATTTGCATTTGGATTATAATTAATTGATCCTGAAATAGTACATCCTAAAATAACAGGAACACATGAACTATCATCATAACATGCCATGTAATTAAAATTAAATGCCAAAGTATCGGTACATCCAGAAATATAACAACAACTACCGTTATCATAATTTGCTAAAGAATCGTAATTTAATGCTAATGAATCCATACATCCGTACAATGGATAAATACACGACCCATCGTCAAAGCATGCATTAATATCAAAATTGGTTGCTAATGTATCTGTACATCCAATAATATAACAACAACTACCATCATCTATATTGGCTCCGACAAAATAATTAATTGCTAAAGAATCAGTACAGCCATAAACTATAGCAATACAAGAACCATTGTCTGTATTAGCTAGGGGATTGTAATTGAATGCAGTTGTATCGGTACATCCGTAAATAAATGGAATACAAGAACCATCATCAGTATTGGCCATTGGATCATAATTAAAAGCAGTAGAATCAGTACATCCGAATATAATTGCAATACATGATCCATCGTCAAAACAAGCATTTATACTAAAATTAAATGCTGAAGAATCAGTACAACCAGAAATGTAGCAACAAGTACCATCATCAAAGATTGCGAAAGGATCATAATTAAATGCTGTAGAATCTGTACATCCTTGCTGCAAACTAATTTCAGACCATGAAACATTTAATAAATAATCAATAGAATCGTTACATGAAATACAACTGTAAGAAGCAGGAAAAGTTGCTATAAAATAGTTTCCGGATTGTAATGTATGATTTAATGTAACTGTGTCACAAGCAAATGCAAATATTGAATCAATAAGTATTTTATTATCACATCCTCCATCTGCATCATATAAAAATATATAGAAAGGAATTTCAGATATTGCATTTAAAGAAAATGAACTACTATCTGACAAGTAAAACTCATACCAATCTGTATCTCTTAAATTATTTTCTGCCCAAAAATTTGCGTGTAATATACTGTTATTTAAAATTGAATCATGAAGATAGCTGGGTGCAATTGTTGTATAATCAACATATGCATTCCCATCTGTACCACCTGATGTTGTAATTGAAAATGTGGTTGCATTAGTAAATGATGGTAAATTATATGACCCTATAAAATCATTATTACCAAAAACATTTAAAAATGAACCAAAATCATCATCGCCAACTAAAAAATCATAGTTATATGTTTGACCAATCACATATGGTGCGGTTAATAAGGGTTGAGTTTGAACAACTAAAGGTGCTGTATTCTGATTTGCATACATAGAAAAACTTAATGGTTGAGATGAAAAACCATATCCGTTATTTGGATACCAGGTGTCAGTAAAATAACCAGAATAATAAAAAAAGGCATTGTTTTTTCTCATATAAACATATAGATCTGGTGTATCACCAACATCAAAATATCCTCCAAAAGGATTTGGGAGTGTTGCTCCTCCAAATGACCATATATCCGTCACACCTGTAATTGTAAAATTTGATATTTTCCAACTATCATCACATCCATAATTATTTTTATCTCCACAATTTTCGTTTTCAGAAATTACATTTGGTGGGATATTAATTTGACATGGACCGCTACAATAGCCTATCCCGCAATTTTGCTCAACATATCCAAAAGATCCACCTGAAGCAACCTGAACGCCATTATAAGTAACAACGTATGCTCCGTTTCCTGAACTACAACATATTCCATCACCATAAGCATCCATCATTATAAAAGAATAACAATTGGTATCGGGAACACATATTGTCCAAGTTAGAGTTGTATTTGAAAATGAAGTGGATATCGGTGTATTAGTCCAGCCACCGCCAAATTGATCAATTAAATACCAAGAAGTTTCTGTTGGATAATCATCAGTATCTATAGTTATTACAACTTCTATTTCGTTATTAGGACAATTAGATGGGGGAGAGATACAGTTCCCAATATTAAAAATAGTTTCAGATGAACCAAAATTACCACCGTTTGCAACAGTAGTTGATGCGTAAGTCACATTATAAGAACCATTTCCCCAATTACAACATATACCATCTCCAAAAACATCAGAAATAGTAAACTGATAACAATTGGTGTCTGGAACACATAGTGTCCATGTATATGTATTATTTGGGATAGTTAAATCACCAGCATTTATGTAAAATCCACCACCATTTTGATCAACTAGCTGCCACGAAGTTTCTGTTGGATAATTATCTGTTGTTATGGTTATTATAACCTCTTCTTCGTTAGATAAGCAAGTTGATGGATTATTTGAACATGTACTTGTTCCAACAGGAAATTGCAGTTGGTTGAAAGGAGCCCCTCCACTAAGCAAGGTATTTCCTGTACTATTTTCAACTAAATTCCAACTGACTTCAGATTGCCATGAGCCGCCATTACATTCAATATTATAGCAATCATTTGGTAAACAAAAACTCGAAGAACTAGAAGAACCAGAATTTAGAGTAAAGCTGTAAGAATTTGCAGGGTTATTTATTGAAGTAGCTGTCCAAGTATTCCCATTCCAACCATCTCCAAAAGAATCATACATGTTTAAAGTTACACTAACTTCCGATGCAGAACAAGGAACTGTTGAGCAGACACCAATATTTGTAGTTGTTTCTGAATATCCAAATGAACCACCACTTGCAACAACAGTTCCGTTATAAGAAACACTGTATGACCCATTTCCATAGCTACAACAAATACCATCTCCCCATGAATCAAAAATTGTAAAATCATAACAATTAACATTTGGTACGCAAATATTCCATGTATATGTTGTATTTGAACTGGTTAATTGTGTAGCGTTAGTATAGCCGCTTCCGTTCTGATCAACAAGTTGCCAAGAAGTTTCTCCAGGGTATGAATCAGTTGTTATAGAAATAACTATTTCTACCTCATTGCTCGAGCACTGTGCAAAACTTTCATATGATAAAAAGCAACAAAAGATAAATGAAAAAAAAATAAATTTATAACTATTCATTTTCACGTTTTGCGTTTTTTGTTACAGATTTACTATTATACTTGTTTTTTCTAATCTTTTTCCTTGTCTTATTTTTTTGATTTTTTACTTCAACTTTATTAACCTTTACTTTTGAAGGATTAACTTTTTTGAGCTTTAATTTTTGTTTGTTAGAGACAAGATGTTTACCTTTTGTAAGTTGTTTTTTATTTGCTTGTTTTTCAACAATTTGAGCACTTGAAATGTTAACTGTAAAAACAGAAAATACAAATACAAGAACTGAAACAATATTTTTCATTTATCGTAAATTTTGTAATGGATGTGCAATTTATAAAAAAACAAATTACGAAACAAATATCATAAGTTATCTCACAACATTAATAAGCTATCAATATCTAGTAAAGTTTTTATATATTTGCGACTTTAGAACTAAACTAGAATATATGAAAAAAGTTTTACTATTTCTTTTTATAATAATAAATAGCCCAAATCTCTTTAGTCAAACTAACCTAAGTACTAACAATATTACTTCTAGCAATGCAATTGTCAACTGGGACAACGGAGGGTGTACTTCAGGAAGCTATATTTTACGATACAGGGAAAATGGCGCTGCTTGGAATCAAAATTCACCAATAACAATTACCAATACTGGTGGATCTCAAAGTTACAATCTTAATAATTTAACCTCTAATACAACATATAATTGGAGAATTAAATGCGGTAGTGGTGGAACGTGGGTGTATGGACCTGATTTTTCTACAACTGGTAATTTTAACTTGATAGGAACCATTGGAAATAGTTCATATTATGTTTATGATGACACTACCACTTGGACAGAAGCAAATAATTTATGTATAAATGCAGGTGGAAATCTAGTTTCAATTAATTCTCAGCAAGAAGCGGACGACCTAAATATATTACTTGGAAATTCTAGCTCTCCACCATTTGGTCCCAATGCACACTGGCTTGGTCTCATTGATGGAAATAATTCCTGGGAAAATGGAGATCCATTAACATATACAAACTATGATGCATCTTATAATTTTGTTTCAGGAGATTATATGTATATACAAAGTAACGGTTTTTGGGATAATTCTCCAAATGACGGAAGTCAAGCTAACAATGGTATTCGTCCGTTGATGGAAATATCAAGTGGTTGTCTCTCTAGTTTAAATCAAACTATATCTGTTTTTAATCCAAATCCAATAACAGGATATATGCAAAATTCAACATGTTCCTTATCTTTAGATAACACTGGAACTTGCAATATAAATATTAGACCACAATTTATTATCTCAAATAACAATTCTCCCATCAATCAAGGTGATATTGTTATTGAATGGTATAATCCAGCATTTACATTTTGGGCAAATATTCCTTACAACGTAGATAATAATGGTGATGTGTATGGTTATTGGAGTCCTACAAGTAATAGTACACACGACTCAACTGGATATGAATTTCAAAGTGGAAGTATTGCTCAAACAATACCAGTAAGAGTTAGGTTTATGAATCCTAATAATAGCCCACCTAATGGAGCTCCATTTGGAATATATTCAGCAGCTTGGACTACTTACGAAGTAGATTCACTAGGTAATATCATACAAGCNCTNTCAANTACTGANACANTNGANATTAANTTNNTTGATTGTTCAACTTTNANTATTGACAATATTATNTCNAANGATGCNACNTGCTTTGGAGGAAATGATGGANATGCNNTNGTNGTANTTANTTCAGGATCCGGAAATTATGATTATTTATGGTCCAGTGGTCAAACATCCGAAAATATTCAATCTTTAACTGCTGGTACTTACACAATTTCTGTAACAGATTTATCGACAGGATGTATTGCCGTAGATTCTGTTTTAATAAATGAACCACTACAAATTTCAGCATCCTACACTTCTAATAATATTACCTGTAACGGAGGTAGTGATGGAGCAATTTCAATTACTACAATAAATGGAAGTGGATCATATGATTATAACTGGACATCTCACACATCTTTAAATGGATCAAGTGCAAATAGCCTATTTGCTGACACTTATTTTATCGATATTACAGACTTAAATTGTTCCGATGTTATATCGCTAAATATTGCTATTTCTGAACCTCTTCCATTATCTATTGATTCTACCTTTTCATCAGATAATACTTCATGTGATCCCTCTAACTGTAATGGTACATTTGGAATTACGGTAAGTGGTGAGAATCCACCATACTCATATAACTGGAATCAAGGAGGTTATACTGGATCAGTTACTAACGACTTATGCTCTGGAACGTACACTATTACTATAACTGATGCAAATGGATGTAATTCTCTTTTTGAAAGTGCTACAATAATTGATAACCCTTNTNTACCCACACTTTGTCTATCACTGGTTAACGATGTAAGTTGCAATGGTGGTAATAATGGAAGCGTGCTTGCTACAATTGTAAATGGAAGTTGCAGTGGTGGAACATCAAATTTAACATATTGTAACTCATCCCCTGGTGATGCAGACTACAGCAATATTGAACTTGTTTCAATAATTGGAGATAATGGAACCTCAATAGCTAATAACACAAGTAATTTATGTGATCAATATGAAGATTACACTTCACAAAGTGTTACCTTATCACCAGGTGCAACTTACAATTTGATTGTTAATCTAGGAACATGTAATACAAGTGTACCAGGACAAATAGATTCGGGGGCAGTGTATATTGATTGGAACCAAGATGGTGATTTTGATGACCTAGACGAAAAAGTATCTTCTTTTTCTGGTGTTCAATCACCTACATCTAACTCAATTACAATTAATGTTCCAAACAATGCAGTTAGTGGTGCAACTAGAATGAGAATAGTTTCTCAAGCTCAAATAGGCAACACATCATTCCCAGATTTACCTATTTCTGCATGTAAAGTAGGAGTATTAGATATTGCTAATTTTATTTTTGGCGATCAACCTTGGTATGGAGCTACTGAGGATTATACTATTAATATTGCAGGATCTTCTCTTCAAGGAACATATTTATGGTCAAATGGTAGTACTGATAGCCTAAACAATACATTAAGCGCTGGTATACAAACTTGTACCATAATCGATTTAAACAATTGTACCACAAGTGAATCAATTACAATTAGTGAACCTAGTGCATTAAGTTTTTCTACTAGCACAAGTAATGTATCTTGTAATGGTGGGAATGATGGAACAGCTGAAATCAATAGTATTAGTGGAGGTGTACCACCTTACAGCACTAATTGGTTTGGAGTTGATACAAATAACTTGAGTTCTGGAATATATTTCTTTATAGTTACTGATAATAATGGATGTACTGATAGTGGAAGTGTTAACATTACAGAACCTTCAGCTATTGTAGTAAGTAATTCAACAACTGATGTACTATGTTACGGTGAAAACAATGGAACAGCATCACTATCAATTTCAGGTGGTAACTCACCTTACAACACTAATTGGTTTGGAGCTGATGAAAATAACTTAAGTTTTGGAACATATTTATATCTAGTTACAGATGACAATGGATGTACAGATAGTGGTAGTGTATTTATTGATGAACCATCCGAATTAATTGCAACAGATTCTTCTACAAANGTNTCTTGTAATGGTGGGAATGATGGTAGTGCAACTGTATATGTCAGCGGAGGCACACAAACATATACACTTAACGCTTTTGGATATTCTGTTCCCTTACTTGGTTCTTCAAACTATACCACACCTGTTGGTATTGGTGCTGGAAACTACCCTTATACAGTAACTGATGGTAATGGTTGTACAACTAACGTGAATAATATTTTAATTAGCGAACCTAATCCAATAATAATAACTAGTAGTAGTACTAGTGTTTCTTGCAATGGAGGCAGTGATGGAACTGCTGAAATAAACAATATAACAGGAGGTGTACCGCCTTACAATACTGATTGGTTTGGAGTAGACACAAACAATTTGAGTACTGGATCTTACAGCTACAATGTATCAGATAATAATGGATGCTTAACTAGTGGCAGTGTAAGTATTAGTCAACCTAATCTATTAACAGCGATTAGTAGTAGTACTGATGTTTCTTGCTATGGAGGTAGTGATGGAACAGCAGAAATAAACAATATAAGCGGAGGAACACCACCTTACAGTACTGATTGGTTTGGAGTAGATACAAACAACTTGAATGCCGGATCTTACAACTACAATATATCAGATAATAATGGATGCTTAACTAGTGGCAGTGTAAGTATTAGTCAACCTAATCTATTAACAGCGATTAGTAATAGTACTGATGTTTCTTGCTATGGAGGTAGTGATGGAACAGCAGAGATAGTAAGTATTTCTGGAGGTATTGGTCCTTATTCGACAAATTGGTTTGGAGTAGATACAACATCTTTATCTGTTGGTAATTATTCTTACCAAATTTTAGATTTTAACCAATGTACAATAAATGGATCTGTTGCTGTTAATCAACCAAACCCACTAAACATTACATTAATAAGCTCTAGTAATATTACTGATTGTTTAAATCCTAACGGAAGTATAGATATAGATATTACTGGAGGGAATGGAAATTATTCATACAATTGGAGTAACGGGCAAACAACTCAAGATTTGTCAAATTTATCTGCTGGAAATTATTCTGTCACCATAAATGATATCTTAAACTGTTCAACCACATTTGGACCTATTAATTTAACTAGCCCTAGCCCTATTAATTGGACTATAAACACAACCAATTATAACGGATTTGAAATATCATGTAATGGTCAAAGTGATGGTGAGATTTATATAGCTACTAGCGGGGGAACTGGTATAGTTACATACAATTGGCCAAGCTTAAATAGTACCAATGATACCGCAACAAATCTTTCCGCTGGATCATACACTGTAATAGCTACTGATGATGCTAACTGTACAAGTACTCAGTTAATACAGTTATACCAACCAAACCAAATTATTGTTCAAGACTCTATTATTCAACTTAATTGCGATACTGGCTCTTCATTATTTTCAGCAGAATTGATAATAAGTGGAGGAATTCCATCGTACAATATTAATTGGTTTGGAGTTAATAATAGTTCTTTAACAACTGGCACATATCCTTATTTGGTATCTGATTTAAATGGTTGCATTATATCTGATTCTATAACATTAGTCCCATCAACACCAGTGACAATGATTGGATACCACAACGATGTTCTTTGTTTTGGCGGTTCTACAGGTACAGCAGCCTTTGTAGTTACAGATGGAGTACCTCCTTACAGCTATTTATGGAACAATGGAGACACAAACTCAACAGCAACAAATCTTTCTGCTGGAATGTATTACTGTACTGTCACTGATGCAAACAACTGTACATATATGGATTCTATCTTAGTTAGTCAGCCTTCATCTGCCCTAGCAGTTAATATTAATGTTTTAAATGATATCCAATGCTTTGGTGATTCTGTTGGAACTGCTGAAATTATTAATATCAGTGGAGGTGTATCTCCATATGTTTTACAATGGGAAAATGGGATCACATCTAACATAGCTTCTAATCTTGTTGGGGGATATAATATTTTTAATATTACAGATGATAATGGTTGTATATTAACCGATTCTGTTTTCATTAACACCAATACAGAGATACAAGCTACATACAATATATCAAATATTTTGTGTCATGGTGATTCTACAGGAGAAATTCAAATTAATAGTAATAATGTAAGTGGAGGTGTTCCTAGTACTAGTGGCTACCTATTGCAATGGATTAATCCATCTACCGGACTATCATCTACTATTATTAATCCACTAATTTCAAACATCACTACTCTTTCAGGTTTTACTGCTGGTTCACACATACTTCAATATTCTGATAGTCTAGGATGTATTAAAAATGATAGCATAAGTATAAGCCAACCTGATATTATTTCTGTATCAATTGATAGCATACAACACGTTGAATGTTGGGGTGACTTTACTGGATTTGCTCAACTAACAATTAGTGGAGGTATAACAGATTATGAATTTTATAACAATACATTTAATACATTAGTTCCTCTTGCTGGAGGACAAGTAAATTATAGTTTTATTAATCACCCTGCTGGAGTACATAGCTATAGTATTACTGATGATAATGGTTGCGTTTATATTGACTCAGTAGAAATTCTTCATCTTGCAGATAGTTTACATTTTGTTTCAAGTGTTTCAAATTATAATGGTGTAAATATTTCATGTAAAGGATACAGTGACGGCTGGATTAGCATTGATGCAATTTTAGGAGGTTTTGCTCCATATACTTTTAGTTGGTCAAATGGAGATACATCGACATATGTTGATTCAATATCTGTTGGATGGTACACTGCAAATTTATTTGATAGCTTTGGTTGTACATTTACCGAAACTTTTCAAATTATTGAACCTGCATTTGCCCTTCAAACAAATATAGATTCTATAAACGTTACTTGTTTCGATTATTGTGATGGAATGATTATTGCTAACAATCTATCAAATTTTGCAAGCAACTCCGGAACCGCACCATACAACTATGAATGGTTTGATAATAACTCAAATTTAGTAGGAACAAATGATACACTCAATAATATATGTGACGGTAATTATTCCCTTACTGTGACGGATGCAAATGGTTGTATAAATTACAAAACTGCTTCTATCTCACAACCAGATAAGATTATAGTATTTATTGATTCAATTGCTAATGTTAGTGTTAATGGATTGGCAAATGGTGCAATTACTATATTAGTTAGTGGAGGAGATAGCATTTACAACTACAACTGGTACGGTCCAAATGGATTTACAAGTTCAAATCAAAATATATTTAACTTATTTGCAGGTTCATATTATTTGATTGTAAATGATCAAGTTGGATGTTTTTCCGACACATTATTTATTTTAATTTCTGAACCTCCTGCTGTATCAGTAAATGTTGATAGCGTTCTAACTACTTTTACTACTTCTTGTTTTGGAGAATGTGATGCAAATATTATAATAAATCCTGTTTTATCTCCTACTGAACCTTTCTCTATTTTATGGACTGGTCCAAACGGATTTAATTCACAAGATCAGAATTTATACAATTTGTGTGGTGGTGTTTACACACTACATATTATTACTAGCTCAGATACCTCAATCTTTACTTTTGACATTTACGAACCCGACAGTCTAGACGTAAATATTTTTGCAGATAATATTATATGCTATGGTGAAACTGCTATGGCAACAGCGTACACATATGGTGGTACATTACAATATCAATTTTTGTGGAGTAATACTTCAAACAATATAAGTACATTCCTTTATGAAGGTACTCATTATTTAACAGTAACAGATGCAAATGGATGTACTGCATACGATTCAATAACTTTGACTCAACCGGATTCGATGTGGATATCTTCGGCAATTACCTCAGATGTAAGCTGCAATAACTTTAGTAATGGTTCTATTGATTTAGTAAATATTGAAGGGGGAATTGTTCCATTTATTTTTTCTATTGATCAATTTGCTTCACAACAAAATAATGAAATATTTACTAATTTAAGTGTAGGTAACTATACCTTAGAGGTTATTGATTCACTAGGCTGTGGAGCAAGTATTGATCTCACTATTGATAATGGAGATATATTTGAAGTAACAACCTCAAACCCAACAAACTATGCTGATACTGTAGACTGTAATGGTGAATGTAACGGATTTGTTCAGTTTGTTTATAGCGGGCACAACGGAATACCTAACCCTTCTTGGCAACAGTGGTCTGGTAGTAATTTAAATGGCGATTTATGTCCAGGAACATATAGTGTTACATTTACAGATTCAATTGGATGTCAAGCAACAATCAATAACTTAGTTATTTATGATGCTCCTATATTAAATATTGATTCGACAAGCAGTATTTCTCCATCATGCTTTAATAATGCTAATGATGGATCTGCATACATTCAAGGCGCTGCATATTATGGAAATCAGCAAGTTTCACAAAATCAATGGCCAGTTTCATATTCTTGGCCAAATATTGATCCATTTCCATTCAATGGTTATAATCCGACTAATCTTGAGCCTGGAACATACACTTGCTATATTACTCATGGTCCATCAGGCTGTGTAGATAGCATAACAGTTACAGTAGTTGATAGTACCACACCATTTTTGGTAGAAATAGTATTTGATGGGATCAATTTATCAAAAGGTCAAACTCAACCTGCTGGAGTAACAGTTACTAGCTATGAATGGAACACTAATGAAAATACTCAAAGTATTTTACCTCAAGGGAATGGACAGTACTGGCTTATTATAACAGACGATCAAGGATGTACTTCAGACACTGCGTTCTATAATCTAACTGCATTAAACAATAATTTAGTTGATGATAATTTGTTAAAAATTTATCCAAACCCGACTAATGGATATTTATTTGTTGAAAGTGAGATAAATATTAGTGAGATAATAATTTATAATAACCTTGGTGAATTAGTTTTAAAAGACAATAATTTAAATAAATATAAAGCCTTAGATTTATCTAATCTAACTAAAGGAACATATTACATTAAACTTAATATTAATAATGAAATTATCAACCGAAAAATAATTCTTAAATAATTTTTCATAATTTGCAAAAAATTTATAAAATCAAATAAAATGATCAAAACAAAATACTTAATCTTCATATCTTTTCTACTTTCAGCACAGTTTTTACATGCAACAATAATTCTTGATAGTATTGATGTAAAAAATTTAGTTCCATATTCATGGACTCCAATATCTGATATTGATAAAGTCACTGAATTCGCTGGAAAAGAAATTCCAAAAAGAACATCAAAACTTCTTAATACAGCTGAACAAAACTATACTAGTGCATTTTCTAAAATGAAAAATAAAGAGTATTCGGAAGCTATAATAGACTTTAACGCTGCAATGAAAGATTACAAAAGAGCAAAACTAAATGATGACGCTTTAAATTACATAAATGCAAACCTTGCACTTTGTTACGCTCACACCGGAAACAAAGGTGATCTTGCAGTTGTAGAAAAATTTTTAAGTAAGTTAACTAATACAATTTATTCAGATAATAAATGGGCTTACAATATTGCAATAGCATGGTCCAAAACAAATAAAAAAAGTGAAGCAACATCATTATTATCTCAAATAATAAGAGATGATGAATATAACTATCAAGCGTATGTTACACTTGAAGAAATTTACAAAAACACAGGAAATCTTAGTAATGCAAAAAAAGTTAAACAAAGAATGCATAATGCTCAGGCTAGACAGACTAGAGTTAAACAAATACAAGCTAAAAAAAATAACAGTGGAACTTCAGAAAGAAAAAAAATTGAAAAGAAAGTCTTTCCAGCTAAAGGGATAAAACCAGACATTCTTAACTTAAGAATTGTTACACAGGACGACCCTTTAAAATATGAAGGAAATAAACTTAACAATTTAAATGATAGAAATACAAGTAAAGTCCAAGAGGGTATTGATCAATATAATGATGGAACAAAAGCATTAAGTAATAAAGAATACTCACTAGCTCAAAGCAAATTAAAAAACTCCGAAAAAAATCTCAAAAGAGGAAAAATTAGTGACAATGGTTTGTCACATATTAGAGCAAATTTAGCTATTGCTTACCTTTCTACAGGAGACAAAAGAGGTGCAAATCAAGCTAAACGATACTTAAAATATATTACACCTAAAATTTTTAAGGAAGGAAAATATAAAAGAGATTGGACTTATAATTTAGCTGTAGCTTATTATACATTTGGTGCAACTCAAAAAAGTAAAAATACCAAGAAAGAGTTTATGGACAAGGCTATTAAGTATCTAAGATGGACGATAAAGCATGATAAGTTGTTTTTACCTGCCCATGAAAGTTTAATTTATATTTATAAAGAAATAAATGAAGATTCAAAAGCTAAAAGTGCGCAAAATGCATATGAAAAGGCAAGAAATGAGTTAATTAAATCATTTAGTAGAGAAGAACAAATTGCACAAGGAGGTGAGCCTCGTATCTTTAGAGTTCATTTAGGTACATACGGCGAATTTGATACTCCTGCTGGACTTTTTGAGCAGGAAAATATTATCATCATTCCAATAAGTGATACAAAAACAACATATTTAGCTGGTATATTTGAAAATCTTAAAGATGCTATAGCCTATCAAAAGAAAATGAAAAAATCTGGTTACAAAGACCCTTACATTATTTCATACAAAGAAGGTGAAAAAGTAGAATTCTAAAAAGGAAATATTGAAAAAGGTATATTTCGAATACCAATTAATAAATACATTGAAGTCTGATCTACTAGGTCAGACTTTTTCTTTAAGAGATATATCGATGAAAATAAATCAAAATATTTAAATTTATAAGAAAATTCAGGTCGAATTAAAATAATATTAGTGTAAACACCTTGACCATTATAATTACCATAAGAATGTGACCCACCAGTACTTGAATTGACTTCTGTATCAAAAATATTTTGCCCATAATGAGTGTCTATAGAATCTAGACCAACTCCTACTATCATTGTTTTTAAACTTATTAAATAATTTTGAGTATCGTATTTAAAAAAACTAATTAATTCTTTAAAATTAGCACCTAAAGGGTGAGCTAATGATTGATTCATATGTGTGTAATTTCTTATAATACTTCTGTGACCATAAGTATATGGTTGAATTTGATTATACTCAATATTAACATGTAAATTTTTGTTTTCTATCTTAGTCCCTATCTGATATCCATACTTATTTTGTATAAATCCTTCTTGATAATTAGGGTCTGAATCTTTTCGTCGAGAAATATTTAAATCATCTAGAACAAATTGAGCATAAAATTTAATTTTTTTTAGAGTATAAGTTAAGTTAGTGCCCATCAAAGCATTTCCTTTTTCAGAACCCATTGAAAATTCTATTGGCCGATAAAATATAATTGGATTTAAATATGAAATTTCATAACCAATATTTTGATTTTTGTTCTTAGATGGCCATAACACAGCTTCATAAATACCAATATTTATTTTTGAAGATAATTTAAGATTTAAATAATGTATACTAGCATATTTTATTTTACTTGAGTTATCAGTAACATTATTTTCAAACTTTGTATAAAAATTGTAATAATCAAATTTATTAGTTGAAGTTTTAATTTGTAAAAATGGATAACTACTTGAAAGATCAGAAAGTAGTAAAGAACGGTATCCATTACCAATAAATTGTTTTCCAACACCTGCTTTGACTTTAAAAAACTTATTTAAATTAAAATTTAAATTAAAATTTGATCTATTGTTATGTTTACCAAAACCAGGGTAAATAGTCAAAGAATCTTTGAATTCTTGAAAAATAGGAATATTATTTTTTGCTGACAAATGATCGAAAGTATAGGAAAAATTTGTCTTTTTACTTAATTCTAATTTAATATTTGCACCAATAAGATAAGTCGATCTACTTTCTGAGCCCAATAACGTATTTGTGAAAAATAATCTTGGTTTGATATCAATATCTATATTAGATTGAAACTGGTTTTCAAAAACATATGATTGAGCTTTTAAATTACAACAAATAAAACAACAATAAAAAAAAATACTAATACGCCTTCTCATCACCTTTTAAAGCATTCATAATAGTTTTAAAAATAATATTTAGATCTAGCCAAATTGACCAATTTTCAATATACCATACATCTAACTTCACTCTGCCATCCATATCAGATAATTTTTTAGTTTCACCTCTAAAACCACGTACTTGAGCAACGCCAGTAATTCCAGGCTTAACTAACTGTCTAACCATATATTTTTCAATTATAGCAGAGTATTCTTGAGTATGTTTTAACATATGAGGTCTAGGTCCAACTATAGACATATCTCCAATTAGCACATTAAAAAACTGTGGAAATTCATCCAAAGATGTCTTTCTTAAAAATTTTCCAACACTTGTTATTCTAATATCATTTTTGGTGGCCTGCATACTATCAGATGATTTATTTATAGTCATTGATCTAAACTTGTAACAAATAAATTCTTTATTGTCTATACCTGATCTTTTTTGCTTAAATAATACTGGACCTTTAGAATTTAATTTGATAATTATTGCAATTAAAGGGTATAGCCATGATAAAATGAACAAAATTGCAAATAATGAAAATAGAATATCAAATAATCTTTTAATTAACCTATTCATAAAATCAGTAAGTGGTTCTTCTCTGATTGTAATAATAGGGACATCATCAAAAAAATCGATATTAACTCTTTTAAATAAAAACCCTCTGAAATCAGGGACCAACTTAAATCTAATCATTTGTTTATCACAAAAGGAAATTAAGTCTTTTAATTTTTTTGTTTTAGATAGTGGTAAAGTATAATAAATTTCATCAACATTATTTTTTTTAACAAATTTTTTAATATCATCTAATGTGCTTTGATAAATATTTTTGTCAATATTTATTTTGGACTTAGAATCTGAAAAAATAGCTAATAATTTTACACCTAAAAAATTATCACTTTTAAAATAAGAATATAATTGCATTGCTACCTCTTCGCCTCCAACAATTATCACTCTGCTATAATTAAAACCTGATTTTCTGTAAATAATAGTAATTTTCATCATAAAAAACCTCCATAAAACAATTAACATAAATAAAAGTATGTATGTTGCATATAAATGCTCTCGTGAAAAGTCAGGTCTTTTTAATGAAAATAAAAAAGCACTAATGATTAATGAATTTAATATAAATGCTTTTACTAAATTATATAGAATTTTATCTAATCTCTTAACTCTTTTTAACTGATATAAATTAAGCATTAAAACAACCAATATCCATACAGAATTAAATATTACTATTAAAAATCTATAGTTGTCAGAAAAAACTAAAGAATCAAATTTTATATAATAAGTTAAAAAGAAAGAAAAATTCAATAAAAGAATATCTCCAATAAAATGTATTAACCAAAAATATTTTGAATATCCTTTCATTAAATACAAATTTATAAAAAAGAAAAAATCATTCTATATATGACTGATAGATAATATTAATCCCTTCTTTTAAAGTTGTCTTTGCTTTCCATCCTAAAGAGTTAATTTTACTTAAATCAGATACTTTTCTCAAAACTCCATCAGGTTTAGATTTATCAAATAAAAAACTGCCCTTATAATTAATAACTTCTTTAATTAACTCAGCTAAGTTAAAAACTGAAATTTCTTCTCCAGTTCCAATATTTATATGCGAGTTTTTAATTTCTTTAGAAGCGGTGTATGTGTCTGAAAAATTTATGTTTTTTAATAGAAATACACATGCATCTGCCAGATCAGCAGAGTACATAAATTCTCTAGTAGGTTTACCTGTTCCCCATATTTCTACAAAATCAGATGTTATTCCAAAGTTTTTTAAAAAACTTATAATATCAATTGTTGAATTTGATGCATTAATTCCGCTTATTGGTCTTTTGTTTATATCTTCTCTCAAACTATCCCAATTCTTATCACGTATACATTTTGCTAAATGAATTTTTCTAACTAAAGCTGGAAGAACATGTGAGTTTTTTAAATCAAAATTATCATTTAATCCGTAGAGATTTGTCGGCATAATTGATAAAAAGTTAGTTCCGTACTGCAAATTATAACTTTCACACATTTTAATCCCCGATATTTTTGCAATTGCATAAGGCTCATTTGTATACTCTAATTCCGATGTTAACAATGCACTTTCAGTAATTGGTTGGGTGATATTTTTTGGATATATACATGTGCTACCTAAAAACAATAGTTTTTTCACCTTGTTTAAATACGAACAGTGAATAATATTATTTTGAATCATTAAATTTTCATAAATAAATTCAGCTCTATACGTATTATTAGCCAAAATGCCTCCAACTTTAGCAGCAGCTAAAATGACATAATCAGGTTGTTCTTTTTGAAAAAAAAAATCAACTTCTTTTTGATTAATTAAATCCAGTTCAGATCGAGTACGGTACAATAAATTATTATATCCTTTTTTTTGCAAACAATTAATCAGTGCAGAACCAACAAGACCTTTATGACCTGCAACATATATTTTTGAAGATTTATGCATTTAAAAAGAAATTATTTTTCATATAACTTAATATCTGAATCCATCATTTCACTAACTAAATTTTCAAGTGTATATTCAGGTTGCCATTCTAACTTTTTTCTTGCTTTTGAAGAATCACCCACCAAAACGTCTACCTCTGTCGGTCTAAAATAATTTGGATGAATTTTTACTACTACTTTTCCTAACTCAAATTGATATTTATCATTTAAACATTCATCTATTACACCAATTTCGTTCAGACCAGTTCCTATAAATTTTAATTTTACGCCAATATAATCAAAAGCTAAGCAAACAAAATCACGAACACTTGTTGTTTTTCCGGTTGAAATCACCCAATCTTCCGGCTCATCGTATTGTAAAATTAGCCACATTGCCCTAACAAAATCTTTTGCGTGACCCCAATCTCTTTGAGCATTTAAATTACCTAAATACAATACTTCATCATATCCGTTTGCTATTTTTGACACAGCACGTGTGATTTTTCGAGTTACAAAAGTTTCTCCTCTAACAGGTGATTCATGATTAAATAATATTCCATTACATGCAAACATATTGTATGCTTCTCTATAATTAATAGTAATCCAATAAGCATACATTTTCGCAACCCCATAAGGACTTCTAGGATAAAAAGGAGTGGATTCATTTTGAGGAGTTTGTTTAACTTTACCAAAAAGTTCTGATGTTGAAGCCTGATAAATCTTTGTTTTAGAAAAGCCTAGTAATCTAATCGCCTCTAATATTCTTAAGGTACCTAAAGCATCAGTATTTGCAACATACTCAGGAATATCAAAAGACACTCTCACATGACTCATTGCTGCTAAATTATATATTTCATCCGGTTTTACTTGTTGAATAATTTTTGTTAGAGACATTGAATCAGTTAAATCTCCATAATGGAGAATAAAATTTCTATCTTTAATATGTGGATCTTGGTATAAATGTTCAATTCTATCGGTATTAAAAGATGAACTTCTTCGTTTAATTCCATGTACTATATAGCCTTTATCTAATAAGAATTCCGACAAATAAGAACCATCTTGTCCTGTAACTCCAGCTATTAAAGCGACCTTTCTTTTCATTACGTAAATATATAAAAAAGATTATGAGAGATTAATTTATAAGTTTTTTTTAAAATCCTTATACTTCTCTTCAATATATTGTTTTATTTCTTTTTCAAATCTTTCAGTTCTGAACTTTAAAGCGTGTTTTCTAATCTCAAATGGATTAAAATCATTTATTTTTTTTTCAAAATTATCTATAGCCTCAAGAATATCTTTCTTATTTTGATTGTGAAAATGTACTCCTGTTATTCCGTCTAGTACTGTTTCTTTCGTCCCTCCTTCTGACAAACATATAACTGGTGTGCCGCATGCTTGTGCCTCGACAGGAATTATACCAAAATCTTCTTTAGCAGCAAAAACAAATGCCTTAGCTCTTCTCATGTGATCAATTAAAATCTTATCTTCTTGATAACCCATAATAATTATATTGGATGATGCTTTGGATTTTATTTTTTTCATATCAGGGCCATCTCCAATTACGATTAATTTCTTACCTGTCATAGCAAACGACTCTACTATCAAGTCTATTTTCTTATATGAAACTAATCTTGAAGCTGCTAAATAAAAATCATCTTTCTCTGACTGTAATTTAAAATTACCTACATTAACCGGCGGATAAATCACTTTTGATGATTTACCATAAATTTTTTTTATTCGTTCAGCAACATAATTTGAGTTAGCAATATAATGATCTACTCTATCTTTTGTTTTTAAATCCCAATTTCTTATCCTGTTTAAAAAAAACCTTGCCAAAAAACCCTTAAAGCCCTTATTTAAACCACTGTCTTCTAAATATTGATTGCGCAAGTCCCAAGCATACCTGACTGGTGTATGCATATAACAAATATGAAGTTGTTTGTTGGTATTTATAATACCTTTAGCAACACAGTGAGAACTTGATAATATAATATCATAATTTGACAAGTCAAATTTTTCAATTGCTAATGGGAATAAAGGTAGATAACTTCTATATCTGGATTTAACGTAAGGTAGCTTTTGAATAAAAGAAGTTGTAACTCTTTTGCCATTTAATATCTCATCTCTGTCTTGATCACTCAAAAAATCTATTAAACTAAATACATCAGCATCATTCCAGTTATTAATAAAACTAGCAATACATTTTTCTGCTCCTGCATTAACCGTAAACCAATCATGAACTACTGCTCTCTTCATATACTATTAATTATCTTTTCTGCTGATTTCTTCCATGAAAATCTTTTAACATTTTCATGACCTTTATTTATTAACTTTCTTTGCAAGTGCTTATCTTGAATCAAAACCTGTATTTTTTTTGCAATATCGTTTATATTTTTTGGATCAACATATAAAAAACTATCCAATCCAATTTCTGGTAGACTAGCAGCGTTAGAAGAAATAACAGCTGTGCCACACGATTGTGCCTCTATAGGCGGTATACCAAAACCTTCATAGAATGATGGATGTACAAAACATATTGCATTTGAATATAAGTCATTAAGTTGTTGATCATTAACTCTACCTAAAAAATTTATTCTTTTAAATATAGTATGATCAATATCAATTTGTTTGAAATTATTACTCTGGTTCCCTACTATAAATAATTTTACATTTTTATTTTTTATAATACTAAAAGCTTTAATTAAATTATGGAAATTCTTATGTGGAGCTACTGAAGAAACAGCTAAAATATATTTTTCACAATTCGACTTAGGTGTAGGGTAAAATTGACTGCTAACTGAATTATAAACAATTGTAATTCTATCTTTTCGAATATTATAATAACTTGAAATCTCACGTTTTGAGAACTCACTAACTGTAAATATATGTTTTGAAGTCTTTAACAATAATGGAATTAATTTTTTATAAAAGAAACGAAAGCTCCATGAAAATGTATTTGGATATCTGATGAATAAAATATCATGTAAAGTAATTATTTTATTAAAGTAGAACACCGGACCAGTATTAGCTAAATTAATTAATACTGCATTACTCTTAATCAAGAATAATGGTAAATCAAGTTGCTCCCATAAATGCCCAGTGTTAAAACCTATTCTTTTAACCTGTAAAGCTTTGGCTAAATCATCATATAAAATATTTCTAGGACTAACGCAAATAATGTTATTAGAAAGCTTGACTAACTCTTTAGCAATTTCAATTCCAAATCTTTGCACACCAGTAATTTTTTGATTTAAAAATCTACAATTGATGACAATATTTTTATTCTTATACACGCTTAAATTTTAATCTTACATACTCTCCCCAAATTAGAGCATTGAAAAACCAACTATGAGGCATAAATAACTCAGGAACTGAAATTAAAATTACAATTAATATTGTAAAATTAGAAATAAATAGACCTTTAAGATATTTTGTCCTTTCTTTTATTAAAAAATATGGTAATAAAAAAAATAAACAATAAGCTGCCAACCCAAATACTCCTATATTTACTAGTAATGTAGAAAAGCCATCAGTAGATCGAAAATATCCAAAGCCATAACCAAATAATTTTTGTAAAAAAGAAGAGTCAAGCCATAAATTAAAATGAGTTTTAAAATAAAAATATCTATCTATTCCTGACAAACTAGCTAGCGATATTTTATCAATTATTGATTGATATAGTGCTAACATAAAATCATATGAAACATATAAAAAAATACAAAAGAGTAGTGTAGAAATTAATAGTTTTTTAAATTTATTATAACCAATAAATATTTCTAAAATCAAATAAATGAATATTCCTATAATTGCTGAACTTGAAGTTGATAATAATAAAGCAATTAAAAATAATATTGTAAACCTTTTTTTATTACAGTAAATAGATAAAATAAAAAAAGGTAAAACTGTAAAAGCAAACATAGAAGGCTCACCAGCTAATGACTTAATTCTTAAGAACTTTTGCCCAGCCAAATAAAAATACTGAAAAGCACCAAAGCTATTTCCAGTACCAACTATTCGATTTGATATGAAATCTGATTTTTCACCTGTAAGAAGAAAATAAAAAAACTCAAAAAAACCATACAAAACAAAAAATGCAATAGAATAAAAAGCTAAATTAATAATTCGATTTGATCCAAATTTATTTATATATACTAATAGATGATAAAAGAAAAGTATAGCTAAAATTAAATATAAACTTTGTGTTATAAAACTACTTCTAAATAGAATAAGGGAAGGAATTTCAGGTGAGATAAATATTGCTTTTACAAACAATACCGATGAAGGTGGAAAAAGAATAAGAATATACTGTTGAAATAAAAAATAAGTAATATAAATCAATAAAAATAGAATAAAAGAAAAAATTAAACTAGAAAACTTCCTTAGATAAAAAATGTTAAAAAAAGTGAATAAAATCATTCCTACATTAAATAATGTTAAACCTTTTACAATATTAGAAACAACAAAAGTTTGAATTGGAGAAAGTAAAAGGATGATTTCAAAAAATAATTTCATTTTATTTCTTCCGTGTTAATATTGATTTTTTTGTGTTAGTTTATACAACTTTTCTATATCATAATTGAAAATGAAAATTACTTTTTCTCTTATTTTATTGTCGAGAAAAGTAAACAAAGACAGTCGTTCAATCATAGTGTTTATTATTTATTAATAATGAGATAATGGATTTTAACATATAAAACTTGCCTCTAAAAAAACGTAAAATTATTACAATCATAAAACCAATGTAAAGACCAAAAAAACCTTTTATATACCTATTGTAAAATTTAATCCTGTTTTTTAACATTAATAAATCAATATCATCTTTTCTATGCTTTGCTATCTTATTAGCACCAGTACTTACTCCTATTTTATGATAGACTATTGATTCAACAGAAAAACCTATTTTATATCCTTGATTTTTAATTTTATAAGAATAATCTACATCTTCATAATATAAAAAATAATCTTCATTTAATAATCCAACTGAATTTAACACCTTTGGAGAGATTAAACAAGAAGCACCAATAACATAATCAATTTTATTTACATACTTATTTGTAATATGTGATGTTGTTCCAAAGAATTTGTTGACTTTTCCTCCAACTGCTTGAACAATATCTTTTTTTTCATAATGATACAAAACAGAACCTGTTAAGCCTAAACTATTTTTCTTTTGAAATTGTACTAATTTTAATAAACTATTCCTTTTGACTACTGTATCATTATTTAACATCCAACAAAAAGACTTTGGATCATTTTGCAATATGTACTTAATACCTACATTATTTCCTGCAGCAAATCCATTATTTTTCTTTGACTGAACAAAAATTAATTTATTATTATGTTTTTTAAACAATAGCTCTTCTTCTTGTAAAAATATATAATCCTTTTTCTTGTCGTGTGATGATAAAACAAGACTCGGAAATTTTGTGTTAATTGGATTTGATTTTCCATTGCACCATTTAATAATTTCAGAAACTGAATTGTCATCTGATGCATTATCAATTAAAATAATTTGAAAATTAGAATAATCTTGAGCAAATACACTTTCTAGACACTCAATTGTTTCCGAAAAAGAATTATAAGTTACTATAGTAACATATACTTTTTCTTGCATCATTTGATTTTCAAATTATACATTGTTACTTATTTTAAATACTATATTTATGTTTCTTTCCAAATATTCAGCTGTATCAATTACACTTTTGTAATTGAGTATTACTATATATACTTTCGGTTTTTTCATAAGATATTATAATTTTTTATAATTAAGCCAATTAGTTTTTCTTTTTATTATTTTTTCTAACTCTATAATATCATTTGAAAAATATGCATCTAAATAATATCTTCTTTCTTTATCCGTTAGTTTTTCTAAAATCTTTGAAGAATAATTTATACTCAGAATTTTTTCTCTTATAATTGATCGTATTTTTTTTGGAAGAACATACTTAAATAATTTCTTAAAAAAATTAGGTCTATTTAAAAAATTGGTAATATGTTTATTTTTATATGAAGTAGCAGGATTACTAATAAAATTAGTATCTAATTCGATTTTTTTATTTGCACCTATAAAATCTAATATCTTTAAAACAGTTTCATTTCTATTCTTAACAAAATCCTCTTCAAACAAAACAAACATCATGTTATTTATATTAAAGTATTTTAAAAAATTATTAATTTGCTTAGCATAATAACCTCTTGATATATAACTAAAATTTACTGTTTTTGATTTATAGAAATCAGCTTGAGAATCATCAATCAATAATCTATCTTTTTCATCTAAAATTGCTTTATCAAATTTAAGCGTTTCAAAACCTCTTCTTTTAGACATTAGGTACTGAGAAAATGCTCTATCAATAGGGTTACGTAACATAAAAATTATTTTAGTATTTGGACCTAATGTATCAAAAATTCTTTTTGGCACATAATCCAAAAACATATATTCAGGATCAACCTCAACAAAATATTTTTTATTTAAATCAAAATAGTTATGATAATAAATAATACCTTTTTTAAATTCGGTATCTCTTTGAAAAAATTTAGTTTCTTTAATATCTGGTAGAGAAATGTCAGAATGTTGTTTTAATATATCGTGTAAAGTAGTTGTTCCTGATTTTTGTGCCCCAACACAAATTAAATGTGAATTTTTACACATTTTCTCTTTTTTTGATAACTCTTGCGGGAACTCCTCCTGCAATAGAATAAGCTGGAATATCTTTAGTTACCACTGCTCCAGCAGCAATAATCGATCCTTTGCCAATTTTAACTCCTTTTGTAATTATAACACCATGACCTATCCATACATCATCGTCAATTAAAACTGAAGATGTAGTTATTCCTTGCTTAATCATAGGAAGATCTATTGAATTAAAATTATGATCAGTATCTCTAATAGTAACTGCTTGTGCAATCATAACATTCTTGCCAATATCTATTTTTTCATTACAACCAAAAACTGAAAACTCACCACAA
The DNA here is from genome assembly GCA_002728175.1 of Flavobacteriales bacterium. Taxonomy (GTDB): domain Bacteria; phylum Bacteroidota; class Bacteroidia; order Flavobacteriales; family BACL11. The sequence continues at coordinate 41,060 of PBVH01000009.1, read as the reverse complement.
AATGAGTTTTCTCCAAAAGTTATTTTCCCTGACCCCTGGAATATAACGTAACTATTAATAATATTATTTTTTTTTAAAATAATATTTAACTTTTTATTACTGAAGAAAAATTGCTTGACTAAAATATTTTTTCCAATAAAATTTGATTTATTAATCTGAAAAACAAAAGGATATTTAATTTTTAAAACTAATACACGAATATATGTAAAAATCTTTAATGCAATTTTATAATAATACTTTCTAATCATATTTATTTATTAAAAAAAACACAAGCAATAAAATCTAATTTTTTCTTAACATAATATAATGCAAACATAGTAGAAATTACCCAACTAATACCTGTTGCTAAAGCTGCTCCAGTCATATTCAGTTTAGGAATTAAAATTATATTTAAAATAATATTTACACCCATACCTGCAAATATTGATTTTTTTAAATATTTTTCATTGTTTGACATTGCTAAAATTTGTCCTACTGATCCAGTGGCTACATTAACAAATTGAGCTAGACAAAGTATAGTTAATATTGTTGATCCTACGACAAATTCTGAGCCAAATACTGATAAAATTTTATTTGAAAATATAATTAATATTATCAAAACAGGAAAAGAAAAAATAACCATCATATTTGTTGCTTTATTACAATAATATGATAATTTTTGAATATTTTTATTATTATAATATTCTGAAAACTTTGCAGAACTAGCGCTATTAACAGCACCTAATATAAAACTAACCAATAATGCAATTTTTACTGAAATACTATAGACACCAACATCTTCTGCACTTGAATAATATCCTAAAAAGATTCTGTCAGCCCAAGTATTAACTAAAAACATGGCGGAAACCCACAACAACGGAATACTACTATTAAGAATCTTTTTATAATCTACTCTTAATGTTTTTTCTTTAATAAACGATGTATTTCTTTCCCAAAAGAAAAACGCTAAACAAATTAACAGAAAAAATCCTATAACATAACTACTAACAAAATCTTTAATATTTGCGCCTTCTAACATAAAATACAAAACTACAGCTGAAAATGTCGGAATAACTACACTTTCAATTATTGTAGCTTCCCCTATTTTCTTTAATCCTTTAAGTCCAGCAACAACAATTAAACTTAGAGAATATGGAATAATCGCAATTAAAATAAGCCGTAGTGAATTAAGCATTTTAGGATTCTTAAATAAATAAATTGCTAGAGTTTCTGACAAAAAATATAATAGCAAAGATACTATCAAACTAGAAAATAAAACTATCTTCATAGAGCCTACAAAAATACTTTTTAAATCTTGGTATCTTTTTTTATTATTAAATGATGCAACATTTCTTAACAATACATTATCAATTCCTAATCTTGAGAAAACAATCGCAATCATCAGAACTGTATAGCATAAATAAAATACGCCTGTTTGTTCAGCTCCTAATTTTCTAGCAAGAAAAATATTAAATAAGAACGCCATTACAGCTCCTAAAACTTTAATAAATAAAGCTATGAAAGACTGCTTATATAAATAAGAGCTAAACAATTTTTTTAACACAATTAAATATAATTAAAGATTAAAAAAATACTATTACACATATCTACTTTTTATACTTAAGCTTTTCTCTTTGAACCTTTTCTACGTCTAATATATCAGATCCTTTATTAGTTAAAGACTTATATGTGGCTATTAAATCTCTAGATAATTTTCTAATTCCAGTAGGTTCTAATGAAGCAGCATGATCTGTTCCTTTCCAAGTTCTATCTAATGTAAAATGACGCTCGATCCAAGATGCTCCTAAAGTATAAGCTGCGATATCTACTGCAATTCCTAAATGATGACCTGAAAATCCAATATCTTTAACTTTATTTTGAAAAGTTTCTTTTAGTCTGAGAATCTCTAACATACAAATATCTTCAAATGACACAGGATATCCGGATGTACAAGCATATAATATTAATCTTTTTGCTTGATTTTTTTCTTCAAAAAAATTTACTATCGACACCTCTTCATCTTTGGTTGTCATACCAAAAGAAATATGAACTTCTCCATGATATTGATCTCTTAATTTCTTTAACATATCAAAATTATTATTGCAGGCAGAAGGTACCTTTATAAATTTTGGATTTAAAGAAATTATTTCAGCAGCTGAAGTTACATCCCATACAGAAGACGAATAAATTAAACCTAATTCTTCGGCATACTCCTTTAACACTTTATGTTGACTTATATCAAATTCTAAAAATTCTCTGTGTTTACCATAAGTTTCTCCGTAAGAATGCATTGGATTTGGATGTGGTTTATTATACTGACTCTCAGTCAGTAACTCTTTATTATTTCGTTTTTGAAATTTTACAATTTTAACACCGCTTTCTGATGCAACTTTCATCAGATTTTTTGCAATTTTAATCTCTCCTTTATGATTACATCCTATTTCTGCAATTAATTTTGGCTCCTTATACATTCAACTATAATTTTTTAAATTATTTTTATTAAGCTGCCACTTCCAAGCACTTTTCATAGCATCTTTAATTGATCTTTTTGCTTCCCAATTTAATATTTTTTTTACCTTTTTGTTATCTGAATAAATTTCTTCGACATCTCCAATTCTTCTATTTCCTATAGAAAAATTAATTTTAATTTTATTTGCTTTTTCAAAAGCGTCTACTGCCTGCAAAACACTTAGCCCTTTTCCTGTTCCAATATTGAAAAAATTATTTTGATTATTTTCTAACAAGTAAAATAATGCACTCACATGTGATTCTGCTAAATCAATAATATTAATATAATCTCTTACACATGTTCCATCAATTGTATTGTAATTGTTTCCATTTATAATAAGATTTTCTCTAATCCCATTTGCTACTTCACATATGATTGGAACTAAATTAGCAGGTTTATCTGAAGAACAATCTCCAATTAGTCCAGAACCATGTGCTCCGATTGGATTAAAATATCTTAATGAAACAAAATTTATTGAAGACTCCTGTAAAACTTTTTCACATAGCTGTTTAGTTTCTGCATAAGGAGATTCAGCTTTTTTGAAAAAAGCACTTTCATCAACAGGTAATTTGTCTGGACTACCATATACAGTGCAAGAAGAAGAAAAAACTAAATTGTTGACCTTGTATTTGTTCATACAGTCTAATAAAATCTCTAAAGATCCAATATTATTATCATAATATTTCTTTGGATTTTTAGTTGATTCTTCTACTGATTTATAAGCTGCAAAATGTATAATACCAGAAATATTTTTTTCAGTTTCAAAAATCTCATACATATCTTTTTTATTACAACAATCTTTGTTATACCATTTAATTTTTTTTCCAGTAATTTTTTTTATACCATTGATATTACTAATATTGGAATTACATAAATTATCGATTATAATTGGAGTAAATTTAGATGATACAAGTTCAATAATAGTATGACTACCTATATATCCTGCTCCACCAGTTACAATAACTTTCATCGATTTTTATTTACTATTTTGATTGTTTAAAATTAATTCTGCAAATTCTCTTAAAACACCTTCGCCTCCACATTTACTAAGATGAAAAATTTTAGGAATATTTTTTATTTTATCAACTGCATTTTTTGGACAAGCTGCGATTCCAACTTTCGATAATAATTCATAACAGTTGATATCATCTCCAATATACGCTACCTGACTAATTTTAAATCCTTCTTTTTTACAAAAGTTTTGAATAATCATAAGCTTATCATTTGCTCCATGAAAATCATAATCTAAATTAAGTTTTTTAGCTCTTCTTCTATTTAAATTCATATCTTCAGTTGTTATAATACCAACCTTGTATCCTGACTGCTGCAATAATCTAAACGCCATTCCATCATAAACACAAAACTTTTTGATTTCATTTCCATTTTCACTGTAATACATGCCCCCATCAGTTAATACTCCATCAACATCTGATAATATAACTTTAATATTATTAAAACTTAGCTTTTCATTAATGATATATTTATTCATAATATTTTCTGCAGTTATCCAATCTAATTCTTCATCAAGTTCAATACTAGTATATTCTGGCATACGATAAATACCTATTTTACCTGATATTCTATTTCTGTTTTCTTTTATATTTTTAACGCTATTTATATAAATAGCTCCATTTTCAATTAGGGTTCCTTTAAAATCTTGTCTTTTTTTACGTTTATTTATATCATAATTTAAAGCTATCCCATTTTCGTTCCAAAAAAACCGTTTTGTTATTGAACAACTTACTACTGAATCAAAAGATTCAAAAAGCTCCAAGGCTTCATCAAAATTATTAGTTTGAGTAAATGGTGATGTTGCTTGAACAAGAATAAATGTATCAGAATCTAATATATTAGCAGATTCTATATATTCAAGCATTACTGATTCTGAACTGGCATCGTCTGTTGCATTTTCATAATTTCTATTATACACTTCAACTTTTGAAAAGGAAAATGATAAAACTGTATTCTTAATTTGATTTGAATCTGTTGCAACAATTATTTTATCTACACTTGATTTTTGTAATGAAAGTAGATTCCAATAAATCAAAGGTTTACCACAAAACATTTTTATATTTTTAAGTGGAATAGATTTACTTCCTCCTCTTGCTGGTATAAATGCTAAAATACTCATAACTATTTATTATAGTCAATAAATTCTGAATAATAAAAGTCAATTTTACTATCATCTGGATTTGTGAAATAGGAGTAAACTTTACTAAAGATCGGTAATCTTTTCATTTGATTTTCATCTAATAAATCATGCAGTATTTTAATTGAATTTAATCCTTCTAAAATAACAGCATTTGATTTATAGTCGGAATTAAAGAATCCTTTTCCAACTAGTAATCCTAAAGTTCTATTTCTACTAAGGTCATGTAAAGACGTCATACATAAATCACCAAAACCACATGCCAAAAATAATGTATCATCTTTTCCACCTAACATACTTAAAAACACTCTAATTTCAGAAAATGCCTTTGTTAAAATCATAAAACGAGTATTTGGTGAATTAAACTTGGCATCAACTATTCCTAAAACCAAAGCATAAACATTTTTTAGAACACTTAGTATTTCAACCCCCCTTATATCATTTGTAGAATCAACGTATAGGGATGTATTTTGAATTATTGTACTTAAAATATCATATTGACTTTTATTAGAATGACCTAAAGTTAAAAGTGTATCAGCATGTTCCATTACCTCAACAGCAAAAGATGGCCCCTTTAGAGAAACAATATTATTTGAATTTAAATTTTTTTTAAGTTCTTCAACTATAATTTTCCCACCCTTTAAAAAGCCTTTTGAAAGATTAACAAATAAAGTTTTTGAATTGAAATTTTCTTTATATTTTGATAAATTTTGGATAATAGAATTGGAAGGAATGGCAATAAAAATAACATCTGCATTTTTCATAATCTTATCATTTGAAGATGCACTTAAATTTTCGGACAAACGCTTATTTGGAAAGCAAGCTTTATTTGTATGAAAATCATTAATCTCATGTACCTTATTGTCATTTCTTGAAAATAAAATGACTTTATTTTGAGTATTAACAGAAAGTTCATTAGCTATTGCTGTTCCAAATGTTCCTGCTCCAAGTACAATAATATTCATCTTACAAAGATATTTTTTTAAAACTAGTTTGACACATAGNCNTCANCATATTTCAATAATAATTTTTTTNTTATTTCAACATCCTGTCTATCTCTTGCATCTTTAATAACACTTATACATTCTATCATATCGCTCATGCTAATTTTATTTTCTATTGCTCTCATAATCATAGGATGCTCTGAAGACACTACATTATCTCCAATTAACAACTCTTCGTATAATTTTTCCCCGGGTCTTAATCCAGTATATTTAATCATAATATCACCGTCTTTATTATCTTTATCTATTGGGGTAAATCCGCTCAAATAGATCATTTTATAAGCTAAATCTACAATTTTAATAGGCTCTCCCATGTCCAAAACAAACACATCACCTCCTTTAGCCATAGATCCAGCTTGGATTACTAACTGTGATGCTTCTGGTATGGACATAAAATATCTTGTAATATCTTTATGTGTTACTGTAACAGGACCACCTTTTTTAATTTGTTTTCTAAATAGAGGAACTACGGATCCCGCAGAATCTAATACATTACCAAATCTAACCATTGAAAAACAACAGACGCTTTTTTCTGAGTATGCTTGTAAAACAAGCTCGGACATCCTCTTTGANGCTCCCATAACATTAGTTGGTCTAACTGCTTTATCTGTCGATATTAAAACCATTCTATCTAATCCTAAATCATTAGCAATTTTAGCAACATTATAAGTTCCTATGACATTATTGTAAATTCCAGCTATTGGGTTAAGTTCAACCAAAGGAACATGTTTGTATGCCGCAGCATGAAAAATTGTATCAACTTCATTATTAATAATAATATTCTTTAGTTGATTAAAATTGGTAACAGTACAAAGTGCTGGTATTACATCAATTTTTTGGCTAATTGCTTCTAACTCTAACTTAATTGAATATAAATTATATTCTGAATTATCAAGTAAAACAACTTTATTTGGCTCCAAATTTATTATCTGCCTAGAAAGTTCCGAACCAATACTTCCTCCAGCTCCTGTAATCAATATATTTTTAGACTGAATATTTTGCTTAAGCAACTCTTTTTTTGGTAGAACACTAGACCTACCAAGAATATCTACTACATCTACATTTTTGATATTATCAATTGACACTTTCCCATCAATTATATTTTCTAAAGATGGCAAAACACTTACTTCAATTGGTAAAGATGCAAGCTTTGTTAGCAATTTTTTTCTTTTTTGAACATTTAGAGAAGGAATTGCTAATAATAAAACCTTTGCATTTTTCTTTTTAATTAATTCTTGAATATAATCAAATTCATAAACCTGCAAGAAATTAAGAATAGTACCTTGTTTTCTAATATCATCATCAATAAATGCAATAGGTGCATAATCAGAGCTCTTTTTTAAATTCTCAACTAATTGAACACCAGCATTTCCAGCTCCATATATAATAGTTGGTTTTCTAGACTTTATTCTTATATCCCATGAATATAAAATACCTTGAAATAAAAAACGTATAGTNATTATNAAAATNTTAGTAATAAACCAAAATATTGGCAAAACTGATCNTGGTAGATCAGATTCTCTAAAAAACATCATTAAAAAACCAACNATCAAACAACTTATTGTNGTTGCTTGAAAGGTTGCAAAAATNACCTTTACACCCATATATTGTAAAACTGCNNTNTATAAACCTAGTCTAATAAATAAAGGAATTGTTATAATAGGTAAAACAAGAAAAATCCAAGCTGACCTACTTACATAAAACAAAAAATCTGAACCTTGAGTAGGCCAAATTTCACCGAGTCTTAATGCAAAAGAAAAATATACTGCTAAGCATAATAAAATAAAATCTACACATAGCATGATAGCTGATTTATATAATCTATCAATATTTTGAAATTTATTTAGCATATAATTTTTTGATTGCTAAAACTACTCTATTAATTTCTTCATCGGACATATTTGTACCTGATGGCAAGCAGAGTCCTCTTTGGAACAAATCATCTGAAGTATTATTAGTATACGACTTAGATGAGCTAAAAACAGGTTGTAAATGCATAGGTTTCCACAATGGTCTACTTTCAATGTTTAAACTTTCCAAGTATAAACGAATATCATCATTTTTAATTTTACTTTTTTCATTTATTACAATTGTTGTTAACCAAAAATTTGAAAAATTATTTTCATTTTCCTCTAGAAATTTTATTTCATCTATACAACTCAGTTGTTCTTTATAAATTTTATTAATACATCTTTTTTTTTCAACTCTTGAATTTAACACTTCCATTTGTCCTATTCCAATAGCAGCACATACATTACTAAGTCTGTAATTGTAACCAATTTTCGAATGCTCATAATGAGGTTGATTATCTCTAGCTTGAGTTGATAAATACTTTGCCTGACTAATAAATTTTTTATTTTTTGAGATAAGAGCTCCTCCTCCAGAAGTTGTTATTATCTTATTACCATTAAAAGAAAATACTCCGAAGTCACCAAAAGTTCCAATATTTTTTTTCTTATATGTAGATCCTAATGCTTCAGCAGCATCTTCAATCACCGGAATATCAAATTTTTTAGAAATATTAAGAATTTCATCAATTTTTGCTGGCATTCCATATAAATGAACTAATATTATGGCTTTTGGTTTTTTACCTGTTTCATTTCTTTCTTTTATTGCTTTTTCTAATAGTAATGGACACATATTCCATGTTTCATACTCACTATCAATAAAAACTGGATTTGCACCAATATATTTTATGGGATTTGCCGTTGCTGCAAATGTAAATGAAGAACATAATACATCATCTCCTGACTTTACACCTAATATTATTAAAGCTAAATGTATTGCAGAAGTTCCGCTGTTTAGTGCTGCAACCGAATAATTCTCATGCTTATTTGAAAGCATTTCTTCAAATTTAGTAATGTGTGGTCCAACAGGAGCAATCCAATTTTTTTTAAATACATCATTAACATATTTTAACTCGTTATCTGACATATGTGGTGATGATAACCAAATTTTTTTTTGTTCTTTCAAAATTTAAAAATTTTAGATATGGTAGTAAATATAATCTTAATGTCAACCCATATACTGTTATTGTAATAATATTCTAAATTCAGTCTTACTTTATCCGGATATATTATATTGNTATTGTACTCTATCGGATTTTCTTTTTTTGACAAAATCTCTTCTTCATTTGAATATTTTATACTCGCTGGGCCAGTTATTCCAGGTCGTAATTTTAAAATATTTCTATCATCACCAGTTAGTAAATCAGCATAACCAGGCACATCAGGTCGAGGACCAACAAAGCTCATATCACCTAGTAAAACATTAATTAACTCTGGTAACTCATCAAGTTTGTATTTCCTTAAAATAGCTCCAAACGGAGTAATTCTTTCATCTCCAAGTACTGAGACTGTATTAGGATCTGAATTGTTAAGCATTGTTCTAAACTTGAACATTTTAAAAATCTTGGCATGTTGTCCAACCCTCTTTTGGACAAAAAAAATAGAGCCATCAGAGGTTACTTTTATTATAATCGCAATAACGATAAAAACAGGACTAAAAATAATAATCCCAAAAAAAGATAGTATAATATCAATTAATCTTTTCAATATAAATTAAGTTTTAAAACTTCTTACAATTTCCTCCTGTTTTAACATAATGTTTAATTGACGAATAGGCCCAAAGTTAAAAAAACGAAATATATTTTTAAAAAGGTATAACACTTTAATTATATATTTTAATTTATTGGAATAAACAATATTTAATTTACAATATGCCTTTCTAAATTTAAATTTTTTAATTAAAAAGCTTGGAAAATTTGTTTTATGAGATATACTTCTAGTTCCATTATTTACATATTTAAAATTTCTTTCATTTAAATAATTTCTATTCATTGAGTAAATTAAAGCTTCGCTAGGTCTATATTTTAGATATTTTGGATGAAATTTTGCTGATCTATACTCTGCATAATTTTCAACTATCATAACCTTTGAATATGCAATTAATTTTCTTTCATAAAATACACCCCAATATTCCCAAGTATCTGGAGTGGAAATAACTTCATCAACAAATTTTTTTAGTGATTTAGGTTTTAAAAAGGTTTGATAATTATTAAATGCAGAAATATATACATCATACCCTTTATTAATTAACTCATCTTTTTTAATTTTTTTAACTTGACATTTTTTTAGGCCTTTTCTTATTTTATTTCTTGTTTTTAAATCATAATCCATAATCTCTAAAGGTTTATCATTTATAATAAACCAAAAATTAGTTTTTTTTTGACAATCAAAATTAGATTCCCAGCGTGCAAAATACATACCACTTTTTTTTAGAAAATTTAAAATTTCTTTTCTTGAATCCTTGATTTCAAAATGAGGTGGACAATCAGAAATCAAAGCGCCGTTATATTTTCTCCATTGATTCATTTAGTTGATTAATTATCCAAGTATTCTGTATATGACTTATTGATATCTACAATATATGCATGTGAGGGGTATTTCATTTTTTCTTTTTCACTGGGTAATTGCATAAATTTTGGTCCATATCTAATATTTAAATATTTCTCTATTTGTTCAGGAACTGGCAATAATAAATGTTCAAACTTAATAACTCTAGGTTTACCTAAATATTGTCTCTTAAACGACCCCTTATAAAAAGGTGCTCTACCAAAAAAATGTCCTACATATTCAGTATTTCCATTTTTTAAATAACGAACAATTTTAAGCAACAGATTTTTTACTTGCTTTGAAATCAAACATCTTGATAAAAATAAGATTAACTTTTTAAATTTAGAATTTGTTATGTAACCACGGTCATATAAAGCTCTTGCATTTAAAATTCTAGCTGAAAAATATTGAATATATCTAATAAACTTATTGGAACTAGCAGAATGTAACGACATTATATCTATATAAATTCCATGATGCATTTTTCGATTAACAACATCTTTCTCAATAAATGTTGTATTATTCATTCTTAGTTTACTAAAATAGAGAGGCATTTCATCTGTGTTTTCTTCTTGAAAATAAAAATTTTCTCTATCAATGTACAACCTGATTTTTGACAAAAATTTTAAATAGTTTTCTCTATCCATGAAAACATCAAAATCATCATCCCAAGGAATGAAACCTTTATGACGTATAGCTCCTAATGCTGTTCCTCCCATCAGATAGTAAATAATGTTATGTGTTTTGCAAAAACTATCAAAATACTCAACCAATTCCAAAATTTTTGAATGTAATAACTTTAGTTCTTTTGGATTCATAAGATTAATTTGAATCTTTTTCTTCTTCTTGTATAAGTCTTTTTAATGTAGACCTTAGGCTCGATGAAGAAATATTTTTAGTGTATGGAAAGTAAAAAATTTCTACACCATGATTTTGAAATTTCTTTTCAAGTTCTAAAAATATCTTTGATCCTTTCCAATCATCTCCAACGAACATAATATTGAAACCAATTTTATGTAATGCACTTAGCTTATCTCTATCTTTTTGGACAACTACTTCGTCTACATATTTAATTGATTTTATAATTTCTATTCTTTGTTCAAAATTAATTATTGGTCTTTTATTTTTATACTCTTGAACAAGCTCATCAGTGCTCACTCCAACAATTAAGTAATCACAATTTTCTTTTGCTTTTCTTAAAATTTCTAAATGTCCAATATGAAATAAATCAAAAACTCCTGTGGTATATCCAATTTTCTTATTGTTCGAACTCATTTTCTAAAAAAGTTTAAAAATAACCATTTTCTAAATTTATTAGGCAGAACAAACTGCACAAAAAACCTAATTAAAATATTAAATGTTAGTCTAAATATATTAATAATATTTTTTTTAAACATAAAATATTGAAGTTTACTTTCACTAATAAAATATTTCCAACCACCTCTTCTTAAATAAAACTCATCATTAACACGAGCATATACTATGATATCACTTAAGTTTGAAAAAATTGCCCCTGACAAATACATTCTAATCCATAAATAATAATCCTCATTATAATGCCAATCTAAATAACCTCCAGCTTCAATAACTTTAGATTTTTTAAACATAACTGTCATATGATTCATTGGACATCTCTTTTTTAAAAATTTCTTTATTTCAGAATGAGTGGACGGTAAACTTCTTTCACCTAAAGATATATTAATATTTTTATTGAACTCACTTATTATACCTCCAAGAATACTTGTTTCTGGATGTTTTTTAAAATAACTAAGTTGTTTTTCAAATCTATCATTAGTACAAATATCATCACTATCCATAATTGCAACTAGTTCATGAGTACATTTTTCTAAACCAATGTTTTTTGCTTTACCATGACCTACATTAACTTTCAAATCGATTAAATTAAAAATATCCTTGTTTTTTAATGCAAAGTCATTAATATTATCACTAGTCTCTTTTGGAATTGGACCATCGATCACAAGAACTATTTCAGAAGGTCTTACAGTTTGATTTGATACACTTTCTAAAGCTTGCTTAAAATAAGTTGGATTATCATTTTTATAAACACACATTAATACTGAAAATGGAATGCTACTCATGTCAAAAATTATTTTGAAAAAATTTGATTAGATATAATTTTTCAGATTCATTTATATCAATTTTATCCAAAACATTTGGTGGCTTAGGCCAATAAATATCATGATAATATTTTTTGTTTATAGTTATCTTACAATTATATCTTGGTATAATATGGAAGTGTACATGAGGATCTACCATCATTAGCGCAATATAATTTATCTTATTAGCACCTAGTTTTTTATATAAAAATTTTTCAATGTGTTGTATTACAAGTTTAAACTCTACATATGCACTTTTCGAAATATCTCCTAGATTGAATTTGTTTTCTTTACATATTAATACAAGTGAACCAATTGTTACTTGTTGAGGTCTATAAAGTACAACCCAATAATCATATTCTTTTATCAAATTTTCAGAGTACCCAAATTTTTTAATTGTACTATTCATATTTAAAATAAAAATTTTAATGAACTTTCAAATAAAAATACTGGAACTGTAAATAGAAAAAGTAATGCAAGTCTTAATGATAATCGAGTTGTTTTTTTTGTAATTTTTGATGTATAAAAATAAAAATCATAAATTAAAAATATTATCAATATCATTGAAATTCTCTCAGTTATCATTTCATGACCAATAATACTAAGTCCCAATATAATTATACATGAAGGAAACAAGGAAGGTAAATTTTTAATTAAATTTAATACATTTTGTTTAAACTTAAACATAAAAAAAATCATTAAAGATGAAAATAAAACTAAATATAATAAACTTAAATCTACTTGAGTTGTGTCAAAACTTTTTAAATTTAAAAAAAAAGGTAACAATAGAATATATGATATTGATATTAGAAAAGATATGACAGACCTATCTTTTAAATTAAACTTATAAAATTTTTTAATTACAAAAATAGGCAGCACAAACAGCATTAGATTATGCGTAAAAACAGATATTAAAAATAATACTACAGATTTAAAATAATTATAGTTAATACAAGAATAAGCATATAGCAGAACTATGGTTGCAAAAAATTGTCTATAAATATTTTCATATCCAAAAAGAAATGGAAAACTTGTCATTAAAACTAATATAACACCATGGCCTAAATTATTAGATTTTATTTTTTTAGTACTTTTAATTAACAACGTAATCCATAAAAAATCTAATATAATAAAAGTAAAAAAAGGAGATTCTGTAAGCCAATAAAGTAATCTAATAGTAAACCAAAAAATAAATTCGCGTATATAATAAAAACTCTCTAAAACTAAAGAACTTTGCATTTCTGTTGTATAGGTTATAATATCAATTTCAAAACCATTATAATAAAATGCTTGTAATCGAACAATTATCAAAAAAATAAAAGTAGAAGGTATATATATATATTTTAAAATAGAATTACTTTCAAGTATAAGAGTTACAACGGCCAAGAAAGATAAAAGACAAAATGCTATAAATTCCATTAACTTTCAATTTTAATTTTGTAAAACTTATATACCGAATATAATGACATCATCATAAATAGAAATGATAAAATATATATTGTAATTAAAGAGTTTTCTCTAGCACTTGATGTATTCAAACTAAAGTAAACAAATAAACCAACTAAGAAAATTAAAAAAATACTTGCCAATATATTTGCGTCTTTTTTTATTTTGTTTTGGGCTAAACTAAAAAATGGTTGAAACAATGCAGAGGCAATAAATATAAAAACAAAACTAATACTTATATCTTTTGCATACGCAAAAGTACTTAAAGTATCTTGTTGAGTAAATGCTCCTCTTTGAAAGATAAATTGTATTGTAATCTCACCATATAAATCTACTAGATATACCAGTAATATTCCTAAGCCTAAGGCAACAAAAAAAGAAAATAAAATAATTTTTATATCATTTTTTACAGATAATTTTGCCAAAACTAGTGTGTTAATATTCAAAATGACTGCTGTTAATAGCGCATTAAGCAATACAACTGAATAATTAAAAAATGTTATATTATTATCATTATCAAGTCCTGCTATAAATCTAGAAAAAATAACTATTACATTGGCAAGATTTCCTAGTAACATCACTGATATATTAAAATCTTTTACTTTAAACTTTGCTTCTTTCCCTTCAGACACAATATATATTGGCCTTAAATACTTATATATCATTGAAAAAAACCCAATTAATCTACTCGCTAAAATACCAACAACGCTAAAGTAGATTGTCAATGGATATAAAAAAATTGTAGACATAAACATATCAACAGTTGTTGCTATAGAATTAGTCTTAAATTTACCTTGACCTTGCATTACAATCAAAAACACAGAACTATAAAAATTAATACATAAAATTACTCCAAGTAATAATGAAATAAATATAAATAACATATTATAATCACTACTATCAATATAATATACAATTGGCAACTGAATTAATTGACTTAAAACAAACAATAAAATCATAATTTTTTTAGATATATCTCGAACTTGTTTTAGTGATATTTGTTCATTATTAGCATATAACTTTGAAAATTTAGATAACAAGGTGGCTTGAAGTGCATTGCCATTTGAAAGTTGAGAAAATAAATCAGAAACAGTTCTTATCAAAATGAAATTAGCATATAATAATGAGGAACCAAACACAGATGCTAAAATTACTTCTTTAGCAAATCCTATAAATTTTTTAATGATATTTGAGCTAAACATAGCTAAAAAATCCAATGTAGATTTATTAGCAAATATTGCCTTAAAATTCATTATTAATTATCTTTTACTCCGATTTGATAATAATTGAAACCAAGTTCCTTTAAAAAATCGGTATTATACTGATTTCTTCCATCAATTATTGTATTTCCCTTCATTAATCGCAAAATCTTATTAAAATTTGGACTTCTAAATTCTTTCCATTCTGTAACAAGTACTAAAACATCTGCATTTTTTAGTACAGAATATTTATCATCAAAATAGTTTACGTGTTGATTTTTAAGATAAAATTTAGCTTCATGTTTAGCTTTGGGATCATAAGCATTTACAACACCTCCAAATTTATTAATTGATTTGATCAAATTTATTGATGGCGCTTCTCTCATATCATCAGTTTCAGGTTTAAATGAAAGACCCCAAATTGCAAATGTCATTTCTTTGATCTTATCATTAAAGTTGACTTTAATTTTATTAAAAAGTATATCTTTCTGAAATTTGTTAACTGATTCAACTGCT
The DNA here is from genome assembly GCA_002728175.1 of Flavobacteriales bacterium. Taxonomy (GTDB): domain Bacteria; phylum Bacteroidota; class Bacteroidia; order Flavobacteriales; family BACL11. The sequence goes on along the minus strand of PBVH01000009.1, from coordinate 25,747 downwards.
GAAATTAATTGAGGATTATAATTATGTTTATTTGCAATTTTAATTAATGCTTGAACATCTTTTGGAAAGCAACTTCCTCCATAACCACAACCGGGATAAATAAATTTATATCCAATTCTANTATCGCTTCCTATACCAATACGAACTTTNTTTACGTTTGCACCTACCTTCTCACAAATATTAGCAATTTCATTTATAAAAGAGATTTTAGTTGCNANCATGGAATTAGCTGCATATTTTGTCATTTCTGCNGATCTAATNTCCATATCAATAAATCTATCGTTTGAAACTAAAAAAGGTGAGTATAAAATTTTCATTTTTTCTATAACATCATTATTATCAGATCCAACAACAACTCTATCTGGATGCATAAAATCTTTAATTGCAACACCTTCTTTTAAAAATTCGGGATTTGAAACAATATGAAAATTATAATTTTTATTATTTTTTTTCATAGAATTTGCTATAACTTCCTTGACCTTATCAGCTGTACCTATAGGAACAGTAGATTTATTTACTATAATTAAATCATGGGAAATATTTTCACCAATTTGCTTAGCAACTTGCAAAACATATTTCAAATCAGCAGAACCATCTTCACCCATTGGNGTTCCAACGGCAATAAATACAATATCNNACTTTAATGCATCTACAATATCAGTTGAAAATGACAAATCCCCTTTTTGGAGATTATTNAGNACTAATTTCTCTAAACCAGGTTCATANATCGGAATTATTCCTTTTTTAAGTTTTTTTATTTTTTCTTCATTTATATCAATACACATTACTGTATTACCCATTTCTGCAAAACAAGCCGCAGCAACTAATCCAACATATCCTGAACCTATTATAGATACTTTCATACTTATATGTTTTTTGAAACATTCATGAAAATTGAAACAATAACTGAAAATATAAAACTTATTATTGTAACAATTAATAAAAATAGTGGTATGTCTCTCTTAGTTTCTTTTTGTGGTAAAGAAAAACTTTGTACAAAATTTAATGGCTTAAGCAAAGCTAAATTTGTCTCTTTTAATGTTCTTAATTGAATTAAATCAATTATCTCATTTGAAGATTCGTTTGGTTTTTTTCTNCTATACAAATTAATTGAACTATTATCNAATGATAAATTTTCTACAGNTCTTATTTGTCTTAANTGTTGAACTTCATTATTGATTTCATTAATTTCNTTTTGTATANTTATTTTATATAAATTATAGCAATCATTNACATAAGTCAAATTATTAAAATAATACAATAGACCATCTTCAATAGAAGTTATTATTTTATTGCTAGTAGTATAGATTTTAATTTCAAACTTTTGAGTAGCTATTTTTCTTTTTTTATCTAACTGCTCCTCTCTCATTATTTCTATTGCTTCAATCTTCTTAAGGTCAACAAGTAAATCTTTTTCAATATTTAATTTTTTTGCTAAAAGAGATAAATCGTTATTGTATATATCAGTGTTGAGTTGATTAATTAAATTAATAGCTGTCCTTTGATTTAAATATATTCCTCTATCAACTGGTATTCGCTCAAATTCAGAAATTCCTGAAGTTGCTATCGCACTTAGTTCATAACTTTTTTCCTCAAAATTTGTGTATAAGAAGCCAACAAAAAGGCCAATTAATGTAATTGAAACAATCACAGTTTTAAAATTTATAAAAAACAATATTAGTTCTTTAAATAGTTGTCTTAAACTAAGTTCTTCGTTCATATTATTTATTTTAAAGTTTCCAAGTTGAAAAATTATACATCCCTTTTATATCCAAAAGTACAAGTTTTCCTTTGGAAATTTTAATAAAATCATCAACTTTATAATTTTTAAATTGATTATGAGATACAGCTGCTATTATACAATCATATTTTTTTTCATTTGAAAAGGGATTTTTAATAAAATTAAAATCATTATTATTTTTTACATAAGGGTCATAAATTTCAATGTTTATCTTTTTTCTAATCAATTGGGAAATAATGTCTTTAACTTTAGTATTTCTAGTGTCTGCACAGTTTTCTTTAAAGGTATAACCTAAAATTAAAATATCAGATTTAATAATATTTATTTTATTTTTATTTAAAATATTGATCGTTTTGTCTACAATAAAGTTGGACATATTATCATTTATCCTTCTGGAAACATTGATTATATCTGCATTCACACCCAGTTTCATAGATTTATATGACAAATAATATGGATCTACACTAATACAATGACCCCCCACTAATCCAGGTTTGAAGGGAATAAAATTAGATTTTGTTGTTGCTGCTTCAAGTATCTCATTTGTATTTAAATTCATACCATCAAAAATAATTGCTAATTCATTAATCAAGGCAATATTTACATCTCGTTGAATATTTTCAATAACTTTAGCAGCCTCAGCAATCTTAATTGAGCTAGCCTTATATGTTCCCGCATTAATGATCTTTTTGTACATTTCATCTATAAAATCAGCTACAAAAGGGGTTGAGCCACTCGTAATTTTTATCATTTTGTCTAACGTAAAACGATTGTCTCCAGGACTTATTCTCTCAGGACTATAGCCACAAAAAAAATCGTTATTGTAATTTAACTTTGAAATTTTTTCAAGTATTGGAACACAAAAATCTTCNGTAACACCAGGATATACTGTAGATTCATATATCACAATATTGCCTTTATTAAGATATTTTGCAACTATCTCACTAGCTAACTTTATTTTTGATAAGTCAGGAGAATTATCTTCATTCAAAGGTGTTGGTACGGTAATAATATAGATATTAGCATCTGATAACTTACTCTTTTTGGATGTAAAAANTACTTCCTTTACTTCAGATTTATTATTTATTATNGATGAACTTTTTAAGTCGTTAATTCTTTTGGAACTGATATCAAATCCTATAACATCATAAAACTTAGAAAATGCTCGCAGTAGTGGCAAACCAACATATCCTAAACCTAATACTGCTATTTTATTATTACTCATCAAGGCTAAAAAAAGCCCCTGGTGGGGCTTTATAAACTAACTAAATTTTTAATATTCCCAAAGATCATGTTCAAAATTAAATAACTCTTCTTTGATTCTTTCTGCTTCTAGTAACGCATCTAAACCAACCATGAAATCAGAAACGTTTCGATCATATACTGTTGATTCTTTAACTATAGTTGAAGAAAACATTCTCTTCATAAAAATATCATCATATGTTCTTCTCTCAGCATCATTTTTTACTAAATTGAATACCTCAGCATTNATTANANANTTTCTNGCTTCNGGAAAATATACCCAGAATAATTCTTTGAATTGTCCTGCTATTTTTCTTCCATCTTTATCTTTATCTTCAGCCATTGGAGCTAATCCTAAGATTCTAACATCCATTACTGACCTTTGTTTGTCAAAAAACCATTGTTCTTTTACCCTCCATTTCAACACGCTATTTCTATCAAAACTTGTTGGGGTAGATACCTCTATTAATATTTCTTCTCCTCTCTTAAGTGCTTCATCATCTAAAACTGTTTCAGTAGTAGTTGGTTCCATTAACTGTTTAAATTCCTCGACACTTAATCTTTTTCTAAATTCGTCATCATTAATTGCATCACCGTATACTCGTAAAGTATTACCATCATCATCTCCTTCAGTTGCAGCATGAAAAATAACATCAATCAAACTTTTTCTGTCATCTGTAACATCAGTTTGTTTACCATTATTCATTGGATAATAAAAAGGATGATTAATTTTTTGTCTAAGATCAATTTCCCTCCATATTTTTCTTGACCACATAACATCAGCTTGCCTAAGATGAGGATATTCCTGAATCTTTTTTGTTTGATGTTTATTCTTTTTATAAACATCCCTCATTTCTTCAGTTGGGACACCATTATAATTATCTTCATCATTTGGAGATAAAACTTCTTGCGAAAAAGAAAATGTTGAAAATATAAATGTTAATATTAATAAAAATTTTGTTTTCATAATTATATTTTTTATTGTAGTTCTAGTTCTATTACTGTATTTCTATCCAATCGTCTCTCCTCAGTATCTGTCCTCCCAGATTTACTAATCATTTTTACAGTTATATCAGTTATATAAATTTTACTCTCACGAGGCGCATTATTCAATAAGTTTATTTGTTCAGAAGTAAACTTCATACCATTCTCTTGTCTAGCTGTGGATTGTAGCCCTCTTTGATTTTGTGCTCTTAAAGTAAATTTTTGTACGTACCAACCAATACCATCAAAATCAAAATCTTTTAATTTTGCTCTAACCAAACCTTTAGCAACAAGTTTATCTAAAGATACTAACCCTGTATTGCCTTCATCAAGATTAATATAAGGTTTTGGGTCTGGGGTTCTTTTAACTCTAAAATCCATTTCTCCCATTGTCTTTCGTTTGCCATTATCATCTGTAGCATATACAGTAATTACAGATTTTCCAGTAACTTTTGATTTTGGAAGAGCATCTGGAATAGCTAAATACTCACCCTTTGATTTATTTGTTACCTTAGTTGATCCATTAGACATACTTATACTTAATTGATCTGATCTATATCCAGGAACGGATATTTTAATTGGATTTCCACCTACCTCACTATTTTCTAGACCAGTATATAAAATATTCATACGAACAGGTGATATAGTAGCAGATTTAGGTGCCACTCTGTAACTAGAGTTGAAAATATATTGTTTAGTTCCAGTTTCATCAGCTAAATTAATTAAACCTTTCCAATCTTTTTGTCCTTCAGAACTTGTCCTTATAGAATATTTTCCTTTTCCATTTACAACTCTTAAAGTATCATAATCACCTATCATTGAATATAATCCAGAAATCGAATCAAAAGTATAGTCTCCAATAAAAATATCTGGATTTGAGTTTTGGTTATAAGCTGTAATAAAAACATCAGATCTAAAAGAATCTCCTCTGGTAACATACTTAGTTTCAGGAATAACTATAGCTTGTGCATTTTCAAACTTAATAGTTTTTGAGTCAAGATTTCTTTTTAAATAATTAATTAAATCAGATTCTACATTTCTAATATCTGACTGAATTTTTGATAGAATAGTTAAAGCACTAACAGCTGGCATATTTTGAAAATTATATACTTGCCAAGATACTGTCGTACCATCATCTTGTTTGATCTTTTTAACATTACACACGTCATCAATTGTAGCTTTTAAATCTTTATTTCCGTTTGACAGAGCAGTGTAATAATCTCCTATCTCTATTATTCTGGCTCTTAATTCATATGCTCTAAGCGAAGAAGTATCAGTGCCAGGCTTATCGTAATAAGGTAGAAACATTTCTTGAGAAGCATATCTATCACCTTTTTGATCTAAAAATGCTATAGGCAGTTTTTTTTGATTTTCTGTTAAATCTTCGAAATTTTTAGGTTCATCTTTCGTAGAAACTGCTTTCTCTTTATCAATTTTTCCATCTTCATCCAAAATATTTTTGTATTCGCCTAAGTATACAACTCCATCAGCTTTACTAACAAGTGAATATTTCATTTCTTGAATAAACATAAACAGTTCATCTGTTTTCGATTTAATATCCTTAACTTTTTCGTTTGTTTCTTTAAACTTTACTGGATCATTTATAGCAGCTTGTTCAAATGCTTGATATGTTGTACTGTTTTTATCTTCAATATTATCTGTTGTTCTCTGTATACCTACATTAATTTGAAAAAAGGAATTAAGTACTTCTTTAGAAACATTTAATGCAAGTAGCGCTGTGAGCACTAAATACATCATATTTATCATCTTCTGCCTTGCTGGATTTCCTTTTGCCATCTTTTAATATAATATTAATTAAAAAATTATTTATTTGGGTTCATTGCATTTAACATATTAGCATAAACCTTATTAAGTTGTTCTAAGTTATCAGATAAACTACTAACCTGCTCCTGAAATTTCTTAGAGTCTTCAACAGAGGATTGTAAGTTCTGTAAAAATATTGTTGTGGCTTCCATCTGCTTATTTGAAGTTTGTAGCTGAAGTTCATATAATGAATTTAGTGCATTCATATTCTTAACACCTTCTTCAATTTGTTGATTATACTCAGAAATACTTGCAGCAGCAGCTACAGTTTCATTTAACCTTTTTGCTGATTCTCCAAATGATCTTAAACCATCATTTAAACTTTCAATCAATTCATTATCTATTTTGGCTCTTTCAAGTGCTTCATCAAGTTGTTGTGCAGGCTTTTTGTTAGCAGGATCAGACATATTAGCAAGCTCAGGATGAACTTGTGACCAATCAACATAATTTGCTCCATAAGCATTATCTGAGTGAACTTTCTCAAATGCAGAGAAAAAGAAAATAATAGATTCTAACCCTAAACCTATCATTAACATCGTTCCAGCTCCAGGTAAATTTTCTATCTTGAACAATGCTCCTAATATTACTACTGCAGCACCCCACCCATATAATTTTGGCATTAATATTTTATACCATGATGCTTCAGTTATTTTTTCAAACTTACCGTTAATGTTCTGTACAAAACTCATATCTATTAATTTTAATTATTTACTGTTATATTTTATTCGAAATCTTTTTTATCCCTACCCAAGAAGTCAACTGCACATCTAAATCCTATGTAAGACTTTGATGTATCTTGATACTCAAATGTTCTAGTACTTGTTTGGATAAAATAAGCGATATCTTTCCAAGATCCTCCTCTAATAACTCTTCTTTGATGTACTTCATGCTCAGGATCATCTTCTGATACAATATTTGACCAATCTTTTCCATACTGATTTCTTGTCATATCTTTTGTAGTGTTATACATGTTTATGTCATGAGCATAAGACAGCGCAGATTCATCATACGAATTCATTGTCCACTCAGCAACATTTCCAGACATATCATATAGTCCGTACCCATTTGGATTATATGACTTAACTTTTATTGTTTTTGCACCTCCATCCGCAGTATAATTACCCCTTAATGGTTTAAAATTAGCTAAAAAACATCCTTTTAGATTTCTTGTATAAGGACCTCCCCAAGGATATGGAGAATGCTCTAAACCTCCTCTAGCTGCGTATTCCCATTCTGCCTCTGTTGGTAATCTGAAATCTGGTAAAGTTGGTTCTTTAACGCTTCTTAAAAACCCATTCATCATTTCAGTTCTCCAGTGACAAAATGCAACAGCTTGGTGCCAATCTACACCTACAACAGGATAATCATCAAAAGCAGGATGATGAAAATAATTTTTTGTGTAAGGATCGTTAAATGCATAGGCATAATCATGAGTCCAACATAAGGTATCAGGATAAATATGTACTTTTCTGTCTACAAAAAAACTATTTCTGTCTGTTTTACCTTCAGGATCTTCAGATGTTTCATAATCTTGATATTCACGTTGATCTTTTCTTGAAGCTCTGTCAATATCTAAAACTGTATATTTATATACAAACACCCTAGTGTTATACTCTTCACCACCATAAGCACCATCTTGTCTTTCGTTATATCTTAAGAATAAAGGTTGTTCAACACCATCCTCGGTAGTCGCTACCAAATCTCTCAAAGATCTTCTCAACTCCTCATCTGCCCACCTATTAGTTCTATTGTATCTTCTAATCTCATCCCAATCTAATTTAAAAAATTCCGGGGAATTAGGATCTGTAATGTTTGTTTCATCTGCATAAAAATCATCTTCCCCCATACTTTTATCAACTCTAATAGCAAATCGATCGTCATCAATCATTCCATCAGCAAAAAGCAGTGTAGCTTTGATTGAGTCCCTAACCCAATTAGTAAATTGTCTGTATTCATTATTGGTAATTTCAGTTTCATCCATGTAAAATGCCCCAACCGATACTTTTCTTGCTTGTGAAGTATTTGCAAACGGAACATCTTGATCAGATGGTCCCATCATAAAACTTCCTTGTGGAATAAAAACCATACCATAAGGGTCAGTAGGGTTCCATACTTTTCTATCTTGAACACCGATTAATTCCCCATTTCCTCCAGAACCACAAGAGGAAAGGAAGATAATTATTGTACTAAATAAAACTATTTTTTTCATAATTTAATTTTTAATTTTTAAACTAAAATTCTTCGATTATAAGAATCTTGGATTTTTATATCTTGTTGGATCTTTATCAGTTTTAATTTTAAAGTCATATCCTANCATGAACTCTAAACTATTATTTCCTATACTACTTAAAACTATATCATATGCTATACCGAATTTCAAGTCACTTGTAATATTCATACCCGTTAATATAGCTAACTCAGGACCACCTTCACTCAAATTTTCAGCATGCCTGTAACTCAAACCACCCCAAATTTTGTTATCGTATATAACATTAGAATTAATATCTAGTTGAGAAGTAGCTCCATCTGATTTTAAATAAATTGAAGGATTTAAAGAAAGATTTGGATTTATATAGTAGTAATATCCAGCAATTAAAAAATAATGTCTTTCTAAAGGGATATCACCATCATCTGTTTCAATTGTTGGTTCAGCTAAATGTGTACTAGACAAACCCATATAAACATCCTCAGAGTTATAATAAAGTCCACCTCCTAAATCAAAGACAGATCCACTAGAGCTAGCTGCAGGAACTGCTTGATCATTTTGTTGTTCTATTCTTAGATTTGTAATATCGATTCCTGTTTGAACAAGTCCAAAAGAAAGGCCAATTGCTAATTGTCCAGACCCTAGCTGTGTAGTATATGCATATGAACCTTTTATATCTAAAGTACTAAGCTCTACTTCACCTATTTGATCTTGAATAATATTAAGACCTACACCTCCATGAAGTAAAGAAACAGGAGCATCAACTGATAAGTTTAAAGTAGTTGGACCACCTTCAAAACCCATATACTGACTTCTTTGTAGAACAGTGGTAGATATTGCATCTCTACTTCCTGCAAAAGCTGGGTTATTTGCTAATTTATTAAACATATTTTGACTAAACTGTGGTACCTGTTGTGATAATACAGTTAGTGAACAAAATACAAATAATATCAGAAATAAATTTCTTTTCATATCAGATATCTAAAATTTTAATGCGCTAAAATAAACATTTTTTAATTAAGTACCACAAAACTAGTACTCTATCTTATAAAAAAAGACTAAAATTAAATGATGAAGTAGTTATGATGTTAGCTTATAGTATGTTTTTATCCATCTGTTGGGAACTTCTCCCTTTAGAGAAATTTCATAGTCTGAATATGAACAAGCTACAAAATATGTTTCTTTTTTTGATTTTTCTTTATTATAAAATGGCACACCCATCCACCATCTTGCACTTAGATTACTCTTGTAAAAAATTATTTCATTTTTACCATTATCTAGAGAAACGTTATATTTGACACAATTTTGAATATTTGGATTTAATTCCTTTCTTCGCTTACTAACACCTTGAATAAAATACCAAAGAATTTGTGATAATAATTTTGCAGTTAAATTTGTATTATCAAGATTTTGATTATACTCAAACAAAGCAAAAGATGACAATTTATCACTAATTCCTGCATAGAATGCCAACTTACATGCTTCTGGACCATTGAAACCATTAGGATTTGAATATTTGTTTGCGGGAGCAAAAGCTGAACTAATTGCTGAAATATCAAAACTTAAAAAATCTGTATTTCTTAATACTGGTTCTGCAAGCTCAAGCTCCTGCTGTATTGTTCCTAATCTTAAGGATTCAAAATTCATATCATTAAGCATAGAAATAGCAATTGGAGAATTATAATAGGTTTGATATCCAATATTTATGAATTGGAACAAAAAACTTGGTGAATGACTTATAATTTTACCTAGATAAGATTCAGATGACAAGAAATCTTCTTTTAGTCCAATATCAAATTTACTATCAATTGACGTAAAAGTAATAAATTTGTTAAGAGATACATAGGCTTTGTAGACTGCATATGAAATATCATTACCTCCTCCAAGAATAATAGGGATAACCTCATTATTAATCATTTCTTTACAAATATTTTCGATATCACTAAAAGTTTGTTTTCGAGTAGATGATATTTTCATTATACCTAAATCAGCAATATTTGGAAAATCATAATTATGTAATTCAAAAAATTCTTCTCTAATTTGACATTTACCTTCAGCCTCAAAATTTTTTGAACCCTCGTATTCAGGAACAGAAAAAATAACAATCTTACAATCAGCAATGTCTGGAAAGTAATTTTCAGAATGAATAGTTACTAAACTGCCAAGTTGTGTACTTTGAAAACTTTCTTTTTTAATCAAAAAACTGTCTGGCAATGGTAAAAAGTAGTCTACTAAATTCACTTCTTTTTAACTTTTAGCTGATTATTCATTAGATCAATACATTCATCTCTGGATAATTCCTTTGGATCAGAATCTTTGGGTATTTTTACATTAATTTTTTTCTTTCCTTCAGAAGAAATCTGAATAAATGGACCGTATCTTCCGTTCAAAACCTGAACATGAGGATCTCCCTCAAAATTTGCTATAATTCTTTCTTTATCAGCTTTCATTTTTAACTCTATTAGTTCTTTAGATTTTTCTAAAGATATTGTTAGTGGTTCCTCGTTATCAGATTTCTTTATAGATGTGAATTTCCCGTCATATCTTAAATAAGGTCCAAATCTTCCAATAGAGGCAACAATATCCTTTCCTTTCCATTCACCAACAATTCTCGGTAATTTAAATAAATCTAAAGCTTCGCTTAAACTAATAGTTTGAATTTTTTGTCCTTTAAGTAAGGAAGCAAATTTTGGCTTTGGTGCTTCTGAATTTTCTTGCTTTTCACCAATTTGAACCATAGCACCAAACGGACCTATTCTAGCTGTTACTTTATGACCTGTTACTGGATCTTCACCAAGATACCTTTCTCCAGAGGCTTTTTCAACATTACCAATTACATCTTCAACTTTCTCATGAAAATTTTGATAAAAAGATCCTATCATTTCATTCCATACTTTTTTTCCCTCAGCAATTTCATCAAACTCATTCTCTACTGATGCAGTGAAAGAATATTGCATAACGTTTGAAAAATGCTCAATTAAAAAATCAGTGACTACAATTCCAATATCCGTTGGAAACAGTTTTTGTTTTTCAGTACCAATCAAAACATTTTTTTCTATTTCCTTAACTTCAAAATTAGACAGGCTAATTATTTTGGACTTTCTTTCTTCTCCTTCACGATTTTCTTTTTCAACATAGCCACGTTTTTGTACAGTTGTAATTGTTGCAGCATAAGTTGATGGTCTTCCTATACCTAACTCTTCCATTTTTTTTACTAAACTAGCTTCTGTATATCTAGCCGGTGGTCGTGAAAAAACCTCAGACGCGTTGGCTTCAACTAATTTAATAACTTCACCTACTTTTAAAGATGGTAATACACCTTTTTTATCAGCACCATCATTATCATCTTTACTTTCTATATAAACTTTCATAAATCCTTCAAATACTATCACCTCACCCTTGGCAACAAAAAAACTAGAATTATTAGAATTCTTAATTTTTACTGTTGTTCGATCAAGCTTTGCTTCAGACATTTGAGATGCTAAAGTTCTTTTTCGAATCAAATCATATAATTTTTGTTGAGATGCATCAATATTTAAATTGCTTTTACTAATATATGAGGGTCTTATAGCTTCATGCGCTTCCTGTGCTCCTTTGATTTTTTTTGTAAATACTCTCCTTTTATAATATTTTTCTCCAAAATTATTAGTAATTTCATTTTTAATATCATTTAATGAATCTTCAGATAAATTCACACTATCAGTTCTCATGTAAGTTATAAATCCTTGCTCGTATAATTTTTGAGCAATCGTCATTGTTTGACTTACTGAATAATTAAGTTTTCTAGAAGCTTCTTGTTGTAATGTTGAAGTTGTAAATGGCGCTGATGGAGATTTTTTTGAAGGTTTCTTTTCTAATGAACTAATAGAAAAGTTAGATTCTTTACAGCTAGAAATAAATTGATATGCATCCTCATACTTTTCAAATTTTTGAGGTAATTCTGCCTTTAATGATTCTCTATTTTTGTTTTGAAATAAAGCAGTTGTCTTAAATGAGGATAATGATTTAAAATTATTTATTTCTTGTTCACGCTCGACAATCAATCGTACAGCAACAGATTGAACTCTACCGGCAGATAAACCTTGTTTAACTTTTCTCCACAAAACTGGCGAAAGCTCAAATCCAACTAATCTGTCTAATACTCTTCTGGCTTGTTGAGCGCTTACCAGATTATCATTTAGCTTTCTTGGATTTTCAACTGCATTCATGATAGCTTTTTTTGTTATTTCGTGAAAAACAATTCTCTTTGTTTTAGATGGATCTAATTTTAAAACTTGCATTAAATGCCAAGCTATTGCCTCACCCTCTCTATCTTCATCAGTAGCTAACCAAACAGTTTGTGTTTTTTTGGCTATATTTTTCAAATGGCTTACAACCTTTTTTTTATCTTCAGGAACTACATAATTTGGAATAAAACCGTTATTTGTATCTATTGCCATACCTCCCTTTTTAGGCAAATCTCTTATATGACCAATACTTGATTCCACTACATAGTCTGAACCTAAAAAACCTTGTATAATATTTTTTTTTGCTGGAGACTCAACTATCACCAAATTTTTCATATATCAATTTTTTTACAAAGTAAATGAACTTTTTTAAAATATAAAAGACAAAAAAGAAAGTTAAATTAACTTATATTATATATAATATAAAATGAAAAAAAAACTGTCATATTGTCAGTTTTTTTTATTTTTGTATTTATTATAATTTGAAATGTTTGACAAAGTATTAAATGAAAAAATACAGGGAACTGCTTTAAAAAAAGAATTCAAAAACGTCGGTAATAAAAAAATGTATATTGAAAGTTACGGATGTCAAATGAATTTTTCTGATAGTGAAATTGTAGCATCTGTTTTAAGTAGAGAAGGTTTTCGCACTACCAAAACATTAGAGGAAGCTGATCTAGTTTTGATAAACACTTGTTCAATAAGAGATAAAGCAGAACAAACAGTTAGAAATAGATTAAAATATTTTCAATCTGTCAAAAAAAAATATAATAAAAAAATGACAGTGGGAGTCTTAGGTTGTATGGCTGAAAGACTAAAAGAAAAACTTTTAGATCAAGAAAAATTGGTTGATATTGTGGTAGGACCTGATGCTTACAGAGATTTACCTAAATTAGTTAAGGAAATAGAGGATGGTAAAAAAGGAATTAATGTGTTTTTATCGTTAGAAGAAACATATGCAGATATTAACCCTATTAGATTATCAGGAAATGGTGTTACTGCTTTTGTCTCAATTACAAGAGGATGTGATAATATGTGTACTTTTTGTGTTGTTCCATATACTAGAGGAAGAGAGAGAAGTCGTGATCCAAAAAGTATTATTAAAGAGTGTGAAGAATTAATAAAATTAGGATACAAAGAAGTTACGTTGTTAGGTCAAAATGTTGACTCATACTTGTGGTATGGTGGTGGAGCAAAAAAAGATTATAAAAATACAACAGTTGATCAAAAAAAAGTATGGAATTTCGCAAAATTATTGGATGAAGTTGCAAAAATTAACCCTGATTTAAGAATTCGATTTTCTACATCAAATCCTCAGGATATGACTGATCAGGTTATTGATATAATTTCAAAACATAAAAATATTTGCGATTATATACATCTTCCAGTACAATCTGGAAGTAGTAAAATACTAAAGCTAATGAACAGAGGATACAGTAGAAAGGAATATCTAAATTTAATAAAAAAAATAAAAAATAAAATTCCAGATTGCGCAATTTCTATGGATATGATTGCTGGATTTTGCAATGAAACAGAAAAAGATCATTTAGAAACACTTTCGTTAATGGATATTGTTAAATATGACTATGGATATATGTTTAAATATTCTGAGAGGCCAAATACTCCAGCAGCTAAAAAATTGATCGATAATGTTCATGAAAAAATCAAACAAAGAAGATTAACTGAAATTATTTCAAAACAAAGAGAACACTCTCTTATGCATATGAAAAAAAGAATTGGCAAAACATACAAAGTGTTAATCGAAGGAATATCTAAAAAATCTATTAAATTTTATTACGGAAGAACAACACACAATGCTACAGTTGTTTTTGAAAAAGGAGAGAAAAAAGTTGGTGATTATGTTAATGTTAAAATTAAAGATTGTACATCTGCAACACTAATTGGAGAAATTATTTAAAATGAATATTTTACAAGTAAAAAAACAATTTGGAATAATTGGTAATGATAGTCAGCTAGACGAAGCTATAAATGTTGCTCTACAAGTTAGCCCAACAGATATTTCTGTTCTTATTATTGGTGAAAGTGGTACTGGTAAAGAAAGTATCCCTAAGTTAATTCATCAAAATAGTCACAGAAAACATAACGCATATATTGCAGTTAATTGTGGTGCAATTCCAGAAGGAACAATTGATAGTGAATTGTTTGGGCATGAAAAAGGATCTTTCACTGGAGCTCATGAAAAAAGAAAAGGTTATTTTGAAGCTGCAAATGATGGAACAATTTTTTTAGACGAAGTAGGTGAACTTCCCCTATCAACTCAAGCTAGATTGTTAAGAGTTTTAGAAAATGGAGAATTTATCAAAGTTGGTGCATCAAAACCATTAACAACAAATGTTAGAATTATAGCAGCAACTAATGTAAATATGATTGAAGCTGTCAAAAAAGGAGAATTTCGTGAAGATTTATTTTACAGATTAAATACAGTCAGCATTCAAATGCCTCCATTGAGAAATAGAGGTAAAGATATTCATCTGTTGTTTAGAAAATTTTCTTCAGATTTTGCCGAAAATTACAAAACTCCTCCTGTTAAACTTACCGAAGAAGCAGTATTAGCTCTACAAAACTATAATTGGCCTGGCAATATTCGACAACTTAAAAACTTTGTAACTCAACTTTCTGTAACAGAAAAAGAAAGATTAATTAATAAAGAGGTTCTTGAAGATTTACTGCCAAAAAACTTAACAAAAACCCCAATTTTATTTAAAAAAGATAATAAAGAAGATATTTCTGAAAGAGATATCTTATATAAAGTTCTTTTCGATATGAAAAGAGAATTAAATGAATTGAAGGCGATTACTGAAGATTTAATTAAAGGCAAAAACAAACTTGATATAATTGAAGCAGATAATTCACATGTTTTAGAAGAAAATGATTTAATTTTAAGTGATCAAAAATCAATTGAATCTCAAGAAACATTATCATTATTTGATCAAGAAAAAATATTAATTGAAAAGTGCCTCAAAAAACATAAAGGAAATAGAAAAAACGCATCATCTGAGCTAGGGATTTCTGAAAGAACACTATATAGAAAACTAAAAGAATTTGGCATATGAGATGTATACTAAATTATTTTATGTTAGTATTTTCTTTAATTTTTATTGTTTCGTGTAACATATATTCTTTTAATGGAGCATCTATTCCTGTTGGATCATCTTCAGTCAAAATAACAACATTCACAAATAATACTTCAAACTCTATTCCAAGTTTACAACAAACGATATCAGAAAAACTAAGAGATATTTTTTTGGAACAAACTAATTTAAACTTAATTAATAAAGATGCTGATTTAAACTTTATTGGATCTATTGAAAATTATGAAATTAAACCTATATCATTAAAAGCAAACGAAACTACAAGTCAAAATAGACTAAGTATTACTGTCAAAGTCAAATATACCAATAGTGTTTCTGATAAGTATAATTATGAAACATCTTTCACAAGATACTCAGATTTTGATGGTTTATCAAATTTAAACGAGGTAGAAATTGAACTAGTTGAACTAATTACAGATCAATTAGTTGAAGATATATTTAATAAAGCTGTAATCAATTGGTAATGAAAATAAATAATATTTTAAAGAATTTTGATCTTATTCAAGATAAAGAAATCGCTAAACTTGAAGAAATAAACTTCAAATATCCTTTTTTTCAGACTAGTCAAATACTTCTCTCAAAAGGCTTACTTAATATTAAAAGTATTAGATATGATGAACAGATTAAAAAAGCCGCCGCATATTCTAGAAACAGAAAAAAACTTTTTTTGCTTATTAAGAGTAAAGAAAGAAACAATAACGTAAAAAATAATGATACAATATTAAATGAAACGCCTTTAAACTTTGAAGAAAATGATACACATTCATTTTCAGAATGGTTATCATTAACAAAAATAAAAAAAATACGAAACTATAGTTCTGAAGATAAACTAATCAATAATTTTATTGATCATGAACATGAAATAAAAATTAAAAAACATGAAGAGTTTTTTAAACCAACAACCGCTGCAAAAAAATCAGTCCAACATAATAACAATCTAATTACACCAACTTTAGCAGAAGTCTATCTAAAACAAGGACATTTTGATCAGGCTATATCAGCTTATGAAAAATTAATTTTGAAATATCCACAAAAAAGTACTTTCTTTGCAGAAAAAATTAAACTAATTAAAAATCAAAAATAATGTATACTGTATTTTCTATTGTAATAATCATTACATCAATTCTACTAGTGCTTATAGTATTAATACAAAATCCAAAAGGCGGCGGATTATCATCGACATTTGGAGGAGGTAGTGGTAACCAGATAATGGGTGCAAAAAAAACTACTGATTTTTTAGAGAAATCTACATGGACTTTAGCAATTGTTTTAATCTCATTAAGTTTACTTTCTAATTTTGCTATTCCAAGAGAAAAAGATGAGAATTCATCGATTAAAGCTGAAGAACTTATTGATGAATCTAGAACTGATGAAATAAACCCTATTATTGAAAATCTTCCGGAAGAAAGAGCTGAATAAGCTAAACTGACATTTTTACATAAAATAAAATTATGGCACGATATGTGCAATAATATAAACTAAATCAAAAAAAAATTAAAATGAAAAAAATAAATATTCAACCTTTAGCTGATAGGGTAATAATACAACAAGCTGAAGCAGAAACAAAAACTGCATCAGGAATAATAATTCCTGATACTGCAAAAGAAAAACCACAAAAGGGTACAGTTATTGCTGTTGGTAAAGGAACCAAAGAAAATCCAATTACCGTTTCAGTTGGTGACACTATCTTATATGGAAAATATGCAGGTACAGAATTAAAATACAATGAATCAGATTATTTAATAATGAAAGAATCTGATATTTTAGCAATAATTAAATAAAATAAAATGGCAAAAAATATAACATTCGAAACAGAAAGTAGAGACGCTTTAAAAAAAGGAGTTGATGCATTAGCAAATGCTGTAAAAGTAACACTTGGACCAAAAGGAAGAAACGTAGTTATTGATAAAAAATTTGGTGGTCCTTCAATAACAAAAGACGGCGTAACTGTTGCAAAAGAAATTGAATTAGAAGATGCAATTGAAAATATGGGTGCTCAAATGGTTAAAGAAGTAGCCTCTAACACTAATGATTTAGCAGGAGATGGAACAACTACCGCAACTGTGTTAGCACAATCGATGATAAATACTGGACTAAAAAATGTTGCTGCTGGAGCAAATCCATTAGACGTAAAAAAAGGAATTGATAAAGCTGTTAGTATAATAATAAAGGATATAAAAAATCAGTCTAAAGATGTTGGTAACTCATATGATAAAATAGAACAAGTTGCATCAATTTCAGCTAACAATGACAATGTAATTGGAGGTCTTATTGCAGAAGCAATGAAAAAAGTTAAAACTGAAGGTGTAATCACTGTAGAAGAAGCTAAGGGTACAGAAACTCATGTTGAGATTGTCGAAGGAATGCAATTTGATAGAGGTTATTTGTCACCTTATTTTATTACTGACCCTGATAAAATGGAAGCAAATTTAGAAAATCCATATATTTTAATTTATGACAAAAAGATCTCAGCAATGAAAGATTTGTTACCTATACTAGAACAAACAGCTAAAGAAGGTCGTCCATTAATCATAATAGCTGAAGATGTTGATGGGGAAGCTTTATCAACTTTAGTTGTAAATAAAATCAGAGGATCACTAAAAGTAGCTGCAGTAAAAGCACCTGGTTTTGGAGATAGAAGAAAAGAAATGCTTGAAGATATTGCAATTCTAACTGGTGGAACTGTTGTATCTGAAGAAAGAGGTTTTCAACTTGAATCCACAACAATCGATATGCTTGGAAATACTGAAAAAGTTGTAATTGATAAAGATAATACAACTATTGTAAACGGAAATGGCAATAAAAACAACATTAAATCCAGAGTTAACCAAATTAAATCTCAAATTGAAAATACTAGTTCAGATTACGATAAGGAAAAACTTCAAGAAAGATTAGCTAAGTTAGCTGGAGGTGTCGCTGCATTATATGTTGGCGCACCTACAGAAGTTGAAATGAAAGAAAAGAAAGATAGAGTAGATGACGCTTTATCTGCAACAAGAGCAGCTGTCGAAGAAGGAATAGTTCCTGGAGGTGGTGTAGCTATAGTTAGAGCAGCTGAAAAGTTAAACAATCTGAAAGGAGATAATGAAGATGAACAAACTGGTATTAACATTGTAAAAAGATCTGTACAAGAGCCTTTAAGACAAATTGTTGAAAATGCCGGCATGGAAGGTTCAGTTGTTGTTGCTAAAGTTTTAGACGGAAAGAATGATTTCGGATTTAATGCAAAAACAGATAAATACGAAGGTTTATACAAAGCTGGAGTAATTGACCCTGCTAAAGTTGTTAGAGTAGCATTGGAAAATGCTGCCTCTGTTGCAGGCATGCTTTTAACAACTGAATGTGTAATTTCTGACATCCCAGAGGAAAACCCAACACCTATGCCTCCAATGGGAGGAGGAGGAATGCCTGGAATGATGTAAAAATAATTAGCTATCCTCAAAACCTCATATAAAATTTATATGAGGTTTTTTTATTTAATCTACATTATCATGTAAAAATGAATTTTCTCCATCCAATTTGATATTGTTTTCGTCTGAAGATAAATTATAAGTAGATAAATTATCTTCTGAAGAATGGGGTGTATCTTGCAACTCTATATTGTTTCTTTTATAAGCTGGTATATCTTCTAGATTAGTAAGTCCAGATGGAGTTCTAAGTTGTTGAGAAATTTCTCTTAATCTATTTTCTCTTTCTCTTGATTCAACCTTCATAGTTTCATTATCAACACCTAATTTATCGATTGTATTTAAATTTTCATTTTGTTCAGATAAATTTTCTGTTTCATTACAAATAATATTATTGTTATTTTGATCATCAATGTTTTTAATTGAAAATTCATTATCTAATTCGAATACAATTTTATTGTCACTTAAGTTATCATCTATCAAAGATTCTTTGTTTTCATTCGTCTGTTTTTTATTATAAAATTGTTCGCTAGAACTATTTGAATTAACCTCATTGAGATTGTTACTTGTGTTACTAAACGTACTAACACTATCATTAAGTTCGATATTTGAGAAATCTTGTTCATTGTTAAAATTATCATCAGACATCTCATCACTTACTATACTTTCATTAATCGTCTCACTATTAATTGTATTATCTTCTATTATTTCTTCAAGTTCCAAGGTGTGTTGTCTATCTGAATCAATATTAAATTCATCAGCACTTTCATTTTCAACAAAATCATCTAAACTTTCCTCATCATTTAAATTAATAGTTTGTTGTTCTTTTGGTTCTTTCTTTTGTTCAAAACCTGTTGCTATTATAGTTACACTTATTGCATTTCCAAGATCTGGATCAATACCAATACCCTCTATAATATTAACATTATTGCCAGCAGAGTCTTGTATTTTATCCTTAATTTTTGATAGCTCTGACATTCTAATTTCACCATCTCCGTCTCCAGTAACTATTTTAAGTAACACATGTTGAGCTCCATATATGTCATTATCATTTAACAGTGGGGAATCTAACGCGGAAATAACAGCTTCAACAGCTCTATTTTCTCCTTCTGCAGTTGATTGTCCCATCACTGCGGTTCCACTATTTTCTAATACTTTTCTTGCATCATTTAAATCAATGTTCACTAATAAATGTTCAGAAATTATTTCAGCTATTCCCTTAGTAGCTGTATTTAAAATCTCATTAGCTTTAGCAAATGCTTGGGTGAAAGTTAAATCACCATACACCTCTATAAGTTTATCATTATTAATAATTAAAAGAGTATCAACATATTTTTTTAATTCCTTTACTCCTTCTTCTGCATATTGCTTTCTATAACCCCCTTCTGTTTTAAATGGATTAGTAACAACACCAACAGTTAAAATTCCTTTTTCTCTTGCAATTTCAGCTATTACTGGGGCCGCACCAGTACCTGTTCCTCCACCCATACCGGCTGTTAAAAATAACATTTTCGTATTAGCATCTAATAGTTCAACAATTTTATCATGACTTTCTTCAGCAGCTTTTCTACCAATTTCAGGATTTGAACCAGCCCCTAAGCCTTCAGTTAAATTTGCCCCTAATTGTATTTTAATAGGAATAGGGCTTGCTTCCAGCGCTTGAGAATCTGTATTACAAATTACAAAATCTACACCAGTAATTCCATTTTCAAACATATAATTCACTGCATTGCTTCCTCCTCCACCAATACCCATAACTTTTATTTGTGAAGATTGGTTTTTTGGCATTTGGAAATCCATTCCTAAATCAATTTTACTCATAATTTTAATTTTTTTATTATTTAATTTGTTTCTTCCTCTGTAAACCACTCTTTTAATTTATCAATTATTCCACCTGATAAATTTGAACCATTATCATCTGTATCATTAATATTTGTTTTACCCACTTTTTCAGAGTGTTCAAAACCTTTTAGAACTAATCCAACACCTGTTGAATACATTGGACTAACTACTTTATCTTTAGATTCACTGGATAAATGTTCATTTGGATATCCAATTCTTGTTTCTTTTCCAGTTATATAAGCTACTAATTGTTTAAGATTACGTAACTGTGAACCACCTCCAGTTAATACAATTCCAGTCATTAACTTATTTTCATATCCTGATACTTTAATTTCATGATATACTAAATCAATTATTTCTTTCATTCTTGAACCAATTATTTCAGTTAAATTTTTAACTGCTATTTCTTTTGGTTCTCTTCCTCGTAATCCAGGAATTGATACTACAACATTCTCTTGATCTTCTGTGTACATGGCGGATCCAAATTTAATTTTTAATAACTCTGCTTGTTTTTCAAGTATTTGTAGGCCAGACTTGATATCTTTAGTTATTACATTTCCTCCAAAAGGAATTACAGCTGTATGTCTTATAATATTGTCAAGAAAAATAGCAACATCAGTTGTTCCTCCTCCTATATCTACTAAGGCCACTCCTTCTCTTTTTTCGTCAGAATCTAATGTCGCAACAGCTGATGCAAACGGTTCTAAAACTAAATCCTTTGGTTTCAGATTAGCTTTTTCTACACATCTCATAATATTTCTTACTGCACCAACTTGAGCAGTAATAACATGAAAATTAGCTTCAACCTTAACACCTGCCATACCTCTTGGATCGTGAATACTATCTTCACCATCAACTGTGTATTCTTGTGGTATAACATGTATAACTTTTTCACCAGGAATAGTGATTAATTTAAACATATTAGACTTTAGAAGATCAAGATCATTATCATTTATCTCAATATCAATATTTTCTCTTACAATTTGACCTCGATGCAATAAACTTTTAATATGTTGACCTGCTATACCAACAAAAACTTCGTTTATTACAATATTAGATTTTTGTTTAATTTCTTCAATTGCTTCTTTGATGGAATTAACTGTTTGATCAATATTTGCTACTATACCTCTTGCTACACCATTTGAAACAGCCTTGGCAGTTGCTAAAATTTCTAATTTACCATATTTATTTTTTCTACCGACCATTATTGCAATTTTTGTAGTTCCTATATCTAAACCTACAATAATATCCGACATATTTTTAATCTCTTGATCTTGCATATAATTATTTCTTTGTACAAACAATTTGGTTATTAAACTTCAAACTAACTTTAGAATATTTGTCCCAGCCCTGAACTGGCATGACTTTCTTATAAAAAATATTTAAATTATTTAACTTATCTTCTTGATTATTTAAATCTCCAAATTCTATTAATTGATCTCCTACTCTAGTAATTAAAATTACATCTTCTTCTTCAATAAAGTGAATTTGTGTTATCTGTGATCTCCAAAAATCATTATTATTTATCAACGTAATTAATTTTTTTGCTTTTGAATTAGTCAAAACAAATTCACCAGTTATTATCAATACATTTTCAGTGTAATTATCATTTATTGGGAACATCGTCATTTTTGAGTCTAAATAAAAATCGTCAGTATTATTTATTACTCTGACGTAAGGTATTCTATTTTTTAGAAATAAATTTACATTTCCTTTTTGATCAGAATATATTTCTGCTTTTTTTATGTAAGGATGTTCATTCAGTGCTTCCTCAATTGAAACAAAATCAATATCACTAATTAATGTACTATCAAATATAAAATGATTTTCTATTAAGTACTCTGTGATATTTTTATTATCAATAAATTTTTTATAATCGATTTCAATATTATTTAAATTAGCTGCTTGATTTTTTCTGTTTTTATTAGTAAATGAAAGAATAGCAGATAAACTAGAAATCAATACCAACCATTTAATTATTGTATAAACTACTTTCATTAATTTAAAATATGTTTAATTGGCTCAGTTAACTCACTAATATCTCCTGCTCCCATGGTTAATAAAATATCAATATCTATTTTATTTATTAATGACAATAAATTTTCTTTTTCACAAACTTGTTTATCTATATTAGTACACAAACCTAACATCATTTTTGAATTAACACCTGAAATTGGTTTTTCGCGTGCTGGGTAAATGTCCAATAAAATTAATCTATCAGCCATTGAAAGAACTCTTGCAAAATCAATAGCAAAATCCTTAGTTCTTGAATATAAATGTGGTTGAAAAATAACAGTAAGATTTCTATCCGGAAACAACAATCTTACAGTTTTAATTGTTGATGAAATTTCAGATGGATGGTGTGCATAATCGTCAATGAATACTAGATTTTTTTTATTAACAACAAATTCGAATCTTCTTCTAATACCTTTAAAGGTTTTTAATGATTTTAATATTGTATCAATATTTACTTTTAACATTAAAGCTACAGCAACCGCAGCTACCATGTTGCTTACGTTATGTTTTCCAGGTAAAGTAAATTCTGCTCTTTTTGCAATGCAGTTATAATTTTTTGGGGAAGATTTTACAAATAAATTTGCAAAAACTTTTGCTGAACATACATTTAAATTGTTAGCATAATAGTCTGAAATTTCATTTGCTGAGTATTTTTTAATAAAACCTCTTTTAGGCTTAGAAAAATTTAAATTTATAGAAGATTCTATTAAAATAATACCCTTTTCTTTTACTCTTTTAGCAAAATCTAGATATGATTTATATAAATTATTTTTATTTTTATACAAATCCAAATGATCGGAATCTATAGAAGTTACTACAGCTATATTAGGAGATAACTCTAAAAATGACTTATCATATTCATCTGCCTCTACAATAAAAATATTTGCATTCTCATCCATTACTAGATTACTATTATAGTTGTTTGTTATTCCTCCAATAAAAGATATTACTTTTTTCTCAGAATTTTTTAATATAAATGTTAATATTGATGTTGTTGTTGTTTTCCCATGAGTTCCTGCAATAGCTATTGTGAAATATTTTTGACTAATAAAACCTAAAATTTTTGATCTCTTATAAACTTTAAAATCCTTATCAATAAAATACTTAATAATATTTTGATTTAAACTGATTGCTGGAGTATAAATTACTAATAACTTATTTTCTTTTAATAGCTTTAGCTCCTTTGGAATTGAAAATATATTATTATCATAGTGGATATTCACACCTTCTTTTTCAAGTTCTTGACATAAGTCTGACTTTACGGCATCATATCCATACACTTTATATTTTTTGTTTAAAAAAAATCTAGCTAGTGCGCTCATACCAATTCCACCAACACCAATTAAGTATATATGAGTATACTGATTTAAGTTCATTTTTTAATTAAATTTAAAGCAATTGTTGCTATTTTTTCTGAGGCATCTGAAATTGCTAAATTTTTAATATTTTTTTTCAACTCTATTTGCAAATCCTTGTTATCACATAATTCTATTAACACATTTACAAGTTTACAATTTGCTTCATTATCTTTTACAAGCAAAGCAGCATTCTTATTAACTAAAGATTGTGCATTTTTATATTGATGATTTTCAGCAACATTTGGAGAAGGAACTAGAATTAATGGTTTTGCTATAAAACATAATTCAGAAATTGCGATTGCTCCAGCTCTTGAAATTATAATATCAGCTGAAGAATAAGCATCTGACATATTTTTAACGAAATCTAACACCATTAAGTTTTTATACTTATTTGCTTTAATGAAATTCACATTGGCATCGTAATAAGTTTTACCGGTCTGCCAAATAATATTTATTTTTTTTTGTTCAAAAATTTTTAAATTTTTTTCAATAACTTGATTAATTGATTCTGCACCAAGACTACCACCAACTACTAATACAGTTATTGATTTATTTTTAAACTTAAAATCATTAACATCACAATTTTTTTTATCAAAATTTAAAATATTTTGTCTTATGGGATTTCCTGTAACAATAATTTTTTCTTCTGGAAAATATCTTTGCATATTATCATATGCTACACAAATTTTATCAACACGATTACCCAATAATCTGTTGGTAATTCCAGGATATGAGTTTTGTTCTTGTATTATACAAGGAATTTTTAATTTCGAAGCAACAAATAAAATAGGACCAGAAGCATAGCCACCTGTTCCAATAACTAAATCAGGATTAAATTTCTTTATAATATATATTGAGTGAAACAAACTTAGAATCAACTTTAATGGAAAAAAAAGATTTCTAACTGTAAATTTCCTTTGAAAACCGCTTATCCATAAACCAATAATATTATATCCATATGCTGGAACTTTTTGCATTTCCATTCTATTTGAAGCGCCAACAAAAAGGAAATCAATTCCTTTATGTTTTTTCTCTAGCTCTTTTGCAATTGCTAGAGCAGGAAAAATATGCCCTCCTGTACCACCACCACTAATTATTATCTTATGCTTTTTCATAATCTCTGTCAGTTGAATCTCTACTAATACTTAGGACAATACCAATTGAGATACAAGTAAATACTATTGAGGTTCCACCCATACTTATTAAAGGAAGTGTTTGTCCTGTAATTGGAAGTATTTCTACAGTCACTAACATATTAATCAAAGCCTGAAAAACTAATGAAAAAATTAACCCAATCGTTACTAAATTTCCAAAAAAACTCTCTACTTTAAATGAAATTAATGTTGCTCTAAAAAACAAAATTAAATATGCTAAAATAACACCTACTCCACCAATCAGCCCATATTCTTCTATGATGATAGAAAAAATAAAATCTGAAGATGAATAAGGTAATATACTTCTCTGTATACTTTTTCCTGGCCCTACACCTCTTATCCCACCATTTTGTATTGCAACTAATGACTGTACTTGTTGGTAATCTTTAGTCATATCATCATTTTCTTTCTCTAACAAAAAACCATCAATTCTACTAACCCAAGTTACTGATCTTGGAATTATTTTTGAACCGAAATCTGTATATTTTGTTATTGAATAAATTGATAAAAAAAATAGAAAAGCACTTAAAATAATAGATAAAATATACTTAATTCTGATTTTAGCAACATACATTAAGGCTAAACCATTTAAAAAAACTAAAGCTGAAGTTGAAAAATTGTTAGGTAAAATTAA